>NZ_CP076039.1:0-675416 GCF_014529625.1 Candidatus Pelagisphaera phototrophica
ATGCCACAGGTCACTGAGCCCACACTAATTTGGGAAAAAGTAAAAACCGAGCTTTCAGAGCTCCTTCCACGCGATATCTTTGATAGCTGGTTTGTTTCCGTAGAGTGCCTAAGCTCGGATGGCAATTCCGTGGTCCTTCAAGTACCGAGTGAGTTTTCCGCAATTTGGATCAACGATAACTACTTGGATCTACTCACCAAAGCCTTTCAACGGTTTTTGGGCCATCCAGTAACCGTTACTTTAGTAGACAACTCCGCGGACGAAGACACCGTTGGCAACAATACGCGGCATACCAATACTGAGATGTCCAATTTCCGAGGGAATGCAGCGAGCGCCAACCAGAGGAACAAAGGAGCCATCGATTCCAATCTCAATCGTCGGAACACTTTTGAGAATTTCGTTATCGGCTCCAATAGCCAATTGGCACACGCCGCAGCGATCGCGGTAGCGCATGCGCCGGCGGAAGCCTACAACCCCCTCTTCGTTTATGGGGAGACTGGATTGGGCAAGACTCATCTCATGCACGCCGTGGGACATCACATTCTCCAAAACAAGCCTGACGCCCGAATTGCTTACCTCTCTTCCGAAAAGTTCACGAACGAATTCATTTCCTCTATTCAAGAGAATACGCTGACCCGTTTTCGCAAACGGTATCGCCGCGTAGATGTCCTTTTAATCGACGACGTCCAGTTTCTCAGTGGCAAGGAGCGAATCCAGGAAGAATTCTTCCACACCTTCAACGAGCTCTTCGAGCAGCAAAAGCAGATTTTCCTTTCAAGCGATAGACCGGCCAACGAAATAGCGAAACTCGAAAGTCGCCTCGTATCCAGATTCCAGTGGGGTCTAGTAACCGATATCCAAGCTCCCGATTTCGAGACCCGTGTTGCCATCCTGCGCAAAAAGGCCGAGCAGCATAACTTCAAGGTCCAGGATGAGATCATCAATTTCATCGCGGAACACATCGTAAAAAATATTCGCCGGCTCGAAGGAGCCTTAATCAAAGTTTGCAGCTACTCTTCTCTTACCGGAAGCCCGCTCGATATCTCCACTTGCGAGATGCTCTTAAGCGACGTGCTAATGGAAGCGGCCAAACAGCAACTCACGATTGATACGATACAGAAGAAAGTAGCCGAATACTTCGAGCTAAGGCATTCCGACATGCTAAGTCGGCGGCGGCCCAATCACATCGCCGTTCCCAGACAGATCGCCATGTACTTGAGTCGGGAACTTACCAAGCACTCGCTGCAAGAAATCGGTGAGTCGTTTGGGGGACGGGATCACGGTACGGTAATCCATGCCTGTCGGCAGGTCGAAAACCTTGTAGACCAAGACGACACCGTTCGCCACAGTGTCGACTACCTGAAAGCCCAGCTTTCAAGATAGAGCTGGACCTATCCTTCTTATAAGACCTATTGGTTCTATAAGTCCTACGCCACCATGAATCTCAGTCACGAACAAAAGCAGACCATAGCCCAAAGCCTCGCCGATGGTAAATCCATTGCGGACATCCAACGGCTTATTACTAGTGAATTTGGAGTCGCAATGACCTTTATGGAAACGCGATTTCTGCTAGACGACCTAAACTTGGACCTGAAGGAAGAGGAGCCGAAACCTGAGCCGGATGACGCGGTCCCAGTTGAAGCGGCAAGCTCTGATATGTCGGCGTCTGAGGAAGTTGCCTTAGGGAACGGGTCCTTATCCGTCGACATTGATAAAATTGTACGTCCGGGTTCGGCCATCAGCGGTACCGTCACTTTCTCTGACGGAGTAGCGGCCAAATGGTATGTGGATCAGATGGGTCGCCTGGGACTGGATCCCGACCAAGAGGGATACCAGCCCTCGGAATCTGACATCCAAGCGTTTCAAACCGAGCTTCAGGCAAAAATGCAGGCTCCTGGAATCTAGACCAAGCTCCCTTTTTCGATTCCTTGAATTAGATCGGCTTCGGAAAGAATTTTTACCCCAAGGCTTTCCGCTTTCGTCAATTTAGATCCCGCGGACTCGCCCGTCAGCAAATAGGTCGTCTTTTTGCTGACGCTCCCAGCGACTTTTCCTCCCTTGCTTTCGATCAGGGCTTTCGCTTCATCGCGTTTCATCGTGGGCAGGGTTCCCGTAATGACAAAACTCGTACCCTCGAAGATCGCTTGGCTCCTTTCGATCATCTCCGGGGCGGTGGGGTTCACCCCTAATTCAAAAAGCGAATCCACGACCGCTGCGTTCACTTCGCTATCGAAATAAGCGACTATTCCCTGGGCGGTCTTTTCGCCGATTCCATCAATCTCTACCAGCGTTTCGACATTCGCCTCCCTTAAATGGGCGACTGATCCAAAATGCTTTGCCAAGTCCTTTGCTGCGGTCGCCCCAACTTGTGGAATTCCAAGCCCATGAATCAAGCGCCACAATTTTTTCGTTTTACTCTGCTCGATCGCTTCCAGTAGATTCCGTGACGACTTCTCAGCAAATTTTTCAAGTGCAACGATCTGGTCATACGCCAATCGAAAGATATCCGAAAGATTGGATACGAGGGAACGCTCAACGAGTTGCTCGACCACTGCCTCGCCCAGCCCTTCAATATCCATACACTGGCGTGAGGCAAAGTGCTGCAAGCGCCCCTTCACCTGAGCCGGACACTTTATGTTGAGACAGCGAAGGGCTACTTCGCCCTCTAACTTGCGTGTTGGCGTGCCACATTTCGGACAGGATTCAGGAAAGACAAAGGGAACGCTGTCGCGGGGGCGCTTTTCAAGAACTACTCGGATCACTGCTGGGATGATTTCGCCGGCCTTTTCCAAAATCACTGAATCCCCAATTCGAACGTCCTTTCGTTGCATCTCTTCCTGGTTATGCAGAGTGGCCCGCGAAACGGTCGTTCCAGCAAGTTGGGTCGGTCGCAATTCTGCAACCGGAGTCAGGACCCCGGTCCGTCCGACCTGAAGGGTAATCCCTTCCAGAACCGTCTCAGACTGTTCGGCCGCAAACTTGAACGCGATCGCCCATCGGGGCGCCTTCGACGTCTTTCCCAACTGATCCTGCTGGTCCAATCGGTTGGTCTTCACAACCGCTCCGTCGGTTGGATACGGAAGTTGATCGCGCAGGGAGTCCAACTCTTCTATCGCTTGCCACGCCTCTTCAGCGCCACGGGTTTCCCAAATTCGTTCTCCCACCGGAAAGCCCCAATGAGTAAGCGTCTGACTAAACTCGGATTGTGACGATACGATTTCAGGTTGGCAGAAACCAAGTCCGTAAAGGACAATGCTAAGTTTCCGCCGAGCGACCTCATCTCGGTCTAGCATTTTGACCGTACCCGCTGCCAAGTTCCGCGGATTCTTAAATTCCTCGAGCCCAGCTGCGCTGCGCTCAGCATTAATCCGATCGAATTCGTCGTTACGCATATAGATTTCTCCTCGAATTTCGATAACATCCGGGAGATCCGCTCCTTTCAACTCTCGCGGCAGCTCCTCAATGAAGAGCACATTTGCCGTAATATCATCTCCCTCGGTCCCATTTCCTCGGGTCACTGCCCGAACCAGTTTTCCGTTTTCGTAAGTGATACTAACAGCAACCCCGTCTATCTTCGGCTCAACAACAAAATCGACCGAGACCACTTCCAGGCCTTTTACAATTCTCTCTACAAATGCAAAAAATTCATCTTCCGAATACGTGTTGTCCAGGCTAAGCATGGGAAGCCGATGAATATAAGATTCAAATCCTTCCACCAAGTCATCCCCCACCCGCTGTGTAGGGGTGTCATTCGGAACCCATTCGGGATGAGCCGCTTCTAATGCTTCCAAATCATGTTTCAGCTGGTCGTATTCCCGGTCAGATATTTCGGGATCCGCCTGGCGGTAGTAGAGCTCATCGTGCTTCTCGATCTCATTTCTCAAAGCCCTGATTTCAGCCTCTACCTTCACGTCCTTCATTGCCCTCCATTCAAGAGTTTCAGAAGCGGGACGCAAGTTCAGGTTACATACCCGCTAGACAATCGGATCGGTGACTTCGATTCTCGAACGAATACGCAAACGCTGAAATCTATTCAGCCCCGGCTTCTTTGCCAATTCTGCCTCTCATCACATCCCAGAACCGCGTTTCCAAAGTGCGTCGGTAGAGTCCCCAAGAGCAGTAAACAAAAATCGCCGTTGCCGCCCCAGCCCCATCTGCGACAATGTCCATCAAATCCGACGACCTAAGGGGATTGTAGAATTGTATCCATTCGTCCACTATTCCGTATGAAATCGCCAACAAAAAAGCCCACGCTAATCGGGAGTTTGATCGCAAAGGACCCGGCACCCAACGAAACCAAAGAGTGCCCAGCAACCCAAACACGAAGAAATGGGCCACCTTGTCAAAATTGACGATATCTGGACCCTGTGGACTGCTTTCGTCAAAACTCGATGCCCAAGCAACCGCCGCGAGCAAGGCGACTGGCGGAATCAAATATCGAAGAGGAAGACGAGTACTCACGCCAGAAAAGCGGAATCCATGAAAAAGAGAAAAATGGTCGGGCCACCGAGATTTGAACTCGGGACCTCTTGTCCCCCAGACAAGCGCGCTACCAAGCTGCGCCATGGCCCGACACAAAGGAAAGACAGGAGAACTTGGGGAGCTCTGGATTCGATTTCAAATGCTTTTTTCCGAAAGCTGGATTTATTTATCGTGGACGCCTCAAACAGTTGAATTTGACTTGCTTCCAATTGAGCTGGCAGGCATACACCTCTCCTCTTTCAAAGGATGCCCAGGTGGCGGAATTGGTAGACGCGCCTGACTCAAAATCAGGTTTCTTCGGAAGTGGGGGTTCGATTCCCCCCCTGGGTACCATCCTTCGATCGAGACACAACTTAGAGTCTCAGGCTGTCACCTCGAAGTCCTTAAGACGGAGTAGTAAGTCCCACACTGGATTCGAGAGTACGGCTTGGCAGGCCTATGAAAGAGTGTCCAATCAGTATCAAATTAAAGGGGTCAGACCCCTACCTTTGCGGAGGGGTCAGAGCGACTTATGATACTTGAAGCTTGCCAAAGTACAAAAAAATGATTTTGCTTGTTAAGCCCTGAGTAGGCTATTAGTTCAGTAGCTTTTTTACTATAGTAAGTTAAACAGATTTTTTCGTGGCGAATAAACAGGTTTGCATAGTAGGCGCTGGTTTCTCTGGCGCAGTAATTGCCAGGCAACTTGCTGAAGCCAGCATCTCCTCTGTTGTCATTGACAAGCGCTCGCACTCTGCTGGCAATTGCCATACCGATCGCGATGCTGAAACCGGGGTCATGGTACACCGCTATGGCCCACATATTTTCCATACGGATATAGAGGAAGTTTGGGAGTATGTAAATAAATTTGGCGAATTCATGCCCTTTGTAAACCGACCCAAAGCTGTCGTTGCTGGCAAAGTATATTCGCTACCAGTAAACCTGCACACGATTAATCAATTTTTTGGCACCAGCATGTCTCCTGCTGAAGCCGAAGAGTTTATATGCTCAAAAACCATTTCGTTTGAGCACGAACCTGCTAACTTTGAAGAGCAAGCTCAATCAATGATCGGCAAAGAGCTATATGAGGCTTTCTTTAAAGGCTACACGGAAAAACAATGGGGCGTTTCGCCAACTGAACTACCCGCTTCTATCCTGAAACGGCTTCCGCTACGCTTTAATTACAACGATAATTACTTTAGCCATCCGCATCAGGGCATTCCTCGTGAAGGCTACACGGCCATAGTGGATAATATTCTGGATCATAAACTGATAGATCTGCGACTCAGCACAAACTTCACATCTCTTCAAAATGAAGAATGGCAGCATGTTTTCTACAGTGGGCCGATTGACAGCTATTACAACAACTGCTTCGGAGACCTTGGGTACAGAACTTTAGATTTTAAAGAATTCAGGCAGGATGGTGACGCTCAAGGTAATGCGGTCATTAACCAATGCGATTCAGACGTACCTTATACGAGAACGACAGAGCATAAATATTTCGCTCCATGGGAATCTCATGATCAGAGCATTTGTTTTCGTGAATACAGTCGCGCTTGCACGGCTGGCGACATACCCTACTATCCTATAAGACTGACTAACGACAAATCGCTTCTGGGAAAATACGTCAACAAGGCTGAGACAGAAAGTACAGTCACTTTTGTTGGACGATTAGGGACTTATCGTTACTTGGATATGGATAAAACTATTGCTGAAGCCCTTGAGACTGCTGCTCTTTACATTAATAGGCATAAGTCAACAAACCAGATGCCCGCGTTTGTTCACTCACCATTGCCATCATAACGAAAGTCTATTTCAAATTACAAAAAACAAAAGTCTCATCGTTATCCCAGCCGGGGCTGATAGTTGCCACAAGAACTGGCACCAGTTTGCCGACCGGACATATGATATAGCTGTCATTTCATTTGATCCCAATAGCTACAAAGACAACAAGAAGCACTCAGACTACTGTTTCCCGCAAGAAGGGGCCAAATTTGCACTGCTCGATAGCTTCTTCTCCAATCAGCCAGAAATATGGAAGAAGTACGAATTCTTCTGGCTCCCTGATGATGATTTGCAGTGCTCGGGTGAAACTGTAAACCGACTATTTGATATCTTTATAAAAAATAAAATGCCACTAGCTCAGCCCTCGCTAACACAAGACAGCCCAGTTAGCCATGGTTTAACCACTCATCGACGACCCTTTATATTTCGTGAGACAAATTTTGTTGAAGTTATGGCGCCAGTTTTCACAAAACAATCCCTTCAAAAAGCTGTGCCGCTTTTTCTTATCTCTAGGAGCGGCTGGGGAATCGACGAAATATGGTCACAGTTAACCTTTGCAGATGAAAAGAAATTCATCATAGATGCCGTACAGGTAAAACACATGCGTCCTCCAAATTCACCGAAACCTGGTGAGGATGTGGCATCAGGCGGTGGCTTTTACGCTAAACTGGGAGTCAACCCACATACTGAACTCATGGCCCTAAGCAAAAAATATGACTTCATCGTAGGGCTGAAGAAATTAAGTGTTTCTGGAGAGCTTCTGGGAGGCATTCCAACTGGCAAATTTATTACTCATCTACTGGTTAAAGCAGATAAGAAAATCGCTCGTTTCCAGCGGCGCATTTCCAGGCCAAGAAATACGCCGGGAAGCTGCTAACCCGCTTCACCTACTCGACCAATGGCGTAGGCATCTACCAGATCGATATGCAAACAGGGGGCGAAGCGAACGTGCTTAAGTATCCCTTGCTAGACGAGCTACAGAGCATGACTTTCGATGATGCCAATCCGTGGCGAGAGAGGTTTGGCAAAATACCGTTCGACGATAAAAGCGGGGCTTGGCAGCCACGGTACTACCAACACACGGCGATAGATAATGCAATCAAGGCGATAGCCGATGGCAAAAAGCGAATACTGCTCACCCTGGCGAGAGGCACAGGGAAAACGGCTATAGCTTTCCAGATTGCCTGGACGCTGTTTCACAGCAGACGGAACGTCACTGCACAGCCTACGAGACGTCCTTGCATCCTTTTTCTAGCCGACCGAAACATCCCCGCCAACCAGGCTTACAATTCATTCTCGGCATTCGATGAGGACGCCCTGAAAACGCATAGCTCCTGATTAGATAAGGAAGCGTGGGAGGGTTCCAAAAAATTGGAGTATCTTCTTCACCATCTTTGAGACGTTTATGACTGGGACTGACGCGTCAGGCCAGCCTTCGCCCAATTTCGGGAAATATCCTTCCGACTTCTTCGACCTCATCGTCGTGGATGAGTGCCACCGGGGCGGAGCGAACGACGAGAGCAATTGGCGAGGCATACTAGACTACTTCGAGCCAGCTATGCAGCTCGGCCTCACTGCCACACCCAAGCGAGATCAGAATGCCGATACGTACGCCTAATTCGGCGAGCCGGTCTACATCTATTCGCTCAAGGGAGGCATCAATGATGGCTTTCTAACGCCATTTAGGATGAAGGAGATTGGCCTCCTGGCGACTTCTGGCTCAACGTCGACAAAAAACATTACAAATGGCAAAATATGGTACAGTATTTCATCGAACGCCAACTACGAGGGAGAAGCCGCTTACAGCAGCGCGCAGTGGAACCTTGGAGAAAATTTCCAATTTGATGGAGAGGAAGATTTATCTAGTTTTACTCTCTCCAAAGAACTGGTAGAGCTTGGGGGGAAGCCAATACAACTGAAAAATTCAAAGCTGAAGCTAAATGAAACATTATCGATTACCAATCATCTTCGCCTTGCTAGTATTGGCCTGCTTATTGGAACTGGTAGAGCGATCGAGTATAAAGCCAAGAATTGTTCAACCTTTCGAATTTGACGAGCTTACGGTTTCCAGTTTCGACGAAGTTCCCGATGTAGATAGCTTATTTGACCAAAAAATCTCAATGGGAGGGCAAGATAGTTACGAGTTCCTGAGGCTAGATCTTGAAGACAATAAGTCCTATGTCCGAGTAGTAAACGCAGCCCAATACCTTGAAATGAGAAGGAAAGGTGCTGAACCCTTTTCAACTTATGACATCACTATGGATAGTTGGTTTGAGAATATTGTGCCGGCATTGGTATTTTCGAAGCATAGCAGTGCTTCAAATCGAAGGTCCTACCCTTCCATTACCACGAAGATCGCTTAATTTTAAAATCTTAATCCACTGTAAAACAAAGACTTATGACTTTTCGTGAGATTTCTGCCTAAAAAGATTCAAAATTTTGAACGCTAGGCCCCGGAACCCGTCTATCCCATAGTATTCAAAAGGATTTTATTCATTTTAGTATCTGGTTTGTAGTTTGATAAGTCGAAAAGGCGTCGCTTAGCGGCGCCTTTTTGTTGCCCGCAATCCTCGCCGTTCTCCTTCTGGAAGGGCCGCAAAAAAGATTTCTCCGAAAACTGGATGTTTCTTTGAACGTTTCTACCGTAGATGCACCTATCATAGACAGAAGAGGAAGTAGTAGTTTTTTCTTAGTTCTGGTTTGTAGTTTGATAAGTTAGAAAGGGTCTCGCTTAACGGGGCCCTTTCTTTTTTTATTTTAGCAATAATAGGCCCCATCGCGGATTTCAATTTGATCGAAGCCAATCAGATGGTAATGCTCTCGAAATGCCCGACTTTCGGAGTTACTGCCCAACTCTAGATCCAAACGTGCCGCAGATCACACTTTCGGCTGATGAGTCGCATCACTTGATCTCGGTAAATCGCGCCCGTCAGGGAGACCCGGTCATTATCTTCGACGGCTTTGGGAATGAATGGGCCTCAGAAATAACCATAGCCAATAAAAGGGAGGCTGTCTTGGAGGGAAAAGCCTTCAACCACCACTCTCCTCCTCTTCAAAGAATCGCTTTGGCCCAGTCGATTCCAAAATCGAAGGGCTTGGAGAACATCATTCGCAAAGCAACGGAGCTGGGTATTCAGGACATCTATCCTTTGATTTCCAATCGAACCGAAACCAAGATCCGCGATGGCAAAGAAAAAACGAAGAACGAAAAATGGCTCGGGGTCGCAATTGAGGGAGCGAAACAGTCGGGAAACCCGTTTATTCCCACCATTCATCCCGCTCAGCGTTTGGATCTTTTTCTGGAAAAAGAATCGGGAAATTTCCAGCTGAAGCTCATTGCCTCCCTCGAAGAAGGCAGTGCCACGCTTCACGGGCAAATTGAAAAAGCCGTTCTAAATCCCAACGCTTCGGGGATATTTCTAGTCGGCCCCGAAGGTGATTTCACGGAAACCGAGTATACCCAAATTCGCCAGGCAGATTTCCTTCCAGTCTCACTGGGGCCCTATGTGCTGAAATGCGAAACCGCCGCGGTCAAAGCCCTTAGCATCTTGCAGCACGAATTTTCTAAATGGGCCCCCTGATAGACACCTTCGTCTACCAAACCATCAAACCGCCAGCGTAGGTAAACCCGGCCCCGACGGAACAGAAGATGATCTTGTCACCTTCTTCAAAAATCCCCTCTTCCGCAGCCCATCCCAACGCCATTGAGACGGAAGCAGCCGATGTGTTACCATACTTCCCCACCGTAACGATGAATTTTTCGTAGGAGATTCCAACGCGCTTGCTCACTGCTTTCAGAATTCGAGCGTTCGCCTGGTGAGGTACAATCCAGGATACATCTTCCTCGGAAAGCCCATGACGCTTCATAGCACTTTCAATAATGTCGGAGAACGCAAGCACGGCCCTTTTAAAAACAACTCCGCCGTCCAGCTGAATATAGAAAGAGTCCAGGCTGTCTCCCGGTTGTGGAATCGGATTCATCGCCCCACCACCTCTGCGGCAAATCGCCTCGGTGTACCGCGAGTCACCACTGAGCTCATGCCGATAAAATCGATGGCCTCCTTTTTGCGGAGTCAATACTGCCGCTCCTGCTCCGTCGCCAAAAAGAAAGGCGGTTTCGTGGTCTTTAGAGTTTGTGATTCGCGAAAGAATTTCCGCGGTAACCACGAGAGCGTTTTTTGCCGTTCCTCCTATTATGAAAGCCCGTCCCACCTCGAGAGCATAAAGCCAGCCCGAACAGGCCGCGTTAAGATCAAAAGCCAGCGCCTGTCCAATGCCAAGCTCTTTGGCTAACGCGCTCGCGGCTCCGGGAACCGGTTGATCGGGAAGAAGGGTTGCGACAATCACCGCATCGATGTCGTCCACTGACATACCGGCCATTTCCAAGGCCTTGTTTGTCGCCTCTGTAGCTAGGCTGGTAGCCGATTCACCTTCGCTGATGATATAACGCTGCTGAATCCCGGTTACCTTTTCAATCTCTTCGGCTGTCTTTCCTGGAAACTCTCGTAGGATCTCCTCGTTCGAACGGGCATTCTTGGGAACAGCATAGCCGATACCCGCTACGCACACCGTCTGAGAGGTAAGTGAGTCTACGCCAGCATCACTTGATGCGACGGCATTTTCCAGTGATGAGCCTTTGTAGCGAGTCAAGTCGTCTCCGGTCACCCGACCTCCGGGCCCCGTACCCACAATATCGCAAATCGTATCCGGATTCAAACCACGCTCTAAGGCAATCTTTCGAGCTCGAGGAGTCCAGCGAATCGCTCCCATTTTATCTGATGGGGCCGGGGTCTCAGAAATCGTGCTTTCGGCGGTTGCAATTTCCGCCAGCGGGGCAACGAGCTTCTGCTTAGATTCGGTTGCCGGGGTTGTTGCGGTATTCAAGGCTCCCGAATCGGTTCCGAGGTCCACCGCTAAGTGGCTCATGGATTGATCTTCTGTCTCTATACGGAAAAAAGGAACCCCCACTTTCAGGATGTCTCCCGCGCAACAGCAAATTCCCCGGATAACCCCCTCGCAGGGGGACTCGAAATCGAATATTGATTTGTCGCTTTCGAGCTCGGCTAGCTTCTCGCCTTTAGCGACCGCACTTCCCGCCTCGCAAAAAAGATCGATCAACGTTATTTCGTTTACCGTCGCGCCCATCGATGGGATGGGGACTTCTATCAGCTGCTTCGCCATGAGGGTTATTGATTTAGGTAAGCACTCAAAAAGAATTGACTGGCATCATTTCGAACGGGCTTCAACTAAGCTTTCTTATAGGCAAGACTGGCTTGCACAAAAGCCTTGAACAGCGGATGGGCCTTATTGGGTTTCGATAAAAATTCCGGGTGTGATTGAACTCCCAGAAACCAAGGATGGTCGTCCAATTCCACCATCTCCACCAAATCTCTTTTTGGATTAATTCCACTCACTTTGAGCCCGGCATTTTCAATCTGCTCCACGTAGTCGTTGTTCACCTCGTAGCGATGCCGATGCCGCTCGCGCACAAACTCTTCACCGTAAGCTTCAAATCCTTTGGTGCCTGCCTTAACCCGACACTCGTAAGATCCCAATCGCATCGTCGCCCCTTTTTCTACGATTTCCTTTTGCTCATCCATCATGGAAATCACAGGATGGGGGGTCGACTTGTCCACCTCGAAACTGTTGGCGCCTTTTAGGCCAAGAACGTTACGGGAAAACTCGATAACCGCGATTTGCAGGCCTAGGCACAGTCCTAAATAGGGAATCTTGTTTTCCCGGGCATTCTTGACCGCCGCTATCTTTCCTTCAATACCACGATCCCCAAATCCCCCGGGCACTAAGATCCCATGCAAGCCTTTCAGTTTGTTGAGCCCCTCCGGCTTTTCCAGAGACTCCGCATCGACTCGAATCACATTGACTGCGCAGTTATTTGCGATCCCCGCATGAGTGAGCGATTCGTAAACCGACTTATACGCATCCTGCAGTTCGATGTATTTTCCAACGACCCCAATATCTACCCGTTCAGAGGGCGACTTCAAGCGCCTAACGATATCAATCCAAACACTGTGCTCAATCGGAGGGGCATCTAGTCCTAGCAATTCAACTACGAGATCATCCATCTCCTCCCTCTGCAAAGCAAGGGGAAGCTCGTAGATGGACGACTCCACATCCATCTCCTCGATCACGGCTTTTACGGCAACGTTACAGAATAGGCTCAGCTTTTCCCGAATCTCGCGATCAATGGGATGCTCGGTGCGGCAAACAAGGATGTCGGGCTGAATCCCGATTTCCCGAAGTTTGGCGACACTCTGCTGCGTCGGCTTTGTTTTCAACTCACCGGCTGCGTTCAAATACGGAACCAAAGTTACATGAATGAATACCACATTGCCTCTTCCCGCCTCGAGCGCGAATTGGCGCATGGCTTCGAGAAAAGGCAACCCCTCGATATCGCCCGTCGTACCACCGATCTCGGTAATCAAAATATCCACGTCTTCGCTGGCCGCCCGAATCCGGGCCTTAATTTCGTTTGTGACATGCGGTATTACTTGTACCGTCGCTCCCAGGTACTCTCCACGACGCTCCTTTTGGATCACCGATTCGTAGATTTGCCCCGACGTGAGGTTGTTGAACTGGCTTAGCTTGCCTGACGTAAAACGCTCGTAGTGACCTAGATCCAAGTCCGTTTCAGCCCCGTCATCCAAGACATAGACTTCTCCGTGCTGAAAAGGGTTCATTGTACCCGGATCGACGTTGAGATAGGGATCGAACTTTTGGATTCGAACGGTCACTCCCCTTTCCTCAAGCAGGGCACCTAAAGAGGCGGCTGTCAGTCCCTTGCCAAGTGAGGACACTACGCCACCCGTTACGAATATATATTTCTTAGGCTTTTCTTTGTGCACTTCGTCTGCCATGTGAAGGGAAAAGGACCAATTAGGTCAACTAGGGAGTTCCCTAAAATAGAAATCTCTCCTTCAATCTAGGCAATGATGAGCGTCCAGGCGGCAAATGCGACGATAGCGATCAAAAGTGCCGTCACCACGAGGACGATACCAAACTTTACAATCCGCCACATGACATAGAGCAATCCTGCACCTACAACGATCAAACAGGTAGTAACCAGCCAAGGGGGGTATAGCTCTAGCAACTCGCGAACTTCGTCGATCAATTCTGTCATCCACGCACACGCTACGGGACACGCCCTCCATCCTTCAATCTCGAATTTATGTTGCGCGTTGGAACGCAGACGATTTCGTTCTCCCAATCCTGTTTCGAGGGGAATTAGCAAAACAAAACACAATTAATAGCAATGGCGAAGAAATATCACGTCTACGGAATGGGCAATGCGCTCGTCGATATCGTAACCGAGGTGACCGATGAATTTTTCAAGGAGCATTCCATCGAGAAAGGCTTCATGACACTCGTTGACGAAAACCGTCAGCAACAGCTCACCAACGCAATCCACATGCCCAGCGCGGACCGCCAATGCGGAGGATCCGCCGCCAACACGATTATCGGAGCGGCTCAGTTCGGAGCTTCCTGCTTCTACTCCTGTAAGGTGGCTAACGATGAAATGGGAGATTTCTACCATGACGACCTTATCTCCCACAACGTTAGTACCAATCTTTCCCCCGGGTCCCACGAAGAGGGAATTACCGGGAAATGCCTCGTGATGACCACACCTGACGCGGAACGAACGATGAATACGTTCTTGGGTATTACCGCCAGCTATTCCACGAAGGAAGTTGACGAAACCGTGCTTAGAGACTCGGAGTTCCTATACATTGAAGGCTACTTGGTAACCGGCGAACCGGGGCTCAACGCAATGAAAGAGGCCAAAAGACTGGCCGAGGAGTATAGCGTTAAAACGGCTCTCACTTTCTCCGACCCTAGTATGGTCAAGTACTTCAAGGACCAAATGGCCGATGTCGTCGGCTCTGGTGTCGATTTGCTATTTTGCAACGAAGAGGAAGCGATGCTCTTTACAGAAACGAAAACGGTTGACCGGGCGATCGAAGCATTGAAACAGAAGGCAAAGACGTTCGTTGTCACTCTTGGATCAAAAGGCGCCCTCGTATTCGATGGATCCGAGGAAATCAAAATTGATCCCTTTCCAACCACGGCCATCGATACCAACGGAGCGGGCGACCTTTTTGCGGGCGCATTTTTGTATGCACTAACTCAAGGTAAAACGCATGCCGAATCCGGGTGCCTCGCGAGTCTCGCCTCCTCGAAAGTCGTTTCCAAATGGGGGCCGCGCCTTGACGAAGGCCAGGCCAAGACATTGCACGACCAACTTTTTAGCTGATCGGCAAGTCCCCTCTTTACCCCTATGGAGGCTCCTCTAGATCCAGTTCGAATCGCGATTGTCGGAGGAGGAGCCGCCGGCATATTCGCGGCCATTTCGGCGAGAGAGGCAAATCCCAACGTGAAGGTTTGCGTTTTTGAGAAATCGAACCGCTTTCTCACTAAGGTAAAGATATCCGGAGGCGGGCGCTGCAATGTCACTCATGCTTGTTTCGAGCCGCGAGAGCTCACCTCAAGATACCCTCGTGGCTCTAAGGAACTTCTGGGTCCGTTCTACAGTTGGCAACCGCAGGATACGGTGGATTGGTTCGAGTCGCATGGGGTCGCGCTTAAAACCGAGCCCGATGGGAGAATGTTTCCGGTTACCGATTCCTCCCAAACCATCATCGACTGCCTTCTTGATACCGCTCGGGGGAGCGGGGTAGCACTCAAGGCGAAGACCGGAGTCGACAGTGCCCGAATCGACCGTGCAGGCAAATTCCAGCTTTCTACCAATGAGGACCTAGTTCTAGAGTTCGATCGTCTGGTCTTGGCTACTGGTGGTGGGCAGAATTCGCCGGGGCACAGGATCGCAGAATCTTTTGGCCATACGATTTCCTCCCTGGCTCCGTCACTCTTCACATTCCATATTAGCGATGCCCGCATCGACGGTCTGCAGGGACTCTCGGTTCCCAATGCTGTCGTCACCTGCCCCTCCATGAAGCTTTCTCAAAGTGGACCACTGCTGATCACTCATTGGGGATTGAGCGGCCCGGCCATTCTAAAGTTGTCGGCCTGGGGTGCCCGCCAGTTCGCAGAATTTGAATACACGTTCAAGCTACAGGTAAACTGGACAGGAACGCACGACCTGGAATCCGCCAAGCAGGTTTTAATGGATGCAAAGCGGCAGCATGGAGCCAAGCAGGTCGGTACAAATCCACTCTTAGGGCTTCCGCGCCGCTTGTGGGATCGATTTTTAGATACTGAATCGATCGACCCAAAAATGAAACTATCGCAAGTAGCGAATCACCAATTGCTCTCCCTCTCCACAACCTGCGTTGCCTGCGATTTTCAGGTAACCGGGAAAAGTATGAACAAAGAGGAATTTGTGACGTGCGGTGGTGTTTCCCTGCACGAGGTTGAATTTAAGAGAATGGAGAGCAAGCAAATGCCTAAGCTCTATTTCGCAGGCGAAACACTCGATATTGACGGGGTAACGGGAGGGTTCAATTTCCAGGCAGCATGGACAACCGGCCGGATTGCCGGCACGAGTGCGGCAATCTAGAGATACCTGAAATTATTTATTGCCCCCAACCGGCTACCCTTCGAGTAGTAGCTTCAATATGAAGATGACCCACATCAAAACACTGTCCTTCTTTATCACATCCTGCCTGGTGTTCTGGGGGTGCTCAGATTCTTCGAATGAGTCAGTAACCGCGCCAGAAGTCGATAATAGTGCAACCAAAGATGAATTGGCCAGCGCTCAAGAAAAAGCTTCTTAGGAGATCGCGAATTTGAGGCAAAAGACTGGGGAGCAGGCCGCGAAATTAAAGTCAGAAGTAGCGGCGGAACTAAAGAAGCAACGCGACGAACTCCTTTCCGAAATGAATGCGAACACGGGTAACTTGACGAGCCAGATGAGCGGAATCAAGAAACAGTACGAGTCAATCAAAGGGGCATTACCCAAGGAAGTGCTGAAAATTGTTAGGGAGCAAATTCCCGACCTCGAATCCAGCATCACCAAACTCAAAGACATGGCTGCTAAGTTCGACCCGAGTGCGATCGAGGAATTGAGTGCTTTCAAAACGAAATACCAAAAAGAGTACGAACTGGCATTAGGCCTAATGAAGAAGGTATCCGAACTACTCGAAAATTCGGGTGTAAAAGTACCCAAGCTCTTTTAGACAAAGCATCAGAAATCTTTTGATAGAGCAAAGCGGAGTCCTCGAATAAGGGGCTCCGCTTTCTTGTACCATTCATAGAAATTCCAATTTAGCGCCTCACATGAGAAATGACACTCTACAAGCTCTCGATCGAAAATTTAAGCGTATCCATACAATCGACTCAATATCAGGCTTATTGGGCTGGGACGAGCTCGTGAACTTGCCTCCCGAAAGTGCTGACCAAGGGGTTAACAATCAGCTGCTATCGCTGAATTATGCCACACCGCGTCCATTGATCCCGAAATCAGGAAACTCTTGTCTAAGCTTAAATCGGAATTCGAGTCGCTGGACCGCGAGGCTCAAATCGTGGTTCGCTAAGCGAGAAAGGACTACGAGCGCAAAACACTCAATTCGCGTTCTCAAGGCTAGGGCTAAATGGATGGAGATCCAAGCTCGATAGAGGCATTGATCGGGCAGATCGAAAACGTTCGAAACTGGAGTGATTAAGAAAGGATTGCCAGGGCTCCACCTCGTGGACATCAACTATGCCTTTTCATTTCACATTTACTATGACAACGGATGCAATGGAAATCGATGCTCTGGTTAGAGAAATAGCCCTAGACGCTCGCGAGGCGTCTCTCACCTTGGCGAATGTGCCGACAACCCAGAAGAACCAGGCTATCCTCCGACTCGCAGACCTAATCGAAGAGAACACGGATTCTCTCCGAAAAGAGAATGCCAAAGACCTGGCAGCGGCAGAGGACAACGGAATTACGCAGGCAATGCTCAAACGCCTAGAGCTGAGCGATCGCATGATTTCCGACATGCTTGCTGGTGCCCGACAGGTCGCTGCTCTCCCCGATCCTCTGGGAGAACTAATGGAGACCTATAATCATCCTCAAGGGTTCAAGATTGAGAAAGTACGCGTTCCGATTGGAGTAATCGGCATTATCTACGAGTCCCGCCCCAACGTAACCATCGATTGCGCCATCCTTTGTCTCAAATCTGGAAACGCTAGCATTTTGCGGGGCGGGAAAGAGGCCTACTACACGAATATCGCTCTGGCGAAGCTCGTAACGCAAGCCCTTGAAGCATACGGACTGCCTCCAAAGGCGTCTCAATTCATTCCCACGAAAGACCGGTCTGCCCTCAATACGCTGCTGAAATTGGATCAGCAAATTCAGTGCATCATTCCAAGAGGGGGAGAGGGTCTGATTCGATTCGTTTCTGAAAACAGCCATATTCCTGTGATTAAGCATTTCGACGGGATATGTACGCTCTATGCAGACAAGTCGCTCGATATCGCACAAGCGAAGGATATTATCGTCAATTCGAAGTGCCAAAAACCTGGCGTCTGCAATGCGGCGGAAAACCTGTTAATCCACAAGGAGGTGGCTAACGAAGCACTTCCCCAAATAGCGCAGGCCTTGAGAACTGAGGGTGTGGGGCTGAGGGTAGACGAATCCGCCAGGTCGATTCTAGACAATCAGGGGATCGACTCGACCCCAGCAACCGATGAGGATTGGGGGACAGAGTACTTGGATCTGATATTGTCTGTGAAAGTAGTGGATTCCATAGAGGAGGCCATCGCCTTCATAAATCAGTACGGGAGTTCGCATAGTGACTGTATTCTGACCACAGATACTGATACTGCTGAGTCCTTTTTAAGCGGGGTCGACTCGGCAACCGTTTATTGGAATGTAAGCACGCGGTTTACCGATGGATTCGAATTCGGCCTTGGAGCTGAGATTGGAATATCTACAGACAAGCTCCACGCTCGAGGACCCATGGGGCTGAGAGAACTCTGCACGTACAAGTTCAAAATCGTGGGTGATGGACAAATTAGAACCTGACCACCCGAGCCAAAGACCACCTAGACCTGAACAGGATTAGGAGCTTACCACACAGTATCCAAGCCATTCAGGAATCCACTGGACAGGGTTCACTCGCCAATTCGGCGCTCTTCTATTGCAATCCGAGTCGCTAGTCCTCAATTTTTTCTAGAATTGTATTTTCACCGAAAAGGGAACTTCCCGTAAAGACCTCTCATCTCACATACCATGAACCATATCTTCCGGACAGTCACAGTCATACTCGCCCTAGTAATAGGAGCTGGAACTCTTTTTGCCGCTCCTAAACGCGAAAACCTAGCTGCGCGCATCATAAATAGCGAGTATGCCCTTGAAGAAATCATGAAAAAGCCGGAGACGAGAATTCCCGCTTCCATTCTTCAGCAAGCAAAGGGCATCATATTAACCCTAAACTATCGGGCTGGATTCATGCTCGGAGGTCATGGTGGGAGAGGTGTACTCGTTGCGAAAAACCCATTAAATGGGAAATGGGGCGTGCCTGCCTTCGTTTCTACAGGTGGAGCCAATTTCGGTTTTCAAATTGGAGCCAAGGAAGTCGACACAATTTACGTAATCATGGACGAAGCTACCGTGGGACGGGCTTACACCGGACGCTTCGATTTGAGTGCCGATGCCGCCGCCGTGGCTGGACCCGTGGGAGTGGTTTCTGAAAAGAAAGAAAGCGACGATTACAAAAACGCCAACATTTTGGTATATACCACAACCAAAGGGCTCTACGCAGGAGTATCAATCAAAGGCGGGTGGGTAAAACCAGACAACTCGGCTACAAAGGCATTTTACAATACAGAGTATAACGCCCCCGAAATAGTACTAAGCGACTGGTTCGAACTACCTCGGGAAGCTACGGCGTTGATCAATCGAATCAACTACTACACGGCCGGCCAATTTTAGCTGGTTTCGATAGTTTCTTTCGCAACCGTATAATTCTTTCTGCCAATCGCCCGATCAGCGATTTAACTAGTCTTTGAAACCGATCTAAATAGACGACGCCTTGCTCCTATTGACGCTTGAAGCTCATCAAATTTCTCTTGCAGAGTCGCCGAGGCAGACTCGAACTCCTGCTTTCCATAGTCAGAAATCTTTCTGGCCGTTTCTTTCGCATCGTTCGCTGAGATTTTTCCCTTTTCCACCAGCTAACCGAGGGCTTCTTCCACCTTATCCTTAGTCAAGACCGCGGCTCCGAATCCTATTTACATAGATTTTTTGATCGAATCTATGATAATAGAGAAAAATTAATTCGATTTTGGGTTAACAGCAGAGGATAAAACACGTTGTACCTCCAAAATTTGAAGGTGTGGCCCATCCCCTGGTTTAAATTCAGCCACCCGTATCGATGTTAAACCAAGACTCAAAAATTAGTTCGATCCTCTTCGTTTGCTGGGGGAATATTTGCCGTTCTCCCGCCGCAGAAAACGTGATGAGGCAACGGCTCGAGCAATCCGATCTTTCCCAAATAATCTGTGATTCTGCAGGTACACTGGATGCCCATTCAGGGCATTCTCCTGATTCTCGCATGTCCACTGCCGGACAACGCCGTGGATTGCCGATGACTGGCAATGCTCGAGGGGTGCGTCCCGAAGATTTCGAAAGATTCGACCTCATACTCGCGATGGACCGGGCAAACTTTGTTGACCTACAGCGTATCGCTCCAGATCCACAGGCTATGAAAAAAGTCCGGCTTTTTTGCGAATACTGCCGCAATCATGATGATACAGAAGTACCCGATCCCTATTATGGCGGCCCTCAGGGATTTGAACATGTACTCGATCTCCTAGAGGACGGCTGCGAAGGGCTTCTGGAAAATATCACAAAGTCGGAGAAGTAGTGATTTTTGCCACTCAAATGACAGGCTTCCTTCACTCCATCTCTCCCAATCGAACCTGCGATGTCAGGAGCATTTTATAAATCAGTCGAAGCAAAGGTATCCAGCGCGACCTCTAGATCGTTCCCGATCGTAAATCGAACGTCCCTTCATGGCGGCTGCATCAACAAAGCCGAACGCATCGAAAGTGACGATCGCTCCTACTTCCTGAAGCGGAACAATGAGTCGTTTCTCCTCCACTTTGAGGAAGAACAAGCAGCCCTGGATGAACTAAGCGGAGCTGGAGCCTTTCGGGTTCCTCGACCTATTTGCTCAGGGCTAGCGGATAACCAGTCCTACTTAGTGCTAGAGTTCATTTCCTCAGGTCAACCCGCCGAGACAAGCTGGGAGCTATTGGGCCAGCAGCTCGCCCAGCTCCACCAATCCGCTCTACCCCACTTCGGCTGGCATCGAGACAACACGATCGGTGCCACAAAACAAATAAACAACGTATCCGATGATTGGATCTCGTTTTTTAGCAATCGTCGCCTTCTGTATCAAATGGATCTAGCCCAGAAAAATGGTTTCAAGCTGAAAAACGGACCCCAACTTCTAGAAAGTTTATCATCATTCTTTGACGGCTATTCGCCATCGCCTTCACGACTGCACGGAGACCTGTGGTCTGGAAACGTCGGATTCGATACCAATGGAGCTCCATTCGTCTTCGACCCTTGTTGCTACTATGGTGACCGGGAAACCGATCTAGCGCTTAGCGAGTTTTTTGGAGGGTTTCATCCAAAATTCTACGACGCATACAACGAAGCCTATCCTCTTGATCAGGGTTACGTGAAACGCAAAATCCTGTACAATCTCTACCATTGCCTGAATCACTTCAACCTTTTCGGATCACCATACGACTCCCAGTCCCAATTGATGACAAATCAATTGCTCAAGTTCGTCTGACTTGGACCGAGAGTATTTTCAGACCAAACCAGACCGTCCCTTAACTCTGGCCCTCCCTCCATTTTCAGTCTCGCTACGCCAGCCGATCACACTCTAATTAGCCTGAAACATGTCATTGCTAGAAGCCATTATCCTAGGGGTTATACAAGGTCTGACTGAATTTCTTCCCGTCAGCAGCAGCGGACATCTCGAACTAGGAAAGGCATTGCTGGGCATTGAAGCAAACAGTGACATTACATTTACCGTCGTGGTCCACGGAGCCACCGTTCTTAGCACCATAGTCGTGTTTCATCGCGACATCCTCGGCCTCATCAAGGGCGCTCTACAATTTCGCTGGAACAAATCTACCGACTACATCCTTAAAATTGCGATTTCAGCGATACCCGTCTTCGCCATAGGATTGCTGTTCAAAGAGGAAATCGAAAGCCTTTTTAGCAATAACGTGTTACTCGTCGGATGCATGCTGCTCGTCACAGGAGCGCTGCTCGCCTTCACCTACTATTCCCCTCAAGTTGGAGATGAAGTAAGTAAGAGAAAGGCCTTCCTCATCGGAATCGCCCAAGCAATCGCTGTATTGCCTGGGATTTCCCGTTCTGGCTCGACGATCGCTGTCGGACTGCTACTTGGCGTCGACAAGAAGAAGGTCGCACGATTCTCATTCCTTATGGTTCTGATACCCATTATTGGAGCAAATGCTAAGGATATTATCGATGGGGGAATGGCGAATAGTTCAGTGACTGCGCCTCCTCTCATCATTGGATTCCTGGCCGCCTTTCTTTCCGGAGTGCTCGCGTGTCGGTGGATGATCGCAATTGTGACTAGAGGAAAGCTCATTCACTTTGCTTACTACTGTTTTATAGTCGGTGCGGGCTCGATCATCACCCACTTTTTGATCTAGCTATTCGCTCCAGTAGCTTCAGCCGCACAGCGTTTATTGAATCAAGGCGGAGGGCTTCCTTGATCACTTCCAAAACACCGTCTTTCCTCCGAAGGAGACCCCAGCCCATCGGTATTTCTGAATCCAATGCAACGACCCCATCGCTCGCTGCGATGTAGCAGTAATTCGCGCAACCGTATCGCGCAATCTTGGAGAATTTTACTCCATGCTCCAAACGATTCTCTAAAACCTGTAATCGTCTTGTCAGCCGGTACCACGATTCGTGACGCCAGTCGCAAAAGTCAAATGTGTCGTATTCTGAAAATAATGACTGATGCCTCCGACATTGAGGAAGATGCACAACTAGGAGGGCCCGGAGTGATCGCAACCGTTCCCGCAAATCGCAACGCTCCGATTTAGACGCTTCTTCCAATCCAGCATCACGCAGGAAATCCGCTCGGCTTTGCTTGCATTCCACAGCAAACGTTTCACCTGGGGAATCCAACATCCGTCTTAGAGAACGATAGCCCGCCACATCCACTCGATAGTTCGATAGTGGGAGTTTCACTTCTGGTGCGATTGCGTCGCAACCCCTTAGCCTCAGCCAATCGACCGACAATGCCTTCAGCTCGCGGTGGGCTTTAGTTTCTACCATCTCGGTTTTCTAGCATAGTCGATCGGACAACGGCAGTCTTTCCCCCTCATTGTTGGAGCAAAGTCTATTGATCTCCACGAGGCGACCAATCAAACTCTCTCATATGAAACTGGGTTTTCTAGCCTCCCACGGCGGCAGCAACATGCAAGCGATAATCGACCAATGCCTCAGTGGAGCGATTGCAGGCAAACCAGTTATTCTAATCTGCAATAACCCGAACGCAATCGCGGTCGAAAGAGCCCGTGACGCCCAATTACCCGTTGAAATCCTTAACGGGAGGACCCATGCTGATACAGATCAGCTAGATCGCCAAATGGAAAAGTCACTTCTGGAAGCCGGAGTCGATCTAGTCGTATTGGCAGGCTACATGAAAAAGATCGGTCCCACTACGCTTTCCACTTTCTCAAATCGGATTCTGAATATCCATCCTTCCCTTCTCCCCAAGTTTGGGGGTCAGGGCATGTTCGGTATACGCGTTCACGAGGCAGTGGTCGCAGCGGGTGAACCTCAATCTGGCGCTACGGTACACTTGATCGACAACGGATACGATCAGGGTCAAATCATCCGTCAAGCGATACTTAAAGTGGATACAAGCGACACACCAGCGACCCTTCAAAAGCGAATCTTGGGATTGGAGCATATTCTATATCCTAATACCATCGCAGAGATCGCTTCGGGAAAGATTAAACTACCTGTAAACTAGATAGGGTCCTCTTGATTGTGCTTAGCCATCCTTGACAGAAGTAACAATACCGCTAATACTTAACTTCACGTGTAGATTGGCTTAAGAGGACTCCTTCGAATGGGACCGTGGAAGATTAACTATATGAAAGGATATCGCCCGCCCATTACTTCATGGCGAGCAAATCGGATACCGGTGTTCGACCAAAGCAGACGCGACCGAGGCAGCCAATGCCTATGTCTCCAAGAACACTACGATTGCAATGCCTGGAGCCAGTGGTGGTAATCCGACCCTCCTACATTCCCGTGGAGCCTATTGCGGCACCATCTGGCTCAATTGAATTCCATCCCGCTTGATAGACTAAAATCACGCTGCTGGTAAGACCACCGAGAATCGAACTAAGATTGATAGAGGTTTCGATCTTACCAAAAAACTTCTTGATTAGGCATTTTACACTGTATATCGGTTACTTACAAAATCCGAATTTTTGTCTAGCGATAATTCTAACTGAATTATTCTACATTGAAATGCGTACAAATTGGCAATAACTGCCTTTGGTATTAGTCTATATATTGACTGAACGATTTGTATCGTCGAGATACGATTAACCGCGATCGGAGGTTGTATTCTTCAAATTAATCCCAACGCTAGGGATTCTAATCAGATAATCCTACCTTGGCACTTTGGCTACTTGTTCCCAGAGGCCGTGTGCAAATCGAACCATTTGTACAAATCGTTAGGCTGATACGCCGCTGACCAAGAATTGTGCCCCACATGCTCCAAAGTTGTTAGCCGAGCTCTTTTCCCTCCAGCCGCTGCGATGGCGTTTATCATATCTAACGAGCCACTAAGTGGGACCACGTTGTCGTCGGTTCCGTGCCACGCCCAAATCGGAACTCTTAGCAGTTTTTTGGCATCAGCAGGATCGCCGACCCCACAAATCGGCGCAACCGCAGCGAATATTTGGGGCTCGTCCGCAGCGAGGCGCCAAGAGCCATACCCGCCCATACTTAGTCCCGTGAGATACATACGATCCTTGTCGATATTATATGTTTCATCGAGGTAGGCCAACAACTCTTTCAGCCTAGCTTGCTGGTCATCAGAAGCCCATCGCGATTCGATCGGACACTGCGGAGATACAACAATGTACTTCATCTGTTCACCAGCATCCAGACGCCTCGGCGGGCCCCATTTTGTAACTAAACTCAACGGCCCCCTGCTTTCGCCGCGCCCGTGCAAGAAAAGGATAAAAGGCACTTCATCGCCTTTGGCGGTGTAATCGCTTGGGAGATAAATTAAGTAAGGCATCTTTCCTCCGTCGGAGACAGACAACGATGTCTCAACTTGTCTACCAGGGAGCGACTGATCTTCGGCCTTAATAGGATTAATTAGAAACGTAATTGCGAACAGAGCGAGTAGCTTACCAAACATTTCTATACTTTACCTAGAGCTCCCAAAGGGTTGCAAGGGCGATCTGACAGACCTTGAAGCTGCAATCCTGGCCTCTAATGGCTCTGTGTTTTTCTCACCTACTTCTTAAGGTGATGTAATAGAAAATCTACATCGCTGCTGAACTTTGGCGATGCGCCCGGATACTTGAGAACGACTTCCACACCCGATTGGAGAAGCTTTTCCTCCAAGGCTAAACCAAAGTTGACATGATGGATAATCCATCCCCTCGCACGTTTCATATTGTTCGGTATTTCTGAGGACGGAGCCATCCAGTAGCTCATGAACGTCGGAGGGTCCCCTTCAGCTATATGATTAATTATCGAAATCTCCTTGAGTATGGCCCTTTCCTCGACCTTTGAATATTCGTCGGAGCGACGACCGCTGTGGAACTCCAGCCTGTACCCCGGTATGTTGTCTACCCACCAATCAAAATCCAATGTGGATTGAGCACCATTGAGGGCAACGGCCTTTAGTTTTGTAGACTCGCGTTTGATCGGATCATCGTTTTCGGGATCAGCTAGGTCGTCTCCCCAAGCAAGATAGGCAACCAGTTGAGCTCCTGCCGAGCCGCCGGTAGCAGCAATTCTCGATTTATCCAGACCCCAATCGTTCGCCTTACTCCTAATAAACTGCAATGCGCTTACGACATCCTCATGCGGCGCGGGGAAATAAGCGTGCTTCAAGAACCGGTACTCCACAGATGCAAAGTGAATATTCGCGTCTAAGTAACGCTGAATTTTGGCGTAGGAGACTTTGTCATGAGACCCCCCCGTAAAACCGCCGCCATGTATGTACACTACCAGTGGAGCTGGCTCGTCGACCTCTGCCTGCCAAAAATCAAGTACCTGGTTAGCATGATCTCCATAGGCTACATTCTCAAATGTAGCTTTTGGGCCCGTTTTCTCAACCTGAGCTGCGAGAGCCGTCGCGAGGTATAGAGGAAGAAAAGTGAAGAGAATTGATACCAGTGAAGAAAACTGTTGGAGCATTGAAACTCCAAATACCCATACTTTGTCTAAAGCAAACAAATAGAGCCAGCGTTTCGGTCAAACGAGATCACTGATCATGTTTCAACACTCTGGCGAAGAAAGCTTCCCTCATTGGCTCCGTAAGTTCGATATTCTGCCTGAAGGTACCATGGCCCGTGCCATCGCCAAAGAGCACATAATTGACGTCTTCGGCACCTGCCCCGCGCAAAGCCTGGACGAAGGTATCCGACTGGTAGACGCCAACAGTACGGTCAGACTCCTCATGAAAAAGCAACATGGGAGGGCTCTCGGCTGAGACGTAAGTTATCGGCGAGATACTTTTGCGTAGCTCGTCCATACCTGGATCGGCTGATGTCTCCAATTCTTCAAAACGCTCCCTCCCTCGCTCACTCATGGGTATGAGAAAACTGGTTGGCGTAGCGCTTGCCACAACGGCCTGTACCATACTGGAGTAACCGCTGTAAGGACCATTACCCTCCATGCCATCTTGCGGCAGGCAGATGCCAAGCATGACAGATAGGTGAGCTCCAGCTGAATTGCCAGTGGCACCAATGCGAGTCGGGTCTATATTGTATTTGTCCGCGTTAGCCCTTAGCCATCGTACGGCGTTTTTCACATCCGCGATGCAATGGTCTATTCGCCATCGTTCCCTAGTCGACAGCCGGTAGTTGGTAGTGATGCACACATACCCCTTTTCAGCATAGCTCAGCGTAGGGTTTAAAAAACCGGGGGCACGCTTGTCACCATTCTGCCAACCACCGCCATGGATGAATACAATCGCCGGTCTCGGCTCATCTCCGCGATTGCTCGGCATTGCGAGATCGAGCTTCCACCGATCGTGGCCTTCTCGATAAACAAGATTCGGAATGAAGGTGACCCCATTGGGAACGCGTTGCTGCACCTCTTCATCGGACGGAATAGCTCGTCGTTGCCTATTCTGTTGCGAAAACAGGGAGGAGTTCAGAAGAAACAAGCAAACCAGAAGGTGAAAAAGGAGGTATTTCATTGCGTACTTTTTAACTAGGAGAATGATTCGTTTCGAATTCATATGGATTTTAGAGCGGTAGATATGAAAGTCGTAGAGATGCTAGGATACTACGATCCAACTCAATTGAATAAAGAAAGCATTTCATTGGAGGAATCAAAGTAAGGTTGATTCTGCAATCTCAGCTACTTGGTCCGGAAGCAAAATTTAAGGAGTTCGAAGCTAATTTTTTCTTAACGGGAGTTGAAATAAGTTTTTAAAATTTCCAATTAGTTTTAGAGGTTATCAAGTTGTCTAAACTATATTTACCCGGACCATTAACTAATATAAAAAAACTTAAAAACAAATAAAGTATAGGCAGCTCGCTTCCACCAATTCCTGCTTGTAAAAGCTTTTTCGAAGATGCAACCAGCATAGTGAAAAATAGTAAAAAAGCCATAGGACGTGTTATTAAACCTATTGCGATAAAAAGTGAGCCGATAGACTCAGCAAAAGCTGCCATAAACCCTAATGGTATCGATAAAGCATCATTACCTATAAATTCGGTAAGCGTGGCTCCCATCCTGTACCAACGATCACTGTCGCTCAAAATTTTTGACCAGCCATGAAAATAGCACATAAAAAATCCAGTCCCCAACCTCAATACTAAATAGGATTTTGAAGAAAAAAAAGATGAAGCATTAAATAAAAATAATGATTTCATGTAAGAGTATAATAAAGTAAATTCCTTAAAAAATAAACATAATTATTTTGTTTTTTATAATTTAAGATACAATTCAAAATTCGAATCAGGTATAAGTGAATTTCATAATAGCCCGTTTATTTGATCTATCGATATTTATGTAAGATTTCTTTAGGCAAGTGACAGGCATCTTCAGGGAAGTGTTTAAATCTTTCCTAATGCTTATCCTCGCTCCTTAAGTAATTAGTCAAAGGCAAAATCTCAATGGTTATCTTCCAGGCATCCTCCCTAGACTCTATAAATTCCTTTGCCTGAGCCAAGCGAGCGTCCTCACGAATGTAGACACCTGTGCGATATCGCTTGCCACTGTCGGCCCCTGACGGTCGATACTGTAAGGATCAATGATTTCAAAAAAATATTCCATTAACCGGGCAACTGAAAGTGTGTCCGTATTAAAAGACAGACCTGATTCGCTGGGCTTCGCAGGCTGACCAGCAGGATAGGGGTCCTTTTTTAGGAACCAGAAAAAAGCGGCTTCTCCCTTGAAACCTCATCAATCTATGTCGGGACTTTCTATTTCAGGTGCCAATTTGAAACAAGGAATTTCTGTGATGCTTCGCCTTTTTACAAAACCCAAAATCTGGCAATATTTTTTCTCTCACCCATGCGACCCGGTCTTGGCGAGGGGGCGTTTCGTTTAGCGGTGCCCCCTTATCATTCATTCCATCGATTTCACATGCTTGCACGGAAAAGGGGAATCGAGGAAATAAGCGCAATTATTATCCCAGCAGTCTTGGCAGTAGCCATCGGGGCAGGGTGTCAAAACTCCGTTCTGAGCCGATAGTTCTTGATAGCGAAAAACCTCCTCACGGGCTAAGCCCTCTGCGTCCGGATCATGGTAATCGACTCTAGCTACGGTCTTTAGACAGGTATCAGTTGAAAAATACTTACCGCTGGTAGGGCCACCGAGAATCGAACTCAGATCTAACGTTTAGGAAACGCTTGTTCTATCCGTTGAACTATGACCCCAGCAGAAATCGAGCATCTGCGATTAAGGAGAGGGGTTTTGCCGAAATTTGTCCCATCTGTAAAGGCTGACTTCCACAGAATTTCCCCCTTTCCGCTATTGACAACGGAAAGTCCGATCCTACTTTTCCCCCTTCCTATGGTTAACGAAGAGATAAACAGAAGCCTCACTCCACAAGAGCTGGACTTCACCCATGCTCATATCATGAGCCGTTATGTCACCGAGACAGGCAAGATCCTTCCTCGCAAAATGACTCGTCTGTCTTCCAAGCAACAGCGCAAGATCAACAAGGCGATCAAACGCGCTCGCAATATGCTGACGATGCAGTAATCGGCCCCAGCTGCTACGAGTCAGTGTGGGTACGGGTTTACCTGCAAACCAATAACTGTGGCTACTATACTAAAACCCAACAAGGAAAACTTGCGTGAAATGCGCAAGTTTTTGCGTTTGGGAGAGCTCGTAGCGGTTCCCACAGAAACCGTCTACGGATTAGCGGCTAATGCGCTGGACCCCAAGGCCTGTCAGAAAATTTTTACCGTCAAAGAACGGCCCCACAATGACCCCCTCATTTGTCACGTTCCCGATTTCGAATCACTTGAACAGTACTGTGAAACCAATCCATTTGCAAAAAGACTCGCCGAAGCCTTCTGGCCTGGACCTCTGACCTTGGTTCTTCCCAAAAAGTCGATCATCCCCGATATCGTTACTGCAGGCCGTGACTCCGTCGCAGTCCGATGCCCGAGTCACCCCATCTTCCGCGAACTCATTGAAGGATGTGACTTCCCCCTCGCTGCGCCTAGCGCCAATCCTTTTGCATATATCAGTCCCACCCTAGCAATCCACGTTCAAGCGAATCTCGGGGATCGGATCGAAACGATCCTTGACGGGGGACCGTGCCACCTTGGGGTTGAATCGACGATAATCGATGTTCGTGACCCCAAATCCGCGCGTATCCTTAGATACGGAGCCCTACCCATTGAGCAAATTGAAGACGCTGTAAAAAGACGAGTCGATCGCCCGCTTCCCCATCAAAGCGGAATGTCGATTGCTCCCGGAGCGCTGCCAAAGCACTACAGCCCAAGGACTATGCTTGAACTTAGATCAGTCCCGGTTCTGGAAGAAGAACTCCAAAAGACTGACGGATCCATCGCCTATCTACTTCTTCGTAAACCGTCTCACTCATCTTCCAGCAACATCCATTGGCTTTCAGAGAACGGGGAGCTTGACCGTATCGCATCGCAGCTCTACTCGAAACTAAGAGAGCTCGATGCCGCTGGCTACAAGAAAATCGTCGTTGAAGAGGCTCCAGAACTTGGCCTGGGCAGGACCATCAACGACCGCCTTCGCCGTGCAGCCTTTCAGTAAATCCACGGCTTTCGAAGCCTAATAGGACACTGAGGCGGATAAACGGATAATCTGTTCCGCCTCAAACTCATTCAGTTGGCTCAGACTTCCACTGCGGTATACATAGCCCCCTGAAAAACTGATCGATTGGGTCGGAGAGAAACTGACCGCCATTTCGCCACTGAAGATATCCTTAACCAAGCTCGGTTCCATTTCCACCCAACTATTCGACACCCCGTAGTAGGCGGACCACATATCCGAAAGCGTGAAATCGCCTGTAAATGAAACCGTATCCGCCTCTACAAAGCCGTTGGCGATCAGGGAAGGCCTTGTCGAACGATTGAAAGTGAGAGAATATTGGGAATCGGATCCAGCCTGCCAAATTATAGCGGCATCGAGTTCGACTGCAGCGTTCGTTCTGCCATCTGAAAACTGGGAATTTCTACCCCCCGCAGTTACTCGTCCGTAGAGACCATCCGAAAGCTCCGATCCAAAGCCGATTTTTGCTACCTGTTCCGAGGACTGGGAAAAATCCCCCTTAGTAGTTAGGGAGGTTAAACGAAACTCCATACCTGCAATGAATTCTGCGTTTTGTCCTAAATCAGCTCGGAGCTCCACCGGAATACTAGTCTGGTCCAAAATGCCTGAATCCTCACCTGATAGTACCGACTGGTAGTGTTGAACCGCTATCGACATCTCATACTCCTGCCCCTTGCCAAACTCTCGCGCCACGAGACCTTGAAAACGCGAGCCGTCAAGAAGTCGCGCTTCAACCATTCGTTCTGGATCAGACCAAGGAGAGCGACGCAGGCGATAGCTGACTTCCGCCACTACTGGGTAATCGAATGCGTTTGTGTCGCTGAGACCCAAAAAAAGACCTCCCGACCAAATCGCATCTACCCGATACTTCAGCGCCAGAGGCAATCCTGAACTTTTCGCAGAATGATAGTCCAAAGGTGCCGCGTGCTCCAAATCTCTGTCAAAAGAGTATCCCAACACAGGAACCACGTACTCTTTTCCTGAAGCTTCAATCGTTGCTTCAAGACTTTGGCCCGATTCGTCCGCAAACAACCCTGAACATCCCACCGCAAGGCACAGTAGCCCAAAAGAGACATTCCGACCGTAAACTGAGGGACGAAGACCTAGCATCTAGAGTTTTTGTTGAGTTTGATTGGAAACGAATTACCTATCCCTCACAAAAGCCACTTTCGCAAGAAAACTCAAGCCTCTAAATCACTATCACTCGGACGATCATCAGCGCCGGGGTTCCCTTCCTCCGCACTATCTCGCCGCTCTCGCACGTTTATACTGGCGGCTATCACTCTTTTGTCATCCATGCTTCCCGCCGTAATTTCCAAATTACCTATGGTGAAAACCTCATTGAGCCTCGGCATTCGACCCAGTTTTACCGTTATGAAGCCTCCGAAGGTCGAAACTTCCTCCGACTCCAATTCAACCCCAATTTCTTGGGAAACGTCATGCAAAGGCGTTAGGCCGTCCACGAGATAGGAGTTTTCACCGAGTTTCGAAATCATTTCCCGATCGCGATCAAACTCGTCTTGGATCTCGCCTACCAGCTCCTCAAGCACGTCCTCCAGCGTAACCGCCCCAACCGTACCGCCAAACTCGTCAATCAGGAGAGCGAAGTGCTGCTTTTGCTTTAGAAAGCCCTGCAAGACCGACTCCAACGGTTCGTCCATGGAAAACCGGGCTATCGGACGTTTTACCTCATTCAAATCAATTTCCTCAGAGGACTTGCCGATGCGGAAGACGTCCTTGATATGAACAATCCCCTCGCATTGATCGAGATCCCCCTCGCAAACGGGGAAACGGGTATGACCTGTCTCTCTAGCGACTTTTAGATTTTCGTCAGGAGAGTCCTCCACGTCGAAAAACTTGAGCTGATTCCGAGGGATCATGATGTCGTGGGCCACGCGCTTTCGCAAATCCATCACGTTATTCAAAATGCTTTCCGTCACCTCCGGTAGTTCGTCCCCATTACTGACGATCGACCGGATTTGTGATTCTACATCGATCAAATTGAGATCGGAATCAGCGTCGAGACGAAGCGCTTTGAGCACTATTCGGGATACCGCGTTAAAAAGGTTCGAGAGAGGTTGGGCGATGAACTGGAAAATTCGGACAAAAGGCACCGTAAACTGGAGGGTCCTAATCGGGGCCTGCATAGCGATGGACCGAGGAATCAGTTCGCCAAAAACAAAGCCGATGCTCACTGAAAAGACTATTCCAAATACGATCGCCATTCCAAGTGGATATTCGCCAAACCAATCCTGCGACGCTAGCCCTGCGTAAACCAGGGGAACGAAGAGTATCCCTAACACAATCGTGCTTAAAGTGATGCCCAATCTAAGTATCTTCAGGCTCGAACTCATATTCTCCAAAAGGTCCGCGACGGGCTTTGACTCCTTCAGCTCATCCATTTTACCCGTTCCGAAACGCGTGAAGCGCATTTTCATGAGACTGAACTCCGTCGCAACGAAAACAGCGTTCATCCCGAGAAGAACGAGAATGGCTAACCCGAAGAGAATCAATTCGTTCGAAGAGAAATTCACCTGTGTATCAAAGTAGCCCACCAAAAAACTCCTACAATGCGACTACTCAACCTACCGACTCAAGAACGAAGTGAGCGCCTTAATTGCCAGCTCATTCTGTTCTTCCGTTCCCACTGATAAACGGATCCATTGGCTCATCCCGTAAGGTGCCAAGGGTCGAACGATTATCCCTTCTCGCTGCATCGCTTCGAAAGCCGCGTTGCCATCAGCAACGTTTAGGGTTATAAAATTCGCTGAACTGGAAATGTATTCGATATTCAATGATTCAACACATTCCACAAAATAACGCAATCCCGCAGCATTAGCGATACGGCATGAAGAAACGAAGCCATGATCTTCAAGGGCCGCACGGGATGCGGCCAAGGCTACCGAATTAACATTGAACGGAGCGCGAGCGTGATTCAAGAGAGACACCAATTCCGGATCTCCGTATCCGTAACCAACTCGAAGCCCTGCCAGACCGTAGATCTTAGAAAAGGTTCTTGTGCAGAACACTTTTTTACCCTTGGCAATCAACGGTCTTAAATCAACGGGTTCGTCCTGATATTCAGAATACGCCTCATCAAAAACAAAGAGAACATCGTCGGGAAGGGCCTCAACCAGTTCCTCGATTTCGCTCGATGTATTAGCCGATCCACTCGGGTTGTCCGGACTCGCCAAAAAAACGATCCTGGTCCTATCCGTAACCGCCTCCCGTATTCCTTTTAAATCGTGTCGGTGGTTTATCGTGGGTACTTCAACTGGCCGACCACCAAAAAGCATGGTAACCAGTTTATATACGATAAACGAGCCTTCCCCCATGACAACTTCGTCACCTTCACGCACAAAAGCATGCCCTAACAGTTCGAGGACTTCGTTCGATCCATTTCCTACGATAAATTGATCCGGTTCCATTTTTAGCAGCTGAGCAAGAGCGTTTTTCAACTCGTAGCATCCGCCATCCGGATACAGTTCAACGCTATCCAGTGCCGTTTTCCCAGCCTCTATCGCTCTAGGCGAAGCTCCAAATGGATTTTCGTTGGATGCGAGTTTGACGATTGTGTTCGGGTTCAGTCCCAGCTCACGGGCTACGTACTCGATCGGTTTACCCGGCTTATACACGGACTGCGAGAGTAGTTCAGGTTTAACAAGTTCAGAGTAAGTAGGCATTTTCTTTTAAATGGACAACTGACCACAAACTCAAATCCTCATCTTCCGCAAGCTCGGAGCGAACCCTTTGGAACGAAATTTTGGGACTAAAACGCGAAAAGCCCGGGCGAATCCCCATCCGCCCGGGCCATCCTCTAGGTTTCTGGGTTCCTCAAATCCACTCCAGAAAAAAATTCTCCAAACTTTTCTAACATATAAAAACTAAGCAGTCTCACATTTAAATGAGGCCAAATGTTGGCAGAATTGGTTCCAGAAATCTATGTTACTAAAAACTCTTTGATCTACATGATTTTAAGGGATCTTTGCCCCCGAAAAATATTCGAGCCGATTGACTTTCTGACTCGATTAGGAGCGAGGATTCTTACACCTTGGGAAAATACTCATACGATCCCATGACTTCTTCTGAGCTTCCCCAATCCCACCTTCTCCGATCTTTTCTCTGGCTCGGAATAACGGTCACTGTCTTCTTCATCCTCTACATCGGCCAAAACCTCATAATCCCGCTAATTCTGGCAGTCTTCATTTGGTACCTCATCAACGTGCTCTCGTTCGCAATAATGAAATTGAAGATCGGAGGGCGATCGCTTCCGGCATCTTTGCGGTATATCGCCTCGGTAATTGCGATTGTTGCAATCCTGAGCGTGTTTTTCAATTTCATTACGAAGAACGTGAGCCAGGTCGTGCGAGTCGCGCCAGAGTATCAGGAAAAAATTGGCCCAATGATTGACAAGGTCTATGGCTGGCTACCGTTTGAGGAATCCCCTCCGATCAAGGAATTCGTAAACCAGCTGAACTTCAGCTCACTGCTCAAAATGGTTGCCGGAGCCCTCGGCTCACTTGCTGGAAACGCCGGCCTCATCAGTATCTATGTTGTTTTTCTATTTTTGGAGCAGCGCAGTTTTGGCCCAAAGATCAAAGGGATGGCTCATGGGAATATCAAAGAAAACGAGGTTTTTAAAATCATCACTCAAATCGACAAGGATACTCGCAAATACATTGGTATTAAAACCCTCACTAGCCTGACCACCGGTATGCTGAGTTTCGCGATAATGACGTCTGTAGGCCTCGATTTCGCCGCCTTCTGGGCAATGCTGATCTTCTTCTTCAACTTTATTCCAACCGTAGGTTCGATACTGGCTACCGCCTTTCCTTCGGTCCTTGCCCTCATCCAATTCGAAGAGCCCACTAAAATTGGTGCCACTATTGGAGGCGTCGTGGCTGCCCAAGTTCTAGTGGGGAATTTTCTGGAACCCCGTCTTATGGGAAACTCTTTGAACCTCAGCCCGCTCGTGATTCTCCTTTCCCTCAGTCTTTGGGGATCACTCTGGGGCGTGCCTGGAATGTTCCTTTGCGTACCCATCACAGTGATCGCCATGATCATCTGCTCCCATTTTCAGCAGACTCGACCCATCGCCGTCCTCCTTTCAGGCGACGGGAAGATTAAGGGGAGCTCCTAGACTATTTTAGGTTAACCAAGATCCTCAACGTCTGGTTCGTGCCACGAAAGAACTCGTGATCGACATCTAGAATTTGGGTAGCGGAACCGAGATCATCGATGCGCTCCCGAAACTCACTGAGTTTTCCATATTTCATCCCCGAGCTGTCAACGGTCGGATGGACTCGAACTTCCTTACGCGAAACCCGACAGAGCTCGCGAATCGATCGATAGAGGAAGTCCAGATCGAAGAGGCTCGAGTAGATGAGGAGCAAGTGGCCACAAAGAGTGATACCGAAACTCTGGTCCACAAAAGGTAGATCGGGTAGCGCTGGGCAAACGTAACGACCCAGTGGGAAGGCGCTTCGGTAGTGCGTCAAGAATCGCTTCAAGACCTCCAAGCGAATTCGCTTCGATTCGTCGATGGATTGATAGGGTTTCGCGACTATGAATTCTCGCTTTGACTGAACCCTGAAATAATGTCCCCAAAGTCCGAATACGCCTGTTTTTAGATCGCATCCGGATTTTAATAGAGCATCAGATCGCTTCCCGTCGATAGAATTCCTGCTGGGTTCGCCTCGGCAACGAAGGATGAAGGCCCTGAGGGACAATCGAGGATCTCTTTTCCTTTGTGATCATTCTCCTCAAGGCCGGAGCAAAGGATAAACTCCTCGTAGGGTCTTCCAAAGAAGGACGTTTGTGTAAAATGGGTTAAAGGTTTCATGCCGATTGGCTTAAAAAGCGATTTTGGAAAAACAAAAAACCCGATGCTTGAGAACATCGGGCTCAATCAAAATAGATGGGCTGAACTACGGACTACTTTTCACCGTTAGACCATCGTCGAGCCAATTCATGGATCCACCAAAGCGAGCAATCCCTTTCAGACACATCGAAAAAACGCGTTGGGTTTCGACCAATTAAGCTCTGCGGGTTAGCTGTCACTCGACGTAAGCATTACTTAACCTATGATCAGAAATAAGGATCTTTTTCTTCTCAGTCACAGTACTGTGACATGTCGTATAGCTCAGGATCCTTTTTTGGTCCCCTGAATCGACGAAGTAGGCTCTGGATACCACCGCCTCCATTCTCCCCCATCCAATCTTCTCCCATATCGTCCATCGAGTCGCCGAATTCCTCTTCCAACTTCTCCGGATCCTCCCCGGTTTCCAGACGGCGGACCATCTCCTCCATTTCGCCCGGCAGTTTTTCCCCAGTAAGGGAAGACATCTTTCTCATCAGATGCGCCATCTGCTCCTGGTCTGGATTGTCTTCGCTGAATCCCGCCATGTCCCGCCCTAGCTCCGCCATGACGCTTTCCATTTTGGCATCGTCAATATCATCCATTCCATTCGCATCGGTTGGATCCTTCGCCTTTCCTATAAACGCAAATCCAGACACCTTTTTTTCCATGGAAAATTGTGGGTCTTCGGGACACCGCGGAACGGAATTCTGATAGGCCAACGACTTAGCGAGAAAGGAGTATCGCGTGTTGTTTTCCTTACAGTAGAATTCGTAAATGGGCATAATTATAATCCTGAAAGAAAACTTGTGGAAAATAGCAATCCTTTCTGCGATCGGAACGAATGCCAGCAAAAGTGCTCCTAGTCGGAACGGTCAGAACTTCCAAAAATTCTCATCTCTCTTATGGGTGCTCGGCTTGAGCCACCGTCGCTTAAACGAAAGAGCAAGATCGCTCGCTATTCCAACTATGCCATCGTTCCCACACCCTTAATGACTTCATCTAAACTCCTAATTTGCTCAGAATCAAAATAACTATTCACTTTCGCTATGATCTGTTGAAGCAACCCATCTGGGCAGGAGGCGCCTCCCGTAATGAGGATTTTCATAGGGGCGTCTTGCATCGGCAAAAACGCTCGCGTTTCCATCCGCCCTTGTTGCGGGTTCTTTGGATCGTAGGGAAATATAAAATGCTCTATCTGGGACCGGGTTAAAATATTCGACTCTGACTGAATGTAGAAAGCTCGTTCTCCAAACGCTTCCTCACATATTCGATAAAGTTGATACGTGTTGGAACTGTTCTTTCCTCCCACAACAATCGCAACGTCCACCGGTTGCTTTATTGCCTGGGCCAAAGCGTCTTGGTTTACTTGGGTGGCGTAACACAGGGTGTCTCCCTTGCTGCTCGTCGCCATATGCTCCTCGATATGGGCTCTGCCGTATCGGTCCTCCAAAGCGGACTCGAGAAGATCGATAATTCTTAGTGTCTCATTGCGAAGAAGAGTAGTCTGATTGACGACTGCCAATTTTGCCAAGTCACCGCTCAAATCGAAGCCTTCACTGCAACGGGCTTTAAAGGGTAAAAACAACTCCGCCTTCTCGGTTTCATTATCCGCCTTTATTACCTCTGCTAGCAATGCCGCTTCCTTGAGATCCCGGACGACTATGGAGGGCGCATACTTCGAACTGTTTGAAAAGGTTGCCTTCGTCTCTTCGTGCTCCGCTTTTCCGTGGATCACTACTGTGAACCCCTTTTGTCCGAAGCGCTTGGCCGCTCTCCAGACTTTTTCCACGAGCATGCAAGTAGCATCGTACGCATTGAGTGGGAGTCCCCGCTCGATCAATCTCAATTTGTCTTCGTCCCGTGCGCCGAAAGCCGGAATAATCACGATGTCCTGATCAGTCACTGAATCCCAATACGCTACGTCGGTCTCAGGATCCACCACAGACACGCCCTTGTCGCTCTGCAAGTAACGAAGCCCCCTCCGTCTCAAATCTTCATTCACAAACGGATTGTGTATTAGCTCGCTGAGCATGAATACCCGCTTGTCCGGATTCGACGCGATCGTCTCGTATGCGCGTTCTATCGCATTCTGAACACCGAGACAAAAGCCGAAATGACTCGGAAGCAAATACTCAACCGCTCCAAAATCAAGCCTCGCCGGATCAGCCGCCGAACGCTCTTTCGTCCGCTTAACTGCCTTGATCGCATCACAAAGCGCACTTTGGTACAAGGCCGTTGAGGAGGCGTCGACGTGATAAACTTCTCTGTTTCTCTGCTTATCCGTTCGAAATCGGTATATGTAGTCCGTCTCTTTGAAGTTAAGGTACGGAATCCGAATTGCATGCGCTCGAATCACCGGCCCATCCTCGAGAAGCTCTGCTGAGAGTCTTCCACCCTCTTTTCCGTACGCTTCAATCGTTTTCAAAGAAGCAGTTTCACAGCCTTCAGCCGCCAACGCTGGGGGGATATCGCAACCCTTCAAGTTCGAAAAGAAGACATAGTGCTTCCCATTTCGGCAAATGGCTACCGGCACTCCCAATTCGATCTTCTGAAGAAGTGAATTTCCATTGAGCCGTTCAAGCACGTATCCGTCCCGATCTGCCCTTTGAGCGCGTCTCAATAGCAGCTTGTTGTTCTCCAAAAACAAGTAGAGTCGATGATCGGGATTCGATGGGTCGTAGGCCGGCAATTCACTCTGTGAGATCATGTGCCTCACATCATTGCCACGGGTTTCGCACTTTCAACCTGAAATCACTTTCGGATTGGGTAATCAAAAGTCGCCTTACCGAGAGGACCATCTTTGTAAGACACGACATTAAGCTCGATTTATCCCCTTTATCCAGAAATCCTCAGTTGATTCATATGGCTAGCGCCTCTCCCAACGTATCAAAAACCAAGTCTAGGATCTTTGCCAAAAAACTGGATCTTTTCCCGCTGCGCAAGACCGCGGCTGGATACAATCGCGCTTTGCTATCAGGCGACCTCCATGCCGCGGTCAATGTCGCCCTTCTCGCTTTTCCCCAAGGCATGGCCTATGCCGTCATCGCAGGAGTCCCGCTCTCGTACGGCCTTTTCGGCTCCGCTATCGCTTCGATTGTCGGAGTGTACTTTGCTGGATCCAAATTCATTGTCCTTGGCCCCACCAACGCGACTTCCGTTATGGTCCTCAGTTCGTTCGCCGCGCTAGGTATCGCCGGAGATCAAGCCGTAGGATACATCTCTATGCTGTTACTGATGGTCGGGATTATATTGGTGGCAGGTGCCTATTTAGGAATCGCGACCCTGATTCAATATATTTCTAGAACAGTAATAACTGGATACATTACTGCCGCGGCTGCCCTAATCATAGCCAATCAAATCAAGAAAGCCCTCGGATTCGAATTCGGCGACAGCATCCAGGCAACCACATTCTTTGAAATACTAGCTGCTACCGCTAAAAGTATCGAACGGACTCATCTGCCCACCCTTGGACTGAGCGTAATTACTTTGCTCATATATCTAGCTTTTCGACGATTTTATCCGAGGCTCCCCAATGTCGCTTTTACCCTCTTTCTCTCTTCCTTAATAGCGTACATTGCCCAGAAAATTGACCCGTCGCTGCACGTTCAATTGATGCCCAGTCTCAATTTGTCCGACTGGGGGCCATCCATTCCCAACGTCAACTTTGACACCATCAACTTGCTGATCACGCCCGCAATGGCGATCGCCCTACTCTGTGTCCTCGAGGGAAACTCGATCGGAAAATCACTGGCCGCACGGGAGGGAGCTCGCCTTGACAGCAACCAGGAGATGCTGAGTTCCGGGATGGCCAACATCGCTTGCGGACTGCTTTCAGGAATGGCCGCTTCCGGGTCGCTCACTCGTTCTCAGCTTAACGCCAACAGCGGAGCCGCCACCCCGTTGTCTGGATTGTACTCTGGAATCATCGTCCTTATTGGCGCCATTCTATTGGGCCCGCTGATTGGATACATTCCTAGTGCTTCTCTCGCGGTTATTGTGGTTACGATCGGGATTTCCCTCATCAACAAGCACCAGCTTCGAATGGTCACAAAAACCACTCGTTCGGACAGTATCACGTTTTTTGTTACTTTTCTAACGGGGCTTGTGTTCGCATTGGATTTCGCTATCTATATCGGGGCCGTGTGCTCCATCGCCCTTTTTATCAAGAAAGTCGCCCATCCGGAAATTGTAGAGTATGCATTCGATGACGAGGGCAAGCTCGGTAAAAGAGAGCTCAAGCCTGAGGATGAAAACCTAGAGGTTTCCATTGTCCATGTTGAGGGAGAGTTATTCTTCGGGGCATCGGAGTTGTTCCGTGACCAGATGCGGCGGGTAAGCGATGCGGAAAACCTAAAAGTGGTTATCATGAAATTGCGTAACGCCCACAACCTCGATGCCACCAGTTGCATGGCCCTCGAAGAGTTGATCAAATACATGAATGAGCGTAATCGCATACTTCTTGTCAGCGAAGTTCGCCCCGATACCATGAGAATATTCAAGCGATCAGGACTCGTAGACGTTATCAATTCGATAAACCTCTTTGAAGACGAGGAATCAAACCCCACCCTCAGCACCGCCAAAGCCCTCAAACGGGCCAAAGACATTATCGGCGACCGCAAAACCAAGGTATCGATCTACGCCAAGGACAAACACTGATATCGGACAATCCTATCCCCTACCATTTCAGCGTCGGCGGCAGATATTTAGCGATCAGTTCTTCGTAGTAGGCCTTTAGCTCACTCCAAACAGGGGTTTCAGGACACTTGGTGTACAAATCGAACGGATTGAACCGCTTTACCCAAGGAAGCATTTTTCGGTCATGATCGTCGAGCAGGTACTCGTATTCGCCCTCTCGGTGCCAAGCATAAAAACTATGGTAGCGGATCATGTACAAAGCGGGATCGGGCAAATAGTCTTTAACGAGATGATACATGTACTCGTCGTGTCCCCAGGACATGTATACGTTTCTCAGTCCACAGCCTTCTTCGTATATTCCTAGACGCGTATTGTATCGGGAGTCGTTGGAGTCCGGATTGAGCTCGAAAAATTCTGGGTAGACAATCTTATTACTATACTGGCATCCGACGGGAAAAGTGTCTCCCACCACGGCCCATTGGGGTTCGCCAAAGATGCATAGTAGTTTTCCTAAATCATGTATCAGTCCAACCAAAACAAACCAGTCCTCGCAACCGCGGGAACGAATCGACTCGGAGCTCTGTAGCAGGTGCTGGATTTGCGGCAGGTCAATATCCGGATCGGAGTCATCGACGAGCGTGTTGAGCAATTCGATCGCCTGTATGATCGTCATTTCTTTCCGTTCTCGATTTTCTCCTAGAAACTCTTCCCGCTTCTTCATGACGAAGTCGAAAGACTGGTGTTTGTGATTCAGGCGATAAAACTCCCTCACGCAATCCCTAGCCGGATCATCGTAATTGCGGTAGTCTTCCTTCTTTCTGGATTCAGGTTCCGGATAGGTGGCTGTTTCTACGAAATCCTCCCATTGGTCCAGGTTCTCGAGGGGATTTGATTCGGGTTTTTGTGAGTTCATCGGGTAGTACTTTCTCTTCGAGTTTTAACAGTCAGACCGTGTCCAAGCATAGTCAGAATGTTGATTTCCTCCTGATTCGCAATCCTGAAAATCGGGCTTGCCACAGAACTCGCTACTCACCGCAAATCGGACCTTGATTAGGCTTTTCATTGCCCAAGCGTATAGGCTATCTTTCATTCCATAATTTCATAGTCTACCTGTTCATTTTTTTAACATGGCCAAAATCGCTCTCAAACCCAACCTTCAGATCGGCATCGTGCCGACTCACATCAAGTTCGTCGGTGGACTCGTGCCCGACGAAAACGGTAAGATGCCTCGCGGCCAAGATGGGAAAATGCTCATCTCCACCGAACTCGAGCACATCAACCAAACCTCTAGAATCGCCCCCAATTGCGCTCAAACCTCTGTCTTTCCTGGGACAGATGAGGGCGACATGAACGAACTGATTGAAGACATCAAGTCGCTGGGCCTAAAGCCCCACATGATCATGATGGTTGCTGGCGGAAACCCAATGGATCCTGCTGACGAAGACAAGATTTCGCCCAGCCTACTCGCAGGGCTTGAGGTTGCGAAGAAGCATGGGGTAGAGCACGTGGCCTCCACTTCGTTCGAGGAGTGGATGAAGCCCGGAGCTGAAACGCTGACGGGAAACGCATTCGACGACGCCGTCGCTCAGCTTGTAAAACTCCACACCCGCGTTTGCCAAGAAGCGGATATTCTCAATAGTTCAGTCAAGGCTTGGCACATGGAGTTTCTCCGAGGAACCGAGTTTCAAACGTTCACCGACATCAGCAAAGCATGGACCTTTGTGAAGGCGGCCAACGAAGCCATCGGAAAGCCCTTTTTCAAAGTTCTCGTCGACGCCGCTCACTGCGGAGACTCCATTCTCAGCATGGAAGAGAATGTTGCCGTGATCCAGGAGATGGGGAAAGCGGATGGATTCAGCATGTTCCACGCCTCAGCGAAAACAACCCGTGGCTGCCTTTCGACCGACGATGGTTGGATTGGAAATCTTCTAACTGCCTGTGCGGCAACCGGCAAACTCGAGATCGTTCTCGTCGAGCTTTTTCACCACGAAGATGCCGCCCTGGCGGGTTTACGGGAAGCGGATCCTCGCCACGGCATCGACACCACTGACGGACGAACCTATTCCGAGACCGTTTGCGATGGCTTGGAAGAAGTCGCTCATCGGCTCAACAATCTAGTCAATCGCAGTATTCTACCCCGATAACTCAAGCTCAGAGCACTCAACCCCAATCAGCCATGAATGTCCCAATTCGAATCATTACCCTCCTGTCTCTTTTCCACGTCTCGGTTTGGGCCTCCGATTGGCCTCAGTGGAGAGGCCCCGATAGCACCGGAATCGCAAACGCATCAGATTTGCCGACCGAGTGGAGCGACTCCAAGAATATCGCCTGGAAAATTGCTCTTCCCGCCTGGAGCGGCTCAACGCCCATTGTTATAGGAGAGCGCGTGTTTGTGATGTCGCCATCCAAGCAAGCCCCAAAAAAGGCGGAACCGGAGGTACAGGCCCCGCCCAGTCGCGGTCCTGGCCCGGGCAGAGGCGCTGGCCGCGGACGACCCCAACGTCGCCAGCAACAAGGCGCCGTTGACGGTCCCGGCGGAAACGAGTTACTCATGATTTGCCTCTCACGCAAAGACGGCACCGAACTGTGGCGAGCTCAAGTCGACTCGGGAAACGAGCTGAAGCGAAAGCAGAATAACAGTTCCCCCTCACCTGTTAGCGATGGGAAACACGTCTGGGCGACCACCGGCAACGGAATTGTTCGTGCTTACACCATCGATGGCGAAGCGCTCTGGAAAGTGAGCCTCGAAGAATCCTACGGTGAATTCGGGCTCAACTGGGGATTTGCATCCTCCCCACTTTTGCACGAAGGAAATCTGGTGATAGGCGTGGTCCGAGGGCAGAATACTGAAGTGCCGGGATACATCGTCGCTTTGGATGGAAAGACCGGGAAAGAAGTTTGGAAAGTAGATCGGCCTTCCGACGCTCCCTATGAGTCTAAAGATGCCTACACCACACCCATTCCCGTCGAGGTGGATGGGGAAATCCAAATCGTGGTTTCCGGCGGGGCTTACGTAACCAGCCATGACCCGAAAACGGGCAAGGAGATTTGGCGTTCAGGTGGTTTGAATCCTGAGAATTCGCGCAACTACCGGATCATCGCTTCCCCCGTAGCGGCCAACGGAATTGTCTATGCCCCTTCTCGTAAGACTCCGCTCCTAGCGATCAAGGCAGACGGAAAGGGGGATGTCACCGAAAGTCACTTGGCCTGGAAAATGGAGGACAAAAGCGGGCCAGACGTACCAACTCCAATCGCAGACGGAACCTACTTCTATGTATTGAATGATTTTGGACAAATTTCCTGCTTCGAAGCCCAGACCGGAACCGCCATCTGGGGTCCTGAAGAAACTGGAATTGGGCGAGTCAGCTCTTCGCCACTACTAGCCGACGGAAAGCTCTACCTCGTCAGCGAAACCGCTGATGTGGCAGTGGTCCAAGCAGGACCAAAGTTCAAGCTGCTAGGCACCAACAGTCTCGACAATAGTTACACGCTATCCTCCCCTGCCGCAGCCGGAGACCAGATATTCATTCGGACCGGCGAGCACCTGTTCTGTCTGAGCAAGTCGTAGCAGCTCAATTATTAAGCTGAGCCCTTAAACGAGCCCCTCCTGTAGGAGCGGCTCTAGGCCGTGATTGCAATGAACATCCATGCGTTCACAAAATCTTTCGCGGGATTAATCCGCTCCTACAATTTTCTATCAAAGCTAGAATCTCGCACTTAGCCGGACCCCAAATGATTCGGGGTCTCCTGGAGTTGCCGCGAAAATTTGTGGATTAATGAACGTGTAATACTGTTCGTCCCCAAGATTTTCGCCATATAACACCACCGAATACCGTTCCCTTCTAAACCCGATCTGAGCGTCGAAAACTTCATGGCTCCCTTGGCGAAACATCGCGGTATTTCCTTCGTCAAAAAACGTTTCGCCTATGCCGCGAAAAGTGGCCTGGAAGAAAATGCCATTGTCTAGGCTGTAACGAGCAGATCCACGAAAGGTGGTGCTAGGCGTGAAAGGAACTTCATTTCCATTCAGATTCGCTCCGTTAAAAGGATCGATGTGCTCTTCGAAGGTGACGTCGTTACTCCCAACGCTTCCCTCAATAACGAAATTCGGATTCGGCTGCCAAACAACTTCAGCCTCTATTCCGGAAGAAGAGACTTCGTCCGCTGTGATAACAATATAGTCTGTCGCATTGGGAACGGACCGTTCCAACTGGTAGTTATCTATGGATACGTCGAACACCGTTACCCGCGCTTTAAAGGTGGTATCCGTGGTTGAGAACGAGAATCCAATCTCGTTTGACCAGGACGACTCGTCATTGAAACCGGCTAGATTCGGCAAATCCGTAAACGCGCTGTAGCCCGCTGGCTTGAACGCGGATGCGGATCGTCCGATAAAGGAGAAATGATCGCTCATGACCGCTTCGAAACCGAAGTCGACAGAGGCATAAGTACCGTTCTTGTCAGCACTTATAGGAGCGAGTCCGACGGGCGACGATTTTTCCCGATCAATAGAGGCATCCGCTTTCTGGACACGGGCTCCGGCATCGAGGATGAACGTCTCGGTCACATCAAAGGAGACATGTCCAAACGCCGCTATGCTCTGTTCTTCGGTTTCGAAAGCCGTATTCTCGGTAAAGACTGGGAAAAACGGCGGAGCCGGAAAGACACGCGTCGTGTCGCCTCCGGTTTCCTTATCTTGGAAAAAAAGGCCGGCTCGCCAGTCAAGGGGACTTCCGCTGTCGTTCGACTCGAAGCGGAACTCTTGCGTAAACAGGTTTTGGTCCTGCTGTATCGCCGAGGTCGAAATCGGGTCCGGGCTCAAATCGAGATCAACCGTCGAGGGATCCAACTCCCATTTCTGAAAAGCCGTGATGGACTTGAAAACACCCCATTCGAACTCTCGGTCGAGATGAACCGATATCTGATTTCGGTCAATCTGAGTTTCCCCTTCCAAGTTGGAACCCACAACAAATGGATCGGGGCTAAAAAGAGAGGTTAATCGCTGGCTTCCATCGTCAATCGACTCCGTGACCAATTTCACTCGAGCATTCCAGTCATTTCCCGGAGAGAAAAACAGATTGTACTGCGCCCCTCGAGCCTCTCTCGTATCGGTGTGGCGGTCGAGGGTCGCATTGTAGAGATACCCGTCTCGCTCGTTGTGAAAGACCGTAAGACTGTGAGAAACACCTGAACCGGAAATGGGACCGGAAATATTCGCTCGAAACGCGCGCTTGCTAAAGGATCCGAATTCAGCCGCTAAATTGATGCGCTGCTCCTGCATTGGCTTCGGGCTTTGAATTTCAATCACGCCCGCCGGTCCGTTTCTACCAAAAAAGGACCCCATTCCTCCGCGATGGACGGTCAATGAATTACCTGAGAGCAATTCAGACGAATAAGTGAACACATCACCTGAGGGAACGTCATCTATATACTGGGCCACTCCCGCCGGGCTGAAGAACAGAGTGTTGCCAGTGCCTCGGATCGTAATCACATCTCCATATCCGCGCGTCTCGCTCGAAGCGACGAAGAGGTTCGGCACGAGTGCCGACGTTTCCTGGACGGACTGCATTTGGTACAAATCTACCGCCCCCGTCGTAAACCCGCTGGAAAGTCCTCCTCTGTCGATGAGGGAGTCTCCCGCAATCACTCGAATGGGTGACAACTCGAAGATCTCAGCACTAGGCTGACCGGAGGACTGTCCCAAGGCGCTCAAGCCGGATAGCAGCCCCAAAAGACATGTGTAAACTTGTTTCATTAATTTCATTTAGTTGATAGTTCGCGACCTTAAATGACTAATTTTCTATTCAAAACAATAAAATTGAGCCTCATTCTCCTATTATTTCGCAGCCCTCGTTTCCGAGTGACTCAGCGAATTATGGAATTTGCAGCCAATTAAGAAAAATGTGCTATCATTTTATCTTACCTATCGCAGCACCCGCATTTTCACCGATTCCACTGCATTTCTACGGACCTACGAGTCGCTGCAAGCGGTCAGCAGCCTGTAGGAAAGACCGGCGGAAAAATTCTGCGCAATAAAACACTGATAGCCTTCGTAAGTTAGATCAGATTCCTATCGCAGAATAAGTATGCCCAAAGCCCTCAAAACAATTGTTCCCCTTGTCGCGCTGACCTGCCTCATCACAGCTGAATCCAGCGATTGGCCACGATTCTTGGGTCCAGATGGGAATGGAGTCGTTCTAGAAGATGACACTCTGAACGCCGACTGGGCGGCCAACCCTCCAAAGATCTTGTGGACGCGGCAAATTGGATTGGGCTGCTCTTCATTCGCGGTTGCAGACGGCAAAGCGCTGTCATTGGGCAATACCAGTAATCAGGATACCGTATGGTGCTTTGACACAAAAACCGGTGCTCTCATTTGGAAACATACGTATGACGAACCCAAAGGCGCAAAATACTATTCCGGTGGAACCTCCTCAACTCCTTCGATTGATGAAGATCGCGTCTATACGGTAAGCAAACAAGGAAAACTATTCTGCCTGGACTTGGGTTCAGGCAAAGTCATTTGGGAACGCAACTACTCGGACGACTTCGATGGGCGCCGCCAATCATGGGGATGGGCCGCTTCACCTGTCGTCTACAAGAACCTGCTCCTCATCGATCCCGGCGCGAAGGACGGCGCCTTGGTCGCTCTCGACAAAAATACCGGCGAGACCGTTTGGAAAATTGGTACGGAAGAACCCGGCTACTCGACTCCGGTCGTGTACCAAGACCGTGGCCGGGACCGCGTTTCCGTTTTCCATAAAAAGGCACTGGTTGGATACGATTTGGAAGGCCCAAGAGATCCGCTCTTTCGATACTCCTGGAGAACTAGCTATGGAGCCAATGCTTCCAACCCTCACTTTCGTGAAGGAAAATTCTATATCAGCTCAGGCTACGGATCAGGATATGCGGTAATTGATGTCACTAAACCGGAACCAGAACTGCTGCATCGCGATCGTGAGCTTATATTAAAAGTTCAAACGAGCATACTCTTCGGCGATCATGTCATCGCCCACTATGGAGGTGATGGCGACCCAAGAAACTTGGTCGCATTGAACTTCGACTCCGGAGAAATCGCTTGGAAACAAGAAGTCCCTGGAGATCTCGGTAACGTTATCGCGATCGGCGACCACTTGATAGTATTCACGGACTCCGGACACGTAATTCTCGGCAAAGACCAAGGTGATCACTTCCAGGAACTCGGAAGAAAGCATGCTCTCCAAGGAACCTCGTGGGCTCCCCCTGCCTATGCCAACGGTCGCCTCTATCTGAGAAACAACCTCGGAAAAGCGATTTGCCTGGATGTTTCGAAAGCGAACTAACCGCAACTCAACCCTAATCTCCAGCCTCTGAATCCAACCAGGATCCACCCGCTAGAAATCCGCCATCTATGGCGAATACCTGACCAGTGGTGTAAGACGAAGCGGGTGACGCTAATAAAAGGGCGGTGCCAATGAGCTCTTCCGGAGTTCCTCCGCGCTTCATCGGTATGCGGTGATCGAGAAACTTCACTTTCTTGGGATCGCTAAAGAGTCCGGCTTCAGTCAATGGAGTACGAATAAACCCCGGAGCGATACAGTTTACTTGAATATTGTCCTTCGCCCATTCCAAGGCCAATGTTTTAGTCAGCTGGCCAATAGCGGCTTTCGTCATTCCGTAGACGGGCATTCCCCCAATTCCCGTCAGAGTCGTCATGGAACCTGTATTCACTACTTTGCCACAATCGGACTTGCACAAGTGGGGGTAGGCAGCCTGACAAAGCCAAAAAACGCTTTCCAAATTAATCGCCATAAGCGTTTTGTAGTCGTCTTCCGTTACGTCTATCGCCTGTTTGCGCCTATTGGTTCCAGCATTGTTTACCAGGATATCGATACCTCCTAGCTTCGTGGCTGCTTCATCTGCTAAAGTCTCCGATACTTCCTTCGTCCCCAAGTTCGCAACGAAAGGTACCGCAGAACCTCCCTTCTCTTCAATCTGTCGAATCGTCTCAGCGATCTTATGAGGCTGCGTTCCATGTACACCCACAGTCGCTCCGGCTTCCGCATAGCAAACCGCGATCGAACGACCGATTCCACTACTCGCGCCCGTTATTAAGGCCCGCTTTCCTTTTAGTGAAAAAAGTTGTTCGAATATACTCATGTTACTACGACTCGAAATCCCGTTGCAGGTCAGCTAGCGCGGGAACATTTCGACTGTATCCAAGAAACGACCAAAAACCTGCGTTAATCAGAATGGCCACAACCAAGATAGAAACATTCAATACAGGGGCCACCACACCGAGATGACTCATAGAGGGAACGATGGATACAATCGCTGCGCAAATCCCAATTCCCATGCCCCAACAAATTAGCGATTTTAATTCGCTGAAGACCACTTTCTTACGCACGCGATTGGGTATGCCGATCGCATCCATAAGGGCGAATTCGTGACGACGCTCCGACAGGTTGCGAGCCACCACCACCCCCAATCCAGCACTTCCTAAAATAACGCCGAGACCTCCCAGAACATGGAAAATAGCGATGTAGGTATTTTCAACTTCGTGAAAGGACTGCAGCCGATCAGAGGCAATCTCTACTTGTCCCCCCCATGCGCTAAGGACGGATTCAATTCGAGAACGGCTTTTCTCAATATCGCTGTCCCAGGAATCGAGCAGGAAAAGCTGGTACCCCTCATGTTGGGGATATTTCTCCAAGAACACGCTTTCATCGAGAATCAGGCTCCCTTGGAAAACGGTATCGCTGATCGCTCCGATTAATTCGACCTCAAATGTATTTCCACCATTATCCGTGTAGACTAGGCGATCTCCCAATTTCCGTTTCAGTGCCCACTGTAAAGTCGCACTGTCAACAAACGCGGGCACCACCGAATCGTCGGAGATTTCCTTTAAAAGATTCCAACCCTTACTCGAATCCAATCCTTCTCGAATCGAATGGAAGGTGAAGGCTCCTCTGGTTGCCAAGGTCGAGCTGTCTAAGGATAGCAATCGGGGATTCGCGGTTTGGTTCAGATTAAAGCAGCTGGCATCGTCACCCTGACCAACGCGAATTGGGTTGATCGCGTTGTCACCATCCAGACCAAACAGATTGTCAGGTCCGGAATAGTCGGCCGGGTCACTCAACGGAATCGAAGTCTCAGCCCAGTAGGCATACCCTCCATATCCATTCTTTGGATCATCCCCACTGGTGTCTTTCTCCTTCCGAAAAGCCGCAACCGAAACCACAAGAAATACACCGCAGGCCAAGGTCCCCACAACGGTCAGACTCCGCATGGGTCGGCGGCCGTTATTGAGCCTACCCAATTTGGCCAGATTCAAAAGCTCTCCTCCAATCACTCTGGCAGAGTTAAGCCGGAAAGCGCAAATTCCCAGGCCTCCCGCCAGAAGGCAGAAACCCACTAGGAAAAAGCCAATCTGCAGAGGAAGTTTCCCCAGCAAGGAAAGTCCAAACAAAGTCAATCCCCCTGCCAGGCCGGCACTGCCAATCTTAAGGGACCAACGTCCCTTACTACTACCCCCTACGCCACTCTCTTCCGAACCCTGCTGCAAGCGAAAGCTGGCTTGGGTCTTGCTTTGCTTTCTCAGAACAAACCAGATGGAGCCCATCGCTAGCCCAATGTTCGTCACGATTCCAATCGCAATCGTTGTGAGGCTACTTGAAACACCGAACATCGATCCCACAGAATTCTCACTCCAAATCGTTTCTAAAAACCGAAGTACCCCGAAGGTGTATCCATACGCCAATGGCACCGCCGCGAGAGAGCCAACTACTACAATGAGTAACGCTCCCGCAAATCTCCAACTGTAGATTCGCTTATCGCTGATCCCTAACGACGACAAAAGCGCATTTTCACGATTAACTTGCTGTATCGAAAAGCTGAAAAGCATCCCAACGAGACTCAATGAAGCAATGATCAGGAAGAAGCTCATACCAATGAAGAGTCCCCCAATATCAACCGGTGAATTAGCCGACTCCAATGCCGCATCCCTCAGCGAGACGGTTTGCATGCCCAACATCCTAGGGTCGAGAACGGCCCTAATCTCTTCTGTCAGCTCATCGGATCCTTGGAAGGACTTCGGCACTCTTAAACCCGTATACGCTCCCCACCGATTGGACCATTGAGCTTCGCCTGAGGCGAGGGAGATGAAGGCCTTAGGGGCGCCCTTGAAATCATCCCAATATTCTTCATCATTATCCCGAATTCGATCGAGATCCAGAGGCATCCCTGCATCCCAATCACTCGAATCCTCAGCCCCTGCGACTCCAGGGAAATCCGGCATCCAAAGAGAGTCGGCCACCAGTCCGGAATGAGGAACAATCGATCGAATCGTGTAGGAGCTTGTCGCTTCAACGAGTAGACTCGACTGGTCGACTACATAGTAACTGATATCCAAAGAATCTCCAACTGCCGCTTCCAAATCATCTGCGAGCCATTGGGTGACAACCGCTTCATCCGAACCTAACGCTTCGTCTAAGAAAGGCGCTGCTTCCGGATCAACCGCAGTTACCATCGAGTAAGGCGTTTCGCGACTGCTGGTTTCCAAGGTATTGGCTAGATAAGTTATCACTGGCTCCGCCAAAGGTATACGTTTCTGGATCGCGGCCACCATTGCCTTATCCAGAAAAACACGCTCGCTACGAATTTCGGTCGCTTCTGCTAGTGGAATATCTACGAGCGATAATCCGTAGTCCGCCAAGGTTAAAAGAGGATCCACAAGGGTGAAAACGTCTTTCGAACCTTGCTTCCCTTTTTCATTGGATGAGTCCTTTAGCAAAATCAAATTGGCTCTCCCAGGGTATTCGATCTTTTCTTGTATCCAGTTTATTGGGGCAAATAACGTAAAAGGAGATATCTGATTTGCCTCGAGGCCAAAACGCCCAAACTGGTCATCGGAAATTACCGCCGAAACCGTCACCCTAATCCCAATCACATTATCTTTGCTCCCGGACATCGGCGCGTCTCGTGAAAGCAAACCCGGTTTCTCTAGACGCATGACAAAGGATTCTCCTTCTTTCAATTGGAGACGCTCTGCTAAACGCTGATTTACAGCGACGGTGTTTCTAGCATCAAAATTCGGCGGGTTCGTCGGTGTGGGCGCAAATTTCCAATATCGTTCATCGACGCCCATAACCTGCATCTGAGGGGCCAAAAGGCTCATCTCCGACCGGGAAGCGCTTCCTCTCAGCATCAAAATGGGTGCAGTTTCCATCCCTAAGCTCAACTCGATAGATTCGGCCAGCGATTCGCCTACGAATCGATCGCCGACCGTTAGAACGTATTCAGTTTTTCCCACTCGCAGTTCCGCGAGTCGCTTTAGAGCAGCGCCAACAGAATCGCCCGCCAGCAAAGCCCCAAGAAGCACCGTCGCTCCGACCATGGTTCCGGCGACGACTCCCAGGTGGGACTTTCGGTAGTACCAAAGACTGCGTAGGAGGAACCTTAGTTGCATGAGACTTAATGAAACAACACCTACCCTTGCCGCAGCTTTCCATTCTCCAACGAGTAAACTCTACCCATTCGATTCGCTAGAGCCATATTGTGAGTTACAGTCACGAGGGTCACATCGTGCTGGTTATTCAACTGAGCAAACAAGTCCGCTACTTGATCTCCCATCGAAGGGTCCAAAGAGCCGGTTGGCTCGTCAGCAAGAACGAGAGCGGGCTGATTTATCAACGCTCTCGCAACCGCCGCCCGAAGTCGTTCGCCGCCCGATAGTTGAAAGGGCATATGATTCAACCGGTGCTCCAAACCTAATTCCTGAATCAACTTCTTTCCCCTTTCTCTCGTCTCGTCTTCGCCCTCTTCCCAGTCACCTGCCAAGCGAGGGATTAAGACATTCTCCAAGACTGAGCATTGAGGAAGCAGGAAATGTTGCTGGAAAACAAAACCGAGTGTGTGATTCCGGAATCGGGCCCTTTCATCGGCGTCCATCCCTTCTTGGCTTTTTCCAGAAATCGAAACGGATCCGCTCGATGGAATGTCCAAAGTCCCCAGGATACTTAACAAAGTGGTCTTTCCACAACCCGAAGGTCCTACGATGGCAATGGAGTCACCTTTCAATACTTTGAGCTCAAGTTCATCTAGCACGGTAATATCACCCGCCGGTCCTGAGTATCGCTTAACTAGATTTTGAATTTCAATCATCAGTCGATAAAAAATAGAATTAATCGGACACGCTCCAACGCTTCGCCTTCATTTCAAACTGAGGAAGCGTTCCCAACTTCACAACATCTACGGGTATTCTCAAAGCAAATACTTCCCTCAACCGCTTCTGTAGCTTCATCCTCATGAGTTCGTCTTCGACATCCGAAATATTTTCCACCTGAATGCTAGCCTGAACCATAGAATCCTGCTTGCTAATACTCACCTGGTACTCCCCAAACCCCTCAAACGAACGAATAACCGCGTCCACTGCGCTAGGGTAGAGATTGATTCCACGAACCACGACCATGTCGTCGGCACGACCGATAATTCCCCCTTCAAGCGCAAATGCTCGAGGGTCTTCCCCTTCAATCCGAACCGGTTTTACGAGATCTCCGGTCCGATATCGGAACAACGGACTTCCATTCCGGCCCAAAGTCGTGAGCACCAGTTCTCCTATATTTCCAAAGTCAATGGATCGACCCGTTTCAGGTTCAACCACTTCTGCATAATAGGCCTCGTGAATTATCCTCAGAAGCTTCGGATTCTCTCTGTCGGAGTAAGTGACCGGTCCTACTTCAGTCATTCCATGATGATCGAATACTCGGGCCCCTCCCCACCCTTCCTCAATTCTACTTCTAACTTCCGCTACACTCCCCCCCGGTTCGCCTCCTACGATGATGCTTCTTACCGAGCATTTCGTTAGATCAACGTTTTCCTTTTCTGCCACATTCATCAAATGGAGGGCATAGGTTGGTGTACAGCAAACCCATTGTGGCTTGTACCGGAAAATCATCTGAAGCCGCTCAAAGCTTTGCTGTCCGCCAAGCGGGATACAACGAAGATCCACTTTTGACGCCGCCTCAAATGCGGCCCAAAATCCAATAAACGGACCAAACGAAAAAGGAAAGATTGCCGTCTCGCCCGCTTTTGCGCCACAAGCCCGCCAAATGTAAGTCCAGCTGTCGATGATCCAACTCCAACTTTCGGGCGTATCCAGCCAAGCCATAGGGCGACCCGTTGTTCCGCTCGTCTGGTGCAGTCTTGTGTAATCTTTTAAGTCATACGACAAGTTCGATCCATAGGGTGGATTCGCCCCATAATCCTCAGCAAGCTCCCGCTTAGTGGTAAAGGGCATTTTTTCAGAAAAGGCATCCAAACTATCAAAGCCCTTCGATCCTCCGCACTCAGCGATCTTAGACTGATAGAAAGCATTGCCCTTCACCGCGATGGCTATCGCCGTGTTCAATGAGGCTAGCTGCTGTTCAGCTAGACCCATCTACCCTTGTGTATCGCTTTCCGAAATCGCTGCCGGAGGAGGACTCTTCGCATGGGCAGGTGCAGGAGCTGGCTTGTAAACCGTAACGAGACACCCCCCGAGAGCCGCCAATACGATGCCTAAGAAAAACTGCCATGGAACGGCGGATACACCCCCCTGAGGGGGGTGAAGCTTCATGGATACGATAGCATTCACCACTGGCGCACCCGCAAACACAATGGACATTACAGCCGCTGGAGTACCTTTGGCCCCAAAGGCGAGTAGAATGCAAAATGCGCCCAGAGCTCCCAAGAGGCCCGCTACAAAGGAAAGGGAAATTCCTTTCATCGGAAACGTGAATGCAGCCCCTTGAAACTTAAGCAGGATAATCGGAACGATGATCGCGATTACGAGATAAGCCACTCCGACAAACAGAAATGCTTTGTACCTACCCAAAACAGGATCTTTCATCGCGATTTGACCGGTGTGGAGGAAAATGCCGTATAGCCCGAAAAAGAGAGCCGTCATTAAAGAGTAGATAAGCCAATTCATAGAATTTTATAGGATATATTATATTATTAAGGTGAATACAGAAAAATAGCTACAGATGCTGCGATTCTTGAGCGGCCTTGAGTTTCTCCTGCAACTCAGGCGGAATTTCAATCGACACGATCTCTCCAGTATCCCGATCAAGCCGGACACTGGCGGTAACAACACGACCCGAGGCGATCAGCACATCATCAGGCTCGGTTTCTTTGAAGAAGTAGTAGAGGCAGCGCAACGATCTCCGACGAATTTCCTGGATCGTGAGCCGAATCTTTATTCGGTCTTCGAAGCGGATCGGCTTGAAAAAATCGCAGGACGCTTGAACCCGCGGCCAACCTACTGAGACATCGCCTATTCTTTCGTGCACTCCATGACCCAACGAACGGAAAAACGCGTGTTCAGTCACTTCCATATACCGGTAAAAATTCGAGAAATGGACGATTCCCGCCATATCGGTCTCTGCGAATTCCACTATCCGCTCGTATTCAAAACAATATGGCTGTGGCTCTAGTCTACTCATTTTTAGATATTGATTGTACCAATGATTCCACGGCATTGATAAACGAGTTCTTCATTGCCTCCGTAGAATAATGCTGTTCCACCCCAAATCGACCCCGGTCCCCAATTTCCAACAGTCTTTCCGGTGTCTCCAATAAGTCGTGCCAGGCAGCAGCAAGTTTTTCAGGGCTATCCATATCGACGCATACGCCCCCTCCGCTTGACTCGATCAATTCGGGAAACGCCGAGCGATTCGGCTGAACCACAGGCACCGAAGCGGCCATCGCCTCGATCACATACAACCCAAAAGCTTCCTCGTATTGAACTGGGACCGTAAAGACAGAGAGCCCACTCAGAAAATCCTGTTTTTCTTCGCGTGAAATATTGGGTCGCCACCCAACGGCATCGGTTAGGCCCGAATCAGACAGCTTCTTCTTCAGAGAATCTACAAGAGGAACATCCCCTTGCGTCATTGCTCCAGCTATTTCAAGTCGGCAATTTTCATTACCCAGCTGAATACGTAGATGAATGAACGCGTCCACTAAGAACGTGAGTCCCTTGACTTCACACATCCGAGCCAAGTATCCGATCGCGGGAACATTTAACGACTTTCTGCCTCGAAAGCCTTCGAGGTTTATCCCATTGTACTGGGTTTTTATCACCCCTTCATCCAAGCCCAGTCGTTTTTCCATCAGACGACCATAAAAATTGCTCGGTCCCAACAGTAGGTCGGCGTCTCGACAGCGCTCTGCCATTAACGTCCAGCACCGTTCACGGAACTCGTCTGGAAGCGAATCTAAAAAGGAATCCTCACCCTGGAAACAGCAAACCACTGGTATGTCCCACTGCTTCTTTATTTCCCTTGCTAATCCGGACTGCAGCGCCGTCGACAAACAAAGTACATCCGGCCGGCCATGATCATTGATCCATGAATACAATTTGCGAAGTTCCTTTTCGAAGTCCGCACCATCCAGTCGCAGCATTTCGAAGGTCATTTCGCCATGATCACGTGCGGAAGTCATATGACTCCGCTTCGCCACAGATTGCAAAAGCCCGGGTTTGTTTAGCAGTCGATCCATCCACTCCGGGGAATGCCGAAAGATCGAAAACTTCTGCTGCAGGTAAATATTGATGCCTCCGAAAAATACCGGTGAATCCGAGTCGAGCCCTTCAGGTTCTTCGTCTAGCATCAAAGGCAGATACATAGGTAGCAGTTCCGCCTCATGCCCCGATTGAATTAACGCATTCGCAAGAGCATTGTCACGCATACACGCTCCACAATAGTAGCTTCCTGTCCCTGGCGTTAAAAAAGTGATCTTCATCTAGAAATCAGGCAAAAAATCCTGCCGACGCCCGAAGGCTAGCTCGACTGATGGAGACTTAAGTAAAGTCCCGCCCGACGCAAGACGATGCGGGTTTCCTCGCCAAAAACCAGTGAAAAATTCAGTGGGTGCTCTGTCTGAATTTAAGCACTAGCCCTTACCGATGGGCCGCCGTGAGATAGAGGCTCAGGAAGTTCCGTTATTTCGCCGATCGCTGCCATCAATGGACCGAAATCTTTGCCTACCAAATCGCCGATCAAGCAATCCGTCAAAGTACCTCTCAACTCCGCATGGTTGCGAATCAGCTTACCAAAACTAAAATCGTTGTCATAGAAGGCATAAACTAAGCTTCGCATCGTTTCGATCGCACTGCACAGTTGTTCACCGTAATCGTTGAAACGCGATGCGGACGTGTCTCCTGCTTCGAGAGCCGCGTCAATCGCGTCCGCTGCCATTTCACCGCTCTTCAACGCGAGGAAGACTCCCGACGAAAAGACGGGGTCAAGGAAGGCAAAAGCATCTCCGGTCAACACGATTCCGTCACCTGCACAATGCTCGGACCGGTAAGAATACTCTCCCGTTACCCAATATTCGCCAAACTGTTCACCGCATGAAAGGTGGTCCTTAATCCAAACGTTATTCTCAATTTCCCGCTCGAATATGGCTTTCGGATCGCGTGTATCCTGATAGAGGTAATCCCGTTCCGCTACGATTCCGGAACTCACAATATCGTCCTGCATGGGAATGTTCCAAAACCATCCGCGGTCCTCTAAGTAAGCCACGGTCGTGGCTCCTTCGTCTAGGCCGGGATCTCGCTTCGCTCCCTTGTAGAGGGTCCAGATCGCGATTTTGTTCAGCTTGGGATCTCGTTTTCTCCAGCGTTTCTTCGACTGGAACAGACCGTCGCGACCCGAAGCGTCTACTGTCATGGAAGCTCGGAGCTCAAACCGACTTCCCCTCTTGTCCTCAGCAATCACGCCGACTACTTTTTCTTCCTCGTAAATAAAGTCGACTACCTGGGTTTCCTCACGGACTTCAGCACCCTTGCTCCGGGCGTTATCGAGCATCAGCTCGTCAAACTCTGACCGCTTCACCTGCCAAGTAGTCGCCGCCGGATGATCTAAGTGCTGGAAAAAGTAAAAAGGAGCGGACATCTTGCCGTCGCTCGTAACAAACTGCACGCTGTTTTTTTTGGTGTAAGCCCGCTCGTTTAACTTCTCGACGATCCCTAAACGATCGAAAGTAAAATAGCAAAAGGGCATGAGCGACTCGCCCACGTGATAACGAGGAAACTTCGATTTTTCCAAGATGACGACGTTCCTCCCCTTTTCCGCTAACAACGCCCCAACGGTCGAACCTGCAGGTCCTCCGCCAATCACTATCGCATCGTATTCTTTCATTTTGCTTTCGCTCTTTGTTTATCGGATTACGTTTCCTTTCGCCAAATCATTACTTTCGTCCCGAAGACTTATTTTTTCAACTATTCGCCGACCGCCATTCAGCTTCAATCTAGTTCAACAATGGTTCAAAACTCTTTCATCCATAGTAAACGCTATTTTCGATTTCCATAAGCCTTCAGACGAGCGGAAGAATCTCGATAATCGACGCGAGCTCGTTCTCCCCCCATTAACCAATTGATTACATCTCCCATAAAGAATCGAATCTTCGCTAAAGCCAACCCGTTTCTGGCACACCAAGGGAGCTTGAATGAAGAAAAAACCCTTCTGACGGCGACCAAGGGCGTATTGCATCCGGTTCAAGATACTTCCCTAAGGCTCTTCTCCCTCCACAATGGCACTGCGCGCTTCCCGTCGAAAGTGGTCTAGCTGGATCCGAGTCGCTCCATGTTCAACCGGTTTCCACGTAGGCTCGGCAAAAAGAACGACTTCCCGCACGCACCCGCTACCCTCATTCGTTTCCTTGAGAACCTCCAAGCCCATTCCAGAACGATGGAAGTCAGCCAGCGTCGAGGCCATGTCTTTATTATGCACGATTAAATCTCGATAGGGACGCGGCATTTCAGAGTCTTCGATTCAGTGGAAAGAACCAGCGGACAAACTCAATTCGTCTACGATGTGCTCTAAAAAACCGGGGGATAGATCCACGGTAAACTGTTCTCTCCCGATCAGATCAGTGAAATTTATACAAGACGCGAGGTCACATGCTTAGGAAGGAAGAACTTGAAAAGCAGGTTGTCGACGCAAAGCAGGCCACGGCGATGCAAGCGAATGTTTTCACTGTCATATTCAAGGAGTCCCTCTTCTGCGAGCTCCTTGAGCTCGTTATTATACCGCTCTGACAAATCAACCTCAAACTTCGTTCTAAAGTAGTCGATCGAAACGTGACCTAATTTCATCTGGAGCAAGAACTCCCGAATCATTCGTTCCTCCACATTCGTCTTCAATGCCCGATGCACTGGAAGTTCCCCTTTCTCGATCGCTTCCGCGTACTGAGTGATTTCGTTTACGTTTTGGTAATGCACACCCGCGATGTGAGAAATGGATGCGACCCCTAGACCGAGCAAGTCCGCTCCCGTCCAAAGCTCGTCACGGTAGATGAACTTTGTCTTATCCGGATTGAGGACAGCGGTGTATCCACTGCTAATCGAGTACCCCGCGCTCTCCAGAGCCTCGAAGGCCTCTTTGACCCAACGACGTTTCACTTGCCAGTCAGCAACCGGAGCGGTCAACGATCCGCTTTCCTTCATCTCTTTGTAAATCGTCGTGTTGTACGGAATCTCCATCTGGTAGATGGTCACGCTATCGGGCCGAAGCTTCAGCGTCTCTTCGATATTGCGCTGCCAATTCGCTTCCGTCTCCTCGAGCATCCCGGCGATCAGATCGATGTTGATCTGATCAAAGCCCTCACTTTTGGCCGCCTCGTAAGCCTTGTAAACCTCGGGAGCCTTGTGGGCTCGCCCGTTGATTTCCAGAATGCGGCCATCAAAATTTTCGATTCCCAAACTCAGTCGCGTAACCCCGATATCCTTGATCGCTTTGACTTTCCGCGGATTGAGTGTTCCCGGCTCCCCTTCAAACGCAACCTCTTCTGCCTCGTCCCATGGCAGGATCGCCTTCATCCTATCGGTCAATTCCGTAAGCTGCGGCCCCGAAAGATAAGACGGTGTACCCCCCCCAAAATAGACAAACCGTGGCTTTCGCCCCGCTATGCGCGGCTTCTTGGCAAAATACTCAAGTTCGGTTATCGTTTTGTCCAAATAGTCCTTTATCTCCGAGGCATTCTTATCCGTGTAGACCCGGAAATAGCAGAAGTGACAACGCTTGCGGCAAAAAGGAATGTGATGGTATATCCCCAAGGACGCCCCATCATCAAACGGCTGCTCGAAGGCCGCCTCCACTTCCTTTAAATTATCTGGCGACCAGAAGGAAAAGGGAGGGTAATTAGAAATAAAATAGTTGCCCGCTTCCGTGGGTGCTTTCTTAGGCTCAACAGCCTTTGCAATAGAACTCATTGTGGTTGCACTATATTTCAGTTTCGCCCGATTCCAATGAGAAAAGGGTACCACCCTGACTTCCAATAATCAGCCTTCCGTTAGCAAAAACTGGAGAGCCGATCAATGACGCCCCTAATTCTATTTTCCAAAGTTCGGTCCCATCCGCTTGCCTGACGGCATAAAGCCAGCCGTCCGTGGAACCCACCACAACGGCATCGCTGAAAGCTAGAGGCGAGCTGTCCACCCTACCTGAGGTCTGGTAGGTCCAAGCGGCGACTCCCGTCTTCCGGTCGATCGCGTGAAGCCGCTTATCCCGAGATCCAATGAAAACGTGAGTTTCGTTCACCGCGGGCGAGCTGAAAAACGGAAATTGGCGATCCGAATATGTCCATAGTTGCCCCCGATCACCTGGATCAAATGCCAGCACCTCATTCGCATAATTACCACTGTATCCAATTCCATCGTACACCGCTACCGAGCATGGGATGTACGCGTTCGTTTCGTACTGCTCGATTGACTCTCCGTTTTCCAGATTTACAATATGTAGGAAAGCATCGCAGCCTCCAAAGATGATTCGCTTTTCGTCGAGCATCGCCGGAGAGCCGTTTATGATATTATCTGTTTGGTAGGACCAAATATCGGTGCCATCTGATGCCCTTAAACAACGTAGGACTCCATCATTACCCGCAATTAGTACCCAAGGTTCTCCATCGATTGGACTCTGGGTCATATTAGCTCCTGCCGCTACTTTGTCATCGAATTGGCGTCGCCATCGCTCTGCTCCGGTCAGTCGATCCAACGCGTAAAACTGACCATCATTGGCACCGAAGAAAACGAGCTCGGAAGCAATCGTAGGTTCGGACTCAACTACATCCCCTGTTTCAAATCGCCAGGACTCTTCTCCCGTCTCTAAGTCGACCGCGAAAAAAACCCCGTCATCGTTCCCAAAGTACACCTCTGATCCAAAGACTCCCGCATCTCCAGAAATGGGTGCCGCGGCATCAAAACTCCAAGCAATACGGGGAGAAGTGATCACTTGGTCGGGAATTGAGCCGCTCATGAATGAGCTTCCTCTTGGTAACGCCCAACTCATGGTTTGGAAACTATTAGCTTCAGTCTTAGAGGCATTATCTTTTCCTGAATCCTGTGATTTACAGGATACCAGAAACAACAAAAGAGTCAGGACATACGCAGTCTTCATCACACACACCTAACCACGTCACTGATCGCATTCGAATAAATAGCTTCGAAATCTGATAGACCCACAGGACAAGGATTAAAGCGACCTGTCCATTGATGCAACGCTCCTCCGGCCAGCCGTTTAACATCCGCCACGCCTATTCCCATTTCTGAGAGACTCTTCAAACCTGCAGTATCCTTTAACGTATCTAACCAGTCCGCTATGTCCAGTTTCTCCGAGCCACTCGAGGGGATAAACGACTCATAGGATCGATAGATTTCATCTACTTCAGGATCCAAACGATTAAATCGAATGACATGGGGCAGCATGAGCGATACCGCATGACCATGAGTCACGTCAAAGAATGCTGTTAGCGGGTTGGCGCAGGCATGAGCCGCTCCAAGCATACTGTTCTCGATCGCCAGCCCTGCCAAGGCCGCCCCCAGCAGCATATTGCTTCTATCTTCCAGACGGGCTGTCCCATTGGTGACTGAGTGTATCGAACAGGCGAGCAGTCGAAAGGCCTCCAAAGAATGAATGTTGGAAATCGGATTTCGTGGAAGGCATACCGCCGTTTCCACAGCGTGGGCAAGTGCATCCAAACCGGTTAGGCTCGCGACGAGTTTAGGCTGGGAAGCTGTTAGTTCTGGATCTAGAAGTGCGACTTGCGCCAAGGCTTTCGCATCCCCACAGGCCATCTTTACATGCGTCTCGTCATCGCTAACGAGAGCGTAAGACTGGCATTCGCTTCCAGTACCTGAAGTGGTTGGGACCGCAATAAAAGGCAACATGGGACGGGTCGCTTTCCCATAACCATGATAGTCCTTCATCTCACCCCCGTTAGTCAGGAGGAAATTGCAGCCCTTCGCCGTATCCATGCTGCTACCGCCCCCGAGACCGATCAGGAAGTCAACTCTCGCATCACGCGCAAAGTCTCTACAGTTCGAGATGCAATGATTGGTTGGGTTCTCTTCAGCCCCATCAAAAATCAATGCCTCACAATTCGCTTTCTCCAATATTGACAGCGTCCTATCGGCGTGCCCGGCTTGCAGGATTCCCTCATCGGTAACAATTAATGTCTTCGAGCCCCCGATTTCCTTAATAAATTCCGGAAGTTTCTCAAGCATTCCGGGACCGAATGCGATCCTCGGACTGGGTCTCGTCACAAAATCCACGGTTAAGCAATCTTTAGAGCTTTCGATTGGATGGCCCGGCGGCGATACAAGAATTCAAACAAGTTTCCTTCATGCGGCTGTTCCCATTGTACCCAGTTAGTCGGCACAGATCCCAAATTCAGTCGATCAATGTCAGGGCTCGCCATAAGATCTCTCATCCAATCCTCATCTTCCGTCACCGCAGACACGACCAACGTTGAACCGATCGCATCAAGCATCTGCGACTGAGGACGCTCTACAACGCTGACAAATGGGAACATGTATTCCGTATTCGCAAGAGGGTGATCGGGATCAGAGCATGCAATCAGGGTTGGGCAGAGGAAAGTTTGCCCATGCTTTTCGACCAATCGAGGTCCTTTGCGGTATTTAGCAGTCAGGTCCATAGCTCCAGGCGTCTTTAAGGCATCGTCAATAGCCTCATCCATTGCTTTGGCAAAATCTGCGTTCGCAAATCCGCAAAGCAAAGCATCTTTATCGTCTCTCGACTTTGGCTTAACTCCAGCAAGCTTTTTCGCCATCGCATTGGAAATCTCTTCAAAATGGGAGGGAACCATAACCGAGGAAGCATTGATGCAGCTACGTCCTCCGTTTGCGGATACAGACTCAACCATTACATCTAGGTGCTTTTCCCATTCGTTCGCCATATCTTCGCCTATAAGAACCTTGCTTCTTCCAGTTCCGTGGACCTGTATGTTGCTGTACTTGGAATACTTTTTAACCGTTACGTCGCTTCCAAAAACGATGCCTCGCCCACAAGAAAAAAGCATGGCATCCCCTCCTTCGTGGGTCGTGGGATAAAATCCGAAGGCCTCTTTGGGAAACCCTGCTTGAATCATGGCTTGGACAATCCTGTAAGGAGTCAAGGGATCTTCACGTCCTGGCTTTAAAAATACAGGCGTTTTCATCACAAGAGCCGGCAGCCACAACGAATTCACGCCCGGAGAATTGCTCGGCAATGTAACTCCAAGGCTATCCGCCATTGGATAGAAGTTAATATCAATATCACCAAGTCGAGCACATCCATTGTCAAAAAGTTCGGGGGGCAAGCCACGAGTCAAGCCCGCCAATACCGCTCGGATATTTTGCAGGGCGGCGGCCACCTTAAACATGTTCGATCGGCAAAGCGAGTGAGGTAATCCAGTTAATTCCGAGAGCGCGTTTACATAGTCGGCAACCCCCTGAGTCTCACCATCTATTCCAAAGGGAAGCTCTCCATCCAAGTAGATGTCAGCCGCCTTTTCAGCATAGCTCAGTAACGTATCAGCTGGAATGGCCCTTAAGGCTTCCCGACCTTTTTCAATCAAAAGCTTGTCGCGGCGTATGATCCCGGCGTTTGCTACGCTGACTTCAAGTCGGGCACCGGACTTCAAAACCTTGCCCAGATCATTTGTGTCTAAGCTCTTGTAGACTTCGCCAAACCTAAGAACCGGTAAATGTGATATTTTCTCTTCCATAAAATTTTGCTCCTGTGATAAATCCGCTCTCACTTGCGATACCTCTCAAAAGAATCACAGAAGACCGGCATTTCAGTTTACTCAACGATTAATAGACGCCTTCGATTACCTTTTTCTTTGTCGATTCGAACGGACGCACGTCCCCGACGCCATCCCAGGGGAACAGTTCGCATGGCCGTCGTCGAATAGCTTCGTCGCGCTCTAGAAATCTTGGCATGAAAAACTCCTTGGTCATGGTGGTCAGTTCCACTCGACCATAGGAATCGTATTCCACGCCTTTCGTCGAATCTTTGGGATCCACAATCCTCAATACAGCCCTTGGTTGCGGGGCAAAATAGGTGAGACTGTAGTTATCTTCCGCAGACAGCGGCCGACTGATCGCCAGACCCATCAATGTGTTGCCATAGGTAGGAGCAAAATTCACTTTTCCCTCCAAAACTTCCTCCGTAAGGAATCTGACGTATTGAGGGGTCATAGTGGTGCCCCCAACAAAAACCCCTTTAATACCCGCTTGTGGTATTGAGATGCGCTCAGCCAGAGCTTCCAGAATTGTAGGAGTCGTAAACACACAACCGATGCTGCGTCCTTTTAAAATCGTGATAGCCTGCTCAACAACATGCTCCTTGTACTTGCGAGCCATGTCATACTCGCCATCGCGAATCAGTCGTTTTACCCAGCGAGGATCCAGATCGATAAAATAACACGCGCCACCGCGAACGTTTGCCAAATGCTCAATCGCCAGTCGCAGTCGACGGGGTCCAGTCGGTCCAACCATTAACCAGTTCGCGCCCTTTGGAAAGAAATCGTCAGAGTAGAAATCACTAAATTCGGAGTAATCTACTTTGTAGTCTTCCCATCCAATACGTTGCTTTGGCATCCCAGTGGTTCCACCAGTCTCGAATACGTTGTAAGGCTTATCCTTGAAGGCCGCTGGGATAAACTGAGCCGGATCGGTATCCCGAAGTACTTCGTCATCAAAATTCTCGAAACGCATCATGTCCGCAAAGCCTGACACTTCGGTGAGCGGGTTCCAATCCGCCTCTTTCGCCCAGTCGAGCCAGTAAGGACAACCCGTTTCCGGCGAAAAATGCCACTGAACCATGTCCTGCGTATACTGGTCCAACTTTTCTTTAGCGGCGTCCACCGCGTTTGTGATATCTTTTGCTTGAGTCATTTCGTGAGAGTTTTGCCCCGATTGTCGCTCCCTACTATAAAAAATAGAAAGCGAAGAACCTTTGAGCTGAATTTCTTGAGAGTGTTAGTAGATAGCTAGACCTTCTTTTTAAAGAACTTGTCCAACGTATCTTGGGACGGGGCTTGCGTGAAAAGGGAAACCACCACCATGCAGATCGCGCAAGCAACGAAAATCACGGCAACTGGCATCACTCCACCCACTAGGTACGAACCATTGGCCCCATAGTCAGACTCTCTGAAGAGAATAAACCATGATAGAGCGCTTCCAATAACAGCCGCATAGGCTCCCGCCTTGGTCGCCTTTCTCCAGTAGATTGCTGCGAAAACAAGCGGAAACAAACCTGCGAAACCGCTAAAGCACCATATTCCAAGAGAGAACACCGATCTCGGTTCTGCCAACGTAAACAGGTACGTTACGAAAACGATGGTGCATATGAATCCTCGGGCCAGCAGCACCTTTTGTTTTTCAGAAAATCGGTCGATTCCGAAAAAGTGGACTACAATATCCTTGGTAAACATGGTCCCAACCGCCACGAACTGAGAATCTAAAGAAGACATTATGGCGGCCATGATACCAGCGGTTACAAGTCCGCCTATAATCGGAGTCGCTAATTTCCCGACCATCATTCCGAGTACTGCATTTGGGCTAGTTCCCTCAGGGATGACTGGTGTCACTCCGTCTGGCATTACGGCACCCGTTGCCCAAAGCCCGATTAGGATACAAGGTATCCACGTTATCATAATTGCGATGGGATGCGCGACTAGAGTCAGTCGGAAGGATTTCGCAGACTTCGCGGTCAGGCAGTTTTGAAATAAGTGAGGAAACATTCCCACCGATAGCGGAATGAAACAATAGGAAAGAAACTGCATCTCAGTCAGGTTTCCTGCACGAACCGCCTTGCCCGGATCCGCCATCGCTGACGCCGCCTGCATCCCTCCCAGCTTTGAGGAAATGGTGACAAACGCTATGAATCCCATGACGATGAATACACAGGTTTGAAAGGTATTCGCCCAAGCGGCACTTCTTACACCACCGGCAAAAATGTAGTAGAGAACCACGCAGGAAATGACGAGCATCGTCAACCACGGCGGGACCGCCCCTCCGGTGCTCGTAAAAATCTCGGGGAACGCTCCTCGCGTCACACCGTGCATAACGCTTCCTGCACCCATCAAACCGACCAGCAGATAAGGAATAATGAGTCCGACAAGTATTGGAAACAAGAGGTATCCTAGCTTGCTGCTTTCAAATCGGGCCCGAAAGAACTCAATCTGAGTATGAAAACCATTGCGTTTTCCCAGAGCCCAAAGTGGCAATCCGACGAGAAAAAAGCAGGCGGAATGAATGAGGGCAGAGGAAGAGGCTACTTTCCCATACGTCGCAATTCCTACCCGGTAGGACTCTCCGGTGCTACCCACCATAGCGAAGGCGGTCATCGTTGTGCCAAAAATCGACATAAAGAGGACGAGAGGGCCAATCGAGCGACTCGCCACAAAATAGTCGTTTGAATTTCCTCTGAAAAGCCGGCTACTAATATAGCCAAGAACTAGAAGAAGTATGAGATAGACAACTACGATTAATGTCTGGGTCATTGCTCATTCCCTTCATTTTCCTCTTCCACCAAATACTTTGGCCAAGCAAACCTTACAGTAACCAGCCAAGCAATTGCAGCCACTGCGGTGAATGCCATATGGTAAGCAAGGCCGATGGGTAAGATACCCAGAATTAATGTGGCGTCATCCCGGAGCCAAAAGTCCTGGTGAAGCACGAACAAAACCAGCATGAAAGTGATGACGACTCCTTTACTCATTTTCCGCCCTTCTTCAATGCGTACAAGTGAGTTTGAGTCGCAACATAGAGAACATCTTTAGCCACTACTGGACTACTGTAGATCGGAGTGAAAAACTCAACGGTAGCGAGTTCCTCCTTTTCCTTAGTCGCAGCGAGCACAACCAATTGGCCGTCTTCGTTTGGCAAATAAACTTTTTCATCTGCTACTAGTGTAGATCCCCAAATGCGGCTGTCAGTAGCGTGCACCCAATTTACTTTTCCCGTATCCAAATCCAAACAATGGATATCTCCATCGTACTCCGCGACGAAAATCATGCCATTGTAGATACTGGGGGTAGAGACTGTTCTGCCAATGTCCTTATAGGTCCAAATGGCTTTTCCTGTGATGTCGCCTTTCATGGAAGCATCAATGGCGCTAAGCATACCCACACCGTCGCCGTGTTCGGGGTCCTGTCCGATCAACGCAAACGCTTTGTTGTCGTGAACCACTACCGTACTGATAATTTCACTAGGACCCGGATAGGTGGCATACTTGATAGGTTTGCCCTCCTTCATTCGGTACTCAGGCGGATTGGCGTCATACCGGAAAACTTCATTGAGAATCTCATATCCTTCGGATCCCACAACCGGCTTCGGTTCAAATCCGTAACAAATTCCATCACCCCCGCCCCATATAATGAGGGGATTCCCGTTGATATCTCCGTAAGCAGGTGAGCTCCAGCTCGCGTGAAGCACTCGCTCAGAAACTTGAGAAGCCTCTTCACCCACCAGTTCGCCGGTCGTCTTGTTGAGAGCCACCAAAGCGGGTGAGAAAGGAGCAGGAATGTTGTTGTGGGACCAGTCAACCCCATTGGAAGTGGACACATACAGTAAATCGCCAACGACAAGCGGAGAACAACTGCTCACATTGTGAGGGAACACACCCAACTCTTCTCGCATGTCATAAATCCACAAAATATCCGCATGTCCATTCGTCAATTCCACCGGGTTACCATCCGCAGACATGTAGTTTGCCTCGTCCTGAAAAGGACCGTCGTTTCCGTTGGCCAAACCATTGAGATCAAGGCAGACCGCCTCGCCTCGGTTGGTAACGACATAAACTTTGTTTCCTTCGATAGCAGGAGACGAACAGAGACCCACATATTCCCAGTCGCTCACTTTGCCGGCTCCAAGCTTTGGGATCAAAAGCTGCCATTCGAATTCCCCAGTATCTTCGTTAAACGCCATCAGCACGCCTCGGTCACCCAACTGTTTAGGATCGCGGGGGGATTCATTATTCGTACCCGCAAATACCTTTCCACCAGCTACCGTCACGTTTCCGTATGCTTGTGATCCGAGCTTTGCCACCCAAAGCACATTTTCCGTAGTGGAAAGATCAATATCGTCGGTACCTGAAACGTAATCTCCGGGCTCGACATTTACCGGTAGGTTCTTTGCTTCGCCAATCATGTTGCGATCTGGGGTCCTACCCCACATTGGCCAATCAGAACCTTTGCTTTTATGGTGGTCGGCGAACGATGCGACTCCTATTGCGAGTGCGGCTAAACCTATACTTATTTTATAAATACTCATGCTGCTTAGTTGTTGGGCGTGATTTCAAGATTGTCTAAATAAACACGTTTTTGGGCTTGGGGGGAAAGCGCGTAAATCGCGGGTGCCCCCTTTTTGTGAAGTTTGCCTACGGGAACTTCGATCGTCCAAGCATTCGGCTCGGGTTGATCTCTTTCCCATGCTTTGGCCAGGATTACTCCGGTTCCATCTCCATTGTCTTTAATTGAGGTTTTAAGACGATACCAAGTGTTGGCCTTCACGTTGAACGGAACTGACTCTTTAAGGCGGTCGTGATTGCTCGACACTTCGAGTATCCTCCAATTGCCGACAAGAGCGATCAAGTATCTTTGATTGACCAGTCCAATGGAAGACATGATCCGGCGATTGCCATCTGTGAGCACATCTGCAGAAAACGTATAGTTAGAGAGATCGTGATGACCGACAAAATTCATCGTCCGCTGCTTGATTACGGAATCGAGAACATTGGTTATCACCTTTTCTCCTTCGCGCTCGATCACGCTCCACTTGACGCGGGCCCCGAGCCAAGTTGATGGCGGAAATGAAACCGATTCACCTAGATGATTCTTGGCTGTGAGGTCGAAGCTCTCAAAATCTTCACTATAGGAGGGTCCGGCGACAATGCGCCCTCGGGTCGTACCCGTGATGCCATTCGCGGTCGCCTTAACAACGCCCGCCGCATAAGCTGCGTCTTTTTTGACGTTCATTGTCTTCCCGGAAAAGCTGACTCCCAGCGAAACCCCGTCCCACTTAGCACTATCCAATTTTTTGATACGCTGCCCGACACTATTCAGGCCCCAAACCGTAAAGTCGACAGACTGACCTTTCATTAGTGCAAACTCCGCTGGAACGATTTGGAGATCCACGATCTTCTTATCCTTGATTTTTTCTTTAGCAGCTTTGACACCTACAAATTTGCCGCCGCTTTCTCCAAAACAATGCAAGGCCTCCTTGGTCTGAACATACACCTTGCCCGCGTAGGCTGAGGGAGCTGCTAGGCAAACGGCCCCCATTTCCGCTTCATTCAGAATCTCGCCATGATCATCGTAAGGCTTAACCACATAGGCTTTTCCATCCGCCATCGGTACGTAGAGCTTTCCGTCTGCGTAAAGAGGGGACGCGTGCAGCTGGTCGGGAGCGAGTTTGAGTGACCAAATCGTTTTTCCCGTTTCCGCATCAACGCAGAGAAGGCTTCCGGTAGCGATCGTACTGTAAACACGACCATTGTGTAAGACCGGGGAACTGCTAAACGAAACATGCTCGTCGTTTCGCCATACTTCATCCTTTTCCGTTAAAATAACCGGTTTGCCACCCGACGGGTACTTTGATGGAACTCGGTAGCAGACTAGCCGACCTTTCGCAGTCGAGTCGATGTTCTCTTTGCCGTGGATGGCGATGAACTTATCGTCCCCATAAGGCAGAACCGACGCGTTAACCCCGCCTGTGGAAATCGTGACCCGCCAGACGGGCTCACCCGTTCGCACATTCGAGCAAATAATGCTGCCCGACCCTGTTCCCGCTATGAAAACGCGTTGTCCATCCAGATCGGTAAACGTGGGTGACGAGTTGGAACTGTCGACGGGTCTTATATCCGGGTCGGATGACCAGGCAAGCTCTCCCGTACGTTTATCAAAGCCATAAAACCGGTCGCCAGGAGGGCCACTGGTCCCCCAATTTGCCGTTATGCCACGAAAAATGACGAAATCGCCCTCTATTACTGGTCCGCCCGTTCTGCCATTCGGAAATGTCAGTCGCCAGTATTCTTCTAGCATTGAGTGTTCCCAGAGCTTGTTCCCGTCCCGATCAAAAGCCAGAGCGAGTCCCGACGTCGGCATAAAGTAGACGTTGCCGGTTTCAGGATCGACGCAGGGCGAACCGATACCGTAGCGATTGTAAACGTTGTCGCTCAGGAAGTCACGCGACCGATATTCCCAAATCTTCTTGCCCGAATTCGCATCGAGGCAAAGCAATGTTTCTTCGACTAGCTTCCCTTCATTCTCTTCATAATAGCCGAAAACATAGGCTCTTCCATCCGCTATAACCGGCGTGCCCCCTCCATTAACGGGATAGCTCCAAAGGTGACTTTCTCCATATAGCTCCAAGGAGTCCGGAAGATTTTTTTCCTGGGAAACTCCCGTCTGCAACGGACCCCGCCATGATAGCCAGCCATCAACGCTTTTCGCCGAAAGGACCGGCATAAGCGCCAGACTAGCTATTGCGAGCACTGCTAACAGCCCTGCCTTGTTTCTACGGGGGTGAGTATTCGTGGATGCAGACGAAACGCCTATTTTATTTCCGTGCATAGCGATTAGGTATTGAAAAGCATAACGATTGGATTTCTTCCAAAGTTTCCCTTCTGGAAAAAATAATAGTGACAGCAAGTGGAACCAAACAAGCAACTCTTGCAGAAATTTGGGAGTGATAAGTAATTAAGCGATTCGGACGCATTAATAACGAAAGGTGAATATGGGACGAAACTGATACGAACACGTATTATAGTGTCAATCTGTTTATCACGCATTTAATCATTTGGCTCACTGCTGTAGGGTTCAAATTTCAGATTTAATCAGTTCTCAGTAGACAAGGAGAGATGATTTTAATACGTATGCATATTAATAACCCGTAATGAACCCACCCTCACAAATACCAGAAAGCCTAGCTAACGCCTCGCAAAAACGCTTCCCGCTCTTGTTACGCTCCGCTTGGTTTGGCCTGAATCAGAGTTTTCGCATTCGCATAAAGCCACTCGGGCTGACGCCTGACCAATTCACCGTACTACGCTGGCTACATGAAAAGAAACGCGAGTGCATCCGCCAATCCGACTTAGCGCAATTAATGTCGAGTGATAACAATACCATAACTTCCATCATTAACCGCATGGAAACAAACGGTTGGGTCAAGCGCTCACCCCACATCCAAGACCAACGCGCCAAACAACTCATCATCGAGGAAGCCGGGGAAGCACTGTATTTCAAAGGCCAGGCAGTCGCCCAAGCCCTTGAAGATGAAATCATGAATAGCCTAAGCGAAGCGGAACGCTTGATGTATTTGGAGTTCATGCATAGAGTGACGCAAGCTTGCCTCGATTCCCGAGACGCCAGCCGGAGAGCTTAGAATCTAAAGGAGAGGAAGAGGTCAATAGACTGACCCAGCTCAAGCCCGGGCAAGTCGACGCTTTGCTTTTGGTACTCCAAAATCTACCGACCCCAAACCCAGCTTCAAGCACACGTCCCTCCCCATGCTCCTGTCGATACCGCCGCCAATTACAGTCCCCGCGATCCCACAGATAATCCATAATTATAAAAACGCACAAATACCGTAAAGGTTGGGAATTCGAAGAAGTCAAAGTACGATCGGATTTCCCATTATCACTTTCAAGCAGACCCGTTTCGATAAGGCTGCCTCTCTATTGAAACCATCCTTGTCTGAAGTTTCTTTCTTCAACGGAAATCCCACAGCTCACAATTAGCCAATTGAACCGCCTCACGATGCCCGAATGAGATCGCAAAATCTCGACTAAGACCCAGATGCTCCCTAGCGAAGTTCTTAAGGAAAGAGATTTTTCCCGTGTTCTAAGTATGCAAAAAGATCCGTCCAATACGACGGATCTCTAATAAAATACCCTCGCGACTTCAATTTCCAAGAATGCGTCGCAGTGGACTGGCCTGTGTTACTACATGCTCCAAGGGGGGACCACACCTGAAGAGCGGGCGTAAGCGATCAGCTGTCCTAGGTGCTCGTAAGCATGTCCGCCCAACAAAAGCACCGCTCCCATCTTACTCGAATCGTTACCGAACAATTTTATGGATTCCGCAAGGCTGGCTTCGTCAAGACTTCCGACCGCTTCCTTAACAAACTGGATCGAATCTTTGAGAACCTTGATCGTGTCTTCTTTGCTTTTAATCGTCTTGTTGAACTGACGAGGATTAATCCCTTCAGGCATCTCTTTCCCAAGGAAACGCGCCCCGAGTCCATAGTTCGCTCCCGCAACATGCAGTATCGCTTCGCGAACAGACCGAACGCCTTCGGCGGGACGCCATTCCATCCCTTCAGCCGTAAACGCTTCCGCTAGGCTAACCATCTTGTCCGTTTCAACTGCGTAGGTTGCTAGAAAAGTCTGTTGAAATAGCGATTGACCGTCTTTTTTATGATGACCCGCAAACGCCGATCCAAAAAGCCCCCCAATGAGGAGAGCCGCTAACAATAGTTTTGATGTTTTCATAATGCGTAATTTTGAGAGTGACTAACTTACGTGCCGAGGAGATAGAATGTGGCACTGCGTTTCCTGTCAATATTACCTCGCTAATACCTCACCCCGTCACAATTACGCCCATGTTTCGCCCATCAGTTACCTTGCTCGCTTTTTCCTTAGGCCTCGGCTTGGGCTGTACAGACACTTTCTCTAACGACCTTCCTTGGACACGCCACACCATAGATGACAGCTCTCGAGGAGCCGACGGAGTGAAACTGGGGCATCTGAACAACGACGGGCTGATCGATCTCACCGTTGGGTGGGAGGAAGGCGGCCTAACGCGAGTTTATCTTCATCCGGGAAAGGAGGCCGTCACCGATATGTGGCCTGCGACTAAAATTGGGGCGACCCGTTCCGCAGAAGACGCGACCTTCGTCGATCTCAATCAGGATAATATTCTAGACGTCGTTTCCAGTTGTGAAGGAAATGAGCAGGCACTCTATCTTCATTTTGCTCCCAATGAGAGCGATATCCTCAAGGGAGAAAAATGGACCCAAAGGCCCCTTCCCGGCTCCGTAGGGATGACTCGATGGATGTTCGTCACTCCAACGGAAATCAACTTTGGCGACCAATCCGAGCGTTTACTGGCCGCCGGGAGTAAAGACCCGAATGGAGTCATAGGATTCTGGAAAATTCCCAAATATGCTGAAGATCCCTCTAGCGACTGGAACTGGCACCCTCTGTCCAAAGCCGGGTGGATTATGTCCATTATCCCGAAGGATATGGATGGCGACCAGGACATCGACATATTCTTCACTGACCGAAAGGGGGATACGCGAGGAGCGTATTGGATGGAAAATCCGGGTTCAATTGACCTTCAGTGGGACAAACACCTGATTGGAGGCAGTAACGAAGAGCTTCTGTTTTCAGACCTGAAAGACCTGAACTCTGACGGCCTCGAGGACCTCGTGGCCACCGCAAAAGACAATCGGCTTCTCTGGTGGCGACGACTCGATCGATCGGGAAAATCTTGGGAGCTAGAGGAAGTCGAATACCCGAAATTTTCAGCACGAGCTAAAGCAGTGGCTATCGGAGATATCGATGGAGACGGCTTACCCGATCTAGTCGCAAACTGCGAAAACGCGGATCCGCCCCTTCAGGGAGTTTTCTGGTTGCGTCAGAGCAAAAACAAACCGCTCAAGCAATGGAAAGCGACTGGGATCAGCGGACCCGAAGGCGTTAAATTTGATCGAATCGAACTCGTCGACCTGGACCTTGATGGCGATTTAGATATTCTTACCTGTGAGGAACATCACGTGGTTGGGGGAGAACGGATGGGTTTAGGAGTAATTTGGTACGAGAATCCATTCTGAACCTCAGTCCTTGGCCTAAGGGTGAAAGAAAAACTGAAACCTTCGAACTCGAGCAACCGTTCAACTAGAGGATCCGTTTTCGCTACGAGACGATTCCAGAGAATAATCTCAACTCCATGACACCTATGAAGAAACGCACTATCACTCTTTTATCCACACTTCTAATTGCCGGAAACGCCTCAATTATGGCCCAAGACGCGCCGCGTGGTCCAGGAGGACCAGGCGGCAACCGCGAACGCCCTAATTTCTTTGCATTGGCTGACAAAGACGAAAGCGACACCGTAAGTCTCGACGAACTCGTAAAATTCAGAATCGAGATGATGAGTCGTCGCAGTGGGCAGGGACCAAGGCAAGGACAGGCAGAAGGACGCCAGGGTAGAGGCGACCCAGCAGCAATGGCGACCCGCGTAAAGGAACAGCTCAGCGTCGCATTCAAAAAGGCCGACACGGACGAAAACGGTGAACTCTCCAAAGAGGAGTTTGCCAAAATGCCTCAAGGCCGAGGGCCTCGCGGTGGCGGACAACGCGGCCCAAGAGCGGGCGGGGCCTAATCGGCAAAACCCTTTAGCTCAATCCATTCGATCGCTACATACCTTCGGGTTGCAGCGTCTCTTTAGAGCTTTTGCTCTTCCTCGAGGGCTTCAACCTCCTCTTTTTCCACCGCACGCACTTCTGTTTCTGCCTCGTAAGCCAGGATCGAGTCCATTAACATCGCTGCTTGGGGATGGTCCTTATCCCAAGCCAACGTATAGATAAACTCGCTTTTAGCTGCGGTATAGTCCTGCTGAAAATAGTGGATGTATCCTAAAACAAAGTGCGCTTTGTAGTCCCTTGGATAATCGCTCACCCAGCGAGCGAGCGATTCGCAGTGCTCTTCAAACCAATCTGGATTCGCGTACAACTCCGCGACGCTGAATTCAACTTCCGTCCACTCTGGGACCAACTCCATTCCGCGAATCAAGTCTTCATAGGCAGTTCGGTAGTCAGCTATGGCTATATGGGCCTGCGCCCGGGCCAAATAAAGAACCCCATTTTCAGGATCCGCATCGATCGACTCGTTAAAGGCAATTACCGATTCGTAAAAGCTTCCTTTGGCAAAAGCCGCGTAAGCCCGACTCAGTGGAGATGAATCCTCATAAACATCCACCGGATCTTCCTCAATGTATGCCGATTTTTCGTATACATATTTTGGCACATTTCGACGGCGAAAGTCTCCCAGATTCACAAAAAAGTAGAAATTGTTTTTCCTGCCTCGAGTGTAGTAGTTTCTCGGGTATACACTCCAAACTCCTCCATAGTAGTAGTGCCCACAACTGGAACCATGCACATGTCCCACATGGCCGTGAGTGTACCAGCCTGAGCCATCGTACAGATGACCGCAAGTTGAGGAATGCCGATGAGAGAGTGGAAAATCGAACCAGACGCTACCCGATCTGTAGTGCCCGCAACCATCGAAATGAGCATGGAACCTAGAATAGTTTCTCCAGACACCTCCCCAAAAGTAATGGCCGCATCCCAATCCGTGATGATGGACACCCGAATGAGACAACCAAGATCCATGTTCATAGAAATGACCACAACCAGGACCATGTCGATGGCCAATGGAGAAAGAAACCCATGAGCCCCCATGGAAATGATGCCCACAACTAGGCCCATGTCGATGGTACCTAGAGTAGTCATACCATCGGCCATTGTAGTTATGATGGCCACAGTTGGCACCATGTACGTGCTTATGGTCTATATCGAAATGGGCGATTTTAGCGAGCTTTCTGGGTGCGCCATGCGAAGAATGCACATCTCTAGCTTGCGAGGCGGCTAGGTTAGATCTCCTCGGGGGGTCTCCTACTGACCTTGCGAGCCAGGAAACGGTAGCGTCTCGCCGCTGTTCGCGTAGTTGTTCCGAGCGATTTGCCACTTCTCTTCTCGAGGCATTATAGGCCGTTCTAGATCCCTGTCGATCTTGAGAGTAAACCGCCGCTGCAGTTGAGAGGTCCCGCTCCAGAGGCACTCCCATTTCCCGTTCTCTCGCTTTAGAAGGCTGAATCAAAGTAGAGTTCCGAATTTCAGGTCGAGTCCCTGCGTTGGCACGGGTTGAGTTCGCCGTCCTTGCTTGCTCACTACCCCAGCTCTGCCTTCTCAAGGGAGTACCAGTAGTAGCGTTCGAATACGCGGCCACTGGGTTTCGCACCCCACTACTGGACCGCACATTAGAGGATAAATCTCTCGGACTCGAACTGCTGTTCGAACGGAGCGTGATCCCCGTGGATCGGTTTCCAGATCGAATCACTTCCGATCCGTTGCGACCCAAGCGAGATGAGGAAGCCGAGTTCGATCGATTGACCGAGTTCCCAGAAATACGGGGGGCCGATGTTGCTTGCTCGGGTGATCGGGTCGGACGGATCGTAGTAGATGAGGAATAACGGTTGGCGTTCGTTGTGGAACTCGTTGAACGCCTTGGCACCGACGAGTGGGAAGGGGCAGCCCTTTCCGGTTCTCCAACGCTACTTGTGGAAGACCTGCTACTGGGAGTACGCGAGACGGTCGGGCGCGAGTTCCTCGAAGAACTGCGGGAAGAAGTAATTGACGGGGTCGCGCGTCGAGGCGCAGACATTTGCTGGCGGGGAGAGGCCTGAGGCCTGGGGCCCGAGACTCTAGAATTGGGCGTTGGCGACCGCGAGGTCGTCGATCTGCTTGAGCTTCGCGAATTTGAAAAAATCGATGGAGAAGACCGTGAGGTGGAACTTTGCTGTCTGGCTGAAGGAGACGATGTTGAACGGGATGCCGATGGACTGGAACGGCTATACTGAGCCGAGCGGGAAACCGAAGGGCTTCGGGGTGATGGGGAACTGGAACTGCGGCTTGAGCGAGAGGATACCGATGGTGTTGAGCGGCTCGAATGGGCCGCACTGCGTGAAGAGCTAGAACGAGATTGGCTCGAAACAGAGGCTGAACGTCGAGGAGCGGACGCAGTGGATTTGCTTTGCTTTGACGGCGTCTGAGCAGTCGAGTTTGAACTCGACAACCTCGAGCGACTGTTGCTCTGACCAAAAACTGCAGGTTGGTGGAAAACCGAAAACGTCATTAATGCAGTCGCCAGACAAACGTCTAAAAGTATCCGTTTTGTTAGGGCATTATTGGGTATTCTCATCTTTGGGTCACTCCTTTCTGTCTGCATTAGGGATCACACAATTTATTAGAAACCAACGGCTTACGCTACTCAGACAAGTGCTTTTTCACCTATTAGACGAAAGAAAAATGGCGTTTATTCACCAAAATCTGCCAAACCGAAATGTGGATAAGTCACTCCGCTCGTAGCCGTCTAATTTCACCTCGCGGTAGAATCATCCCATCAATTTTCCAATTAGAATCTCTGATGCCGAAAATCCCTCTAACGGCAGTACCTTAGGTAGGCGACTCTACGAAAACCGCCTTGCACCAATTTTTCTACCCGCCGTTTTCTATATCTCTAATCGTTTGCCGCCAGTCGCGAGAGAACGATAGAGCGCATCAATCACTTTCATATCCCTCAGTCCTTCTTCTCCCGAGACAATCGAAGGAATCCCTTCTCGAACGCTGCGAGCGAAGCCATCCATTTGCCGTTCCTGCTGATTGACCGTCTGAACCTCGAGCGTCCTAACAGAATCCTGTCCCTTGAAGACCTGTCCTTTAATTCCCGTGTACTTGGTAGCAGGTTCCAAAAGAGCCGATCCTCGGGCATAACTTACATACAAGCGGTTGGCCCTTAGATTATAGGACGTCGTCGAATTCGAATAAGCGCCGCCTGGGAACTCCATTTGCCAAGTAACGGTCTCATCCACCTCCTTGAATTTTTCCCAGTCCGTCTTGGTCTCCTGAGCTCGAATCGCAATCGGTTCTTCGCCGGTTGCGTAACGGGCTGCCTGGATACAGTAGATTCCCATATCCATAACCGCACCACCACCAGCTAACTCGCGATTCAAGCGCCAAGCGTCGAGATTATTGCCCATTGCGAACGCGGCTTCGGACTGCACGTATTTGATAGGGCCATACGGCTGTTCTTCGGCCAGTTTCATAATTTCAATCGTATTCGGATCGAAGTGGAGGCGATAGCCAATTGACAACATCACTCGGTTTGCCTTGCAGGCGTCGATCATAGTCTGTCCCTCGGCTGCGTTTAATGCCATCGGCTTTTCGCAGATCACGTGCTTCCCCGCTTTCGCCGCTCGAATGGTGTACTCCGCATGCATGGAGTTCGGGAGCACGATATAAACAATATCAATATCATCATTCGAGGCGATTGAATCGAAATTTTCGTAGTTATATATGTTCGCTTTCTTGATCCCGTATTTGGATCTCCAAACGGACTCCTTCTCCTTCGTGCCCGTGACAATTCCCGACAAATAGCAATCCGTTGCCGACTCGAGAGCGGGTGCTAATTGTTTGGTCGCATAGTTTCCCAATCCCACGAGGGCGATCCCGAGCTTGCGAGGCGTTTTCGGCACCGCCGCAACGGCTAGGTCTGGCAACGCGTTCGCAATTGAGAACGCACCGAGTCCCACGGATAGGTTTTTAAGAAAGGAACGACGGGAATTTTGAGGCATATTGAATATCTATTCTAGGATTGCAGAGACGCTTTTTTCTGAATCACACATTGGTGTGAAACAGAAGCTTTCCCACGACCTAATAGGAACAAAACAGGATCAGTTATTCAACAACAGTCTCAATCCCAACCCTCACTACATGCAATCCAACCGACTTGAGGGACGTTTTAATCACGAGGACTTAATTACACTCTTGCCAATATTGGGAGGCCAATCTAACCTTTCTATCCTATTCGAGAATCATCGAGCACCCTAAATCAAGGAGTTTGCATATGAAAAAGTTATTGATATTGATCGCGAGCATTGCGTTCTCGCTCCCGCTTCTAGCGGAGGATAAAGAAGTCACCCTAGAAGGCACAGGCCTTTGTGCCAAGTGTTCCTTGGGCGAAGCCAAAAAGTGCACCAACGCGCTCCAGGTAAAAGGAAAAGACGGCAAGGTGAAGACCTACCTCCTGACTAAGAATTTAGAGCACGGCGCCTACTTCTGTCAGGGCAAAACCGAAAATTTGCTAGTGACAGGGGTCGTCAAAAAGGAAGACGGTAAGCTCCTGATTGTTCCGACTGCGGTTAAGGAAAAAGAAAGCTGATTCGACTTCCAGCCTAATCATTTTGATCCCGTTCTTCCGGAGAAGAGCGGGATTTTTTTAAATTTAGAGAACGCTCAACTAGGAAATCGCCCGAGGTAGCACTTCATCGTGTAGGAACTGGCACTCATCGAGCAACAACTTTAGTCGCTCAGGAAAAGGTTCTGATTTCGGTTGGTAGGGAGTGAAACCGGTAGGACAGCTCAGGGAGGAAGCATGCGAAGGAAAAACATAGTTACGATAGATAAACGCGGGAACACTGGTTATTCATTCGTTTATCTATCAATTGGACCCAAAAATCCAGAATGAGTAAAATTTGAATCGCCCCGAGGCGCCGAAACTACCGTTTTGACAAGCCCTCCTCTGAAAAACACGGTTAACCCTACCACGATCATCACATGAGCAACCTGGTCCCAAACAACAACGACTATTCGGAAAACTATAGTGAAGAAGGGCTTAAGGAAAAGATTGCCAAATTCGCCAAAACCGCTGGGCGCGAAGTCGTTGAAAAAGCTCTAATCCTTTTCTTTGCCGCTTCAGATCCGGATACTCCCAAAAAGTCAAAAGCGATCATCTTTTCCGCTTTAGGATATTTCATTCTGCCGCTGGACGCGATCCCAGACATTACGCCGATTCTCGGATTTACTGACGACCTGGGCGCTATCGCTCTAGCCCTAGCGACGGTAGCTGCCCATATCAAACCCGAACACAGAGAAAGGGCGAAACAGAAAGCGCTAAAATGGTTCGGTGAGGATTGAGCCGGCTATGTCACTTCCATTCCATCGTCACAGGACAATGGTCCGAGCCAAGAACCTCCGGGAGGATTTCTGCGGCTTTAAGTCGAGATCGCAGCAGCTGCGAGATGATGAAATAGTCGATACGCCACCCAACATTTCGGGCTCGAGAGTTCGCCCGAAAACTCCACCACGAATAGTGCCCCTTGCCCTGCTTAAACTCGCGAAAGGTATCAATGAAACCAGAGTCGACAATTGCATCGAAGTCTGCTCGCTCCTCCTCCGTGAATCCCGCGTTTTTCCGATTCGTCTTTGGGTTGGCCAGATCGTCTTCTGAATGCGCAACATTCAGGTCCCCGCAAAATACGACTGGCTTCAATTTCTCCAGCGACTTCATCCGAGCGAGAAAGGCTTCATTCCATTCCCTCCGGTAGGGCAAGCGCTTCAACTCGTTCTGCGAATTGGGCGTATACACATTGGTTAGAAAAAAATCATCGTACTCAAGAGTGACTACGCGACCCTCACTATCGTGTTCTTTCAGCCCAAGGCCATAGCTAACGGACAATGGCTCATGGGGAGTGATGATAGCCGTCCCCGAATACCCCTTCTTCTCCGCTTCATTCGCAAAAACATGTAGTCCAATTCGCCAACCAATATTCTCTACAATTTCGCTTGTTGCCTTGGTCTCCTGCAGACAAATGAAGTCTGCCCCACAGGAGTCGAAAAACGTCATAGCCCCCTTTTTTACTGCCGCACGAACCCCATTCACGTTCCAGGATATAAATTTCATTCGGTCGGTGATAGGTTTGAATTGGTAGCAAGCAAACGTTTAGTTACGTCTATTATCGGAAAGCATGACTAACTGAGTCCTCGACATGAGTCCCGGCCCTTCTAAAGTCGCCCCCAATTTAAATGATTTCCGAAGAACAGATTCCACTGGGCAACCGTATCCCAGACAGACTCCATTCCGTGTCTGTTAGTCTGCCTACAATGGAAGATGTGATTGGCTACGAGGAGCGCGACCCTTCGATACTCGCTCGTATGAACTCGGGGTACCCACGCTTTGTGAAGCACGAATGCCTACGCCATATCGAGAGTTTCTGGCAGGAGTTCTTCGACAAGCCAAACGAGCCGATTTGGCTAACGGCATCCGAAGAAATCGCCCACCTACTGGAGTTCCATCTTGATTGCCCCGAATCCAAATTCCTCAAGCATCAAGGAGTATCAGGTGTCAGAATACCGCATGGCGAAGCAATGAATCGCGAAGCCAAACTCTTTCTTCAACATATTGGTGGCTACCTTTGTTCTAGAAAAGCGGAGGACTATCTCTTCGCCAATAAACTGCAAAAAAGCGTGCAACTGGAATCGCTCTTCGAAGGAGATGCTGAAGCGAAAATTATCAGCGTACTTCAGCCGCTTTTAGGAGGTGAAGCCTCAAAAGCGATTCTCCTAGCGAGCTCTGGCATGAACGCGATATACGCGACATTTCAAGCCGTCAACCAAATCCAAGCCCCCAAAGGTCGGCATTCCTGGATCAGACTTGGCTGGCTATATGCCGATACGATGCACATCCTTGACAAGCTTTCGCACGGAGGCGGCTCCAACAAGGATTTGCACGACGTCTTCGATCTCGAACAGCTTGAAACACTTCTCGCCAAGAACCCTGACTCCTTTGCAGGAATAATTACCGAAACGCCAACCAATCCTTTGATACAATCCATTGATATTGAGCGTATTCGAGAATTGGCCACAACCCATGGCGTCTATCTTGTATTGGACCCCACTGTGCTTTCTCCAGCTAACGTCGATGTTTCACCCTACGCGGATATCATCGTAAACAGCCTTACCAAGTACGCCGCCAACGAAGGAGATGTCATCATGGGAGCCGTATCTGTAATGAACCATTGCCCAGATAATAAGTCTATCTGCGATAGCGTTGCGAAGTTTGTAAACTACCCGTATGAGCGAAATCAGCAACGCCTCGCTCAGCAGATTGACGGATACCTCCCTCACTTGGAATGGGTCAACGAGTCTACGATGCAAGTCGTCGAGTACTTGAATCGCCATCCAAAAGTCAGTCGTGTTCACTGGGCAAATGAGCCAAGGTCCCAATCGAATTTCCAGAAAATCGCTCGCAGCGAAAATTCAATCGGAGGAATGATTTCCTTTGAGTTAGAATCAGATCTCGCCCGCTTCTACGATCGCCTCACTATTTGCAAGGGTCCCAGCTTTGGCATGAGACACTCCTTAGCATGTCCCTTTATGTACCTAGCTCATTACGAGCTTGTATCCACTAGAAAAGGTCGGGAACAACTCGCCCAAGCCGGAATCAATCCGGAGCTGATTCGATTTAGCGTGGGGACTGAACCCGTTGCAGCCATTATCGACAGCCTCCGCTTTGCGCTTTCCTGAATTCGCTTTCAACTCATCCCGCGATTCGATTCGATCACTAGGATTTGTTCCCGTCCCCCTTTCTGAGTAGCGTGTGATGTTAGAGGATTCAATATTGAGTTGTAATAAGACCACGCTTCGCTACACCCAGCCAGCATGTCCCGAAATGGCAGACCTGACACTGGCGAAATCCACTATGACCTACCGTCACCGTACGTGCCTCACGCTTGCGGCCTACTTCACTTACCCCGATTTATAGCCAAAGCGAAACGTCACGTAAAAGACGAGCTCGGCAGATCCTACCAACGAAACTATAAAAAGGGCTTCGATCGGTTTATCTGCCTACATCTCGGTATCGACCCAGACACCGTTGAAGAAATCGTAAGAGAAAGCTCCAGCGACGAGGAAATCGACAATCGTCTCGCTGGGATTTTTCCTTCGGATCTTCGCGTCGAGAAGTGGAATAGAGAGTTGGTCCAAAAAGGGATGAGCGAAATGGGTCGCGAGGCGCTTACAAGCGCGAAGCGAAAAATGGGCATCGATGATCGTACCGACCTGATCAGCTTCGCCGACATGATCGAATTTGACGAAGAGCGAATTCAGTGAGTAATCCGAACCTTTCCCTTAGAGGCTTTCTATGAGCGACTCTTCAAATCGAGATCCAATCATTTGCACCAGCAACTCAGCCCAGCTTAGAGGGTGCCATGAGATTTCGTTTCCTTCCAGCAGTCCCGACTGCCCCGACCTGCCCTTAATCGTAGCTTATACTTTACCGAGCGGCGCTATCAAATCGACGCGAGGCTTTTTGACAGGCGACGGCTTAATGAAAGCGCGTTGCTACATTAACGAAGAGGGGGTGTGGTCTTGGGAGGCAAAAAACATGGAAGGCCGATGCATCAAAACAGGGGCTTTCCACGCGAGTCCATCTCCACTGCCAGGGAAATTGACGATCTCTAAAAAAGACCCAAGACAGTTTCAATACGACAGTGGGAAGTGGTATTTAAACTTTTGCGACACTGCCTTCCGGTTGTTTGCGAATGAGGAGAATCGCTGGAAACCCTATATTGATCAGGCCGCCCAAGCGGGTTTCAATCGAATTCGATCGTGGCTCGCCCCATCCCCAGATTACCTTTTTCAGCCGGATCGAAAACGACTCAACCTCGAAGTCTGGGACGAGATCGACCTACGGCTCAACTACGCGCTTCAGAGGCATCCGGAAATTCAATTTGAGATTATTCTCTACGGGCCAGAATTCGAGGAGTTGAAACGACTCGAAGAGGGAGAACCCAGCGCCCATTCCGCCCTGCGATACGCGATTGAACGATTTGCGGCCCTGCCGAACGTCCATTGGTCGATCGCAAACGACCTAACTGGGGAAGATCCTGCTTGGGAGGACGCCCTCGTCATGGTCGGAGAAATCCTAGCAGGAAATGACCCATGGTATTCCCTCATCACATCATGCGGAAAGAGATTCGATCCCCCCACCTTGACTTCCAAAAAATGGATTTCCTTTCTGTCTATCTTCTCCCTCGGTCAAATAACAGGTGAAAAGTCCTTAGTAGCCAGGGCAACTGAAAGGAAACCCGTTGCGCTGGCTCAAGATCGCGGAGAACAGGAATACCCGCCCCGATTTCCTCGGTACTATTTTCGCCGGCTGTTTTGGGGAACGATCCTATCGGGTGCCCTACCATCATACTCTGGCTTAATTTCCTCGGAGCCCTTCGACCGCAATCAGCGAGGCATAGATGGGTATTACGATGCCTGCAATTCCGGCCGCCTCCGATTCGGAGCCCATGACATCCTTCAGGTAAAGAAGTTTTTTAATGACACTAAAATCAGCCTAGAAAACTGGATTCCCAACGATGCGATCACCGGAAGCAACCCGCTGCTGGCGAAGTCCATCTTGTCCAGTAACCATACCGAATGTATCGCCTACATCGCGAATCCAGAATCATTAGCGGAACACAATCCAGACGGCTATTACGGCATTCCTTCAGACGAATCGACCGACTCCAGTGAAACCTTCACGACCGCAACTCTCGAACTACCCTTTTCCAGCGGAGTAATCAAATGGTACAACCCCATGACGGGCCTCTGGAAGGGGGAGGCAGAAATAACGAAAAACTCTACGACGCTTCTAACTCCAGCACCGGGCGACTGGGTCGTCTGGGCCAAGCGTGGTTGAAGGCTTGGACTCCGCTGCTTAGCAAACTCTATCAGGATCTGGGTCATTCACTATGAACAAGATTGCAATCCTGCAAGTGATCGTGCAACGACTGGAGTCCGATCTCGAACAAGCTACCGATGCCGCCATCGAGTCGGCTGAATCCGCAACTCACGAAGAGTCGAGGGCGGAAGGAAAATATGATACTCGAGGATTGGAAACAACCTACTTGGCAAGCGGTCAAGCGCGTCATGCCGTCGAATTACGGGAGAGCCTAGCCGCTGTAAAAAACTTTAGTCTGCCCGACTTCACCCAATCCTCTCCTATTGCGCTCGGGGCCCTCGTAACTTTGCTATCTTCGCAAGGCCGGGAAATCTTCTTTCTCGCTCCTGGAATGGGAGGTATGGAAATTCCTTGTGATGACAATTCAACGATAACCGTCATTTCATCAAGGTCTCCCATTGGAAATGAGTTGTTAGGAAAAAGTGTTGGCAACCGCATTCAAGCAGGCGGCGGCAAAACCATCATCCGCATCTCTTGAATCGATGCACAAAAAATCAGGGAATCACCAAGAACATACCCGGCTGCAATTGCCTTTCACTTGGCAAAACCGAGCTATTTGCCTCTAGGATCTCCATCCAGCGACCTCCATTCCCATATACCTCGCTACTGATTTTATAAAGGCTGTCCCCTTCCTTCACAACGTAAGTCCGAGTACCCGCAACGGGCGGATTTCCCGGCCGGGCAGGTAGCTGGCGATTGGATGCCACGGACTCGATGCGTTCGGGTTCCTGCCTAGTCTGCGGCATTTTAAGGGTGCTATTTCTCGTTTCAGCCAACCGGCTTTTTAGGGTCTCGTTTTCGCGCCGAAGCTGTTCTATCGTATCCAATAGTTTCAGACGGTAATTTTTCGCGTCTTCCGTAGTGAGCAGATCCTTTTTCGCCGTCTTAATCAGGTCCTCTACCCGAGCCATTCCTGCGCTGCGTTCCGACGAGTCCGGATCGCGGCTTTTAATAACTAGATAATGCTTAAAATGATAGATGGCGGAATACTGGTCATCCATGTGATCCAGATGAATCAATCCTGCCTCCAGATGGGACTCGGGGGCGTTACCGGATCTTTTCGATATAATCTTGGTAAATTGCGAGAGCGCCTCGTTGTAGAGGTTGCGGGAAAGGAGGTCCTTCGCTCTACGATACACGGGATCCTCCGTCTCACTAAGGACATCGAGAGACATCCGATCGGAACAGCCCGCAATCACGAACGTCCCAATAAGAGCGAAAATAAGTTTTGATGCGTAGGATCTTCTTATCATGATCGGAAATGCTCTTATACTATGAGACCACCTCTTCTTGACTTTCCAAGTCTGAAATCAGCTAAACGCATTCTCTCTCCCTAATCAATGGATACTGAAGAAATAATTGCTAAAGGCCGGCGTTGCATTAATATTGAGGCCGAGGCTCTGGCGAAAACTAGCGCTCAACTTGACTCAGCGTTCGCTCAAGTCGCAGCGACTGTGATCGATTCCCTTAGTGATGGGCAAAAGCTCATTTTTTCCGGAATCGGGAAGAGTGCCCATATTGCCCGAAAACTGGTCGGAACATTCAACAGCATTGGCGCGCCCTCCACATTTCTAGATCCTGTAAACGCTCTCCACGGCGATATGGGCTTGTGCCGCAAAGGGGACGCTCTTTTTGCGTTTAGCAACAGCGGCGAGACCGAAGAGCTCCTTCGACTCGTACCTATTCTCAAACGATTCGAAGTCCGAACGGTTGCCGTGACTTCTATGTCGGACGCCTCCCTCTCGAAGCTTTGCGACCAGCGCTTGATCTACTGCGCAGACAAGGAGGCCTGTCCGCTGGATCTTGCTCCCACTGCGAGCTCAACCGCATCTATGGCTATCGGAGACGCCCTCGCCATGGTGATTTTAGAATGGCGAGCCTTCAGTCGAGAGGATTTCGTGCAGTTTCATCCCGGGGGAAGCATCGGCAAATCTCTGGCCGCAAGCGTTGATTCAATCATGCGTCCGACTGGGCAATTCGCGATTTCAAGCGACGAGGCGACCTGCAAGGAATGTCTCCAGCATATGACAAATCCCAACAGCGGATGCATCGCCCTTACAGACGAGAACGGCAAGCTGAGTGGGATCTTCACCGACGGAGACATTCGAAGGCTCGTTCTCGAGGATGCCGACTTCCTAGGGAAATCAGTATCCAGTTTCATGACACAAGCTCCGATTACTATCAACTCTGGTTCGCTGGCCGTTGAGGCCCTGCGGATCTTCGAAAATCGGAAGATTGACGACCTAATTGTCGTTGACGCAGATTTCAAACCCATCGGAGTCATCGACGGACAGGATTTGACAAAGGTAAAGATGGTCTGAAAGCAGACCTCAAAAGAGCCTAATTCCGCCGGATCTCTCCTTAAAATGTTTAACCTCTGCGACATAACGGCTGAGGCTAAGCTTTGAACGAGGCGATTTTTGTTTCGGAATTTTTCAAAACGCAGTCATATTTAGACTAAAGCCGAGCCTGGCTGAGGTACGAAGAGAAACTGAAAACGACGATCGACATGAGCCAAGCTTCCCAAACGCCGATTCTAGGTGAGTCAAAGCTGCTTTCCGGGCTGTTTCAAATGCTCGACCCCCACTTGTCGACTCTCGACTCGTTTCTCTTGCGGCAAGTCAGCAGTTTCGAGGAGGAAATTCGGGAATACGTAGAATATTGCATCGACACAGGTGGTAAACGTATTCGGCCGTCCCTAATTTTCTTTAGCGGATGGCAAGGGGAAGGCGTTGTTGATCAGAGACTAGTGAAACTTGCTGCGGTTATTGAAACTATCCACCTTGCGACCCTCGTGCACGACGATATTATGGATGAGGCTGACATTCGCCGCAGCCGTCTCACCGTCGCGAAAAAAGATGGAAACGCCACGGCTGTGCTCCTCGGAGATGCCCTTTTCTCGCACGCAGTATACCTTGCAACCCAATTTCCAACTTCAGAAGTCAGTGAGAAGGTGGCCATCGCCATGCGAAACGTCTGTACGGGGGAAATCCTCCAAACAATGCAAAGAGGCGATCCTGATATTGATCTAGCTACTTATCGAAGGGTCATAGATCTAAAAACCGCAGAACTCTTCAGCGTTGCCTGCTTTCTCGGAGCTCGTCTGGCCGAAAGAGATCAACCTTATGTCGAGGCTGCCGGGAATTTTGGACGGCACTTAGGGATCGCCTATCAGATATACGATGACCTTACCGACCTGATAGGATCAGAAGAGAAAATCGGAAAAACGCTGGGCACTGATATCGCAACCGGCAAGGCGACACTTCCTGTCATCTTGCTCCGCGATCGCCTTCCGCCAGCAGAAGCCACCCTGCTGAGGGACACGCTGGCAGGTAAAAACGAGGCCGACATCTCAATGTGGCAATCCAAGCTTGCCGAATTAGGTGTAATAGACATCGTTCGAAAAGCCATTTTCCGCGAAGTTCAGCTCGCCCGGGGAGCAATTACTTCCTATGCCGGTAACGAAGATGCGGATCTTCTGTACACGATTACCGAACTCTTATGGAACCAGGTAGAAGCCCTCCAGTCAAATCGGACAAGATCCTAATGCTAGGATGGAGACTTCGCCTATTTTCGCTATTTTTAACGAAGGAACCTAGACATTTGACCTGTAATAGTTAGCTTTTTATCAAACGCACCCCAATGAGTGTAACCAAAACCATCACTAAGCCGCTCGTTTCTTCGCCTGCGCGGCGATTGGAAGCAGATGAGGATCTCGTTATCGTACGAAAGATCCAGGCCGGTGACGTAGACGCATTCGACTCATTGATTTTCAAGTACCGAGAACGGGTTTACTCGGTGATCTACAATTTGACATCCAATCGGGAGGATGCCTCTGACCTTACCCAAGAGACTTTTATCAAAGCGTTTCAATCGATCAACCGCTTCAAGGGGAAATCTAGTTTTTTCACTTGGCTCTACCGAATCGCGTTAAACACTTCGCTCACCCACCTCCGAAAAAACAAGCTGCGACGCTTTTTCAGCTTCGAAAAAATGGTCGAGGAGGATCATACGGAAGGATTCATTGAAAATTTGAAGACTGAGTCCGACTCGGACAAAGCAGCCTTGATGACCGAACTCCAGGAAAGGCTGAACGACGCTTTCCAAAAATTGTCGGTCAAACACAGAACCGTGATCACCCTGTTTGAGATTGACGGCCTGAGTCACAAGGAAATCGCTGACATCGTTGGGACGTCCATTGGCACTGTTAGATCCCGTCTCCACTACGCTAAACAATTCCTTCAAGGCGAGTTGGAGGACTACATTCGTTGAATTTCTCTAAGCCTAAAATGCTCTTTAAGAAAACATTCTCCCCAAAAGAAGACGAACGCCTTAGTCATCTGATACAGCTGAAGCGCCAGGAGAAGCCCGACGAAGCGTTTTGGTTCAAGTTTGACGAGGAAATACGAAGCAAGCAACTCGCCGCTCTTGTCCGCACGCAGTCATGGTATGAAAGGGTTGGAAAGCTTTCCATTCTAATTGCTCGGAAGTCCGCAGCAGCTACAGCTACGGCAAGCATATTGGCACTTGGTATCTTTACTGTATCACAAAGCGATTATTTCACAGGAGGACAAACCACGACCAGCCCCACTCAAACGGAGCCAATGCACCCCGAAGCCGACGACGCTTCTGCCATCGATCAGCCTATTTTTGTAGTCAATGATCTCCATCCACAAGCTGAGGCAAACGAAGTTGATTTCTCATACGGGATCAATGCAACTCCCTCCTACGAAATCAACGCTCTGACGAAAAAGTCGATTCCTGTTAACTATCAGATTATCGCTGAACCTAAAAAGTTCACCGCTGGCCACATCAATTCCGGAACCGATTTGGGCGCCAAAGTCATCGGTACTTGGAGCCATTTTTAGCCCATGTTCATTCGGCTACTCAAACGTGCCCCTATGGAGGCACGAGCTTCAGTCGTAATTCTTGCCACCAGCCTGCTTGTAAGCTCTCAGGTCGCCTACGGTCAAAGCAGGGGTAGCGTGCTCGATCTGCAGAAAGCGGTCCAGGGAATTTACCAGGATCGCAAAAACGCCGTCGTTCGGGTAAAGGTTGCCACCGAGACCCTCTCTGAGAACAACGAGCCAAAAGTCGTACTTAGAGTGTTTTCCGGTTTCTTTATCAGCGAGAAAGGACAAGTGCTGACAAGCTATCTTCCCACTGACAACGCTACCCGAGTTTGGATTGAAAAGGGTGGCATATCATTTCTCGCGGATATTGTCGGATCAGACGCCCGTACGAATGTGGCTCTCCTGCAGGTGATTAATTTGCCCGATTCCTTCGATTACATCGAACTAATCGAAGACAAGGAAAGCCTCGAAATCGGAGCTCTGGCGTTTTCCGTAACAAGCCCACTCGACTTCAGTCCTACTCCTAAATTTGGGCTCGTCACCGGTTACGAGAGCCACTTTGCTGAAGTAGTCTTTCCCCTGACCTATACTCGCCTCAGCATTTCTATCGGACCTGCCGAGGGTGGATCGCCCGCTTTCGATGCTGATAACGAACTTATCGGTATTGTTATAGCCACTTTACCCGAAGTGGATTCATCATACATAATCCCAACCAAGGCTCTAGCAAGAATTGTCTCTCACCTTACACAGCATCAGAAAGTCAGATACGGCTTACTGCCTATCGAGTTTGAGGAGAAACCAGACACCTACAATATTGGGAAACGCGTCCTGGTTAAGTCCATCGTTCCGGGAAGCCCTGCAGAACGAAGCGGTCTTCAGCCAGGGGATGAAATACTGAACCTCGAGGGATCGCAAATTGCGGATCTAAACGACTTGCGTGACAGTATTTTCTTCAAAGACCCGGGCGATTTCCTCCTTTTCACAATCAAGCGAGACCAGAAGGAACTCGATTTTGCTATTTTGCTCGAGCCTGAAGAGGACCACATCGCAGAAGGCAATACAGTCGGTTCATCAAACAACTAGTCTCTTGCCCAAAATGAAGATCCAGCATACCGAGTTTCATATCGAAACCAACGGCCAAGGAACTTACGAAATTTCCGACAAAGTAAGAAACGCTCTTAGATCATCCGGTCTGGGGAATGGCACCCTTAACGTCTTCTGTCGCCACACCAGCTGTAGCCTTGTCCTAATGGAGAATGCCGATCCTTCCGCCCGCCACGATCTTGAAAACTATCTAAACCGTCTTGTGCCCGACAACAACCCCCACTTTACTCATACATACGAAGGGCCGGACGACATGCCCAGTCATATCAAAACCGCCCTCACCCGGAGTTCAGAGTCAATCCCCTTTGTTAACGGGAGCCTCCTTTTGGGAACCTGGCAAGGACTCTTTCTCTGGGAACACCGCATACAAATGCATACTCGCCATCTGGTCGTTTCCATTGTCGGCGAGTAGCCATTGGGAATATAAGAATCGCGGGCAGAACAATTGCCTCCCCTGTTCCTGAAAATAAAACGGGCCTTTTCTCGAAAGAAGAGACCCGGTAAAAATTTGCTTTATTGTGAATTACTGATTTCATATTTCGTCTGGGTCTAAACCCACATCTTCCATTTGCGCCTGGGAGAAGACATCTTCAAAATCAGAATCTCCACTAGAAAGAATTTTGGCAGTGATAAAGATGAGGAGGTTCATCTTCTGGCCATCTTTTTCCTTGTTACGGAAAACCGCTCCTAGACCTGGAATCTTTTGCAACAAAGGCACCTTCCTTTCTTCTTCAATCGAGCTTGCTTGCAACAATCCACCTAGACCCATAGTGTATCCATCTTTCAGTGATATTATAGTTTCTGTACGGCGCGTAGAGATAATTGGAATACTTGCTCCACTTGCTCCACCGAACTCACGCTCACCGGTGCGGCTACTTACTTCAGGGTTAACTTTCAGCGTAATAAGACCCTCATTATTGACCGAAGGCTTAACTTTGAGAATCACACCGATGTCTTTGTAATCAAACCCCGCCACCTCGAAAGATCCACGTTCTTCATTATATTGGTAGTTCGGAATAGGGAACTGCTCGCCGATTGAGATTTCAGCTTCCTGGTTGTTTAGAGTTACCACGGTTGGATGCGATACCAAGCGACTGTTTCCCTGCGTTTTCAGCGCACTGAAAATGTAGCCGATTTGACTAATACTGAAAATCGCGTTTGTCGTCCTCTGCAAATCTCCTCCGTGAACAAGATCGGTCAAATTGCGAATGGCACTTTGCTGAAGGTTGGTGTCCGAGGCAGTTGAGGCATCTAGCAAAGTTTGACCCGTTAAATTATTGACGAATTGACCGCTGCGCGATTCCGGCACACTCGAAATCGAGGCATCGTCAACTGAAAGATCTACTTCACCGAAATTGTCTCCTATGGTGTTCTCAGTGCCTCGAGTGTTGTTTCCAAGCCGAGTATCTAAGTTAGAGTATCCACGTGATATTCCTCCAGCTTTGACTTCGAACTCTTCCAAGCTATTCCACTTTACACCGATTTTGGAAACGTCCTGATTTGTGACTTCCACAAATCGGGTTTCGATCATTACTTGCAGCGTTGGCTTGTCCAGTCTCTCAATCACTTGGCGGATCGTTGACATGCGTGATTGTCTTTCCGTGACAATCAGACTATTTGTTCTAGCATCTATTTGCACACGCCCACCCTTTTCAGCATCAATCATGTTGGCAACGGTAGCCGCAATATCGCTGGCTTCCGCATAGTTGAGCATGAAAATATCTGTAATTGGAGGCTCAAAATTCAAAGTATCGTTAGAGATAATCTGAATAATGTTCCCTTCCTCTATATAGGTGTACTCTGTGGTCTCCAAGACTACTGAGAAAATCTGCTTCCAGGACACATCGCGTAACTTAATGGAAGTCGTCCCTTGTAGACCCTCAGGAATAACAATGTTGAGCATATAGAGATCAGCTACGTTACGTAGAACTGTTCTAATTTCCGCGTTTGGAAAGTCGACCGAAATCATATCGGTATCACCCAACAAAAGTTCCCTATTCAATGGGGACGTACTCAAACCTCTCCCGGTATCCGTGCTTGGACTCGACTCTTCAAACCTCGGGGTGGAGTAGTCGAATTGCCTACCAACGTCAGATTCCCTAGGAGAATCCGTACTAACGTCCGACTGGTCGTTCTGTCCGTATGCCGCGATTTGCAGGCATCCGAAGAGTATAGTGCCAAACATTAATCGTTTTGCAGTGTTCATATCTCTCTACTTTAGTTTAATCTCGATCTCTGCATCTTCCATACGCAGGCTATATGCGTTTCGAATAACCCTTACTATTTCCAAATTGTATTTTTTTTTCTTATACTCTATAAAAATCGTCCCACCGGACTTTACCTTGTCCTGATTAAAAATCAGGTAATACTCGCCCCCTACTGCGAATATCCCAGTGGGGTTTACATTCTCGGCTAGCATAGGAATCAATTCATGTGCGGAGACTTTTTCCTCAACTACTTCCTCCACAACCTCAATGACCTCTTTCGAAAGGTCGAAAGGGTCCCCGATTGCAACCAGAAGCTTCTCGTCCGGTAGAGCTACACGCTTGCTTAAAAGGCGTTTCGCTATTTCTATTTTCGCCTTACGAACTTCTGGTTCTTTGACAACCGAGTACCCTGATGCCGCAAATCCTAACATCAGTAAAATGGTTACAATCTTGTAAGTACTAAATTTCATACGGAACTAAGACGCTTTCTTCCCGAGTATTAAAAAAGATACATCCATGGATAAAAGCTCGTCGCCACCAGTTGATGACTTCGACAGCCTGAACTTCTCCAATTGGTAGAAAGATGGACCTCCTTCTAAAGCTCTCATAAAATAAACCAAATCTTGATAAGTTCCGTTGACTCTCATATCGTACCGTATCTTTACATAGGCATCCACGATCGGATTCGGCATCTTATGCTTTTTCTGATCTACGTCTTCCGTTACGATCTCAACTTGTTTTAATTCGCTTAGAGAAACGTTCGTCGATGTTTCAATATTGAAGAAGTAATTGTAGTTTGTGGCTAACTCCTGTGACTGAAACATTCTCTCATCCAGCTCTGAGATCTGGCTCTTGACTACTTCGATATCTTCCTCCAAGCCAGCGCTGTTGGTGAGATTCCTCAACATAGTCGAAATACGAATGTCGATCTGCTCAATTTCCGATTCCAAGTCCGGCTTTTTATCCTTGTGCAAAACGTAAACCGTCATGCAGGTGGCGGTAACAACCCCTGAAATCGCGATTACTAGGTTCTTCCTAATCGTCTCTATCAATCGCTCAAAATTCATGCCTATGATTTCTTTTTGGAGGTGTCGCCTTCCTCGGGATTTACTGCTTCTAAATGAAACTTGATCAGGTCAGTGCCGGATTCCCTCTCCACCGAAACTTGATTGATGTCCGCATAGCGATCTTTCAACGAATCTACGTTCCGAAGCTTCTCCATATAATCTTTTAAAAGCGAATCTGTCTCCTCGCTTGCCACGACGAATCCTTGAAATACTGCTTTTTCATCAATGTAATCAATACTCAGGAGTGACATACCTGGGCTAAGGCTTTTGCCCGAATCGAGTATTAGGTCACTAGCGGCCAACTGTTTTTCTTCAAATGTATTTATCTCATCGATACGGTTTTCTTGCGCAAGAAAGAGATTATTCATCCTTATCGCTTTTACATGAAGGGCCTGGCGTGCGGCTATTTCAGCTTTTCCTTCTTCAATCTTTTTCCCAAGCGAGTAGATGGTATATTCTTGGAATCCTACGTGCATAACACTCATCAGGGCTATTGTTACCGCTATAGCCGAAATGAAGAAAGTTGTCCTGACGGTTTTTATATCAGGCAGAGATTGACGATCACGAAAGTCAGGACGCCAGTTCAGCTCTGCCTCTACTTGGACCTTCTTGTCCCACTTCTTACTCATGCGGCAACCTCCTCTTTATCAAAAGTGCAAAGACTTGAGAAGAGCCCCAGCCAAGAGGAATCTACCATTTCCCTAAGCTCATCACTTGCAAAACTGACGCCGACTGAATCGAGCCATTCTCTAACATCGAATTTCAAAGACTCTAAATTCAGGAACTCTCCCATGCTTCTTTCCAACCGATTCATCTGAATAGATCTTGAATTTGCGTGTATCCAATTAACCGATTGTCCGGTTTGAACTTCGTAGTAGCCAATTGATGATTGAAGCTCACGTAGGAGCTTTCTTATGATTTTTTTAGAAAAAGTGCTAAAATCGAAGTCCTTAGAAGAAAGCAATCTAATCGCTGCATCTTCATCCTTAAGGTTCAGCTCCAACTTCAGTGCCTCTGCAATGTCCTTTGATCCCATATCGATTCGACGGGATATCTCGATCCCGTTGGCTCCAATTATTACGGCGTTTGCAGAACGCTCATCCAATTCAAGCAGGAGCGCAGGGAGCTTTGAATCCTTCCACTTTAAAGCGTCTTGAACCGCTCCAAGCATGCCAACCGTGCCCAACTCCAATCTCTTGGGGTATATCGCATGCTCAAGCATTGATTGTTGCAGCTCGTTTATGTCTCGGTGAGGAACCCCGCATATGAGCACTTCCTTGCGACCAAATTCTCTGGGGTCCAATTCCTGACCCGTTTTAGGGGAAAGACAATGGGCCACCAATTCAGGAGGAGCGTTTTCGATTTGTTCGTTAAGGAAATTGAAGACGAACTCCGTTTCTTTCCCTTTTGGAGCGTCAATCACTACCTGTCGAACAACCCGGCGCTCCGGATACACCACACAAGTGCCATTCAAGTAGCCATTCGTTTTCGCGCCGCAAAACTTTCTTACCGAGCTAGCAATTGCCTCTGAACCTTCGCCAAGCTCTACTTCCTCAATCGCCTCAATCGTTGGAGGTGCGTTGAACGAGCTTACCCGAACCATCCTAATGAAGGCGGGAAGATACTCTACTATGTAATCCTTTTTACTTGAGGAAATCATGTCTGGATTCCCCGAGCGAATATCCGCCCAGATGGTATACTTAAACCCATCGACTCCTCATTTCCTAAATTGAGACGAATAGAGGGAAGTTATCCTCATTTTGAGCCTTAGGCCGCACCGCTGAGTAGGCCATTGCCCTCAAGGGAATCCTTCTCTGACGAAGAAAGCCCCCGCTTCCAATCGAGAGTATGACCCGATCCACCTCCGTTGATTTGACATAGCGACTTTCTAAAACAGTAACGGGCTTACCTTAATCCTAAAGACGCCCCGAGATCTTGGGGGACTGAGTACCAGCCTAAAAATCGAAGCCAAAACGCGGGTTACTTTCTCAAAACCCAAGTCCCCAAAAAGCATTGGTCTATAAAAAAGCCCGGACCGTTAAAAAGTTCGGGCTTTGAAATTTCTCGTTTTCGCATGTCAGCACAAGACATCTTTTACACTGCGCGAGACCTCAATTGGGACTCTGTAGGATTACACCAATCTACCAAGCCTTCTTCTTATGACGATTCGACTTCAAACGCTTGCGGCGTTTGTGCTTCGACATCTTAAGACGACGTTTTTTCTTTAGATTACCCATAGAATGATATCTTCAACTTTTTGGAAAAGCCCGAGAAAGTGATGTGTGCCCTAGACGCTGTAAAGAAGAAACGACACTTTATTGCCTTACAAACAGGGTAGATCTCAACCACCCTAGCTCTCTTCTGGCTTGACTGTCTAAAGCCAGGGTCACTTTCCAAAATCTCCATTTACTGACGCCATAGGGGAATTAACCTCGAGGACCCTTGAATTGATCCAGTCTTTTCAAGAGCGTTTTGAATCCCTTCGGCAGCGGAGCCTGAGCCCTCGGACAGGGTTCGTCCAGAATTTCAAACTCAACGGAAACAAGATGAACGCAAAGTGCATCGTAGATCGGGTTTTCCGGCGAATTCCCCCGCCGAAAACCCTTCTTAATCATCGACAGAAAAATGCGGTCGCCTTTCGCGTATTCCGCTTCTCCCACGATGTTCAGACCTCTCTCTGCAGCATGGATTCGTACCTGATGCACTCGCATGTCTCGGGTCTTCGCCTCCCAAAGCTGGTAACGCCCGAAGCTTCTCAAGTACTGAAAGCGGGTTTCGCACTTTTTCCCAGTCTTGTGGGAAACGAGCATCTGCTTCCCATTTGAGTGAGCGGCAATAGGCAAATCACAAATGAGTACGCGTTCCTCGAATTCCGTACTCGCAAGAAAGTGGTAGCGAAAAACGATCTGGCGCGAACCAAAGGCGTTTCTCAGCTTCTCCTCCCACTCCTCAGTTTTAGCGTAAAGGAGAACCCCGCTCAATTCCGCATCGAGTTTGAATACGCGAAAAAGACCTTCTAATCCCAAGGCTTTCAACTGAGGCTTCTCATTGAGGAGCTCCCTCCGCAAAGCCATTGATAAATCCGGCTTACCTGCATTCCACTCATGTCTAAAACAGGCAAGCCCTGCTGTCTTGTTAATAGCGAAGTAACCCGGATGATCTACGAGCAACGGGAACTTGACTGATCGCTCGCCCAAGTAGCGTTCTGGGAAGGAAATAAATGGAGCGGTGTCGGGCATTCGGTTAAAAAAAGAGCCCCCATCGCCAAAACGTGGGAGCTCATAGATGGGAGGAGGAAAAAAATGTCTTACTAAGCCACGAGCAACTTCGCCATCGATGCCTTAGTGCGGCTCGCTTTGTTGCGATGAACTAGATTCGTCTTTGCCGCTTTGTCCATGGCCGATATATAGTCAGTAGCCGCCGCCTTGAGCCCTTCCTTGTCGCCGGACTCCGCGAGCGTCTGAACCTTCTTAGCCAACGTTTTTAGACGGGTCTTGCGTGCACGATTGCGCAGCGTACGAGCGATCGTCTTACGGTTGTTCTTCTGTGCTGACTTGGTATTTGCCATTGGGGGGCGGATATTTCGCCAATTTCCTTCCGTGTCAAGGCATTTACACGAGATATAGCGAGGCTTTTACAGGGTTGAAATTGGATTAGCCAAGCTCGTGGTGTTGGAGAAGTCTAGCCACTCTGAGTTTCCACGCAGCTCGAGCCATCTACTGATCCGCATAGGACCCATCGCTGTCCAGGTTCTTCAAGTTCAAATCATAGTGAAACGCCGCGTTTCCGGTTAAAGTAATGTTTTCACCCACCGCGGCTCCCGAAACGTTTCCGTTCCCCTTAATCTCTAGATCAGCATTATGAGCGTAGAGAACGCCGGCAAAATCCCCGTTGCCCGCCACCTTAATTGACTGGCCTGCACCCGATGCCGCGGTTCCCCAACCTAGAAAGCTTCTGGGTTTTGCTCGTCATTCAAGGCTCCCCGCCCCGTGAGATCCAGGTCCCGGATCCATCAAAAACGTTAGACCAAGTGCCCTTATAAAAATTCTAGCTCCGGAGCCTATAAGCCGGATTCTGTACGCTGCCGAAGCAGGGCCACGTTCATTTATCTGTCCCGCACGAATGCGGAACCCTTTCGAAAAAGGCGCGACATACCCGGGGCATAAAAAACGGGCCGCTCTGCCCCCTATTTTATCTTGCGTCGGATTGGGCTTGCCCTGCCCGCCCGATTGCTCGGAGCGGCGGTGGGCTCTTACCCCACCATTTCAACCTTACCTTCCTTCACCAAACAGATCTCCCGAAAGAGACCTGCCCGCCGAAGCCTTGGCGAAGGTGGGCGGTGTATTTTCTGTGGCGCTATCCATCGACTCGCCTTGAAGCGAGCCTTCCCCGCTTTCACGAGGAATCCTGCCCTGTGACGTCCGGACTTTCCTCTCCACTGCCTGCGCTGAACGAATTCATTAAAGAACGGCGGAGCGAACGTGTGGCTCCGAAGCTAGGCGTCGAAATAAAGGATGCGTCCGCAATTGTCGCAAGTGGTAATTTCGTTACCCTTCATCACCTCAACCTCAACCGAAGAAGAAACCCGCATGTGACAACCCTGGCACTTGGCGTCTTTTTGAGCGACGATGATGGGAAATTTCAAGCCTCTAGAGACACGCCGGTATACGGAGAGCATTGGCTTTTCAATACTTGCTTCAACCTCAGCCAGCGCTTGCCTTGCCGCATCGATCTCGCTCTTTAAATTCGCCTCTTTTTCATCCAATCGGCCTAAAAACCGCTTTTCCGCTTCAATCTTCTCGCGGCAAACCGCTTCATCTTCCCCTTGCTTCTTACGTGCCTCATCCAGCCCGTACAGGAGTTCGATTTCTTTTTCCTCAAGATCGGATATCTTTGACTGAGTCAGCTCGATTTCATGAGTCAGAGCCTGGTACTCATCGTTCTTTTTAACAAGCAGTTGCTGGTTTTTGTACTTAAGCAACTGTTGTTCAACATCGCCCATCTCCGTTTCGATCATCTTCCCACGGACTTCCAGCTCCTTGACAAGTTGCTTTCCCGCCGCGATCTCAGCTTCAAGATCTGCTTTCTTTTTCTGTGTCGACGCTTTTTCAACCGGCAAATGGGCCAAATCGCGTTCGATCCGCTGCAAATTCATGTCCCGATCCTGGAGGATCAGCAGGCTAGTAGTGCAATCTGTGGCCATATATACGGCTAAGATTGGAGGGCTATAATTTCAATCCGTCAAGGCGCATCGATACCAAATTCCTAAATGTAATACATCTCCTGATTTTCACGCACGGCAAGGTCCGCCAAAGTGATCGAACGCACACTCTCTTCAAAACGCTCCTGAATTTCAGCCCACGCCTTCGCAACCGCTTCTCCCGAATCCCCCGAAACCCTCGAAGACTCCGAAAACATTTCGCTCTCAATCAAAAAAATCACGTCGGAGATAGAAATTTGGACTGGGGTTCTCGCGAGCAAATAGCCTCCTTGCTTCCCCCTCCGACTCTCAACGAGTCCTCCGTTACGAAGTTCACTCAATATTTGGGCGAGGTATTTCGCCGGGATTTTTTCCACATTGGCCAGCTCCTCGATACTGGAAACGCCAGAACCTTCATACCGCTTCGCTAACTGGACCAAGGCGCGGCACGCGTATTCTAGTTTCACGGTCATTTTCATCAATTCCGACTATGCTGGAGACCTCTCGACACCCAATCGAGTACAAAAGCAAATAAACCCCTTCAAAGCGGGCTCTTTCGACCCAAAAAACCCAGTAGGTGGATATACACGAAAAAGGTCCTTGCACGCCTTCATCCAGACGATTCTATTGCGCGTTTTTATCATAGAAAAAGGTTGTGATCGCCTGATCAATTTGAAACCTTTTACAACGACAAAAGCTACTATATGGATTCCCAGACCGACGCCGAAAATATTCCCATAAATCACGAAGGCTCCGCAAGCTACGACTCCTCGAATATTCAAAAGCTAGAAGGCCTAGAGGGTGTGCGCAAACGCCCTGACATGTATATCGGTGACACGAACGAGCGCGGCCTTCACCATTGCGTTTTTGAGGTAGTAGACAATTCCATTGACGAGGCTCTCGCCGGGTTTTGCAAAAACATCAAAGTCTCCATTCACTTGGATGGCTCCTGCTCCGTCGAGGATGACGGGCGCGGCATTCCGGTAGACATTCACCCTAAGTATGATATGCCGGCTCTCGAATTGGTGCTTACCAACCTCCACGCAGGTGGAAAGTTCGGCAAAGGCGCCTACCAGGTTTCCGGTGGCTTGCACGGTGTGGGAGCCAAGTGTGTCAACGCCGTTTCCGAGTGGTTTGAGGCAGAAGTTCGCAAGGATGGCAAAATCCATCAGATGAGCTTCAGTCAGGGTATCACGACCAAGAAACTCGCGGTTGTCGGTGAAACCAAAAAGACCGGCACAAAGATTAGCTTTAAGCCGGACCCGGTTATCTTCTTGGAAACCCGAACTTTCCATTACGACATTCTCGCCAAGCGTCTGCGCGAACTCGCTTTCCTGAACCCTGGAATCCACATAACGGTCAGTGACGAGCGTTCCAGCAAAAGTGAGAATTTTCAGTTCAATGACGGTATAGCGGAATACATTCGGTTCCTGAACCGCTCGAAGAACGTCCTCCACGAAGATCCCATTTCTTTCGGCGATACATTCCCCGATCCAAACGACCCTGATGGCCCCGCAACCGGAGTCGATGTATCGCTGCAGTATAACGATTCCTACAACGAGCAACTGTTTGCCTACGCCAACTCGATTTTCAATATTGAGGGAGGCACCCACTTGTCTGGATTCCGCACCGCATTGACTCGCGTGATCAATCAATTTGCTAGGGCCAACAATTTGCTCAAAGACAAGGATCCAGCCATCACTGGCGACGACGCTCGCGAAGGACTCGTCGCGGTTGTATCCGTTAAAGTTCCCGAACCCAGATTCGAAGGACAGACCAAGACCAAACTCTCCAACTCGGAAGTCGATGGCATCGTACAGAAGATCGTGGGCGAACGTCTGAAGTACGTCTTCGAAACCGACCCCAAACTCGCGAAAAGGCTTATCGACAAATGCCTCAACGCAGCACGTGCCCGCGAAGCCGCACGAAAGGCGCGGGAAACGGTTCGTAAAGGAGCACTTTCAGGAGGAGGTCTTCCCGGAAAGCTCGCGGACTGTTCTTCACGGAAACCGGATGAGAGTGAACTTTACATCGTGGAGGGTGATTCCGCGGGTGGATCCGCCAAGCAAGGTCGTGATCGCCGGACCCAAGCTATCCTTCCCCTGCGAGGTAAGCTGATCAATTCTGAAAAGGCGCGGATCGACAAAGTTCTTTCCAACAATGAAATCCGAACCATGATCACCGCAATTGGCTGCGGCATTGGGGACATTGAGGGGGATCATGGCTTCAAAATTGAGAAAGCCCGATACCATAAGATCATCATCATGACGGATGCGGACGTCGACGGTTCTCACATTCGTACCCTGCTTTTGACATTCCTATACCGCCAGATGAAAGAACTCATCGAAACGGGATACGTCTACATCGCCCAGCCTCCCCTATACAAAATCAAGCGGAAGCGACGCGAGCAGTACATTGACAACGACGAGCAACTCAACCGAATCCTTCTGGAACTTGGCACTGAGGACGTAAAGATGACCCGTTTAGACGACGGACACATCTTCAATCCTTCTCAAATTGACCAGATCGTTGAAATCTTTGCTCAGCTGGAGCGAATTGGCGGTGCAGTATCCAGACACGGCGCTTCGCTCAGCGAGTATCTGGAGCAGTATTCAAAAGAAGAGTACACGCTGCCGCGCTATCTCGCACGAGTACGCGAAGGAAACGAGGAGTTCTACACTTTCCTGACCACCGAGGCTGAACGTGCCACATTTGTGCAAAACGCGGGAATCGGCTCCGAAGAGCTTGATAGCGAAAACGCGACTATTACCATACAGAACGACGAGGCAGGCACCTCCAAGCGGATCTCGTTATTCGAGATTTTCGAGGCAAATGAAATGTCCAAATTGATGCGAGAGATCGAAGACATAGGGCTCGACCCAACCCATTTCCAGCCATCGGAAACTCCGATCTACACGATACTGGAAAACGAAGGGCAGAAAAACGAGAACACGATCGAAATTTCCTCGAATATGGATATTCTCAATCAAATTCGACTCCTGGGACGAAAAGGCCTGTCCATTCAACGATATAAAGGTCTAGGTGAAATGAACCCCAAGCAGCTTTTCGAAACCACGATGGACCCAGAAAAGCGACAACTACTAAAAGTGAATATCAATGACGCCGCCAAGGCGGATGAAATGTTTACGATCCTTATGGGTGAAGAAGTCGCGCCACGAAGGGCATTCATCGAAGACAATGCTCTAAACGTCTCTTACCTAGACGTCTAGTACCTTTCAATTTACGTAATCAATAATTAGATACGCATGGACCCAGCATCCGAACGCATTTCTTCAGCCAGCATCACAGACATCATGTCGACGGCCTACATCGATTATTCGATGTCAGTCATAGTCAGTCGAGCTCTGCCCGACGCCCGGGATGGGCTCAAACCTGTTCAGCGACGCATTCTTTACGCAATGTTTCGCGAAGGCCTGCTCCACAACCGGTCATTCGACAAATGTGCCGGCGTTGTTGGTGAAGTACTAAAGAACTATCACCCTCATGGCGATTCCTCCGTCTATGACACTCTCGTTCGTATGGCTCAAAAGTGGGTTATGCGATATCCCCTGATCGATCCCCAAGGCAACTTTGGATCTGTTGATGGCGACTCTGCCGCGGCTTATCGATATACCGAATGTCGGCTAACCAATATTGCAGAGGACCTTCTTCGGTGCATCGACGAAGACACAGTCAACTTTGTCGCTAACTACAAGGAAAGCACCACTGAACCTGATGTGCTTCCTGCGGGACTACCGAATCTTCTCATGAACGGTTCAACGGGGATCGCAGTGGGGATGGCTACCAATATTCCACCCCACAATCTTGACGAGCTTATCGACGGGATCTGCGCTCAGATAGATAATCCAAACATCGAAATCGACGAGCTCGCTACATACATCCAAGGTCCGGACTTTCCAACTGGGGGCCAAATCGTTGGCCGCAAAGGCATCGACGAGTACATGCGCACGGGTCGAGGCATTGTTCGCATTCGCGGCATAATGCGAAAAGAGGAGATGGACAATGATCGCGATCGACTCGTCATCACCAAAATCCCCTACAATGTTAATCGTGCAGTCCTTGTGACAAAAATCGCAGATCTCGTTTCCTCAAAGGACATTGAGGGGATCAGTGATCTCCGAGACGAATCAGACGAAAACACTCGTATTGTCATCGAACTGAAACGGGGCGAATTCCCTGAAGTCATCATGTCAAAGCTGTTCAAGAAAACAGCGCTTGAAAGCAGCTTCGGCGTCAATCTCCTCGCCTTGGACAATCATCGTCCCAAGCAGATGAACATCAAGGAACTGATCAATTGCTACATTGATCATCGCCGCGATGTCATCTACCGCCGTACCGCATTTCGACTCAAAAAAGCGGAAGACAGGGCCCATATCCTCGAGGGATACAAAATAGCTCTCGATAACCTAGACGACTTCATAAAGATCATTCGGTCTTCCGTAAATCGCGATGAAGCGAAAGAGAGGCTGCAAGGGAAGTATCCTCTTTCCGATCGACAGGTTGCTGCGATTCTCGACCTTCGACTCTACCAGCTCACCGGTATGGAGCGAGGCAAGATCGAAGAGGAGTACGCAGAGCTCATCAAGCTGATAGAAGAGCTGCGAAGCATTCTGGAAAGCGAACAGAAGTTGCTCGAAATCATCAAAACCGAACTGCTTGAACAGAAGGAGAAGTACGGGTCCCCTCGGCGCTGTGAAATCGTTCCCTACGAAGGCGACATTTCAAAAGCGGACATGACCCCTCGCGAAGGCTGCTTCATCACCGTTTCCCACAAAGGATTCATCAAACGTACTAGCGATAGTGAATACCGCACCCAGAAGCGAGGCGGGAAAGGCGTTCAAGGCGGTAATACTTATGACGAGGATTTCATCGAGCACATATTCACCGCTAATACGCATGACTACATTTTCTTCGTCATGAACAATGGTCGCGTGTACGTGGAAAAGGTATACGAGATTCCCGAAGGCGCCCGAACCTCCAAAGGTCGCTCCATCGCACGAGTTTTCCAATTGCAAGAGGGGGAAAAAATCGCCGCTATGATTTGCCTTAAGGAAATAGTGGATACGCATCACTTGGTAATGTGTACCAAGAATGGGGTCGTTAAAAAAACTAATCTGATCGACTACAAAAATTTCCGCCGCGGAGGGATCATCGGAATCAATATTGATGAAGGGGATGACCTTATCTCGGCCAAGCTAACAAGTGGTGAGGACGATCTAGTCATCATAACCCTGAAAGGCCAAGCAATCCGATTTCCGGAGACCGACTTGCGCGACCAAGGCCGCGCCACTCGCGGGGTCCGTGGAATACGCTTGAAAGAGGGCGACGAAGCCAAAGCGATGGAGGTCGTCAACAACGAAAGGACTCTCCTCATCTGCGGCCTAAGTGGACAGGGGAAGCGGACGAAGTTCGAAGAGTATCCGACTCAAAAGCGCGGAGGGAGTGGAGTTATTGCAGCCCGAACTTCAGGCGTTTCCGGAGCGTTGACGGTGTTTGAGTCGGACGAAATGATGATGCTAACGAAAAATGGTCAGGCTGTCAGGACGAAGGTGTCTGGAATCAGCGTGATTGGCCGAGCGACCAAGGGCGTCCGTTGCATCAATTTAAACAAAGGAGACCTCCTTCTCGGAGTTGCGCGGATCGTCGAAGTTGAAGACGATGATGGGGAAAGCCTCTAGAAATCGATCCCACGCGGAATCTTGCCAATCTCGTCAAAGATAAGATATTTTACATTTCATATGGCCTGATTCACCAAAATCGCCTAACGGAAACCCCTAGTTAAGCGTGTTTTAGCCGTTTTTTCTTGCTCAATCTGGAGCAGTTTGAACTGTTTAACAGAACTTCCATGCGTCTTGTAGCCTCAGTTCCTGCACGTTTTGAGCCAGGCGTAATCTAACGACAAAAAATTTAAAACCCCTCTTTTCTGTAAGGAAACGTTTTTCTTCACAGGGATTCTGTGTCTCTGGTTCTTAACAGTCCCGCGGAATCTGTTGTTCACAGAAAAATTTATAACTAACTCATAACTACTACAATGAACAAACTACTAAAAACTACGCTCGCAGGTCTACTGCTAGCAACTCCTGTTATACACGCGCAGATCGAACTGAGTGATAACCTGTCAGTCACTGGTTTCTTGGACATGTCCGCAGTGGACGTGAACAGTGAAACTGGAGAAGACAGCTCATCGTTCAATCTCGACCAAGCAGAGATCGACTTCCTGATCGATTTCGACGAAATCACCGCTCAGATCGACCTGAATTATCTCGGTAACAACAGCACCGAGGAATTCGATCTAGAACAAGCGTTCATAACCTACAACCTTGGAGACGGAGCCAATATCGAAGCGGGTAAGTTCAACAGCTATCATGGCTGGGAAACAGTGGAGCCCACTGGGCTATACCAGTACTCATACGCCTACGATCTAGCTCCGAACAGTATTCCCTTGTTCCATAACGGAGTGCGTTTCAACTACGGAGACGATTTTGTGAATTTAGGTCTTTCAGTCGTTGACTCCGTCTACGGACCTGATGGTTCAATCGGAGATAGCGAATACGGAGCGGAAGCAAAGATCGTTATTTTTCCAGCTGATGGCCTTACCGTCTACTTGGGATTCGCCAAGGACAAGGGCGCAGATGCAATTGAAGATAAGGACCTTATCAATTTTTGGACTTCCTACGAAATCGGTAACATGACCTACGCTCTGGAGTTCAACGACTACGACATGGGTGCCAATATAACCGGAAGCCAATGGCTATTGATGGCGAACATGGGAATCACCGACAATTTCGGGATCACCGCTCGTGTGAGTGAAGACCAGCAAGACTGGGCTGGCGGGGACACCGCTACCAAATTCACGGTCAGCCCCGGCTGGTCTGTGAATGACAATCTTGGAATGCTCGTTGAGTTGAGCCAAACCGACCTCGGAACTGAAGGTACCAACACAACCATTGCATTTGAAACGATCTTCACTTTCTAGTTCAATCGTTTTAGAGGTGAATTGAAGACAAAAGAATTTACAATGCCCCTTCGCCTCGCGAAGGGGCTTTTTCGTGTCCTGGATTTCTGATCTCTCTCCAACCATGGCCCCTACTAAATGTCACGCCTCGCATTTTTGTGCCAATAGCCAAGCAGTGCCCATAATTGATTCCAATCTCGCCAAAGGTACTATCAAAATCGTAAGCGAGAATTCAGTCGAAACAAAAGCGGCCCTCGGCCTGATTCGCGACCAATTCTATCGAGCAATCACCCTACCGATTGCCGATCTTCGGAAGTAAAGTTGGGTGGACTACCGTGAAAGGCGGCCGTAAGCCCTACTCTTCGCTTTGCGAGACGCGTTCTTCTCTTCCTCCTCAAACAAACGCGAATACATGTAATTGAAGCCCTCAATTTTCTTTCGCGCTATTTTTTTCCCCACATAATGCTCGATCGCACCGGCGTTTTTCAATTCGTCCTCAGTCAATAGCGTGAAGGCATCCCCTTCCTTTTCTGCACGGCCAGTTCGACCAATTCGGTGAACATAATCCTCGGCGTTTAAGGGCACATCGTAATTGATGACATGTGTCACCCCCGCGATATCTAGACCGCGGGCAGCGATATCAGTTGCCACCAAGACTTCGAACTTACCCGACTTAAACCCCTTTAATGCCGCTGTGCGCTCACCCTGCGCCCGGTCCGAATGCAGCACCCCAACTGAGTGTTTCAGCCGCTCTAAACGCCTTGAAATTAGGTCAGCGTTCAGTTTCGTTCGGGTGAAAATCAACACGCTCTCAAATTGCGTCTGCTCTAGCAGCTTGATCAACAAATCGTACTTTTGCTGCTCCACGACGGGGTAGAACGCGTGGGTCACCGTTTCCGCAGCCGAACGGTTTCGTCCAATCTCGATCACTTCCGGATCGTTCAGAACCCATTTCATCATCGATTGAATCGCCGCTGGAATGGTCGCAGAGAAAAACAGGGTTTGCCTTTCCTTCGGGCACATCTTGATGAGGCGGCTCACATCCGGTAGAAAACCCATGTCCAGCATTCGGTCGACCTCGTCTAAAATCAGCACCTGAACATTTTTCAACGAAATATTCCCTTGACCTATGTGGTCTAACAATCGCCCTGGCGTAGCGACGAGAATATCCACTCCTTTCTCGAGCATCTCCTTCTGACGCCCGTACTTTACGCCTCCATAAACTACTCCCACTCTAGTCTTTGAGTGTTTAGAATAGCTTTCCAATGCGTCTACCACCTGCTGAGCCAGCTCTCGAGTCGGCTCGAGTACTAAACATTGGATGCGTTTACCCGGCTCAAGCAGATCGAGTGTTGGCAGTCCAAATGCAGCTGTTTTTCCCGTTCCTGTCTGTGCAGATGCGATAATGTCTTTCCCCTGAAGGATCAAGGGGATCGCTTTCGCTTGTACGGGTGTTGGTTTCTCGAACCCGAGTTCACCAATTGATTGTAATAGAGAATCTGAAAGGCCTAGACCGTTAAAGGGCATTTTGGGTATATGATTACCCAATTCCTTCTAAGCAAGCCCTCCCTTCGACAAACTGCTGTCTGCTTTCAAAAAACTCTAACTTGTTCAGAGCCTCTCTCAATCCTGGATGACACCAAATTAATTCGACACAGACCTCGCGCTCGTCTTGTCCTTGTAGACATATTTGACGCCATCCGATGATCGACCGACCCACACCACCGCCAATTCCTGAAGCCCTGAAAAGAGCTCGCGAGGATTTCCCTATCTTGAAGAGAGAAGTCAGCGGGAAGCCACTTATCTACTTAGACAACGCCGCCTCAACCCAGAAGCCGCAATCAGTGATCGATGCCATCACGCAATACTACGCCTACGAAAACTCGAATATCCATCGGGGCGTCCACTTACTAAGTACCGAGGCCACCGCAGCCTACGAAAACGCTCGAACCAAACTCGCGGCCTATCTTAACGCTAATGATGAATCGGAAATCGTTTTTACTCGAGGGGCTACTGAATCGATAAATCTCGTCGCTCACTCTTTTCTGGCGCCTCTTGTTTCAGCGGGCGACGAAATCCTGATTTCCCACATGGAGCATCACGCCAACATAGTTCCCTGGCAGCTCCTTTGCGAACGAACAGGGGCGGTCCTCAAAGTAGCACCGATTTTTGATAACGGTGATCTGGACACGGATTCCTATATTTCCCTTATGGGACCTCGGACCAAACTGGCAGCGATTGTCCATGTTTCCAATTCGATCGGGACTGTAAATCCAATAGAGAGAATTATCGAGGCCGCCAAGGACAGGAGCATTCCCACACTAATAGACTCAGCCCAGTCAATTCAGCACATGAAGCTGGACGTCCAGGTGCTCGACTGCGATTTTCTTGTTTTTTCTGGGCACAAGATGTTCATGCCAACGGGCATTGGCGGCTTATACGGAAAACGCGCCAAACTCGATAGCATGCGGCCGTATCAAGGCGGTGGAGACATGATTGCGCACGTTTCTTTCGATGGAACCACCTTTAAAGCACCACCATACAGGTTCGAAGCGGGAACCCCTCACATTGCAGGAGGCATTGGTATCGCGGCTGGCATTGACTACATCGAATCAATAGGGAGAGATCTGATCCACGACTACGAGACTCAGCTTATTGACTACGCTGCCAACCGTTTGAAATCTACTGCCGGGGTAAGGCTAATCGGCGAGCCATCAAATCGTGCTGGAGCTATATCATTTGTCATGAATGCCGCCCATGCCCATGATATTGGAACCATCCTCGATACTGAGGGAATTGCCGTGCGGTCCGGTCATCATTGCTGTGAGCCATTGATGAAGCGTTTTGGTATTTCAGCGACGGCCCGTGCATCTATCGCTCTTTACAATAATCACGAAGATATCGACGCTCTCGTTGAATCACTCGGCAAAGTCCATCAGCTATTCGGGTAGCGGCCTGATGAATTCGGAACTGAAAGCTCTCTACCGTGATACGCTTTTGAAGCACAGTCGCGAACCAAAGAATAAACGTGTCTTGAAGGACGCGGATGCCTACTTTGAACTGAAAAACCCTCTTTGCGGCGACCTCATCACACTTTACCTTAAGGTTTCCCAAAGGATGGTTTCTGAGGCTACGTTCGAGGCTCAATGCTGTTCCATCTGCATGGCTTCGGCTTCTATGTTGACCGAGCAGATTACTCAATCCGACATCGAGGGAGGAATCGACTTCGCCGACTCGCTAATCGAGTCGCTTTTGCAACCAGGTTTTTCAATCGCTACTCTTGAAAATGAGGACATACAGTCGCTGGCGGGAGTGAAATCCTTTCCCAGTCGCATTAGATGTGCGACGCTTCCTTGGGAAGCCTTCAAGGGAGCAGTCTCTCGATTAATATGATTCAGCTCCGCAACCTGAAGCTCCAGTACGGTGAGCGCTTCATCTTTCGAGATGCTACCGCCTCTATTGGCAACAAGGATCGAATCGGACTCGTCGGCTCCAATGGAGCAGGAAAAACCACGTTATTGAAAATTCTCGCCGATCAAGAGGAACTCGACGGTGGATTTGTCGACAAGGCAAACTACGTTACCATTGGCTACCTGCCCCAAGACGGGATAATTGCAGCAGATAGGTTCTTATACGAGGAAGCCGAATCAGCCTTCGAGAATATCTTAACGCTAACCTCTAAGATCGACGAAGCCAACACACTACTACATTCCTTAAATACAGACTCCAAGGATTACCACGAAATACTCGAGCTCATTGGGACATGGGAGCGGGAATTGGAAAACCACGATGTGGAAAAACTCCCCTACCGTATTGAATCCGTTTTGCACGGTCTCGGATTCGAACAGTCCGATATGAAAAAGCAGACCAGCGAATTCAGCGGCGGCTGGCAAATGCGAATCGCTATCGCGAAGCTCCTCCTTGCCTCCCCTTCCCTGCTTCTTCTGGATGAACCGACCAATCACCTGGACATCATTTCCCAGCGCTGGTTTGAAAACTACCTCAAACGTTACGAAGGGGCTATTCTTATGGTCTCCCATGACCGTGCCTTTTTAGACGAGCTTTGTAAGCAGACCTTTGAACTTACCCAAGGAAATCTGAATGTCTACCAAGGTGGTTACTCCTATTTTGAGGAACAGAGCAAAATCAGGAAAGACCAGTTGATTCGCTCGTTCAAGAATCAGCAAAAGGAGATCGAGCGAACCGAGAAATTCATAGACCGATTTCGCTACAAAGCATCCAAAGCCAGCCAAGTCCAAAGCCGTATCAAGGCTCTGGATAAGGTCGAGCGAATTGAGATCGAGACTGAAGAGAACTCGATTGCCTTTTCCTTTCCCCCAGCTCCCCGAAGTGGGCAAACGATCATGGAACTCGAAAATCTATGCAAGTCCTACGGCGACTTGAAAGTGATCCAGAATGCGACCATTCGAATTGAAAGGGGCGATCGGCTTGCAGTGGTTGGAGCAAATGGAGCCGGGAAGTCTACCTTGGCAAAGGTCATTGCCGCGGTCGAACCATTTCAAAGTGGTATCCGTACGCTAGGGCACAATACGATAATTTCCTACTTCGCTCAGCACCAAGCCGACGAACTGGAACCCAGCTATACCGTCCTCGAAACACTCGAAAGAACAAATTCCGGCCAAAACACCACTCAGCTACGTTCCGCCCTCGGGGCCTTTCTCTTTCATGGTGACGACGTATTCAAAAAAACAAGCGTACTTTCGGGCGGTGAACGAAATCGTCTCGCCCTAGCAAAGATTCTTACCCAACAAGCCAATTTCCTAATCCTCGACGAACCAACAAATCACCTCGATATGCGTTCGCAAGAGGCATTGCAGAGAGCGCTCGAGAATTACGAAGGAGCCTTTATTATTGTATCGCACAACCGCGCTTTTGTGGATCGCATCGTAAACAAAACGCTCGAAGTTCGTAAGGATGGCCTTTCTCTGTTTCCTGGTAACGTATCCGATTACCTAAGACATCTAGAAAAATTGGATAATGACAGCCAGCCAAAAGCCAACATCGCCAGTTCCCAATCATCGAAAAGCGTTTCGAAAATTTCCCCGAAAGAAAGGCGCCAGAAAAGGGCGGTATTGGTTACTGTATTGAGTCCATTAAAAAAGAGGGGTTCAGAGCTCGAGGAGCTAATCTCCCAGCTCGAAACTAGCCAGGAGTTGCTGGAATCCAAGATGGCCGATCCTGCTTTTTTCAAGACGGGCGACGCCAGAGAGGCTATGGCTGCTCACGAGCGGGATCGAATTGCTCTGGAGAAGAACTATGAAGAGTGGAGTAGACTCTCAGATCGGATCGCGGCCAAAGAGCAAGAACTTGACGAATTCTCTGGATAAAAGTGCCTCTCAAGATCCACTTACCGCGGGACAGGCATAGCCCTAAAACAATTCTCTCTGCTTAATCTTTTGCCGCTTGGCCCGGCTTCCTTGGCTGCGGCCAATGACCTCAGAAAGCAAAAGACGGTGTTTGCTAAACTCCTTGCAGTAGTAGATCAGCAAAAGAGCAGAAGCAATCGCGTCATAGAGAGCACAATGATAATTCTGCCTACCCACGGGGCAATGTATAGAACTTAGATCGTCAAGTCCTGGCTGCAGATGGTAGCGGCGTACCAAATCCGCCAATTTTAGGGAGTCCTCGGCCCTTCTCATGTTACGATACAAGGTACCCGTATCCAGCCAAGGGCCCCAGCTTACGATTGATTTTCCGTCATCCAGCCAACTCGGGGACTTCCTAGGATAAGGGAATACAGATTTGAGCATGGTATTTTCCGCCGAGGCGAAATGCGCCGCTAGAGGTCCCGACTCTCTAATCGATGCGAATCGCTCCCATTCTTCCTCGAAGGGCATTTCCAATGAGGCTTCAGCAGTCGTGATTTTGTGAATCGACCATTCATTTTTTGGGATCGGGGCTTTAGGCTGACAAAATCGTGTCGCTACCGATTCGATTGAGCTCCCTTTGATCGTGACTATTCCATACTCTACAATTCCGCATTGTAGTCCACCTTCAAAATCGATCACGTGGATCGGGGCTTCGTCCCAGTAGAGTTCCATCTCGTTATGTAAAAAGCTTTATCCCCGCAGTCCTTCCGCGCAATCTAAGACTTCCGATCCTATGAATTTTGACGAATTTGACGAGTTTACGCGAAAGCTCTGCCTAGAAACGCAGAAGACTATACTCTCCTTCTACGAGAATCCCGATATGGTGGTCGAAACGAAAAGCGATCGGTCACCCGTGACCTTTGCCGACAAAGAAACAGAGCGAGAAATCCGTGAAGCCATCCAGGTGTTGTATCCGGAACACGGGATCAAGGGCGAGGAATATGAAGACTTAAACCCAAACGCAGCCTTTACCTGGATCATAGATCCCATCGACGGAACCAAGACTTTTACCGCTGGCTGCCCGCTATACGGAACGATGATAGCTTTACTTTTGGAGGGTGAGCCCATCTTTGGCTGTATCAATTTCCCCGCCCTGGGAAAGCGGATCAGCAGTGATGGTCATTCCACATTCGTCAATGGCGATCTCGTAAGGGCGAAGGCGGACAAGCCACTCGATGAGGCCTTACTCCTGACTACGGACTATTTCGAAGTTGCCAAGCGCCAGAATGGCCGGGCGTTCGAAAAGCTCGTCTCCAAAACTAAAATGACTCGCACATGGGGCGATTGCTACGGCTACTACCTATTGGCCACCGGAAACGCAGACATCATGATTGATCCGATAGCGAATCCGTGGGATGTTATGGCTCTTGTTCCTATAATTCGCGGTTCAGGAGCCACCATCACCGACTGGTTCGGCAATAACCCCGCCCAAGGCAACTCCATCGTCGCTGCCAACACAGATCTGCACAGCAAAGTTGTCGCAATATTAAATTCCTAGCTCCTTTTAGTCCTCTCTTTGCATAGCCAGATATTGCATACAATGAACATTCGAATCTCTCTAATCACTATTTCTTTATTTTTGTCCGCTTGCGGTGGGCAACAGGCAGACATTCACTCCATGGACCGCGAAACAAAGGACTACGAATCCGCTCTGATTGAAAATATGGATCAAGCAGAATTGATGCAGCATCTTAAGCTTTTAGCGTCGGAAATGAATCTCGCTACGAAAAATGGACTCTACGTGGAAATGCACCATATTGAGATCGCTCTTACCAAGGCGTTCAATGCTCTTGAGGCAATAGCCCCTGCTACCGCCAAATCAAATTTGGATACACTCAAAGTCGTTGCGGTGAAAATCCACGGGGCAGGTCACGACCAAAATAAGTCCATGGCGGGCACTCTCAATAAGACTCTGCAGGATCAACTCGAGAGGCTACAGAAGAATCTGAACGCAAATTAGCGCGATCCCTCTGCACTGCAGCAAATAATTTTCGTCCTAAAACAAGGATCCATGAGCATTGTTGGCATAAGGCCCGGGAGGGTTGAAGATGTGCCGCGTCTGACAGAGATATATAACTATTATGTCGAAGAGACCGCAATAAGCTTCGACTTGTAAAAGCACTGTGCTGCTGATCGTGTCACGTCCTGGTTTTCGAAGTACTCATCAACCGGCATTTACAGAATATTCGTTGCCGAGCTAGATGGACTCGTTGTTGGATATTGTGCAAGCAGCCAATTTAGAGTAAAAGCTGCCTACGCCACGTCAGTCGAAACGAGCGTTTATTTGGACAAGGAATACTTCGGAAGAGGAATTGGATCGAAGCCCTATAATGCCCTCTTCGCCTCCCTCATCGAGACAAGCGCTCAACGTGCCTATGGGGTGTTAAGTTGCCGAACACAGGATCAGTCGCCTTACACAAAAATTCTGGTTTTAGGGAAGTTGGAATATACAGGGAAGTCGGGTTCAAACTTGGCAGATACCACGATGCTTGCTGCTTTGAAAAAGAAATCGGCTCCTACTAGAGAGCCTGGGGCGTCACCAATCCAGTCTTTACTTAGCGGTATCTGTAAAGCGCTGTTCACGAATGATAGTAACGCGAATCGTACTAGGGTACTCCAGTTCGTCCTCAATGCGCTGGCGCATTTCCCGGGACAAGCTCTTTGCTTCCAGATCAGAGATAGATTCGGGATCCACCACCACTCTAACCTCCCGACCGGCCTGGATAGCATAGGCCGACTTTACACCCGGAAACGTGTGAGCTAAGTTTTCGAGAGTTTTTAAACGATCAATATACGCAGCGATGGACTCCGCCCTCGCGCCAGGCCTGACCGCAGAGATTGTGTCCGCCAAAATGACCACTCCGGCATAAAGCGATTCAGCTGGAACTTCCTCGTGATGAGCAGCGATCGCATTGACCACCACATCGTTTTCTCCCCTGGCTTTGACGAAATCCGCTCCGACTGCCGCATGGCTTCCCTCGTATTCGCCGTCGATGGCCTTGCCCAAGTCATGGAGCAAACCAGCTCGCTTAGCGACATTTGGATCCAGTCCTAATTCCGATGCGATTATCGAGCATAGCAGTCCAACCTCAACAGAATGCTCAAGCACGTTTTGCGAGTATGAAGTCCGAAATTTTAGTTTCCCCAGCAGGGTTATGATTTCCGGATGCAATCGGGATATCTTAAGCTGGCTGATTGCGGCGTCGCCAGCATTCTCAACGATCTTGTCTACATCCGAACGAGATTCGATCACGAACTCCTCAATGGTTGCCGGATGAATTCTCCCGTCCCTAACGAGACGTTCCAAAGCGTTTTTCGCAATTTCCCGTCTTACCGGATCAAATGATGAGATAAGCACCATTCGAGGCGACTCGTCGATTAGCAAAGTGGTCCCAGTTGCGGTTTCGAAGCATTTGATGTTGCGACCTTCTCGGCCAATGATGCGACCTTTCATGTCGTCATTGGGCAATTGAACGACTGTGGCGCTAATTTCACTGTTTGGCTTGCTTGCGATACGTTGCATGGTCGCTAGCAGCGTCCGATTCGCCTGTCTGGTAAGATCTGTCTCCGAACGTTCGAGAATGTCTTTTCGTATCCGAAGGAGTTCATCGTTGCACTCAACTTTAACCTGTTGCTGCAGCTCTCGCTTGATCTCCTCAACATCCATAGAAGCCAAGTTGGCCATTGTGTGACGGACATTTGCGGACATTTCTTCAAAGCTACGCTTACTCGCCTTAACCTCTTCGAGACCGTCTTCTATGTTCTTTTCTCTCAGCCTTAACTCATGATCAAGGGCCGCTAAGCTTTCTTCATGGGAGCGGATTTCATTTAGCTTCACCTCAATCTCCATCTCCATTTGTTTGGCTTCACGTTCGAGATCACTGCGTTTCTCATCCATATCGAGTTGCAGTCTTGATTGCATTTCCTTTCCGGAAACTTCAGCTTCTCTCTTTGCCAATTCAACGATGGATTCGGCATCCGCTTTCGCTCGATTTCGAGCGTGTCGCGTAACGAGCCGGGTAAAGCTGTAAGCAACCACAAACCCGCCAACAAGAGCAAGAATCACTGAAGAGGTTACATCCATATCAATAAAAAAAGCGAAATCCCGACGGCTGGGTTTTCGCGACTATCTTGACGAAAGCAAATGCCCACAAAAAATCAACGATTGAATTCAATTCGAATCTTAAGCGATTGATAGCGTGGTCTTAAGGAGTTTTCAACTCACTTGAACCTGGCGACAAAAACAAGATATAGTGGTCTATTATCCAACTTTTTAATTCCTAGTCGATTCCCAGTTCCCCCAATCGACTCTCAGACATCACAAAATCGAAATCGACTGAGCTATATTCACACCCACCCTAGAGTAAACTGCCTATATGCATTCACATTATTACGAGAAGCCTTCAGGAACCGAGTAGATTCTATTACCCAATCTGATCCACACCGCTTAAAGCTCTTGATATTCGGGCGTTTAACAGAGGCATGGAACGAATCAATGCAACCGTCGACCGACTTCAAAACCGGTTCGAGACGCTGACTCCCGCCCCCAGAATTTCAAACAGCCTTAAATCCCTCGTAAGGGGAGGAAATATAAACCCTGACGAAATCATCGCTCTCATCCGACTAGAGCCCCTATTGGCTACGCGGATATTGCGAGAAGCCAATCAAGCTCCCAATTCAAAGGAAAAAGGTTATTCAAGCATAGAACAGGCCGCGACTGCCGTCGGATTCGAGCGAATGTATGATCTGCTAGGCATATATGCCTACCAGTATTGCGACGAGGTCGAAACCGCCTCTACTTACAGCCCTGAATCATGGAAACGTGCCATAACTTGCGCGGTCTGTATGGAAAGCCTCGCAGCCAAACACAAACTGGATCCGCATGAGGCGTATTCGATTGGGCTGCTACACTCGCTGGCGAACGCTATAAGCGAGGCTCATGAAGAAGAACTTGACCGACAATTGACCGACCCCTTCGGACACTTGAATTCCCGCTTGAAGAGCTTTGGAAGCGCCGGTTTGAACTATACGCTCTTCAGATTCTGGGGATTTCCCGACAGCTTTACGGATCCTATTCGCTTTCAGTTTTCTCCTTTAGATTGCATCACGACCGGCAAGATGGCCTGCCTGCTAAACCTTTCTAAATGGATCACCGGGGCAATACGCGAAACCAATGAACTTCCCGATCAAGAAAAGGGACCGGATCTTCTCGTGCTAAACCTCCTCGGCGAAGGAGAGCAAACCTTATGGAATTTAGTCACCGATGTCAGCGACTGCCTGCAACGTGCGGAGGCAATGCTTCATGGGGACTACAATCTAGTCTAGAAATCCTTTAGCAGTGCATTGGGGGCCAAAGACAGCAAGCGATGGGGCCTTCCTGGCAGACACCCCTATTCCAGGCCAGACTGATCGAAGTCAATGTCAGGAGTATTAATCAAGAGAGGCAAATCCACCTCCACCATTTTGATTTCCTTGATTATCTCCTCCTTTTCCTCCTTTGGCAGCTCAATTTTAGGCGGGGTTCTCCAATCAAAACCCTGTTCGTCGAACTGCTTCTGGTAAAGCTCGGCAATTGCGAGGTCGGGATTCGGCGGAGGGACTGCGGGCAGTTCCGGCTCTAAATCCTCCGCTAATTCGACGGGAAGAAGTACTTCCTCCCTGTCCATTTCGAAAAATTTCAAGGTGATACTCTTCAAATACGGAGCTGCCATCACCAGAAAGACGCACATAATCAGAGTCGGAATGAGAGTTAATAGCATACCTGGGCCCATCGGCTTGTCGATCTTGCTTCTCCAAATCTCCCGCTTGCTCTCTAGACCCCCTGGTTTTCTTGGTTGAAACTTCATCGTGCTTTAGATTGACCGCCAAATGTGGAACCCTGTTCGCTAATCATTTGCGAGATTAGAGCATTCCTTCCTGGATTTCGCAAGCCTCGGATCATCTCCTCAAACTAACGTGACAACGTTTGAAACCTGGTAAGACTCCATAAATCACGGTTGAAAGATTACATTCCAAAGGTTCTTGGGATCAGGCACCCAATCAAGACCAGGGTCCACCACTTGCGATTCCGCGCTAAAAATCCTGAAAAAAACGTCCTTACTCAAGACGGGATTACGAGTGGGCAGAAATGGATTGCATTCGAAGGGGTTGATCGTACGGCTCTACTGAATCGTCTCGGTTATCAAGCGGAGCCAAAACATGGCTAAAGATCTCAAAGGCTACAATAAGTCAAAGCAGCGAAAATTTGTCGGCCTCGACAAGAATGGCAACCCACCCGTTTTCCCATACGTCAAGGCACAATACTCTTCCATACATGGCCATGGTCTTTTCGCGGCAAAGAAAATCCCAAAGAACAAGTACTTCATTCAGTACATCGGAGAGATTATCCGAAAGAAGGAGTCGAAGAATCGAGGCATAACGCAATTCGAATCCTCTGTGAATTCAGATGAGGGTTCGGTTTATATATTCGATTTGGACGACAAATACGATCTCGATGGAGGTTTCGATTGGAACATTGCTCGCCTAGCCAATCATTCCTGCCGGCCAAATTGTGAATCGCATGATTTGAAAGGCGAAATCTGGCTTATCGCTTTGAGGGATATCAAAAAAGGCGAGGAACTGACATTCAGTTACGGATACGATTTGGAACACTGGGAAGAACACCCGTGTCTATGCGGTGAACCGAACTGCATCGGCTACATTGTTCGTAAAGAAGACCGAAAGAAGCTCCGCAAGATACTCAAGAAACGCGAGGAAAACCTGAGCTAAACACCGCCTATGAGCCCGCTCCGGATTTTTCTCTTGGTATTGAGTTTCGCGACTACTGCATCGCTGGAAGGAATTGTTCACGTCGTCAAAAAAGGTGAAAACCTAACCACAATTTCTAAAGCGTACAATGTATCCGTTGCTGAATTAAAGAAGGTCAACAATATCGAAAATGCTAACAACATTAGCATTGGGCAAAAACTTGAAATTCCGGGGTCTGCTCCCCGTTTTGTCGATTACAAGATACGGAATGGAGAGAGCCTATCCAGTATCGCTGCGAGACACGGAGTAAATGCCAAGGAGATCGCGGCGTTCAACGGCATACGGGACTTTAACAAGATTAGAGCTGGCCAAGTAATAAAGATTCCTTCGAAAACAGGAGAAGCCGCTAGAAAGTACTCCAGCCTTCCTTGGAGTGTTAGAAACGCTCTGGCAAAAATTCCGGTTAAACAGAGCCAATGGAAGACCATCGTCATTCATCATAGCGGCACCGTCGCCGACAGAGCGAAAAACATCGATCGATTCCACCGAGAAGAACGCAACATGGAAAACGGTATCGCCTACCACTTCGTCATCGAGAACGGGACTCGCGGAACCAAGAATGGCGACATATACATTAGCGAACGCTGGAAGAAGCAACTCCACGGAGGACATATGAAGCTATGGGCCCACAACCAGATCGCCATCGGTATCTGCCTCATCGGCAATTTTGAAAAATCTCGCCCAAAGGCGAAACAGATGGAGCAGTTGGAAGCGCTAATCAATTATCTTCAGGAAAAGGCAGGAATCCCTGGCAAAGCTGTCACCACCCACACATTGATGCATCCCAATCACACGCTTTGCCCCGGAAAATTCTTTCCGACAAGTCAGCTCAAAAGAATGGTCAACTAGTCAGCTCATGCCCTCAACATCGCTAGTTTTTAGAAAGGAAATCGGCTGAGTACTGCGCCTCATAAGGAACACTGCGATAAGGGCCAAATCGCCACGACGTAACCTCCGGTTTATTCTCATATTCCTCATCCAAGCGACGGTACATCCATCCTTCTGGGTCAACAAGCTCGTACCGAAGAACGACCGACCAAACCGCCTCCGAGCCTTCATATCCGTGGGCCAGAACCCAGCCACGAATTTCAAAGCGATCGTCGCCCAGTTCTTTGAGCCTGCACCTGAAATCCCCCCATACTCCCGTAGAATTGAACCTGACCTGGTTGAACTGCCCTTCCTCAATCGGTTTAACGCGAAATGTCTCTATGATGTAGTCCCGAGCGATGCGAAAAACCTCCGCCCGATGTTCCGAAATCAGCTCTTCAGACGGCACAAATATAGGTGGGCGTCCATACCCCAAGGCCTGGAATGCCAAAAAAATCCCAATAAATGTTCGTAGACGCATTCGATCCCTTAATCGACACAATAGCAATCGGAGTTAAGTCCGTGCGAAAACCCTAGGAGTCCAGAGGGCAATAGCAGGGTTTCATTTGACTGGCCTCATCTTTCAATTTTCCTTCTTTTTACCCAATGCTCACCCCCACTGAAACAAATCTGCTCATACTGATGACTTTCGTCATTATGTTTGGCCTGGGCTGCACCCTCTCCATCCGAGATTTCAGAGAAGCGATTCGCCACCCAAAACCTGCAATTGTGGGCTTCCTGTCACAATATCTGATTATGCCAGCATTAGCCTTTGGAATGGTGAAGTTTTTCAGCTTTTCTGATCCTGTAGCCATCGGACTGATTATTGTCGCCTGCTGCCCATCGGGTACAACTTCGAGCCTATTTAACTATTTCGCCAAAGGGGATCTGGCGCTGAGCATATCCCTGAGCACGCTTACAACAACAGTAGCCCTTTTCGCTTTGCCCATTCTTCTTGGTATTTACGCAACTCCTTTCACAAACGATCAGATACAAATCGATTTCGGTAAAGTCATCGGATCGCTCATCATCTGCCTTGTTCCCGTGGTCGGAGGAATGTACCTCAAGTCGAAAAGCGAGCGCTGGGGGAAGAATATGGAAGAGACGGGAGGAGTGCTCGGTATTATTGTCATTATATTTCTAATTATTAGCTGGTTGCCTCGTAATTTTGAACGGATGATGAATCCTGAAGAAACCAGCCCGTTCATACTTGTAGCCAGTATATTCCTAGGGCTTGGCGGATTTCTATTCGGGTATTATTTTAGCCGGTTTCTAGGAATGAATAGACGCAAGAGTAGGACCGTATCCCTCGAAACTGGAATCCAGAATGGTCCTCTAGCATTCGCCATCATAACGCTGAGCTTCAGTGCACAGGTATCAGGCGATATCCTATGGCCTGCATTACTCTACTCGTTTTTCATTGTGAATACATCTACTCTTGTTACGTACTTAATTCGTAAATACACTCGTGAGGAATGGTTTCGCTTCGAGAATGAGACAGTCAAAGAAGAAATCTTTACATCAGGCTGGCTTAAATTGTAGAAACATCTCCCTTTTTGCCTTGCCCTATTCGAGGCACTAACCCAATCCCCAATCAATCCCGCTAAAATGCCAAAGAATTCCAATCAACGAAATGGATCCCTTCTCTATTGGTCGACTGAAACCTGGGCGTTTCTCTCATTAAGACTTTTCCTTGCTCTAAGGTTTATCACCGCTGGTCTTGGAAAGTTTGATAACGACGGCTATTCCTTCTCGAATCTTTACGATGGATGGGTCGTCAACCAAATCAGTACATTCGGATCAAAAACCAATCTCCCCGCTTTTTTGTACTCACCTTACCTCCACTCCTTAGCATTCGTTGAGATCGTACTGGGATTTTTGCTCCTGGCAGGTGTGAAAACAAAATACACGCTGGCTCTCATTAGCTTAACCTACGTCTCCCTCGGATACGGCCTCATGCTTCTTGGCAACCCGAATCCAATTGGAACGATTGGGATCTACATTCTGTTGACCTCGGCCGCACTCTACTTTGTTCGACACAACAAGTTCGAACTGCTACGATAAACCGTTTGATTCAATCAAGAATACAAACCCGAGATAACGCTGAAGTACCGTTTTTCTACCACATGACGCTTTATTTTGAAAGTGTTTGTGAGTTCGTCTCCGATTTCAAACGCTTTGGGTAAGAGAGCAATCTCTTGGATATTCTCAAAAGCCTTAAATCCATTCTCCCTTGAAACCAGCCGTCGGATATCTGCGGCGATCTTATCGCGAATGTCCGCTCTTTCCGAAAGCTCTGCCACCGATTCCGCTTGGAAAACTTCAATGGAAGGAACCACCAACGCCCCCAGCTGTTTCTGGTCCTGTCCGACTACCATGCATTGGTCTACCAAAGGCGACTCGCAAATCTTCGACTCAATCGGAATTGGCTCTATGTTTTCCCCATTTAGCAAGACGATCGTGTCTTTTGATCGCCCTACTATTTTAAGGCAATCATTGTTCGTGAAAATCCCGATATCACCCGTATTGAACCATCCATCCCTGAGCACCTTTTCTGTCGCATCCGGGCTCTTGTAATACCCCTTCATTACTTGGGGACCCCTGACATGGATCTCCCCCTTCAGTCCTCTACCTTCATTTTGATTCGAAGGATTCGGATACAGAATATCGCCTGTATTCAGGTCCAATATACGAACTTCAGTATCTTTATAAAGTGGTCCTACAGTACCAATGACAAGTTTTTGAGTCGTGCGAACCGCTATCACGGGAGATGTTTCCGTCAAACCGTAACCTTCTTGCACCGGAATACCAATATAGTTAAAGAACTCGTCTACATGCGGCTGAAGCGCTCCTCCTCCGGAAACCGTACCCTTGAAGCTGCCCCCAACGATTTGCCTGAGCTTTTCCAATACCACTGCGTTCAATGCAATATACGGAGCCAAAAAGAGAATCGCTCGCAGCGCATGGAAACATCCAAGACCAGCGGACTCAAATAGGTTCCTCCCCTTCAAATCTATCTTCTTCCCCTGCAAAAAGAACACCGATCCCTTGACCATGCGAGAGCAGAAATAGGCCGTATGGAACAGGCCTCGGCGGATCCAGTGGGATTCGCGTATATTCTTTAAAATCCGGAGGTATAAGTTTTCCCACAAACGTGGAGCGGACGCCATCATGGTCGGCTTAACGGTCTTCAAATCATCCGCAAGGCTTCGCAAGCTCGTGAAGTAAGTACAGCAACCATTGCTGATCGAAATCATTTGAAAGATCCGCTCATAACTGTGCCATACAGGCAATATCGACAATAGTCTGTCGTTGGGTTCAATCGAAAATGGGAGGCTTTCAACCTGAGAAATCATATTCGCATGGGAAAGCATGACCCCTTTGGGCGTTCCCGTAGTGCCCGACGTGTAAATGAGAGTAAACAAGTCTTCCGGATCAATCGCATTCATCCGCTCCTCAATCTGACGGTCTCCCTTTTCTCTAAGTTCTCTTCCTCTATCAATAAGTCCTTTCAAATTCAATACGCCTTCAATGGGGGGACACTGAGAATCCATCGATACCAGTTGCCGCACTTTCTCTAGCTTCGGCATCAGCGCAATCACTCGCTCCAAGAGGCGTTTGTTCTCGACAAACACGACTTCGCTATCAGAGTGGTTTAGGATGTATTCAATTTCCTGGTTTGTCACATCAGTACCTCTTGGTACGTCTGCGGCCCCCGCAAGCAGGATCCCGTAGTCTGCAATATTCCATTCTACACGATTGTCGGATAAAAGCGCGACATGATCACGTGCCTTCACACCCAGCTCAATTAGCGCAGTGCCTAGAAATAATCCGTAGTCGTACAAATCGCTATAGCTGACGGGCTGAAACACACAACTTTTGAGTCGCTTTGCAAAGGCTGGAAGCTCTCCATACCGTTCCGCTGCGAGCTTGTACATTTCTGCGATCGAACGTCCAGTGACGCCTTTGTGTGTTAGGGTAGACATAGAGGTAACAATTCCGGTTGAGCCTTTAGAAGTGATGGAGCTCTTAGACCCTTTCAAGCTTAAGATATGCCGACAATGTGTGGAGCGTATCTGGTCAAAGAAAATTGCGGATGATTCTCCACAGCTCTACGGAGGGAGAGAATCGAATTTTAACGAAGGGTTGAATTGCAATTCTAACGCCGTGCTTTCAAGTGTCGGACAGATATGCCAGTTCTTAGTTTAACCGACGTTACAGTAAGCTTCAGCGGTCCTCCCGTACTTGACAATGTGTCCCTGCACATCGACAAGGGAGAACGCGTTTGCGTGATCGGAAGAAACGGCTCCGGCAAATCTACCCTTTTAAAAACTGTAGGCGGTGTCTATAGCCCAGGCGCCGGTTCCATCACCTTCCCCGAAGGTGGCCAAGCGGCCATCCTTCAACAAGAGATCCCACAAATCTCTGACTGTAAAGTCTTTGATGTGATCGCTAGTGGGTTCGGGACCCAAGGCAAAGACCTGTCGCGAATCCGGAATGGCGAAACTGTTGTCGAGCTCGACCCAGATGCCCAATGGAAGATGGAACAAAGAGTCGAACGACTCGGTGAAGATTTAGGGCTGTGTTTGGACACGACTTTCCAATCCCTTTCAGGTGGTATGAAACGGCGTGCTCTCTTGGGCAAGGTACTGTCAGTCAAACCTTCTGTCTTAGCCCTAGACGAGCCGACAAACCACATGGACATCGACTCAATTCTTTGGTTGGAGAACTACCTCTTGAAAAGTGCCCTATCCCTGATTTTCGTGACACATGACCGCTCATTTATACGTAAGCTCTCAACCCGGATCGTTGAAGTGGATCTCGCGAAACTGAACAGCTTTCGTTGCGACTATGAAACGTACTTAAGCCGAAAAGCTGACATTCTCGAAGCAGAAGCTAAAACCCAAAGCGCGTTCGACAAAAAGCTCTCCAAGGAGGAAGCCTGGCTTAGGAAAGGGATTAAGGCGCGGCGAACTCGAAACGAAGGTCGGGTCAGAGCGCTTAAACAGCTTCGCAGGGATCGAGCTGCGAGGAAGAGTCGTGCCGGCAAGCCGAGCGGTTCCATGCAAAACGCTACTCAATCGGGACGAAAAGTCATTTCCGCAGAAAATGTGTCGGTAAGTCTTTCCGGGGTTTCAATTCTAAGACCCTTCTCAATAGAAATCATGAGAGGAGACCGGATCGGTATCATCGGCCCCAACGGATCTGGCAAAACTACTCTCATCCGCACTTTGCTTGGGGAGATCGATCCTGAATCTGGAACCATTGAGCACGGTACCAAAGTTCATGTCGCCTATTTCGATCAACTCAGAGAACAGCTCAATGGTGACGCCACGGTTTTCGACAACATAGCGGACGGGAATGAGTCCGTAACGATCGACGGTCGTAGTCGGCATGTAATTACATATTTGCAGGATTTCCTATTCAGCCCTGAAAGGGCTCGTGTGCCGATCAAGACCCTTTCTGGGGGCGAAAGAAACCGCTTACTCCTAGCAAAGCTGTTCACCAAGCCCGCAAATCTTTTTGTCCTTGATGAACCAACCAACGATCTGGACACAGAGACGCTGGAGTTGCTCGAAGAAAAAATCATGGAATTTCCAGGGACGCTTCTTCTTGTCAGCCACGACCGTTCCTTCCTTGAAAATACCGTTACCTGTTTGATTGCCACCGACTCCATAGGACGCGTCGAGGAGCACAATGGCGGGTACGAAGACTGGCTAACAAAATGCCAAAAACTCTCCGATCGATCAGCCGTTCCGAAAAAGGGAACTCGCAGCGACTGGAAAACACGACCTCCCAAATTTTCCAAGAAGGACCAGCAAGAACTCGATTCTATCCCTGAGATGATCGATGCTATTGACAAAAGACGGGCCCAAATCGCTCATAAGTTGGCAGATCCACAAACCTATAAAAACGATCCAACCTACGCAGAAACATCAAAGCGGGAACTCGTAGAGCTCGACGTGGAATCCGATCGAGTATTCGCGCGATGGGAAAAGCTAGAAATCATGAAAGAGTCGATTGAAAAAGGCGGAAACTAAAAGGTGTCTTTCGATTTTCCATTCTTCAGTTTTCTGAGCCATTCTACCTTTGAAGGTGCCGCTATTCCGAACCGTACTCATCGATTCACTAGAGATTGGCGCCTGTTGGGGATAGAGTCAGTGAGTCTTTTTAGCGCCGCCTAAACTTGATCTGAGAGCTCAGATTTTTCCATAGATCTCGCAAACATATGGGATTCATTCAAGGCCCGATCATCCTGGCTTACCAGCGCCTCTCTTTTTCTGCGCCTTTCGTTTTGCCTAATTTGGTCCAGAGCGGCCCATCTAACACTCGCAAAAAGCAGTGATATCGTATTTTCGTTCTCATGATGGTTGGATTTCCGATACCGTCGGGAAGCATCCTGGACGAGTCCTCCGCATCGGCTTGGTTGGGCACAAACTGTCTGGCAAATAGCAATATCTTTGATCCGTATTGGTCGAAAATAGTCTTCCAATCAGCTGTTTCGAAATTTTCCACGCAAATTGTCGTCTCCTGACCTCCGCAAACTAGTCGTTGCCGATCGCTAATCTCGTCTAAAAATCTTTACTCTTCAACTCCCTGAAGCAGTTTATACGCTGGATTAGAGTAACCATCAATTCCGCAAAGTTTATTCCACTTCGAATGGATTCTCAACTAGCGATCGCTAGAACTGCCCCGTTTCCAGCATGACCAGTGTGCAGGCTTCCTCGGTCAGTATCCCCGCAGTCTCGAACTGCCGCTTGCTCTCCATCGACTCTGTACCAGGATTGAATATAACCCTTTTTGTTTTCGCTGCGACCAGTTCGGGCATAACTTGCAACTGTCGATGGGGAGACAGATAGAGAGTGAGTGTGTCCAACGGTTCCCAATAATCAGCTATTTTGCGCAGACATGGGACTCCCAATATCACTCCATCTCTTTGGGATACAGGCACAACCGAATGACCAAGGTCCATCAATTTAATTTGAGCCCGGTTGGAATATCGATCTGGCTTTGAACTAGCTCCGATAATCCCGACAGTCTTGCTTTGATCGAATGCAATCAGTCGCTCCACACCGATACTATCAATTCGCTCGAGCTGTTCCCTCGCAAGGCGATTGCCAATTCGAATATCTGGCCGGATCTCGGCTAATGGTGCCAAAACAAATGCTCTCTCCAACATGGATGGGTGTGGAACCTTGAGACTCGCATCTTCAATCTCCAGATCACCAAAAAGGAGAATGTCTAAATCTAGAGTCCTTGGGCCCCAACGCTCATTTCGCAATCTCCCACAATCTTTCTCAATTCGAAGCAAAAGAGAGAGCAAACCATAAGGATCCAGAGACGTCTCCAAACACAGTACTGCATTGAAGTACTTATCCTGAGAAACCGGACCCACAGGATCTGTTTTATAAATGGAGGAGACCGCCGTAACGCTAACTTCTTCAGAACTTGAAAGACCGTTAATAGCGTATTTCAGGAAACCCGAGCGGTCTCCCATATTGCTTCCGAGCCCTATGTAGGCTTCAACCATCTCTTGTCCTTGCTATTTCGATACCAAAAGAATCGAAACTTCCAGACACAGGGGCGTCGGGCTTCAGAACCTCAATCGTCACCGACTGCGCAATTGCAAATCGCTGAAATAATCGGCAAGAAAGCTCTTCCGCAAAGCTCTCGATCAAATCACACTCTGATACCTGCATCAACGAGTCACAAAGATCAAACACAGAGGAATAGTCTATAGTATCTTCAAGCTGATCACTTAGCCCTGCAGGCTTCAGGTCAGCCTCGATCTCGATTGAAATCCAATAACGCTGGGACCCGGACTTCTCCTCCTCCATTACGCCTATCGATCCCCAAAGCTCGATGCGATTTAGCTTAATCTTGTCCATTCATTTCTTTCTAATCATATCCATCATTCGCACCGCTCTAACGTTTTCTCTCACATCGTGAACACGGACAAAATCGACCCCAACTGCGGCGGCAAACGCGGACGTCGCAAGCGTGGATTCAAGTCTATCTTTTAAACTAAGATTCATAGGAACCCCAGTAATTCGTTTCCTAGATGCCCCTATCATCAATGGAAACCCAAATGCCCTCAATTCTGATAGTCCACGTAATATCGCCATATCCTGATCTCTAGTATCTGTAAATCCGATCCCAGGATCCAAAATAATTCGATCTTCTTCAACTCCCGCCTTTTCCGCCCTCAATATTGATTCTTCCCAGAAACGCTTAATCGAATCGAGAATACTGTTACTCCGCCAACCAAGTCTAGCATTGTGCATCAATATGCAACTCGCTTTATGCTCGGCAACAAGACCCGCCATTTCTGGGTCGCGGACAAAGCCCCAAACATCGTTCACAATGCCAGCCCCCGCATCCAGAGAGGCGCGAGCAACATCTAACTTGGTCGTATCGATGGAAATGGGCGGAAAAGACTCCTGGGTAGACAAAGCGCTTATAACGGGAACCACACGTGAAATTTCTTCATCGATGCTGACCTCCTCATAGCCAGGTCGCGTAGACTCACCTCCGATGTCCACAATATCGGCTCCTTGGTCCGCCAAGTCTTTCCCCTTCAAGACAGCCAATTCAACGTCCGCATACTCCCCTCCATCTGAAAAGCTATCAGGGGTCACGTTCAAAATACCAACAACGCCAGTCTGCTCACCAATCGACCATAAACCTTCCCCCAACTTGAGTTTAGTTGAATTCAAAGGAATTCCATTCTCCTCCCTTTCCCCCATCATTTTTCGAATACATTTAAACTCTCGAGTTCCGCCAACCGCAATTTCTCGGCTAACGAAACAACCAATTTTGATCCGATTGTTGCGAAAGTCTTGGAATAATCTGTTTGGATTTCTGAAACACTCACCAACCCTCTGCCTGAACTGGTCACAAATGCTTCATCCGCTCGTACGCATTCCTCAGGAAGAATATTGCCTTCCTCAACCCTGAGGCCTTGTTCACGGGCAATACTTAAAACCTGTCCCCGTATCACTCCGCTCAGTAACCCACATTCGTCTGAGGGGGTTTTTAGAAGACCATCTTTGACCACAAAGATGTTTGCTGTTGCGCATTCCGTTACGTAACCCGCTTCATTGATAAATAGACACTCGTCAAACCCATGTTCTTCGGCCCGTCTTTTCTCAATCAAGTTCTCCAAATAATTGAGCGTCTTATTATTCGTAGTGAATGCCTGCGATGACTTGATGACTGAAGAAAGCCTTATACGGATTGCTCCTTGAGAGCTCGGATCCGTGGAGTCTCTCAAATATAGCACACAACTATCCTGTTGTTCGGTCTTAGTTAGAACGATTTTGAAGATTCCATTCCGTACGCCATTCACTTCAAAGAGAGTTTTTGTCTGTCTGAGAATCTCGTTTCCCGAAAACGGCAACTTCATAGAGATCGCATCTGAGCTTCTTTTAAGGCGGTCTAAATGCTCTTTAAAAAAACAAGGCTTTAGATCTTGAAACTTGATCGTTTCAAATAGACCAAAGCCAAATGAAAATCCTTCACTCCTGACCCCCAAAGCAACTTTATCGCTTTCTACGAGTTCCCCATTAAGCACTATCTTATCTCGCATCCCATTTTCCCTTTCCCAATGCTTCGAAGATAGCCTTAGCCTTAAGTAAGGTTTCTTCGTATTCAGATATCGGATCGCTATCCCATACAATTCCGCCCCCTACATTGAACGCTATTTCACTATCTTTAATCCTCATCGTCCTAATCGCTATATTGAAATCCGCCCTTCCATCAAATCCAATATAGCCGATCGAGCCGGTATATATTCCTCTTTTCACCGATTCCAAGGCGTCAATAACTTCCATCGCCCTTATTTTTGGGGTTCCCGTAATGGAACCACCTGGAAACATAGCTTCAATGCAGTCAATTGCGCCTCGCCCTTTAGCGATACGACCTTTTACTGTTGCCGTTTGGTGGATTACCGATGCATAGGTTTCCTGACCATAGAGCCCTTCGACTTCAATGGAACCCGGCTGGCAAACTTTGCCTAAGTCATTACGCTCCAGGTCAACAATCATCAATAATTCAGCTTTGTCCTTTTCCGATCTCGCAAGTTCCTCGCTAAATCTGTGTTCTTCGGCTTCAGATTCTCCTCTTGGACGCGTCCCTTTGATCGGTCTCGTTTCAACAAGTCCCTCTTCGTACTTTAAGAATCGCTCTGGAGATGAGGACAATATTTCTTCATCACCAAAATTCAGGTACGCCGCGTAGGGCGCTGGATTTGATTCCCTAAGTTTGCGATAAAGATCGATTCCACTTCCTTCAAACCTCGCCCTAAACTGATGGGAAAAATTAGCCTGGTATATTTCTCCTTCGCGGATCAATTCCCTTAGTTTCCCTATCTGCTCGACATAGGAATCGCGGGTAAAGTTTGAGACGAGTTCTCCTACACCGAAAGACCTTAAACTTTCCGAATCGGTCGCCCGGTCTACGAGTTTCCTCAACCTGTTTATGGACCTTTCCGGATTTTGCGAGCCCGGATCGGCCGATACATAAAGCACCTTCGAAGAGTGGTCCCAAACTAAAGCTGAATCATAAATTCCAAATCGATAGTCGGGCACATTCCGATCAGATTGCACCTTTAGAGTCGAAGGCTTCAATCGGCGGCCAAAGTCGTAGGAAAAATATCCCACTGCACCTCCACAAAACGGTTTCTGCTCCAACCGATTCTCAAACTCAGGCCCAAGCGACAGCTCGTTTCGCAAAAAATCAAAAGGGTTGCCATTGAAGAATTCTATTCCCCCATCGGTCCTCACTTCTTGAGTATCTCCATAGGAAACAATCTCTTTGATGGGATTCGTCACCAGTACCGAATACTGGCCAAAACCAAAACCATGAGAACCACTGTCAAGTAGGATAGTGCCTACTCGGTCTCGAATAGAATCCAGCACTCTTTCGACCGACACATAGGTATCTAGTTTCTCAAATCGTGTCATTGAAAAGTTTCGCATAGACTCGCTTGAACCACAGCGTTGGCCAGCAATTGAAGTCCACTATCAGTGAGAATCGCTTCGGGATGAAACTGGACCCCACAGATTGGATCTGTACGATGGGATATCGCCATTATTTCACCCTCTTGAGATTCAGCATCTACAAGGAATTCCAATGGGAGAGAACTTCTTTCGACCAATAACGAATGATATCGAGTGACATTCATTGGACTTGAAATATCTTTGAATAGTCCTGTTCCCGTATGCGCTATCTGGCGAACCTTGCCATGCATAGGCTCGTCCGCTTTTACAATCCTTCCACCATAACATTGGGCTACTATCTGCATACCCAAGCAAATACCCAGTATTGGGATTCTGGATCTATACTTTGTCACCAAATCCATGCTCATCCCTGCACTCTCCGGTCTGCCAGGACCAGGAGAGATCACGATTAGGCGAGGATGCATCGATTCGATTTTCTCAAGATCTAACTCGTCATTTCGAATCACTGCAGTCTCTTCTCCCAAGATCAGAAAGTATTGATAAAGATTATACGTGAACGAATCGTAGTTATCGACGAGCAGAATCATCTTCAATCTACCTACTACCTATCGACTCTTCAACGATCACCACTCCTGCATCGCTGGCCTCTTGGCACGATACGTGGATCGCATGAAACTCTTCCCCGTCTGGATCTAGCAATTTATCCGTCAAGATCAGTTTGTCCAGCCAGGGCATTTCCAGTTCGTCAAGATCTCCGATGTTGAAGAAATTGAACCTTCCTTCATCGATACTACTTGGAATGGATGAGAGTCGTTTCTTAATCTCATAAACGAACATCAGCCAATGCCCTGTTTCTTCATAGTCTTTTTCGGATAGCATCGCTCTAAGTAACAAGTCGGAATCTTTTAGTTCAATACCGATCTCCTCAAAAGCTTCTCTTCGTGCACATTCCACCGGAGACTCTCCCGTTTCCATCTCGAGCTTACCTCCGACAGCACACCAGAGACCCGCGTTGGGGGCTCTTTTACGTTTAATCAGAAGCAATTGGCCCTGCACCGAGCGAAAATACAGCAACACGCCTACTCGATATCGACTCATGCGTAATCACGCTTTCCAAACAGGGCGGTGCCAACCCTCACGATCGTGCTTCCCTCCAAAATTGCCTCCTGCATGTCCCCACTCATTCCCATGGAAAGCTCAGGCAGGTCGACTTTGAACGATTCCGCGAGTTCTTCCCGACACTTTCTGAGGGATGCGAAGGACTTGCGAGCTATATTCAGATCTGAGCTCAACGGCGCGATCGTCATCAAGCCATCTACTTTCAAATTCGGCTGGCTCAACGCCCGCTCCAAAAGTGCTGAAGCATCTTCCAAACGAGCTCCGGACTTGTTCGGGTCATTCCCCGTGTTAATCTGCAACAAAATCCTCAGATTGCGTTCTGCCTCCGCCGCATGACGTTGTAACAAATTCACAATCTTTATTCTGTCTACGGATTGAATCCTGTAAAATCGCTCAGCAGCCTTCTTTACTTTATTGCTCTGCAACGGCCCAATCAACTCCCAAAAGATTTCCTCATCAGCGTCGTCCATCTTGGAAAGCGCCTCTTGCACCCTATTTTCTCCTACCGATTTCAGGCCAGATCGATAGGCGAATCGCACAGCGTCCAAAGGATGGTTCTTAGTCACAGGCAGCAATTGAACCGCATTCGAGGAGCGGCCAGCCACCATCGCAGATTGCTCAATTCGCCCCCTAACTTTTCTGAGATTTTCCTCGAAAACGTGGTAGTCAATAATCATTAAAAACTCTTCTCTTTCAATTCAGGCCAAATTAGCTAATATAATAGGGTTTCCACTTCAACATCGCCGCTATGCAAGTCGACAATTTTAAGATCTTCGTCGATCTCGTTGAAACGAAAAGCTTCTCGAAAGCTGCTCGCCTCAACGGAATCACTCAATCCGCTGTTAGCCAGCAGGCCCGAGCAATGGAGAAACACTTCGATAACCTTCTAATCGATCGCAGCATAAAGCAATTCCAACTTACCCGCGAAGGAAACCGCGTCTACCAGGCTGCGAAGGAGATTTTGCACGACTACGAAAAGCTGATGAGCGAGTTGATGGAAATGAGGAAAGTCATTAGCGGAACCATCCGTATTTCGACTATCTACAGCATCGGCCTCCACGAGCTACCACCGTTCATTAAGTCGTTTCTTACCGACTACCCTTCGGTGAATGTCCGAGTCGAATATCGTCGCTCCAATCTTGTCTACGAGGACATTCTTCACAACTCCGTGGACTTTGGACTCGTTGCCTTTCCCGAGAAAACGCGCCAGATCGAAATGATCCCGTTCAGAGAGGATCGCCTTGTAGCGATTTGTCACCCTGAGCACCCGCTCGCCAACCAGACAAGCGTAGATGTCGAAACGTTGGGAAACTACAAGTTTATCAGCTTCGATCCGGATATCCCGACTCGGAAAGCAGTCGACCAGATATTCCGCGAAAACAACATTGAAACCGAGCCCGTAATGGAGTTCGACAATATCGAGACCGTCAAGCGGGCAGTGGAAATCGATGCCGGCATCGCGATCGCGCCACAAGCAACGGTTGCTCAAGAAGTGAAGCAAGGAACGCTCGCTTCCATCACTCTCAATGGAACCGGATTCAACCGCCCTCTCACAATCCTCCACCGCAAAGGGAGAATACTAACCCCAGCAATGAGAAAATTCATCAAGACCCTTACTGGCAAAGAGCTACCGGACTGACCCGTAAATCCGAAAAAAGTGAGGCCGGCGAAAACCCCTTAACGCCGACCTCGGTTTTCTGCTCCTGCAAAAAGTCACAGCTCACAACAATACTACAATGAATGTTTGGATCCCAGAGCATCGGATGCGCCAAAACTCAGCTTGGGTCGCCAATTCATCAATCTAATGCACAATTGGGGGCTTTGAACGAAATCATCCCACAATTCGCGCCCTCAGATACTCGAACTCCCCCCGAGCGTTGATCAAATTGAACCTTTCGTGACCCTCAGAGCTCAAAAGGTCCCTCTGACTAACGAGCCTCGCTTAAGAAAATTTCCCTACTCTCAGTAGTCCAGATTCGGCTGGAGCCACTTCTCCGCCACGGAAACTGATATACCCCTACGCCCAGCGTATGATTCGATTTGATCTTTACCAATTTTGCCTACGTTAAAATATCGGGCGTCCGCATTTCCAAAGTAGAGACCGGAAACGGAACTGGGAGGATTCATCGCATAGCTTTCAGTTAACGAGATCCCTGTCGCCGCCTCGGCATCCAGCAGATCCCAAAGAACCGCCTTTTCTGTGTGATCCGGGCAAGCGGGATAACCAGCAGCGGGGCGGATGCCACGGTACTTCTCGCCAATCATATCTCGAATGGAAAGATCCTCAGATTCTCCAAAACCCCAATTATCACGAACCTTTTTGTGCGCATATTCGGCTAGAGCCTCCGCAAACCGGTCTCCCAAAGCTTGAACCATGATGGCTCGATAGTCGTCATGCTGCTTTTTGAACGTTTCAGCGTAACTCTCTACCTCGAAACCCGCAGTAACGGCAAAACCACCGATATAGTCGACTTTCCCACTGGATTCAGGGGCGATGAAATCCGCCAAACTATAGAATGTAGTATCTGAGGTTTTCTCTTTCTGCTGTCGCAAAAAGTGGAATTGGCCCACCTTCTCAACCAAGGATGCATCACGGTAAAGAACGACATCCTCTCCGCTGGACTGGGCGGCCCAGAATCGATATACCCCGCGGAGACGAAATCGATTATTGGATACAATATCCTCAAGCATCGTTAGAGCTTCTTGATAGAGCTCATTGGCCTGTTCACCATATTTGGCATGCTTTAAAATCGCAGGGAAAGAACCTTTTAGACCCCAAGTCCAAAAGAATGGCGACCAATCAAAATATTCAAGTACGCTTGCTAGGTCCACTTTATCCAGCACAACCTGATCCAACGAAAGAGGAACCGCTATATCAGAGCTTTTCCAATCAACCTTGTATCCACTTTTAAACGCATCAGAGTAAGTGAGTAGCCTCTTATCACCGGATAAACCCTTCGCGTGGCGTTCTCGCAAACGAACTTGATCCTCCTTCAAGGCAGTAACGAATTCGTCTGTTCTGTCCGCACTCAAAAGGTCGTTACAAACTCCCACAACTAGGGAGGCGTCCGATACTCGAGCGACGGGACCGTCGTAGGCTGGCGCAATTTTTATGGCAGTGTGAGCTTTGCTTGTCGTCGCGCCTCCAATCAAGAGGGGCAGCTCAAATCCTTGCCGTTTCATTTCTGATGCAATATGAATCATCTCGTCGAGCGAAGGTGTAATAAGTCCACTCAATCCGATCATATCCGCCTTTTCTTCCCGTGCCGCATCCAGTATTTTTTCACAGGAAACCATCACACCCAAGTCGACTACATCGTAGTTATTGCACGCTAGCACGACTCCAACTATGTTCTTCCCGATGTCGTGCACGTCGCCTTTTACGGTGGCGATCACCATCTTGGTTCGCGCCTCGATCTCCTCGTTGGCATCTTCCTTCTCCTTCTCCATAAAGGGAGTCAAATAGGCTACCGCCTTTTTCATAACACGAGCAGACTTAACCACTTGAGGTAGAAACATTTTCCCAGCTCCAAACAGCTCGCCAACGACTTTCATCCCATTCATCAAGGGCCCCTCAATCACGTCGAGCGGGCGGTTCAGCTTCTGTCGCGACTCCTCTGTATCCTCCTCAATATGCGTGACAATACCTTTGACCAGAGCATGCGAGATGCGTTCTTCAACCGGAGTCTCTCTCCATTCCTCCGTCTTTTCCTCTTTTAACTTGCCGGTTCCCTTAACGGTCTCCGCGTAATCCACCAACCTCTCCGTGGCTTCTGGATTGCGATTTAGCAAAACGTCTTCCACCAACTCCTTCAATGTCGGCTCCACGTCTTCGTACACTGCCAGAAGACCCGCGTTCACGATGCCCATATCAAGGCCTGCTTGTATTGCGTGGTAGAGAAAAGCGGAATGCATCGCCTCTCGTACGAGATTGTTGCCGCGAAACGAAAAAGATATGTTGCTAACACCTCCGCTTACCCGTGCATGGGGACAACGTTGCTTGATTTCCCTTGTTGCCTCGATGAAGTCGACAGCATACGTATTGTGTTCTTCAATACCAGTAGCCACTGTCAGTATATTCGGATCGAATATAATATCCTCAGGAGGAAAATCCAGTTTTTCTCGGAGCAAATTATACGCTCGTTCGCATATTCTAATCTTGTCTTCCTTGGTCGCTGCTTGACCCTCCTCATCAAAAGCCATCACAATAACAGCCGCACCGTATCTTAAAATCAATGACGCTTGCTCAAGAAACTTTTCCTCGCCTTCTTTTAGGCTGATTGAATTAACGATACACTTTCCCTGTGCGCATTTCAAACCCGCTTCGATAACAGTCCACTTGGATGAGTCGATCATCAATGGGGCCTTTGAAATCTCCGGTTCAGAAGCGATCAAATTAAGAAACCGAGTCATGCAGGCCTCACTATCGAGCAAACCTTCATCAAAATTCACATCGATAACATTAGCCCCATTTTCCACTTGTTGCCTAGCGATCGCGAGGGCGTCCTCAAATTTATCCTCTTTTATCAAGCGCTTGAATTTGGGAGAACCCATTACATTTGCTCTCTCGCCAATCATAACGAAAGGAGCTTTCTCACCTCTGACCTCAAAGGGCTCCAGACCACTTATCCTAAGAGCCGGTTCTATCTCAGGGAGAGGTCTCGGAGAGTAGTCTTTCGCTTCCCGCACTATCGCTGCAACGTGGTCAGGAGTTGTCCCGCAACAACCGCCAATAATGTTAACAAAACCGCTAGAAGCGAAATCCTCGAGAAACTTTGCTGTCTCGTCCGGCAGTTCATCATAACCCGTTTCACTGAGAGGATTGGGCAGTCCCGCATTTGGATAGCACGAGATGTAACAATTAGCGGCGCGAGAAAGAGACTCGATATAAGGTCTCATGTCACTCGCTCCCAACGCGCAATTGATGCCGACGCTTAAGGGTTTCGCATGAGCGACAGAATTCCAGAAAGCCTCAATAGTCTGCCCGGATAGAGTACGGCCAGAAGCATCAGTTATGGTGACGCTCAGCATAACCGGCAATCTTTCCCCTCGTTCTTCGAAAAACGATTCCAGAGCGAATGTACACGCCTTCAGGTTTAGCGTATCAAATGTAGTCTCGGCCAACAAGAGATCCACTCCCCCTTCGGCCAGAGCACGGATTTGCTCCCCGTAAGCTTCTTTGAGTTCGTCAAATGTAACGGCTCGATACTCTGGCCGGTTTACATCCGGAGATAGTGATGCAGTACGGTTTGTTGGCCCAAGGGCGCCTGCGACAAAGCACTCCCTTTCCGGGTTCTCGGACACAAATTCGTCGATCGCTTGCCTCGCCAGCTGAGCGGCCTTCAAATTCTGATCGTAAACGACACCTTCCAATTCGTAGTCGGCCTGAGCGATTCGCGTCGAACTAAACGTATTCGTCTCGATGATATCCGAACCCGCAGCGAGGAACTCCTTGTGAATTTTGAGAATAATGTCTGGCCGGGTGTATACCAGCAATTCGTTGTTTCCCTTCAGATCTATGGGATGCTCCTCGAAATGCCCCTTTCGGAAATCCGACTCTTTTAGCTTGTACCTTTGGATCATCGTGCCCATCGCCCCATCTAAAAAAAGCAATCGATTGGCAAGGAGCTCCCGAATGCGAGCACCTCTCTTTGTTTCAGGGAGTTTAAACGTGTTTATGGTAGACATTATGGTCATGAAACGGGTCTCGAGCCAATCAAAGGATACACACAATGATTACGACCTAAAACGTTCGAAGTTCGAGCTCCTAGGCAATACCATTCCAACAATATGACAGATAACTGCGGTCCCAGATCCCACAAGGATGGCGTCCGGCCTAATAAAAGAACGTAAAATGCATACGGCTGATCGGGACAGAGGTACTTTCTCAAAACGACTTTAGGGGATGCAAGTCCCCATCCTCTCTCGGCAGAAGCGGGAATAGGGATCTGGATTAGCCTATCCCGCTACTCCGTGAAACATTCTAGTAAGAATAAAAAATCGACTCGCTTCCCTCGTTTGGTTGACTATCAAAACCCTATTGAAAACGACGCCCCCAGAAGAGTCTTTGAGGCATGCAAGTCTTTGCGAGGCGATTGCTGACCTTCAAAATCTGGAAAAAACCAATATCCAAACAGGCCAAATCCTGGAATACGGTCCCGGAGCATGCTACGCGATCGACTCCAACAGCTTGGAAATTCGATACCTTTCGGGGAAAGGGCACTCCTACCTGCCCGAGGAAGCCTATCTGCAATCAGAAGGCGGGACTTCCTGGTTGCAGATCATCTGCGAGGAAGATCGCATGGCATACATCGACGCCATTCAGAAAGTTGTTTCCAAAGGGGAGGAAGTCGTTGTCGACTATCATGTTCTGACAAGCAGCGACGGGGAGCCAACTCCGATCAGAGACTATCTTGCTCCTCTCTACGTTCGGGAAAACGAACTCGTCGGGTTCATTGGCCGAGTCATCGACAATACTTTTCGGATCCGAACGATGGATACACTGGTCAAGCGCTCATGGAAAGAAGTCTCCTCCATCGCCAGCCGGCGTTTTCTCCACGATTTCAATAATATGATCGCGGGTATCTACTCTTTGAGCGAACTGTATGCAATACCAGGTTCCGATGCCGCGACCATGACTGAGGCCATGGTCCATATTAGAGATAGCTCGATACGTGCACAAAAGATTACCCAGAAAATCAGGGCCCTAACCACCATGAACGAAGGAGAGGAAAGCTACTTCGACATAGGCAAACTGATCGAAGAACAACGTGACTACCTTCTCGCCATCCTCCCCAAAACAGTGGATCTTCAGTTCGAGTTGAGTGATGAATCGCTACCGGTACGCCTCGACGCAAATCGCTTTCGACAGGCCCTAATTCACCTGGCTTCAAACGCTAGCGATGCGGCGGTCGACAAGCCTTCCGTGAGAATTCGATGCCGTTCAGTCGATCCCTCAGACTCGAGTATTGGAGTTCCAAGTGCAGTAATTGAATTTAGCGATGACGGGCGAGGCATTGACAGCCAGGCACTAACACTTGTTAGAAAGCCATTCTATTCAACTAGAGACCGCAGTGCCCACGCAGGCATGGGACTCTTTATCGTCGAGCGGTTTGCCAAAGATCTGGGAGGGAGTCTGTCAATATTTTCTGAGGAAGGAGAGGGAACTCGCATTCTAATTGAACTGCCGCTTTCCAACCTGAGTGAGACGATACCCGTTTCAAACGCCACCTACTCGACGAACTCAACGTCTCAAGTATCGGAAGCAAGACGTACACCGACGATACTCATCTACACTTGGGAAGACATCACACGGCATCCCCTAATCAACTCCATTCGCAGCGCTGATTGGAAATTTCGGATTCACCTCGACGGAGATCAGCTTCAACTAGACATAATGGACTTCGACAAGAAGCTAGACGGTGTCCTTGTGTTCAAAAGCGCTCTTGACGAAAAAGTGGATCAACTCGTGCTGGATTTAGCGAAATTGGATCCGCAGCCCAAACTTGCCGTTGTCGCCTTAGGCGAGAGTGTTGAAGCGGTTTCCGAGTCTATAAGATCAAAATGCGGCCTCCTGGTATCCGGCTCACTCAAGCCCGCTGGACTCATGAAAACGATAGGCAAATACTTTTACTAGACGTCGAGGAACTTAAATTACCAAAATGCGAGCATCCGATTCCAAATCGCGCGACATCCTCGTGCTGGACGACGATCCAGTTGTGCTGTTGGCCATCACGGAAACGCTTGAACGGGAAAAGTACAACGTACAGGCGTTTTCCAATGCTCGCGAAGCCTTGGTTGCGATGGAGCAGACTCACTTTGCTACTATCATTTCGGACCAACGCATGCCCGAGATGACTGGTCTCGAGTTTCTCGACAAATGTAAACACATCCAATCAAACGCTTCCCGCATACTCATTACCGGTGTCCTTACTCTGAATACGGTCATTGAGGCTGTGAATAGGGGTGAGATTTTTCGATTTATAGCCAAACCTTGGATTCGGGAAGAAATGCTGGCCACCGTTGAGAACGCCGTTCAGCGATTTACTCTGATAGAAGCAAATCAGCAGCTTAGCGCGGACACACTCGATTTAAATGAGAAGTTAGTCTCCTCAAATGCAGCTTTGGAAGAAAAAATCTGCGAACTAGAATCAAAGGCTAAGGTTTTCGAAAAGACAAACCAATCGCTGGAGGAGAACTTTAGTCACTCGCTCGAAATCTGCTTTCGCTTAATCGAGGCTTTTCATCCGGTCTTAGGAGAACAAACAAAGTCCGTGGTATCCATTTGTCGCGAAATCGCAAAATCGGATCTTTTCACTGAACGGGAAAGCGAAGTACTCGTTGTCAGCTCATGGCTATACAACTTAGGCCGCATTGGGCTACCCCGCGAACTTCTCACGAAGAGTCTGAACGATCCTCAAAGCCTGAACGAGCAGGAAAAAACGCTGCTCCACCACTACCCAATCTACGGACAAACCCTGGCTGGATTCGTTGGGACACTTGAAGAAGTCGGCCATTCTATCAGATCTCATCGCGAGCGCTTCGATGGTCAGGGGTTTCCGGATGGGTACGGTCGGGAGATGATTCCAGCACCGGCCCGGCACTTGGCGGTCGCCGTTGGTTTCGTTGAATGCGTGCTTCCCAAAGACCAGGCGCTCGAGTACATTATCCGCGAATCGGGCAAGAGCTTTCATCCCGAAGCGGTCCGCCTTTTCATGAAGAGCTCTAACCTTATCAACCTTCCCAAAAAGGTTCTGGAGTTAACGCTCGCCGAACTAGAGCCAGGTATGATCTTGGCAAAGGGTATTTACAGCCCGTCAGGACTCCTCCTCATCCCCGAGGAACGCCGTCTTACGCAAGGCATCATCAAGAAAATCAAGGAACACGATTTCGCCAACCCTATCACCCAAAGATTGATGGTTTTCCGATAGTCAGGCCTCCCTAGATTCGATTCGGAGCTTCCTCCTAAATCCTCATTAGCCTTTCTTTAAACAGGGTTGATCGCTTCCCTAAAGAACCGTGACCCAAAGTCGATCTATCTAGAGGCTTGTCCTCCCACACCTATACGACTGAGCCCATTCCTTTAATGAGCACAAAGTCTCCAGTCCAGGAAAACCCGTCTATATTGAATTTTTCATCAGGAAAATTTCTGACGTTCAAACTGGAGGATACTCAGTGCGGCATCGAAGTTCTTTCGATTAGAGAGATCGTCCGCGTACATTCAATCACCCCCGTTCCCGAGATGCCACCCTACGTGAAAGGGGTGACAAATCTCCGTGGCAAGCTGACCCCCGTGATCGACCTGCGAGACAAATTTGGTCTCGAAGTGGGAGACCGGACTGATCGGCCTTGCCTGGTCGTGGTTGAAACCATGAATTCAGAGGCGACGACTGATCTCCTCGGCCTTATTGTGGATGCGGTTGAAGAGGTCGTAAGTATCAATGAAATCCAACTTGAGCCCTCTTCAGACCGTGGAAATTTCGAGGGTACGGAAGCTCATATAGGGATTGTGAAATTCAAGGGCAGCAAGATACATTTGCTGGATGCTAGGAAGGTTTTACCCTTGGACTTAAGGAACGCACTCGAAGTCCAGTAATCGATACGCATGAGCGGCCCTTCCACATCCCACGGTAAAGCCAAGTAAGAAACCACCGTCAGCGTCGGAAACACAGTCGTTTCAAATAGTTTGAGTGGAGTCATTATTACCCTCTCTCTCGGATCATGCATCGCAATCGCTGCCTACGACTACAACGCCAGGGCAGGTGGGGTTCTGCACTTCATGTTGCCCGATTCCAACCTATCTCCCCAAAAGGCGATTAACCAGCCAGCCGTGTTTGCAGACACAGGGATACCGCTGCTGTTTCAAAAACTTTCAGCTCTCCAAGCAGAGCGAAGACACGTAAAAGCGTTCGTAGCAGGTGGCACATCGGAAATAACAGGTTCCGATATGTTCAAGATTGGGGAGTGCAACTAAGAAGATTCTGATTGGACTCGGAATTACCGTGATCAAAGCGGACATATTCAATCAGATTGAGACTGAAAAAGTTTCCATCAACCGGGTTGAGTCTACTAAGGTCGGTTTCGACCATGTGCCAAGCCGGCACTCAGATGCTCGAAGAGTGGGATTTCCCCGAAGAAGTCTTTATTCCAATTGGCTATCAGTACGAGCCAAGGACAACCGGTGAGTTCAAAGCACTCGCAGGGGCCCTACAGGTGGCCAACTGGGCTGCGGGGATGACCGGATACAACGACGGACGCGACACCTGGGCGCTCGACATGAACAACAGCGCTTTTCCGATCGATGAAGAGGCTCTCGAAGGGGCGATTCTCGAAGCTCAAGATCGGATTGAAAAAGCGAAGCTAGCCTTGGTGAACGGACCGAACTAGAACAATCGGCGACTAGACCTGTAACCCCGTCGGAGCTTCGTCCCAACTCACGCCAAGAATTCCGTTCTGCGAGACTTAAAAACAACCTCCTGGGCGAATCCTAAACTAGGCATTTAACACTAAAGAAATCCGCTTTTGGTGCCGATTTCTTCTATAGTGGAGTTGATTCAACACTTTGCCTTTTATGCCCAACTACGATAAATTACTTCAAGCCTCTCTTCCAGAGGTGCTGGATGCCGCTATTGAAACCATCAATTTCGAGCATGAAGATATAGACTCCCTGCTCGAAGCCAACGTCGTTGAATTCGAGAACCTGAATTTCTGTGTTTTTGGCTATTTCAATCGGAAAGACGTATTCTGCCTCAACCGAGCTGGCAGACGCCTTCTCGAAATCTATCAATCACCCTTCGAGCCGAGTCGCAGTGTAAGCAAGCCAACCTTCTCCCTGAGCCTTAACCCATTTCATGCGTGCGACGATCTGGATGTCATCGAAACCTGCCGCCCCAAGCATCATGTTAAGGAGCTTATTTCGCTTACTTGGGGAGACACCTGGCTGAGAGGATCGAAATACCCAATCCGTTCTACCGCGGGCTTAACCATGGCCATTTTGTTTGCAGGTCGCGAGATGCTCGGTTCCGAGCAAATCCAAAACGCCTCATTCAGGCACAAAGCTTTTCAGCACCAATGCGGAGAAAACTAAGATGAAAAAAAATGTACTACTCGTAGAGGACGATCCCGCGCTGCGCATGGTCGTGCGAGAAGTTCTGAAAGGGGACTTCAATATCGACGAAGCCGACAATGGCATTGACGGCATCGAAAAAGGTGTCCGCAATAAAGCAGACTTGATCATCCTAGACTACCATCTTCCCAAACAGGATGGGCTCGAAGTGATTGAGGCAGTAAAGAAAGCGAATCCATCAGTCCCTGTGATTGTTCTTACCGGATACTTGAGTCCCGAATCCGAGAAGCAATTTATCCGCCTTGGGGCGAGCAAGATCTTTCCGAAACCTTTCAACTACCGGACCCTCCTCGAAGCGGTAAAAGATCTCTCAAGTACGGACACTCCAAACGCCACCGCAACCACAACGCACAACCCCAAAGCCAGCGGTTCGTTCTCGATCAATAATGCAGATACCGACTACCCTTCAGACGCTCAAATGCTTCAAGCCAGCCTCAATGCCCTAGCCTCACTAGCTGGGAAGGTCGAGTTTCTACAAACGACGACTGAGAAGTACTGGATAGAGGCGAATGATATTGACTCCATTCGCGAAACAACGCGGATCATGGAAGCCGAGCTCCGGAGTTTCTACGGGAAGATCAACCACTCCCTTTTTGAAATACCCGACCCTCAGGCTGCCGCTATTCTAAACGCCAACAAGCCCTGTCTATTAGGATTGAACTGAGTTGCAAAGCCCTCGCTAAACCCAAACACTTCGTCCGTTTCGTACTAAGAATATTCACTACTCTCCGATTAATCATAAATACAACCGCTCCCACCTGAAATGAAGATACTAATTGTTGACGACGATCCGGCGATACGCCTCCTACTCTTTACTGTATTTGGAGATGATCATGAGGTTTCCGTTCTTTGCGACGGCCACAACGCGGTATCCGTTCTCTCCGATCCAAATCATCAGTTTGACGTGGTACTACTCGACTTGAAGATGCCTCGTCTTTCAGGTGAGATGGTCCTCGAATTTCTATCAGGCTGGCAGAACATTAAGACCAAGTTCATCATTGTTTCCGGCTTCTCTGAAGAGGCAGAACACCTCCAGTACAGCAACCTCGTTGGTGTGCTTCCCAAGCCCTTCAATATCAGGGAACTCGTCAAGCTGGTTGAAAGCGCTGCCGAAACGACGTCCCTCAAGCCAGCGGTGTAGGTCCCTGTCTACTCTGCCTTGGCCGTACCGTACTTCCCGTAGGCTTTGGCTACTTGCCCCGCTGCGGCTTTCCCAAGTTCTTGTTTCATCTTTGGAGGGAGCGACGTCTTGAGGAGCAATCGCTCGTTTTCTCGATCCAGCAGCATCAGCTTCATAACCTGTGCTCTAGCTTCTTCAACTAATGAATCCAATCCCCTGGGAAATGACGTAGGGTCTTCATTGATACGCTGGAGGAACTCTAGCCCTTTCTCTAAAACCGGAAGAAAACTCTCCTTTTTCTTTAAGAAAACTTCATCTGGTGGAGAACCAGTTGTCCGCATGATTCGACCCTCTTCTATGAAGAGTTCGTGCATATCCGAGCACAAGCGAATGTGCTCTTTTAGTATTTGCTCGATTTGCTCTGAATCCATGAACTTGAATTAATAGGTGCCCAACACTTTTAGTCGAGCTACAAGATCGCCCTCCCAATTCAAGTGTTCAAGCTTCCATTTCGCCATTTCACGTAACGTTTCCAATCCCGGACTAAGAGACTCATCAGATTCTTCCCCCTCTTCCGGAGTCAAAATTTCCTGGTACGCCATGATCGCTTTGTCTGGCAAGCCAAGTCTTTCAAAGCAAAGTCCGATTTGGTAAATCGCAGGCCACCGCCATTCCGGTGAAGAATTGTATTTGGCCAAGGACTGATAAATGGTAAGGGCACTCCGGTAGTCGTGCTTCTGATAAAATTCATTTGCAAGCTCATTTCCAGTTCTCTGCCTCCAATAGTCAGCCGTTTCCTCGTGAGCTGTATCCGGGCTGGACTGACGCTGTAGGATATGGACGACTTCGCGCAACGCCTCTGGCTTTCGATTCAGTTTTTCATACGATTTCGCCAGCAAGTATCTAATTTCTGGTGAGTGTGCAGATAATTTATATGTATCCAAGAATTTCTTCAGTTTGTTTACAGCCGATTGATACCTTCCCAACTCGCACAAGAGATTGCACATCCGATAATGGACCCGCATGCGGTCAGCAGGCTCTAACTCGAGCTTCTCCAGCAACTCGTAGTGGCGATACGATTCGGAATACTCTAGCAACTCAGCATGGGTTTCCGCTATCTTAAATTTTGCCCTCAAAGACAAATCCCGAGCCTTTTCAACTTGATCAATCGAGATGCTTAAAGACGAGTTCAGAACCATGTAGTAGTTAGATATCGCGACTTGAAGCCCCCCCATCTCGCGATACAAGTCGCCAAGTTCCATAAAAACACTTGGCAAACGTCTGCTTTCCTTAAACTCATCTCTCAGGCGCTCGTAAATTGCGGCAGCTTTTGGTAGCAAGTTCTCGCTCCGATACAATTCTGCCATTTCAAAAAGTACTTGCTCCTTTTCAGGCACATCAATCGGAATACCGAGAGCGGACGCAAAATACTTTTCGGCCATAACGAAATCGCCGCCTTCCCAAAGAGACCGGCCAAGGTTAAGATAATTCAAAATATCAACAGCCGCCTCATCTGGATCAATTCGCCTTTTAGGCTCCAAAACCAGAACCCTATCATCTTTCTCCTCGCTACCATCCAGCTCTGCGTCGTCACTATGCGAGTCGCCCCCGCCATGACTATCTGTGGTACCAGATTCCTCATCTTCAACTCCCCAGGCAAACGAAAATGTAATTGCAGCGAGTACAATGAAACTTCGCCATATCTTAATCTGCGTATTAAATATTATTATACACTTTCCCATAAACTAATTGCGGTTATAGCTAGCACCGCTTTTAGCGGAAGGATTTTGCGAAGGTTGAGCGGGTGAGAAAGGAACGATCGTTCGCGTATTATTGCCGTCTCTCTTGTTCTCAAAGAAGATCAGTACCTCTTCTGGACGAACAACCGACTCTTCAGATTCCTCCATCAGCAATCGGTCACGCTCTTCGATTTCCCGCGGAATCGTTGTATCTATGTTTCCAGAAATGATTGTGTGCTGTTCAAGCTCGAACACGACCTGATTCATCAAAGCAAGTTTTCTGGCTTCTTCATCGCTCAGGTGAGTCTCGACTGTCAGCGAACTTCGTCCCGGAGCCAAAATCGAAAACTCTGGAAGGGCCGGCGAAGGACGACTCTTTATTAGCGAAATATCATCAGAAAACCGCAATGGCGGAGGCGCCCTAAAAGCCAAATACCCTGAATAAGTCTCCTTTGAAGGCATCGATATACTACCAATACTAGCCCACATACGCTTGGGTGCTCGACTAAAGGAACCCCAAAGGGATGGCCGCTTGTATCCATCTTCTTTAGTAGATCGATCATATCCTGGGTTCGGCACCTTTATTTTGTTCGAATCGTCTCTCGAATCCCTATCAGCAAGATCACGAACCTTAATCACATTCTCGGCCAGCTTTCTTTCGCTCAATTGAAGCTTCTGAGCTTCCAATCGTTTTTCAATTTCAACTAACGCTTCCCGCTCCTCTCGCTCAAGCGTTACCCTTAAAGCAGCTTGCTTGGCAATCTTCTCACCTCGGAGCTTATCTTGGATCTCTTTACGAGCCTGCTCACTCTCCAGTTCAACACGCTTTTCCATTTCCGCTTTCGCCAAACGCTCTCTTTCGTCCAATCGATTGTCTATGTCCTTCCGAGCAGCCCGGGCTTCTTCCGAAATCTCCTTTTCAATTTTCTTCTTCGCGGCCAATTCCTCTTCATTCAACTTTGCCAGGATCTTGTCCTTATAAGCCTCTTCTTTTTCCCTTAGCTCAGCCTGAATTCTTTCAAACTCCAAATTCTCTTCATCCTCGAGGCGATCCTGCAACGCTTCTGTCGCTATGCGCTTTTCAGCCGCTACTTTTTCCTGGAGGACAACAAACATCGCTTGTTCTTCAGCCAGGAGTCTTCCTTTCAACTCCTTCTCGGACGCTACCAGCTCTTCCACCATTCTCTTCTCAATTTCGAGCCTAATAACCCGTTCTTCTTCCGCCAACCGCTTGGCTGCCTCGCTTTTCGCTTTTCGCTGCTCTTCCTCTCGCTGTTTTTCGAGTTTTTCTTCCGCCGAACGCAGTTTATTGTCCAGCCGCGCCTGTTCTGCTTTTTGAACCGCCAGAAACTTTCCAGCCAAGTGCTTAATACGTTGATCCGCCGCCAGCTTTTCTGCTTTCTCCCAGTCGTGCTTTGCGATTTCCGCATTCCTCTCTAGCTCCGACTGGCTTGATTTCATTTTCTCCTCCGCATCCGACCTCTGCTGCACCCGACCCGAGGTCGCCGTGATATGGGAACGCGTCTTCTTGTCCGCACTGCGCATGATCGAGGGGCCCCAAGCCGCCAGCAGCAAAAACGCCGCCAATATGAACTTGGCGGTTTTCGGATAAGATTGAGATTTCAGTGGGTTCATAAAGTAGTTTCCTCTGTCTTCGCGCAGGTACTCTCGTCCGTTATCTATCGACTTTCCGAATGCTCCCCTTGAGCCATTTTGGGGTGAATCCAGTCCAGTAATTCCGCTCGCCTCTCACTTTGTTTCAAACGATAGGTTCCTAAGAGGTTCTCGAGCGTGTGGATATCGGTTTTTCCCGCCCGCACATCGTCCAATGCAAGCTCAACGGGTCGCGCTAGAGCCGCAGCTCCGAAATCGAGTGCCACTCGGGCGATCAGTTCGCATTCAGTCGAAACGACAATTTCGTCGACTCGTTTCGCCTCACGCAATTTCTCAATACCCAAGCCCCAATGCGGCTTCCCCTCAAATGGCATTAAGTTCTTGTACGCTAGCCGCTTGCTTCCCAGCCGGGCAATAATGGATCCAACTACACGCATAATCTCAGCAACATGGGCAAAAACAGGCCGAACGGCAAATAATGCCGCCTAACGGGACCCAAAAGGTTCAACGGATAGGAATTTTTAGACGAAACTCTCAATTCACCACTAGAAAGCAATTCCTAGGCCAATATCTTTGTTAGAATCTTATATCGTTTTATTCCAACAACTTAAGTTAAACAACCGAGTATTCGCTTCGAGAGGATTGCATCCTAATCGGATGAGTCGTGATTTGACCGGGTGATTCAGACGTCTCTGAATTTATCAATGCGTCCCGATAACCCTCCAATCTCGAAACCGCTAACTGAAACTGATTCTTGGCTCTAGTGCTCCCACCCGCACGATGGTAGGCTACACCCAGATTGTTGGCATCCTCCGCTGTAGGCCTTATTCTCTCCGCACGCTCAAGAAAATATACGGCCTCTTCAACCTCTAGAAATAGTTCAAGGGTTCCAGCGAAGAATGCCTGTTTCCACCCCTCTTGGATTGGCAACGTTCCCTGTAATTCTAAAATCTCACTAGGATCGCTTCTAGCAGGAAAGGCCTCCTGTTGAAACAAAGCCGCTTTTACGTATTCGTCCCGAAAAATGGCCATAGAACAGAGGGCTCAGGATGCTGACCCTTGCAGGGAAACCAAAATGGTTGAACAGCTTTCCCACCTCAGCGTCGCTGTGCTTCATTATGACACTCTTAACTGCGCTTCGCTACAAACTAATATTCCGAGAGAGACTCTGAGGATAGGCATCTTGCCTGTATCGTATGTACCGTAATATTTTGATTCGAGCACTAGATCGCAATACTCTCAAATTAAAGCCTAGATCCTCTCCGGTTGGAAGAGCTGTAACATAACCCACTTTCTTCGCAACTTCAGTGCTTACAGCGGGCCAAGCTGGACCCGGCAGGTAGTTTCGCTCGAAGGTTCGAACCATTGCTCCAGGATCCCACATAAAATCTAGCATAGTCATTATGCATATCCATTTATTGTATACATTACATCAATCAGGCGGGCGTGCAGCAATCGTTCAGCTCCCGTTTTCTTAGCCAGACACGAACTGGATACATTTCCCTTACGATCGAGGGCTAGCCAGCGATCGGCTCTACCTTCAAGATCAGGAAGCGTGTCCCTTTCTTCGTGGACTGGGCTGAACGAAATAAAGATCCCCTCGGAGGCGGCACTGATGTCATTGACGACTTGTACACTCCCCTTTGACTACAACCAGTCACACCACTCACCCATTCCAAGTCGAATCGCATCTTCACGCGAAGGACTGAATAAATAGAACGCTGGTTGGGTTATTGAGCTCAATGCAATTTCGAAGCCCCCTAATTTCTTTCGCAAGCCCTCCGCTTTTATGAGGAAAGAAAGCAACCGTATCTACGAGCCATCAACCAAATCCCGAATACAGGCTGAACATTAAGAATTCTCCTTGCTTTCATGTGGCATTAATCAGGTTATCAAACGCTGTTATTCGCTGAGGTTCAGACTCAGCGATGAAATTTGATCCGCTCCACATTCACGCCGCTCAAGAATTGCTATTTTAGAAAAACGTCACCAACCTCCTCACCCAGTTTCATTTAACCATTAAATGCCCGATTCGTTCATAGAGGATGCTGCAACAACGCCTGCTTTGGGGGCGGCTGATGAGCTCGCTAAGTTCAAGACGCTGACGAACGCACTCCTCGAGTCTTCTTCGGAGGGCATTATCGTTCTCAATCGGTTTGGTAAAGTAGAGCACCTCAACCAAGTGGCTCAGAACCTTCTCGGGTACGATACGGAGGCCGCTCTAGGGAAGTCCATCAACGACGTATTTAAAGCTTTCGACCCGGTTACGGATGAACCGATTGAGCTCTCTTCAGATCGCTTCCGCATCCCACAACTCTCGTCCACTCGGGCAATCATCGAAAAGCCAGACGGATCTCGAGTCTCAACCGCGTTCCAGCTCAAGCCCCACGCCAACCCGCTAAAGCGAGAGCTTTCGGGTGCCTTGCTTTTCCTTACCGACCAGAGCCACACCGAGTCTACGGAAGCGCAGATCCGCCTGATCGCAACCGCCTTGAAGAGCATTGGGGAAGGCGTCATTATCACCGACAAGAACTGGGACGGAGGCGATGCTCGCATCCTTTATGCCAACGACGGCTTCACCGAAATCAGTGGCTACGCAGAAATGGATGTCGTCGGCAAAGGTATCTCGCTCCTCCACGGCAAAAATACAGACCAATCGATTATCGACGAGATGATCCTCGATATCCGCGATGGAAGAACCGCCGCAGGAGAAATGGTTGGCTATAAGAAAGATCGTTCCGAATTCATCATGGCTTGGAAAGTCTTCCCCGTTTTCGGTTCTCAGTCGGAAATTACGAATTACGTCGTCATCCAGCGCGATGTCAGCCAGATCCGGCGCCTGGAACAGGATCTCTTTCAATCTCAAAAGATGGAAGCAGTGGGTCGCCTAGCAGGGGGAATCGCTCATGATTTCAATAACATCCTAGCTGTCGTCCTATCGTTCTCCGATCTCATCCTCGAGAACAAGGACGAGAACGACAGCGACACCAAATATCTGCGAGAAATTCGCAAAGCCGCGGAACGCGCGACCGACCTCACCCAGCAGCTCCTCTCGTTCAGCCGCCGCAACAAGAACCTGAAGCCAGAGGTTCTAGACGCGATCAAGGTGACCAAAGACATGCAGAAGATCCTCCGCCGCCTTATCCCGGAGGACATCGAGTTTGATCTGCGATTCACCGACCGACCCGTTTTCGTCAACCTGAACCGAACCGCGCTCGAGCAAATCCTCATCAATTTCACCACCAACGCCCGCGACGCCATGCCAGACGGAGGGAAAATTTCCCTTTCCGTTTCAGCCTGCTCTGCCGAGGAGGCGGCCGAGTACCTGCCCGAGCACATCGAGACGCGCCCCTACATGATGCTCAGCTTTCAGGACAGCGGCATGGGAATCGACGCCGAAACGCAAAAGCACATTTTCGAGCCCTTCTTTACCACCAAAGACACCGGCAAGGGAACAGGACTCGGACTATCCACCGTCTATGGTATCGTCCGCCAAGCCAACGGCCACATCGAACTCGCAAGCGAAACGGGCAAGGGTACCCTGTTCCGTATTTTCCTGCCCAAAGTCGCGTCAAAAGATGTGGAAAGCGAAGACGAGGCGGAAATCACACCCCCAACCAATCTTAAATCCAACGAACGCGAAACCATCCTAGTCGTTGAGGACGACGAGACTATGTGCGACTGCATCTCCGGTCTCCTCGTCTACCACAACTACGAAGTCTTCTCCACCAACCTAGCCGAGGACGCTCTCGAGTTCTTCGAGGAGTCCAATTCGAATATCGAGCTTCTGCTCACCGATCTCATTCTCCCTAAAATGCGCGGCTCCGAGCTGGCAGAGCGCCTTATGAAGAAAAACCCGGAAATGAAAGTCATATTCATGACTGGCTACTCCGAAGAGGTCTTTTCCCAATTTAATCTCCCCGAAGGGGCAACGGTGCTAAAGAAGCCCTTCTCTCTGAAAGGTGCCCTTTCCGCGGTCCAAAAAATTCTCGCCAAAGACGCTAAGTCTTAGCGAGCTCATTCAAAGGAAAGGCACGACAGTTCGGGCGGTCAGCATCTCTGCGATTGCGGGTTTAAGAATAGGGCGGTTTGAGCCCTCTCAGGTTCTCCGCCCTCTTTCTTGCTGTAATGCAGTGGCCCGAAAAAGCAATCATTCGATCGAGGACATCGTCACCCAACTGGTCGCCTAAACGCACCTCGCTCGGCCAGAGACCGGTGAGGGCCTGTTGCCTATTCTCAATCTAGTCGATTCGCTATCGTCGGACCTTCCTGAAGATCCCCATATCCAAGCGATCGTCGATTCGATCGAAGCCAAGCTTCATACACTCCCTGAAGAAGCCAAGCTCTTGGAAACCCACAGCATCAAATCACTAAAAGCTGCCTCCTAGGGCCTCTTTGACCACCTGCATATCCTCACATCGGGGGGAGACTCGGTGCATGCTAAGGCATCGAGGAATTTATCCTTATCTCGATCCTTTCACATTCGTGCGATCTGTGGTTCAAGACCTCAATCCAAGAGTCATTAACGCCATGAACTCCGTGGTAAGACCAGCTTCTCACCAATTCGAAACCGGTCCCTTCGGGACTTTGATCTGCTCCACCGGTGCCTTGTCCGTAATTGATGAATACTGTTCTGGTGGACGGTATCGCTCCTGTAATTCACCCGACTCATCGCAAAACTTAGCCCGCCACTGGAGGTACTCCGCGAGAATGGTATCAAATTCATCCAAACTGGAAAAACGCACCACCCTATCTTTAAAGTACTTCGACGGCCCAAACCGCTTGGCATACCAGGGAGCCACCTTGCGAAACTGTACGCACCCGCGGTCCTCGCCATAAAACTCGATCATCCGTTTCAAATGTATCCGCATCAACTCTACGCGCTGTTCGAACGTCGCCTCTGGCAGTATCTCGCCAGTCCGGAGCATGTGCTCGGTCTGTTTGAAAATCCACGGATTGTAGAACGCTCCCCTACCCATGCTGACCCCATCGCAGCCAGAACTTTCCAACATCACTCGGGCCGATTCCGGAGTAGTCACGTCGCCGTTTCCAATAACAGGAACACGGGATACCGCTTCTTTAACTTTTCGGATTCCATCTAAGTTAACATTCCCAGAGAACCCTTGAGCTCGTGTCCGACCGTGTACAAAGATCGCGGATACGCCGACGTCTTCTAATGCCACTGCTAGGTCCGGAGCCGTTATATTGTCATCATCCCAGCCAAGACGCATTTTGGCCGTCACTGGAATGTCGAGGGCGTCCACCATCCCTTTCACCAGTCGCTGCGTCGCCTGTGAGTCCTTCATCATAGAGGATCCGCTCCCGGTTTTGGTAACTTTTTTCACCGGACAGCCCATATTGATGTCTACCGACTGAGCGCCACGTTCTTGCACGATAAGAGCCGCATCGCGCATTTCTTCGGGCACTCCTCCGAAAAGCTGCACCGACATTGGCTGCTCTCGCGGGTCCGTCGCTATCATCTTATACGCTACTGGTCGCTTTTCCAGAAGGGAGCGGGCATTGACTAAATCGGTGGTGACTAGACCCAGTCCTCCCAAGGACTTAACCGTCAGGCGAAACGAGAGATTCGTATATCCCGCCAAGGGCGAGAGAAACAAATTGGATTCAAGCTCTAGGTTTCCCAGTTTCATTATCGAACGAACTGCCGCCTCAGATCGACGACGAGGAACACGAAAGGAATTATTTCCGCATGAAAAGCCTTTTCATTGGTATTTAGAACGGTCAAAGTCAAATAGTAGAACCAGTGCTCGTACTGTGCCGCGTAGTCAGATCAGAAACCTTTGCTCTTGCACTGCTGCGTATCGTAATCGCGAGCCCTACGATCGGATGAAAGTCCATACCCTGTGGGAGCGGTTCCATACTGCGCTTGAGTCAGCCCAAAATCGCGGGATAAACCCGCTCCTGTGAGCTGCTAACGTTTTTGGATAACGGATGAGGCAAACCGAAAGCTACTTGGGCAAGATATACCCGAACTAGATTTTAACGTCCAACTTGGCCAGAGCCGTCTTGAGGCTCGGGTCCATTGGATGGCCATTGTAAAGAACCGTACCGTCAGGAGCGACTAGGATCATGCGAGGGATTGAGTTGATCATGAGCAACTGGCTCAGTGGTCGGTCCTCCGGTTCCAAAAGCCATGGCATCAGTTCCATCTTGTGCTCCGCCCGTGTCTTCTTCGCTTTGCCTACGGGATCGTCCGCATCGGTGTTCATTCCCGCTACCACGATTCCCTGACTCGGTAGCGATTCGCCTTTCGTGCGAAGCTCCGGCATCAGTTGTATGCAGGGCCCGCACCAGCTTGCCCAAAAGTCAATGAGCATGGCCTTGTTTCCCGAGAGCCACTGCGACAAAGGCTTTTCCTCGCCATCTGCGCTCGCGATGACTAAATCCATGGGGATTCGCAGATTTGCCATGGCGGCTTCTTGAACTTCTTTTTGCCGCACTTCCGTCATCAACTGGATCAGACCGAAAGCCTGTGTGTACTCCGGCGCATTAATAAATGACTTGGCTGCCTGCTTTTCAAATTCGGGCATGTCCGTGGCTTCATAGGCCTGAATGGCACGGATCGAAGCTACCAACCCTATCAGCTGACGCTCGGAGTGGAACGAATTGGCCATCCCATACTCCAGTTCTCCGGAAACCGCCTCCAACTCGTCCAAATGCTTGTATAATTCAGGCATATTGCCCGTGGAAAGGTAATGAATGGTCTGGGCCTCGACGAGAAACGCCTTCTCGACTTCTTCCTCTACGGCCCGTGCGTACGCCTCTTCCCACGATACCGCAGGATCGCGTGCTGCTTCGTACAAATGGTCCTCAGTAGAGTGCGAGTGATCTCCATGGTCCTGTGCCCAGAGAGGGGCCAACAAACTTAAAGCCCCCGCAACAAGGCAACTAGGTAGATTGAACGTCATACTCCAAATACGACCCGCACGGCCCCTTGCATGCAAGCCGATTCGCCAAGAGGTTCCTAGCCGACTATCGAGGACGCAAACGGAACCTCAGTAAATTCCTGCATCCTAAGGTAGGGCTGACTGTCCCTCGCCAGCCAAGTTTTACCATAGCTAATTGCGGCTGCTTTATGCTTCGGCCGTGCGCTCAGTCGAACGGATAAGCAGCCCTACCTCTAAGATCCAGCTGTGCCAAAAAATAAGCCAAATTTACAGTAGTCCCTCTAAGACCGGCAACTTGAGGTCAACGACCAGCGGTCGCCCGCTTGTTTTCCCCCTCCATCAAAATCCAGTTTATCACGCCGTAGCCTTACGTTTAAGCGGATCCGTGGCCAAAAAATCTCAACCAAATCCTGTTCGCAATCAATTCAGCCTTCCTTATCAAGATTCGATTCGACACATTCAGACAATGCCGGCTTCGCTACAAATCGATCGTGCTCGTGAGATCCTGAAACGTTATTTCGGGCATGACACGTTTCGCCCGTTGCAAGAAGAGATCATATCGGAATCCCTCGAAGGAAGAGATGTTTTCGCCCTCCTTCCTACCGGCGGCGGAAAGTCGCTCTGCTACCAGCTCCCCGCCATTCTCGAGGAAGGTCTCACGGTAGTCATTTCTCCCCTGATCGCCTTGATGAAAGATCAGGTCGATGGGCTCAACGCGAACGGTATCCCTGCCACGTTCTTGAATTCTTCTTTGAATAAAACGGAGGCGCGAAAACGCTATGCGAAGCTGTTTGCCGGTGAATACACCATTTTGTACGTCGCCCCGGAGAGGCTTATGCTTTCCGGTTTTCTCGACGACCTTAAGCAATGGAAGGTTTCCCGCTTTGCCGTGGATGAGGCACATTGCATCAGCGAGTGGGGACACGACTTCCGCCCGGAGTATCGACAGCTGTCGAACTTAAGACGCCTTTTCCCCGATCTCCCTTTCATGGCGTTAACGGCTACCGCCACCGACCGGGTACGAACGGACATTCTGACCCAGCTTCGGCTCAAAGAGCCCCGCACCTTTGTAGCCAGCTTCAATCGCCCCAACCTCAATTATCAGATCGAGACCAAACAGGCGGTATTCCAGCAGATTCTGAAGTTCGTGAGCAGCAAGCCCTACGAAAGTGGCATCATCTACTGCTATTCACGCAAGGCGACTGAAAGCCTTGCCGACCGGCTCCGCCAGAACGGCATCGAAGCCCTGCCCTATCACGCAGGCATGACGCCCCTTAAACGCGCTGAAAACCAGGAGGCCTTCATACGAGACGAGATAAAGGTCATTTGCGCGACCATCGCGTTCGGTATGGGCATCGATAAGCCGAACGCGCGCTACGTTATCCATCAGGACCTTCCAAAGAATATTGAAGGCTACTATCAAGAAACTGGACGGGCAGGGCGCGACGGTCTGCCTTCGGACTGCATTCTATACTTTAGTCCGGGAGATGTAGCCAAGCAGCTCCAGTTCATCGCCGACAAGAACAACCACAAAGAACGAGATGTCGCCACGCAGCAACTACGTCAGATGGTTCACTACTCGGAGTCCTCGGAATGCCGCCGTAAGGTGTTGCTGGGCTATTTTTCGGAGGAGTGGACAGAAGGGAATTGTGGTAACTGCGACAACTGCCGCAACCCAAAGCAAACGTTTGACGGCACCCTTCCCGCTCAGAAATTCATGTCCTGCATTTTTCGCGTCAATCAGGCCAGCGGCTTTAGCGTCGGCATCAACCACATCGTTGATGTTCTCCTTGGCAGCAAGAACGAAAAAGTTCTCAAGTGGAGACACGACCGCCTTTCAACCTACGATATCGGACAGGATTACAGACGCATGGAATGGCAGGCGTTTGGTCGTGAGCTCATCCGCAACGGATACATCGAGCAGAACGCTGAAAACCATAGTGTACTTGAATTGACGAGAAAAGGGAAAGCAGCTCTGCGGGACCGGACTCCAATCCAGCTCACCCAGCCCAGTGTTGCGAAGGCGGCTTCCCAACGGCACCAGCCCTCATCAACGGGAGGCATCGAATGCAACGAGGAACTATTCGCCATCCTTCGCACCCTCCGCAAAGAGCTCGCCGCAGAGCAGGGGGTCCCTCCCTATATCGTTTTTTCCGATGTCACTCTCCGCGAAATGGCCCGCGACTTCCCGATCGACGAAGGCCAGCTTTCCGACATCAGCGGCGTCGGGATAGCCAAGCTAGAAAAATACGGAGATACTTTCATCGAAGCCATAAAGGAATATTTGGATACTCATCCCGAAGCGGGTATCGATGAACTCGAACCCTCGTTCCGCTAATGCGCCACTTAATCAAATCGCTTTCCCAATCCGTCTGCCAGATAGGGCGTGACGGCCCGGCACGCCACCCTAGATTGAACCTCTTAACCGGCTCGCTGAGCCGGCGTGCCCTACCCATTGTCCACCACATAAACCTACGATGAGGGTGCCAAATGACACTAAACCGCATTTGTAGATCCAACCCACTCCCGAACCCAACGAACATCAAAACTTACCAAAAAAGCCTTTTCCTGTTTCGACGCGACCTGCGGGTCGATGACAATACGGGACTCAACCGAGCCCTTATTCAATCCGAAGAGGTCGTACCCGCCTTTGTCCTTGATCCCCGACAAACCGAGCCGCACGACTACCGTAGCGAACCGGGACTCTGGTTTCTACATGACTCTCTAGAGGAGCTCGATCAGGACCTGAGAGATCAGAACTCAGCCCTCTTTCTCTTCCCAGGCAAGCCACACGAACTCGTCGAAAAATGGGTCCGGAAACTCGGAATCGAAGCCATCTGGGTCAATCGCGACTACACCCCTTTTAGCATTCAGCGGGACCGCGCTCTCCTGTCGGCCTGCAAAAAGCAGGGCATCGCGTTTCCCACCTGCAGCGACTTGCTTCTCAACGAACCCGAGGAGTCCCTCAAGGCGGACGGGACGCCCTATACCGTTTTTACTCCCTACTTCAATCGAGCCCGCACGATCAAAGTGGATTCCGTCAGCAAGTTGACCGCCGGAAAAGGCAGGCTCGCCTCTCCCGCAAAGTCCCTTAAAGTTGGGAAACTCCTTGAAGGACTAATCCGCGATATCCCAGAATACCCTTCCGTAAAAGGGGGTCGCAAAGAGGCCAGAAACACGCTCCATCGACTGTCTAGGCTTTCTGACTACGCGAATGATCGCGACATTCCCTCCCTTGAATCGACCAGTCACTTGTCCGCCCACCTAAAATTTGGAACCTGCTCCGTCCGCGAGGCATACTGGACGATTCGACGCAAACTGGATCCGGAAAATCCTCTGATTCGCCAACTTTATTGGAGAGATTTCCTCACTCAAATCGCCTTTCACTTTCCACATGTGTTCGGAAATTCCTTCAAGGAAAAGTACAATAAGGTCCCCTGGAAGCAGGATACCCAGGCATTCGAACTTTGGAGAGAAGGCAGAACCGGCTTTCCCATCGTCGACGCCGGGATGCGCCAGCTCAACCAAACGGGATTTATGCACAACCGCGTGCGCATGGTCGTGGCGTCCTTTCTCACCAAGGACGTTCACATCGATTGGAGATGGGGCGAACGCCACTTCGCCCAACGCTTGGTCGACTATGACCCCTGCGTCAACAACGGTAACTGGCAATGGGCGGCGTCAACCGGCTGTGATGCCCAGCCTTATTTCCGCATATTCAATCCTTGGCGACAACAAGAACGATTCGATCCAGATTGCGAATATATCAAAAAGTGGATTCCCGAACTAAGTTCGCTATCACCCCGCCAAATCCATCGCTGGGAAGGTGAGCTCGGAGTCGACTACCCGGCCCCAATCCTGAACCACAAAAGAGCCGCCCTAAAAGCCAAGATGCTTTTCGATAGATTATAGCCCTAGTCGCGGCCCGTCCCCGAGCTGCCTAGATCAATCCGAAACCCTGATGCGGCGACTCCTAAATCGACCGCTGCCAAAATCACACAAAAAGACACCAAGCCTTTCCCAATGAAACTATTCGTATTCTTAACCCTATTACTATCTCTGCCAACACTCGGTCTGTTCGCCCGACCTAATATCGTTTTCCTCTTTGCGGACGATCAACGCCCTGACACGATCGGAGCCCACGGCAACGAACACATACAAACGCCTCATTTGGATCGACTCGCTGCCAATGGGCTTAGTTTCACCCGAAACTATTGTGCCGGCAGCTATAGTGGCGCAGTCTGCGTCGCCAGTCGCAGCATGCTTATGACCGGACGCCACTGGCACCGGATCAAAGACACCCGGAATTGGGAAGGTCTAACCACCTTCCCGGAACACCTCGCCCAGGCTGGCTATACCACCCACGCAGTCGGCAAATGGCACAACGGCCAAACTACCCTCGCCCGATCCTTTCAAACCGGAGCCAATCTCTTTATGGGCGGTATGTCCGACCATACGAAAGTCCCGCTGCAAAATCTCAATCGGGATGGAACGCTAACCGAGAAAAAAGTCGGCACTCGCTTCTCCAGTACTCATTTCGCTGACGCCGCCATCGACTTCATCCAAGAGCAGGATTCCGACGCACCTTACCTGCTCTACGTTGCCTTCACCGCCCCACACGATCCCCGTAATCCACCGCCATCCTATCGGCAGCTTTACTATGAGAACCGACCTCCTCTTCCAGAGAACTTCCTACCCGACCATCCGTTCGACAATGGCCATCTTAATGGGAAAAAACGGGACGAAAGCCTCGCTGCCCACCCGCGTACCAAGTCGGTCGTCAGCGATCAGCTCTGCGAATATTACGGGCTCATCACTCACCTCGATACCCAAGTCGGTCGCATCCTTGACGCCGTCGAGAACTCTCCCGCTGGAGAAAACACAATCGTCATCTACACCGCCGACCACGGCCTCAGCGTAGGCTCCCATGGATTGCTCGGAAAGCAAAACGTCTATGAGCACAGCATGGGGGCTCCCCTCATCCTATCCGGTCCAGGAATCCCCCAAAACCAGTCGACCGACGCCATGACCTACATTCTCGACCTCAATCGGACTATCTTCGAGCTATGCGGCGTGCCCACACCCAAGGGAATCGACGGCGCCGATCTGACTCCCTTGTTCAAAAACCCGGCGGCTTCCGTGCGGGAGTCCCTATTTCTTCCATTCCAAGACATCATGCGTGCCGTTCGAAACGAGCGATACAAGCTGCATATATATCCAAAAATTAATCACACACTGCTCTTCGACCTCCACACGGATCCGGGCGAAATAAACAATCTTGCCGAAGACCCCGCCTATTCCAATCAACGTGCGGAACTGTTCGCCCTCATGAAGAGCTGGCAATCACGTGTAGGAGACCCATCGCCACTCCAAGTTGACAACCCCGCCCCCAAGGAAGTCGACTTCAGTAAAATCGAGCGATCACTCGATGTCTGGCAACCAAACTGGATACGGGAAAAGTACTTCGACGACCGGTCCCGTGCCGACCATGGCTCGAAATAGACACACTCCCTCAATACCACGCTAGGCTCGTCCGTGTAGTGCCGCGTCGTTTGATCAAGCTGTCTCAACCCTACGCTATCCCCATGGCTCACCTGTAGGCATCCACTAGATCCTCAATCGGGACCTCCTGAGTATCACGTATACGCACACAGCCTTTGCCGCAATTGAACTTCGGATTGTTCGCGACAACCTGAGCAATAACCGCTTCCGAGCAAAAGTAGATGCATTGCGATGCTTTTGATTGCCCAGACAGGCCCAGTGATTCCCTCGCTCGAAAGTTGGCGTTTTGTAACGCATGGTCCGTTGCGCACAAGGGACCGCTCGCTCAAGTCGCTCTTTTAAGCCAACCAGTCCGTCTCTTCCAATTAGTGGCAGCGAATCGAAATATCCTTGGGGCCTCGTCCTCACATCAGGAACTCTATGCCGGACCTTACCACGATCAAGCCCGTCCCACGACAGAACGAAATGGAACGATCTCAGCTTGATGGCGTCCAATAAAACTCGCTCTAACGAGCAGTATCTCTAGCTTGAGAACAATTATATGCAACGATTTCATCGATTCCGCTTCTTCTTCTTACTACTAGCGATTCCTCTCGCAGTCGTTTCCTTCGGGCAGGAAGCCGCAGAGAGCGATACCGGAGAAACCCCAAGCTCCGAATCGATGGCGGCCTACCTTCTCAAGGATTTGAACGGGCGAGAGCAGAGTGCCTATAAGCGCTACGAGAAAGCGTTGGTCACCGAGGACGTGCATTCGATCGAAACGGAACTTCAGTCGATCGTCGACGGATACGAAGCCCTAATCAGCGCTGCCCCCAACTATGTAGCGGCCTTTATCTCCTACGGGATGATGCTACATCGAATCGGTGAACGCATCCCCAGCAACGCTATGCTTATTCGGGCTGACCAGATTGACCCGTATCACGCGATCGTTAAAAACCAGTTGGGGAACTACCAGGCGGAAGAGGGCAATTACCCGGAGGCAATGGGGTTTTACCAAATGGCCATCGACCTTCGCCCCGACGAGCCTCTCTACCACTACCAGTTGGGAAACCTCCTCTTTAGCTACAAGAATTTCTTTATCGATGATAAGCTCTTCCTTCCAGAGGGGATCGACCTGGAAATTCAGAATCGATTTCGGAAAGCAGCCATGCTCGCGCCCGCCCATCTACCCTACCGTCTCCGCTACGCCCAAAGTTTTTTCGATATCGCGAGGCCCAATTGGGAAGCCGCTCTCGAGGAGTGGCAGCAGCTTGTCAATTTTGTGGAGTCACCCGAGGAAAAGCAGATGATGCAACTCTACATGGCTAAGACCCGGTTTGAAATGGGACACCACACCGCGGCCCAAAAAATCATCAAAGGAATCGACGAGCCCTCGCTCGAGCACTCCAAGGATATTCTTCTCAAACAGATCAACGCCAAACATCCCAGGTAAGCCTATCCCTATATGAGCAGACGAAGACGGCTCACCAAAATTCAACTACGGGCCGCGTATCCTTAGTGCAGAACCTGTCTCGCTGATGGAATAGTCTTTTTCAAACGCTACTAAGATTGCCCCGGAAATTGATCCAGGTGACCACTGCTCTTTGTCTAGCGGCAATATATAGTTGCTTCAGGCCAACAGGGTCGCCGCGGGGCCACGAGGGAGCCAGCGGTAGGCAGTGTGGGAATTTCGCCAAAAATACTTCTCGGCGACATCACGGCTCTTAGAAGCAAAATATTCAGACACCACTCCGTTCACGTTTGCATAGGGAGCGATAAGATCACTTACCGGCCAATTGCTTCCAAAAACCAGCCGATCCGGACCAAACTAGTCAAGTAAGACGTCGAGACCTGGACGATAGAAGTCTGGATCCGTTACGACCTCTCCCTCTCTCTGCCGGACTACCTCTGACACTTTCACATAGACATTTCTGCTAGGGGTTGCCATCCTGACGAAGGGCGACAAGAAAAATGAAGAGCACGTGTCTGTAATCTCAGAGGTCGAAGCCTTAAACATCCTTAATTCCGAAGTTGCGTTATCGGCAAAATAAAATCGGATAGCAGAATGCTACTCCTCCGCGAACTGCTCGATTCCCAAGACCCGGAAATATACAAGCTCCAGACACATGCCTCCGGACCCGGAGGCTCCCTTCCGTTAGCAGGCGATCAACTGAGAGGCATGGCCAGCGGCGACTTTTTCGGAATGACGCAAAACGCGGGTATGGGCTGGGACCCGAAACAGCTCCTTGGAAAGCAGTTTCTTATCCTCAGTACGCAAGGCGGACTGCGAGCGCCTAATGGCTCGCCTATAGCGCTGGGTTATCATACCGGACATTGGGAAATCGGAATGCTAGTCGAGGAAGCGTCGAAAGCATTCTCGAAGGAAGGAGCAATTCCGTTCGCCGCCTACTGTAGCGACCCTTGTGACGGCCGGACCAATGGAACAGTCGGAATGCTTGACAGCCTCCCCTACCGAAACGACGCCGCCACTGTATTTCGAAGGCAGATACGATCGCTCCCGACCCGTCGAGGAGTTGTCGGTATCGCGACCTGCGACAAGGGTCTCCCGGCAATGCTTATGGCTTTGGCGGGGACGCCAACATTGCCGACGATTCTGGTGCCGGGAGGAGTCACTCTTTTGGCCGAGGAAGGAGAAGACGCTGGAAAAGTGCAAACGCTTCCGACTCGATTCGCCCACCAAGAGGTTGATCTCGAATATGCAGCAGAAATGGGATGCAAAGCCTGCGGCACTCCAGGAGGTGGATGCCAGTTTATGGGTACGGCGGCAACCAGCCAAGTCGTCGCCGAAGCGCTCGGCCTCACCTTGCCCCACGCGGCGCTCGCTCCCAGCGGTGCCGCTATCTGGAAGGACCTGGCCCGCCGTTCCGCCAAGGCATTGATCGAGCTCGAAGCAAAGCAGAAAACCACCGCCGAAATCCTGACAGACGACTCAATCTACAACGCCATGGTTGTGCATGCTGCGGTTGGAGGATCCACTAATCTTGTCCTTCACATTCCGGCCATTGCTCATGCCGCCGGGTTACGACAGCCAACCGTCGAAGACTGGGCCCGCATCAACCGTTCCGTTCCCCGAATCGTCGATTCATTGCCAAACGGGCCCAAGCACTTCGCAACTGTTCAGGTTTTTCTCGCGGGAGGTGTACCCGAAATTATGTTACACTTGCGAGAAATGGGGCTGCTGAAACTCGACGCCTTGACCGTGACCGGGGCTACTCTGGGTGAAAATCTTGAGTGGTGGGAATCCACAGAACGCCGCACCGTATTAAAGGATAAACTGAGAATGCTAGACGGAATCGATCCGGACGAAGTAATCATGTCCCCTACTAAAGCCAAGCAACGCGGATTGACGAGTACGGTGACTTTTATGCAGGGCAATTTGGCCCCAGAGGGCGCCTTGGTCAAAAGTACGGCCATTTCTCCGGATAGAATCGATGGCGACGGATTCTATAGACATGAAGGCCCTGCCCGGGTCATGACGAGCGAAGCAGAGGCGATTGAAGCGATCAAGTCGGGAAAGGTTCAGCTAAACGACACCATTATCCTTATTGGGATCGGGCCCGGCTGTGGCATGCCGGAAACATATCAGATCACCTCCGCCCTTAAGCACATGAAAGGGGGCGAGAGTATCGCTTTAATTACTGACGGCCGCTTCTCCGGTGTCTCCACCGGAGCCTGTATCGGCCACGTCAGTCCTGAGGCCTGGGCCGGCGGACCCATTGGATGTGTTCTAGACGGCGATGTTATTCGAGTCGAAATCGACACCAATCACTTGCAGGGATCCGTAGATATTTTGTCGATCGATGCGAGGGAACTAGCGGAGCGCTCCATTAATCCTGCCCTAAAACCCGATCCTCGAGTCCCCGCCGACACGCGACTATGGGCCGCCCTTCAGAATGCGAGCGGTGGCTCCTGGTCCGGATGCGTCTACGACGCCGACCGAATTTCCGAATTGCTAGAGAAGGGACTCGAAGCAGAGGGCCGATAGCAAAGTAACAGCTCCGATCTCTTTCAAATCGATCGAGTTGCGTCTCCACAAGAGTGGAACCCCTCGCTAGATCCACTCAAGCAACGGGCATTTCTCCGATAAGGGACTTTATGAGATTCCTTCGTACTCAGATATTTTGATAATTTGCATGATGGAAATGGAAGACTATCGCTACTCTTTCGAGCCGCTAAAGGCAGAGTTAGATAACTTATTGGAGGACTCAGCAGAAAAGTAGTGAGAGCACAAGGAACCTGCCCTCCAAAGGGAATATTGCTCAAAACGATGACCTTTCATTCTGGACCGTCGAAGGCATACGTTCTCACATCGAATTCTGGTTTCTTTCTGGATATTGTCAAAGACCCTCTAGCGTCGACGATCTTTTGAAAGTAGATTGGTCGGATTCGGACATTGAAAACTGGGAACTCGTTTTCTCCACGTTTAACCACAGTCCCAATCTGATCATTACAGCAATGATGGATAAGTTGCTGATTGGATACGCCGACATCCATGGTCCAAGCAGTGGCCCAGACGATTTTTACTCCCTCTGGACAGTGCCAGAAATCGTGCAAATCAAGAGAGAAGTTATCAACGGTAGGCCACCGACTCGAGCTATACTAGCGGATCCTCCGTCGTGCGTTAGTCAGTCCAAGAAGCGAAACGTTCAGGCGTTTCTAAGATTCTCGTTTTCACTGAGCGTCCTACCCTAACCCGATTGCCCAACATCCCCTGCAAGTCGAATGGACTTGCACTCTATGCCCGACTCTTCACTCAATGACAATCAGCTCTGCAAAAACTTCGCGAACACATGGACGAACCAATCTCGGACGACTACTCTATCTGGGGATACCGGCTCTTTCTTGACCGGGAACCTGAATCGGAACAAACGATAAAAAAGCGCACTGGTGTATTCAAAAGCAGCAAACTCCTTCGCCAGCACTTCCTTTCATCTGAGGAATTCATCGCGAATAATCCAGAGTGGGACCTGTTTTTCTATTTGGGGCTTTCGCCAAAGATGAATGTTTCCACTGAACTAGACAGTGAACAACAAAAGGAATTCATTCAACACGTCCAGAAGACCTGGGAAGCGCTCGGAGAATCTGACCCCCATTGGTCCGTTCTTTCGCAGGACTCCTACCGGAGCGACAAGATCGGGGACAGCCAAAAGGATTTCGAGAAGAGCGCTGAAATCGATATGATGATTCTTGACTCAACGCTTGAGCGGAACGATATCGACATCAGAAGCTTCAAATCTTGTCGGGAATTCGGTTGCGGAGTGGGAAGAGTAACCCGTTTACTCGCAGATCGGTTCGACGAGGTTGAGGGCATTGACATCTCTCGTAATCATCTCGAAATAGCTAGGAAATCGATTGCCGACGACGGCCTGAATCACGTGGATTTTCGCCATGTGAATGATCCGGCAGAACTCGCTCGGCTTCCCCAAACCGACTTTATATTTTCGGTGATGGTCTTGCAGCATAACCCGCCTCCCATTATAACAATTCTACTGGAAAATTTGCTGAACTCACTCGCCCCAAACGGTGTCGCATTAATTCAAATACCAACCTACAAACGAACCTACTCCTTCGAAGTTGATACCTATATCGAATCCCCTCCCTTTGAAGAGGACGAGCTGGAAATGCACTACTTGCCACAGCGTAAGGTCTTTGAAATTATAGATGAATCCGACTGCAGGCCAATCGAAGTCATCGAAGACAACTACATCGGCAGAAGAGGCAACGAACTTTCCAATACTTTCCTCATACGAAAGAAAGGCATTTCGTCAAAGGGATGGGGGATACGGCTCAAGTCTCTTTTGGGGCTAATGCCTCCGCTCCTTATAACGGATACCCACCTGGAAACCCACGAGCGGCTTAGAGAGCGGTAACTATTTTCAAATTTTGGATACAAAATGAGAGTTTCCGATCGTCACCTAGCATCTTTGTGCCAGCAGTGGGTGTCTCGAATACAAAACGATTAACTCCTGGAGCCAAGTTCACGTTTTGCCGAAACTGTATCCACGGACCAGGAACTAATTCCTCCGTCAAAAGCGAAGTCCCATTCGCCAAAAACTCCAGCAAGCGCCGATCTATTGTTCTGACCCCAAAGCTAAGCCCAACTGTCTTGGTAACTTCGGGCTCGTTAACGACATGGAATAATCCACGTGACTCAGCCCAGCGCCACGAATGCAAATCATCTAATTCTTCGGCGTACCAACCATCATCAAACTGTAGCTTCACCTGAAACACGCTCGGCTCAGCGTTTTCCTCGCTCAACCTTATACTGAAATCGCGGATACAAACGCACAAATCACGGGTTTCACCGGCCGTCACTACACTCGGCTCGTCGGTTTCAAAGACCAAAGGCGAAACCCCCGGCTCCATCCGGATCGTAAACTGTCTGCGCTCCCATGCCTTTGTGTCGAGTGTCTCTGTAAATAAGATCTGGCCATCCTGGTAGACACGCAAAGAACGCTCGTTAAGGGAAAGTGCATCGTAGGAAATCGTAGCAACCTGAGCCTCCGGCAACTCATTGCTCAGGGCGATCGAATTACGTGCCCCACCCCAATGCCACTCATGGCCATCACCTGTCTCCGAAGCGGACCAGCCGCCCTGAAACTCTACCAAGAATGGTTCTACCAAACTTGGTATAGGCTCAGATTTCGATCCACTATCGCAGCCTTTAAGAAACAGGGAACTTAAAACAAGGATGGAAAGACAAACGTGACGCATCCAGGCAGCCAACTATAAAGCCGACACAATACGAGTCGGAAATAACCCCGCAAGCTGACTTCACTTCGGTAGACAACCCCAGACAAAATGGGGTTCATCCGAATTTTCGATATGCAACCTCGCCTTGGATGGTGCCCGGTTAAGGATTGGTTCGGATTACGCCGAATCGCTGCGCGACGACCTTCGATCGCCCCTCTCCGCTCGCGGGCTCTATCCGTCGAACCCGTCTCGGAGAACAGAGGTTCGAAAGTCCCGAGCCCCGCCGCGGCGCGGCATCCGTAGCACACAGAGCGAAGGATGGCGTCCCGTAAAGGATTCGAACCTCTGTTTCATGGATGAAATCCATGCGTCCTAAGCCTGACTAGACGAACGGGACCGTGCTAAAGCGCCGCAGAACCTAAAATTTATCAAAGGGTATGCAAGAATTAATCGACCCAACCATAGGGGCTCTAATCCCCATGGCGTTGTACGCAAAAAGACCGCTTGCCTTTCAGCAGCGGTATCTTGGCTTAACTGGTACCCCGTAGGGGATTCGAACCCCTGTCGCATGGATGAAAACCATGTGTCCTAGGCCTGGCTAGACGAACGGGGCGTCAGCTAAGAGCCGGAGAACCTAGAAATACGGATCTCCCATGCAAGGCTTTTTTTCCAAATTTTAGGTCAAAATGAGAAAGAAAAATCTCCCGTATAATCCTATTTGTGTCCACCGAACTTGCCATGGCCCACTAAATTCGCTTTACCCAATCATAGGCAACACTTTGCCAAATCGATCTAGCATAAACGAGATGGGGATTTTCAACATATTCCGAAACGACGCTTCACTTACGATTGCGGACTGCCTCAACCGGTTGGTCACGAATGTGAGCAACTTCCCCGCTACCCTAAACGGGAGGTCCCAGGCAGGGGAAACCACCCCCCTCTGCCGCATCTCAGAGGAGAAAGGGAAATACTACATCACAGCCCTAGATCCAGACAGCCTACCCCTCCTAGACGGGGAACCCATCGACCAGAGGATGGAGATCAATCGTGACCAGCTCTACCCTCTCACATTGAGAGGACATCTTCTGGCAATCGCCATAGGATCCAATGAACCTGATTTAGGAAAAGACTTTCGAGCTCATAAATGGAGTGTTGAAGCATCCAGTGGCGATCGACTTCGACTCCAGCTAAAATCTAGCGAGCTCAACCAAAGGAGCTTGCAGGAACGGTTTTCACCAACCAGCCGCTTTATAGCGATCCCGGGAAGCCTCGATGCTCGATTTCCGCTGAAGGAACTTATCAATCTCTTGCCAAAGGAGCCCGCGGCCAAAACCACCTCCGAACCCTCGCCCTCCTACGGTACGGATGCTGCAGCGAGAGTGGGACTCAACAGCGACCCCACTTGCCCGATTTGCTGGAAGACCTTTCCCAAAGGCGATGTTATGAATATCGCTGCCCACGAGGACCTGATGGGCGATCCGGAACTCGGGCCTTATACGAAATTGAGGTTCGTCGCCAATCGATTCAATGAACTAGGCCAGGCTTTAGATGAAAAAGGCGTCGTGTGCATTGAATTGGCCTGCCCTCACTGCCGCGGTCGACTGCCAACCTCCTTTTTAAGCCAGAATCACCTGATACTGTCTGTAGTAGGAGCCCCCAGCAGCGGGAAGTCTTACTATCTTTCAACTTTGCTTCAGCTTCTACCTGAAGAATTGATCCGCACTCATGGATGCGTCCTGCAAGACGGAGACCCTAGCGGTAACGTTCGACTGAACGAAATGAAGAACCGGCTCTTTTCCGCAACCACGCCAGAGGACGCTTTCATTTCTAAGACGGACTTCGAAGGCCTCATGTACGAGCAGCTTCCCCGAAACGGCAAGAAAGTCGCCCTGCCCCGGCCTTTCGTTTACCACTTGCGGCAAATCAAGAACGCCAAGCACCGGATAGCTCTAGTATTTTACGATAATGCAGGCGAGCACTTTAAACCCACCGTCAGTCTCGACGATTCCCCCGGAGCCCTTCACGTCGCAGCGTCCTCAGCACTGTTTTTCCTGTATGATCCGACCGCAAATCGAGAATTCCGTAAACGGCTACGCCGCAAGCGTGACCCTCAGCTAAGGTCTCAAGCGACAGACGAGCAGGACACCATCCTCGCGGAGATGGGAGTACGCGTCAAAAAACTGAAAGCCAAAGATAGTCATGAACTCGTGGATACGCCATTAGCAATTATGGTTGGGAAGTGTGACGTCTGGAAGTCAATCCTGCCCGAAAACGCGCTTTCGATTCCGGAAAACCGTCCCCTGACAAGCGATGAAATCGATCGGAATAGCGAGGTCGCGAGAAACCTCCTTTTGGACTTCTGCCCAACGATAGTTGCCAACGCAGAGTCTATCTCTACCTGTATCCGCTATTTTCCTATTTCACCCCTCGGTCATTCACCCAAGGAAATCAAGGAAGGCCCTCTATCCGGAAAGCTCGCGCCATCTCCCAGAAGGCTTCATCCCATTCTAGCGACTGCCCCCACGCTTTGGGCACTGTCCGAAACAGCTCCAGACATCCTTTCGCCCTCCTCTGATACCCCTTCCCCCTTTGGCTAACCGTGTCACTGCAATACATACATACCAGCGCCCGGCGAGGCTTGGAGCCCGGAAAGTCCGGCTTTTGTTGCGTCGCCCGCGACCGTGACCTGCCGGCTGACCTAGAGAAGGAACTGGAAAAGCTAAGTCGGTACGAACACATCCCTGGTAAATCGAGCCCAGTGATTCTGCGGCACCTGGCCCTATCCAGCCGCACTGGCAATTACCATATCCTTACCTGCCTGCGCGATTCTGGCACCGACTATTCCAAACGCAACAATCACATCGCCCACCATCTTGCCTTCACCGAAGACGAGATACCGGTCCTCCCGGATCCCGCTACGATTCTTTTGTTTTGGAACGGGTGGAAGGACTCTTGGATCGAACCTCCCAGAATACTTCAGGAACGAGACCAATTTCGGATAGGTGATCTGGATATTTCTACAGAAGTCACACCGATAGATTTCGACTCACCCATCGAAACGGGCAATCCACGGGATGCTGCTTTCAGTTTCGAAGCGGGTGAAGAACACGACCTCGCCCATCATTTTCGCAATGAACTTCTCACCCTTCCTGCGAGCCAGCGCTGGGATGTTCCCTTCACAAACTTCATTCTGACATCCGATCAGCCGACCCAGTTTTTGTGGCGAGGAAACTGGAAAGACCGGCCCCTTCCTTTCGAGTTCGAAGGATTAGCAGATAAAGTAAGCCCCTTCGAGTCGCCCCACGTTTTTGAGGAGCAAGTGCCCGAGGAACCAGAGGATGTTTCACACCGTATTACTAAAACAGCCCCCAAAGTCGAAATCCCAGACGAACTCACGCGAGCGGATCGCAAACGTCCAAAGCGGAAATGGACCCGTCGCCGACTCTCTAATACATTGAACCTAACCTTGGCATGCCTAGCGATCCTTTGCTGCGGAACAATCGCCTACCTCCTCCTTGATTTCAGATCACCGCCGGAACCCGAGGAGCCGCAATCACCTCAGGAAGCGCCTACCTCTGGTCCAAGTGATCCCAATATGGGAACGGACAAATCTTTAGATCCCCGTCAATCATGGGCATCACTCATTGATTCGGACCGTCTCTATAAAAATCTAGAGCTCGGTCTGGGTGTCGCAGAAGCATTGTCTTCACTCGGGGAACCTAAGCCACTCCAGATCGCTAAGGCTCTATCAGCCGTCAGAGACGCAGTTGAGAATCAATCGTCAGATTCAATCGCGATTGTACCTGTTCCAAGCTCGCTTGTTCAGAGCGATACCAGCCAGTGGTTCCTGGAACCCGACTTCGCTTCGGCAATAAAATCACTAGACGTCTTACTTATTCCCGAATCAATAGTCCCATTTTTTCAGGAGCCTCTCGCCAGCAACCCAATCTTCGGACCGCTTCGTGAGCACGGTCCATTCGACCGGTTTATTCCAGAGGACACTATTCTCAGTATAAAAGCCGTTCGTCGGGCCGCTAGAGACCGCCTCGTGCAAAACGGTATCGATGCCATTACGGCTGCAGAGGAATACAGGAAACAATGGCAGTCCCTATCAGAGGATGATATTCACCATAGCATCCAAACTTTGGAGACAGCTTTCGAATTAAACGCTGACGAACGCTATTTAGCTCAAGATAGCAAAGGCCTACTCATCTCTCCCACACAAGTAGAGATCTCCAACCATATGAGAACCCTGTATGAACGATTCATACTACGACGGGTTTCGTCATTCATTACATCGCCAGAATTCCGTGATACCCTAAACACCGCCAACCAGGAGCACAACACAGCGATCGAGCAAGCCCGATCAATTTACGAGGTCTTTGCCACGGCAAGGGCGCTTTCCGAACCGATGGCAACCAAACTGGAGAATATTCGCGATCAATGGCGGGAAACATTTATAAGAGACGATTTGATGGAGGAGACCATGATCAATTTTAACCTCGAGCGCATAGCTAACAGAAAGCACAACCTGTCCACCCTACAGTCTCAGTTTTCCCAAAATACATTGGCTGATCTGGACTCCGCCAACCAGATCCTAGACTCCATTGAAAAAGCGGAACAGTCTATTCAGGCTATCGATTCGGATTCCGGATGGGCTTTGCTTGTGGGAAATCCGTGAATTCACCCATAAAAGTTTGCGCGAGGAATGGATTGTCTTCCTAAATCAAACTAGGCAGCTTTTTTCTCAAACATTTGTTTTACACGTATGCGGCCCGACGCTTCCAGACTTGTATATCGAATAAAGACCGCCCTAAAGGGCGAGTCCAACGGCTTGGAAACAGCCAACTTGGCATGGCAATATGCGAAGGAAGTCGACCTCAGCCTCGCCATCCTGAAGCAGTGTCTCGAAACAGAAAGCGACCTTGAGGCCTACGTCGCTTCCTATTCTAACCCCAGCGTGCTGGATACCCTCAATTCCCTGGATTTTGGTGGGGCAAAGGAATGGAGTGAGTGCTGCGAGAAATTTAGTTGGAGGAAAGCGGATGAAATTGACCCAGCACAGTTGAAGAAACTGCAAGGAAGATTCTCACAAATCGCAGATCCAAAAACCTGGCTGCAGGGTGAATTCCGGGCCAAAGTTAGAGCGAAAAAACCTCTCGAAGCCTACCAAATCGCAAGCCTCATATCCGAGAAGTTTGAAGCCGATGCCGATCTTGCAAGTGAGTTGGAGCGGCTCAAGTCCCAGGTCATCGATCAGGCAGAGTCTGAGCTCTCAAGCGCGTTGCAGGAACGCATGCCCGCCGAAGCGCCCGAGGCGATCGTCGCCCGATACCGCTCATACGGCATAGAGCTCCCAGACAAGGAAGGTCCCATCAAAACCGTCCTTTTATCCATGGCGGAAAACGCTGTTCGAGATTCTACGGCCGCTGTTGAATCCCTCATCGAACAGGCCAAGCCCTCCAATACGGTTGAAGAGAAAAGGGCTCTTGAGAAGGCCTATTTTAAATGCGACTACCAGCTTACCTTGACGGACACACGATCAAAAATCGATGCCAAGCTACGTGACGCCTACTCGACTGTTGTAACAGAGATCTCCCATCACAGAGCCGGTAATGAATCCAATCTTTTAATACAAAACGCGATCGATGACTTAAGAAAGGTTCTACAAGGGCTGTCGATAAGCTTTGGACGCAAGAAGGCGACGGTCCATGATGCTAGAGAGCGTCTCAAATCATTCGAAGCTCAGGCCAAGCGGATGGGAAGGCGGATTCCGGCTGCAATCCAGGAAGATATCAAAAAAGCTCTTTCCGAAGCCACCCGTAAACGGGCTCCCAAATACGCCATTCTGGCATCGGGCGCGCTTGTCATTCTCCTTATACTCGGCTGGATCGCAAATAGTCAGGTAAAGAATAACCAATATTCGAAAACGCTCCAAATCGCTACCGCAGCACTCAATCAAGCCGCCGCCAACCAAGATATCGAACAGGCGGAAAAAGCTCTTCTAGAGCGAAATGAGCTTGTAGCCAACGCTCCTTCTGGCCATGCTATCAAACAAGCTGCGGGATCCCTGCAGCGCTGGATCACCGACCAGAAAAGCCTCCAAAAGGAATACACGGAGATCGGAGATCGCCTAGACTCCATTCGAGGCTCTGAAAATGCAGATCCCAATGCTCCTGAAATCGATGCCCTTCTAAGCAAGGCAATGACGACGCTTGCCGCAATAGACGTCGAATTGGAAAACGATTCCGAAGCGCGAATCGCCCGATTTGAAAGTTGGCGTAAAGACCAGATTTCCGAGCAACTGAACGATCGAAAACAAGTATTGCTCGGCTACGTCCGAGAAGCCCAGAACAACCTCGAACAAGCAGCGGCAGCCTCAAACGACACTGAGTTCGAAACAAGCTCCAGAGCCATCGTTGAGTCGATCGCAAGTGCCCGACTACATATATCCCAATTCCCTGATTCGGATCAGAACTCACTTCAGCAGCGTAGTATCGGGCGGATTGAAGAATCGCTTAAAAGCATACAGGGAAAGCGAGATACCATGCTCGCTGCCCAAAAATCAATCAAAGGGGCCGACGATCTGGTAGGCTATCTCAAATCGCTGGAAGCCATATACAATTTTGAGACCCTCCCTACAGACGGCAAACGGAACATTGGCCGGATATTGAAATTGGAGAATCAATACAAATCCTTGATGCAGAATTTGATCATGCCGGGCAACCCTAAAGGGTGGGAAGCATTAAACGCTGCGAGCGATTTTGCGGCAGAAAAACAGATACTCGATGAGGCTGAAACAGCGTTTGTAGAGCGAATGATCAACAATCCCTTGTTCCCTACGATTTACGAATCGAAGGTTAAATACTTCGAAGGCGCTCCTGTAGCTAAAAACGAGTACTCCGTATTCCTGGCGGATCCCATTCAAAAAGGGGATAAGGCCGAACTGAAAACAGGAATCAATTTTAGTTTTAAAGTACGGGGATTCGACGAGAACGGGGATGCCGAAGAGGAAGCTTTGGAGATGAATTTTCTTAGCCATCCTGACGGTACATTCTGGGGTTTCTTCTACGAACCATCCGAAATGTCGAAAGAGTCGATCTATTACCAGGAATCTCTCCGCGTATCCTTCATGAAGATACTTGCGGGCGCTCCTCGTTTTTTCCCGCTCCAACTGATCGACGAGCTAACCTCCAAGAGAACCTTATCTCCGGCCTTTCGCGCCTACTGGCAGCAGCAGCTTATTGAATTTATGGGAATGAATCCCTGGAAGTGGGGTATGTCGCTTTCCCCTGAATTACAGAATCAAATTGAGTCTTTTGATAAGCTTGATCCAGATGGAATCGACCAACAGCAATGGCTATCGACCGTAGAGCAAATATCTCCTTCTGTGCTGCTCACCGAACACTTTCGGATCGCGAGCAAGACGAAAGTGGCAGATGAGGCTAAGGCATTTGTCGAATTCTATTCTTACGCAAAAGCGGGGGAAATGAAACTTATAGGGCAGGCCAATGAATCCGGAGAAATCGAATACGAACATCCCCGACTCGATAGCGAGAAAGTCTGGATCGTCAATGGGCTAACCGGTAGGATCGAACGCTTTGAGGCAGAGACAAACATCGCCCCCTACGCTCCCGTGGTCGCGTACCGCTTTGAGGACCAACCCGCATCTCGAGTAATCCAAAAGACAGAAATGCGTACCGGTATCGATTTGAGCTCAAACCGATACTCACAAAAACTCCCTCCTCTATTTAAATAGGGGCCTCTGGAAGTTCTAGTTGCCGCCAATAGTCTCCTCAATTCCGCATGGAGTGACTGCGGGCAGTCCTTTTCACAGTAAATAGGAGAATCGTTTGTCAGGTATGATCCTCGCCCAAATTCAAATTTCCCGGCAAAGGTTCTCTCAAGCGAAACCCGATCCAACACGGAAAGGCCCAACAATAGGCCTTTCCATGCTTGACAGCCCCCCCTTGCTATTTCCATTTTCTCCCTCTTTTTCCAATTTTTAGTCATGAGACCGACATACAGACCACACCGCTTGAAACGAGTTCGCAAGATAGGCTTCCGTGCTAGAATGGGAACCCGAGGCGGCCGTGCCCTCATCAATGCCCGTAGACGCAAGGGTCGCAAACGGCTCGTGAACGTGTAGACAGCCTCAGGCAATACGAGTCGGAGCCCTCAACCATGACTCCGAAGCTTACCCTTAAGTCAGGCCAGCGACTAAAGCGAAACAACGACTTCGTTCGCACGCGGAGACACGGCCGAACCTACCGTTGTCCGTATTTCGCCCTCTTTTCAACTACACACACAGAGGAAAGTGGAGGGCACCTCTCTGCCCGTATTGGAATCTCCGCCTCTAAGCGAGTAGGCAACGCCGTCGCCAGAAACCGACTCAAGAGACGCTTCCGCGAGCTCTTCCGACTCCGGCAACATGAAATCCGCCAGGAAGCAGACATCGTGATCAGTATTCGATTCCCTGCAAACCGTGCCACTCTCAGCGAATTGGAACATCGGTTCGAGCAAGCTATCCAGTACAATGGCCTGATTCGCCCTGAGCGCTCCAGCTCCCCATAAAATTGACCCGTCATTGCGCGCTTATTCTGCTTGCCTGAACATTTTCACCCTCTTTTATGTCCGACCTTCGCTCTTGCGATAGAACTCGATAAAAATTTCCATATGGATAAGAAAAATACCGCTATTGGACTTCTGCTCCTCGCTAGCGCATTCGCCCTGATGTTCTTTCAGGCTCCGCCGCCTTCTCAACCGATTGAGACGGCCCCCGCTCCTCCTGCCCAATCGCCGAGCCAAAACACACCATCTAATCCGTCTGAAGCGATTCCCTTCATTGTGCCACAGGCAAACCTGAATGTTTCCGGCCCTGCAGAACTGGAGAGCATTGGAACGAACCTGAACGAGAGAATTGTCACCCGTGACAACGCCCTAATGGAGGCGAGGTTCACTAACTATGGGGGAGCGATACAGGAAATCGTCCTCAAGGATTTCGAAAGGTCTCGCGACGATGATTCCCCCTACATCATGAACGAACGTCGCTCCGGTCCAGCCCTTGAACTAACGGGGCTCCAAGGACTCGATAAAAGCGAATCCTTCCAGCTCGTAGAACCCAGCGATCCGAACACCGTTGAGTTTCGGAAAGTCATAAATGACAACTACCAAATTACCCGGCGCTACACGATTAGTCAGGACGTTGAAAACGAGAAGGCCTATCTCGTCCGCCATGAACTTGAGTTTCGCAACCTCACGGCTAACCCGCTTTTCATCGGAGAATTCAACCTGAATTCCGGTACCGTCGCTCCCTCAGGCCCCCAAGACGCGCAACTTCTAACGTTTGGCTACTTTGATGGGGAAGACACTGAATTTCTTGCGCAGGGGAAATTCACTGGCAGCAACATTCCTTTCTTCAAATCTGCGCCGCGCGACTCCATTAGCGAGAATCGCAATGTTGGTTGGGTGTCCTTGAAAAACCAGTTTTTCATCACCATACTAAAGCCAGACCAGCCCGGGATTGGATACTTCGCTCAACCCGTCCAGTTCCCTCAATCCGCCGACGAGTCTCGGCCTCAGCTTGGCATGACAGGTTCCATGAAGCTTGGCAGTTTCACTTTGGCTCCCCAGGACACGCAAACGTATGGGTTTGACTATTACATTGGACCGAAGGAGTTCGATCGCGTTTCAAGGGTGGGAGAGAACACAGAGGAGGGAATGCAGTTCGGCTTCTTTGGAGCGATTTCAAAACTGCTACTAACCATGATGAATGGGTTCTACAGTTTCACCCACAATTACGGAGTCGCGATCATTCTACTTACCCTCGCAATCAAGATAGTGTTTCTTCCCATCAACCTCATGTCTTCACGCTCCATGAAGCGAATGGGAAAGCTCGGTGAGCCGATGAAGACCATCAACGAGAAGTTCGCCGACAACCCCACGAAAAAGCAGCAGCTGATGATGGAGATGTACAAGTTGAACAAGGTAAATCCTGTTGCGGGCTGTCTGCCAATGATCATCCAGATTCCAATCTTTTTCGGCCTTTTCTATATGTTAAGAAGCGCCGCTGAGCTTCGTTTAGCCGATTTTGTCTGGATTCGCGATCTTTCCATGGAGGAAGGCATTTTTAATCTACCCTTCTCCATCCCCTTTATGGGGGACCAGTTCAATATTCTGCCTTTCATCTATCTGGTTTCACTGGTCGTTCAGATGGGCATGATGCCAACTCCCTCAGTGGACAACGCCCAGGTTAAGATGATGAAGTTTATGCCCTACATATTCTTTCCAATCATCTATACTTTCGCTTCTGGTCTCGTTCTATACTGGACTGTCAACAACGTCTTCACCATCGGCCAGCAATGGATGATCAATCGTAAGAAGGACGACTTCGAACTCGTACTACCCGCAGCCTTGAAAAAGGCGATGGAAGCTCCCAAAAAGAAAAAGAAGAGACGTTAGGATCCCGTTTCTAACGGTCTAATAAAATCAACCCTACAAGTTCTTACTTTAGAAATGTCCGGACACAGTAAATGGTCTACCATCAAACGGAAAAAAGGCGCCGCTGACGCTAAGCGAGGCCAAATATTCAGTCGCCTTTCCAAAGAAATCACGCTCGCCGCGAAAAATGGCGGAGGCGACCCGGATATGAATCCAAAGCTTCGCACCGTGCTTCTCAAGGCAAGGGCTGAGAACATGCCGGTCGAAAACACCGAGCGGGCAATTAAGAAGGGTACCGGTGAACTTCCAGGGGTCGTTTACGAAGAGTTTGTCTACGAAGGGTATGCCCCGCATGGGGTGGCTGCCATAATCGAGGTTACAACGGACAACAAGAACCGGGCCGCATCGGATGTCCGCTCCACCTTCTCCAAGAACGGCGGAAATCTCGCGGGCGCTGGAGCGGTCGCGTTCATGTTTCAAAGAACCGGCCAATTCATTATTTCCAAGGATAAGGCTGACGAGGAGACGCTGATGGATATCGTCCTAGAAGCAGGGGCCGAAGACCTTAAAGTAGAGGAAGAATACTTCGAAGTGCTCGCCCCTCTGACAGAGTTTGACCATGTAAGCCAGGCTCTCTCTCAAGCTGGAATCGAACCAGACAACGCGGAACTCGCCTATCTACCGGAAAATTTGACCCCCATCTCCAGTGCTGAGGACGCGAAGCAAGTCCTCCGCATCATAGATGCCTTGGACGATCTCGACGATGTCCAGAACGTTTTCCACAATGCGGACATCCCGGAGGCGTTCATGCCGGATGACGGGTAGCCCTTTTTGCAAAAGCGCGTCATTGCAAAGAAGCCTGCTTGCAGGCTAAATTCATTTGCGCAATCTCCATTCTACGATGAATCCCGCAGAGGAAGATATTGCATACAGCTATGATGGAGAAATAGGACTCGTTTCTCCTCAGGATTTTCGCTGCGACACCTCCTTCGAATTTGAAAGTGGCCAGTCCATCCCCGAGTTCAAGCTCCGCTACGAAACCTACGGACAACTCAATTCAGACCGGAACAATGTCGTTCTCGTCGCCCATGCCCTGACGGGGGATCACCATTGCGCCGGTGTTCACTCTCTCAAGGACCGTAAGCCGGGCTGGTGGAACAGTCTGATTGGACCTGGCAAACCGATCGACACCAACCGATTTTTCGTGCTCTGCGCCAACTGCATTGGAGGATGCCAAGGCTCGACGGGACCCAAGTCAATCGACCCTCGTACGGGACAGCCCTACAATCTCACGTTTCCCTTCGTGACAATTCGGGACATGATCCGTTCACAGAAAATCCTCCTCGATAGATTGGGTGTATCGGAACTCTACGCCGTTATTGGAGGATCGATGGGGGGTATGCAGGTGCTTCAATGGGCGATTGAATACCCCTCTTTTGTAAGGCGTATCATCCCAATGGCTACAACCTGGAGGCAAAACGCCCAGGCAATCGCTTTTGACGAAGTGGGAAGACAGGCCATTATGCAGGATCCCGAGTGGCAGCAGGGGAACTACGACCCTGAAAAAGGGCCCAATGTCGGTCTTGCTATCGCCCGGATGATGGCCCACATCACATACCTTTCCGATCGCAGTATGGACCGGAAATTTGGCCGGAAACGGCAAGAGGGCCAGGGGAATCGCTATTCTTTCAATATCGAATTCGAGGTTGAAAACTATCTGAAATACCAAGCTCAAAGTTTCATCAATCGCTTCGACGCGAACGCGTACTTGTATTTTACTCGCGCTCTAGGATATTTTGATCTCGAAAGCGCCTATGGCAGTCTGGACGATGCATTTAAATCGCTAAAGTGTAAAGCGCTCTCAGTCGCCTTTACTACTGATTGGCTGTTTCCGCCGAAACAAAATCGGGAGATCGTATTAGCTATGCTGAGACAGGGGATCGAAGCGTCCTACACAGAGTTGGATCTAGATCTCGGGCATGACTCGTTTCTAATCGAGTCCAACGAGCTTTTCAATCTTGTGCGTAACTTTCTTTCCACGTAATCGATCTCGCCAATCCTTAGCTCGCACTCAGATCGTATATGGCATAGCCGCTTAGCCAATTCGGGAGTATGGTAGATTCACGCTTCCAGTCCCCTCTGAGATAAACTTTGCGAGCAATGTGAAAATTTTGATGGCGGCAATAGGATTCAAACTGCCTTACCGAAAGAGGATTACCCCGTCTCGATTCAGCCCAATCCGCTGGATACACCTCATTTTCCAATCGCCGACCGTGTATAAGCATGCTCAGTCTGTTTTTCCAGTAGGCAAAGTTCACAAATCCAATGGTCAGATTTTGCGAAACGCGCAGCGCCTCCCGGATAACCTTAGATGGGCTATCCAGCTCCTGCAAGGTACGCGAGCAGATCACCCGGTCAAAATGATTGTCAGGAAACGAGCCCATGAACTCCATCATGTCACCCAAATAGGCGGATAGCCCTCGTTTGACGCAGTCGTGAATCTTTTCCGGACTCAAATCAACCCCCACGCCCTCAGTCTGCCTGCTCTGTTTCAGATACTCGAGAAGGACACCGCGACCACAACCGAGATCCAATACGCGCGAACCGGGCTCCACCCAGTCGCGCATGATCTGCATATCTACGGATCGCTTGTCCTTATACTTAGCCATTACAGTGAACTGTCCTAAGCGGCCACATGGGTTGATCAAGACAGAAAGCTGTCATAGGAAATTAGCCTGGGTTCACTCAACCTTCGATTCTGCACAGGCCAATCGAATTACTATTCCCGCTTTTTCTCCCCGGCCATAACCCGCCGCATCTTCGTCGAAGGCTTTGCAACAGCCATGAGAGAACAGGCATTTTCCTGCACTCATCACAATAGGAAATTCTGGCCAAAGCATTACGTCCACCCCTCCAGCTATCGCTGTTTCAGACTCCCCACTCCATTGCTATGGCAGGCGAAATGAGGAGGAGCAAGCCTACCCCAACAATAGCGATCGATTACTTGGCCATATCCTCTAATATTATTTAAGCTCCAAAACGGCCTGTTCCCATTTTAATTTTGCCGCGTCTAACATTTCCTTGCCAATCGCCTCAATCACAGAGGCGACGACGGCATTGCCAAATTGCTTATAGGCTTGCCCGACGCGTGGATCAATTTTGAAGCTATCGGGGAAACCCATCATGCGAAGGCACTCAACGGGGTGCAATTTGCGCACTACACCATCCACCAGGTAGGCACCGGTTTTGGCTGCGGCTCCGCCACCATGGGCAGAAAGAGTGATACCCTGACCTTCGGGCGAATAGATCCGCTCACCCTGCCCCCCTTTATTAATGACTCCAATTTGGATCGGTTTTTCAGATCTTGCCCCCAAGTCCTTTCCAACATTGGTATCCGTAATCGTAATGTCGTTACGAACGATCGCCGTACTTTCAACTTTTGATTTTGGAAGCAATATGTCCAGTACCGACACCTTCTTTCCTGCTGGCTGCGGAAATCTAAACTCGCCCCTCACAACATCTTCCCTGATACCCACGATGTACAAACGCTTGCGTGCCTGGGGAACCCCGTAATCGGACGCGTTTAGAATAGCGTGCTTGGTCCTATACCCTTCGCCTTCCAGCATCGATAGCGTCCTTTTCAACGTATCTCCGTTACTGTGTCGCGCATAATTGGCTACGTTTTCAAGAAACACAGCCCTTGGTCTTTTCTCAGAGACCAGCCGCATCACTTCGAAAAACAACGTTCCCCGGGCATCTTCGAATCCCAGCTGCTTTCCACTAACCGAAAACGGCTGGCAGGGAAAACCTCCACATAGCACGTCATGATCCGGGACATCTGAAGCATCGATTTGGGTTATATCACCCGACGGTTTTTCTCCGAAATTCCGTTCATAGGTTGCCGCTGCGTGCTTGTCGATTTCCGAGCTAAAAACGCACCGTCCGCCCAATCGTTCCAACCCAATGCGAAATCCACCAATGCCAGCAAATAAATCGATAAAGGTGAACATTACGATAAAATCAAACGATTCGGGCCAATGCGTTAGGGGTGATCTCACGCACGTCTCGCAGTATCGTTTCCCGATTGAATACCCCATCTCGAAAGGAGGTTCTCAATTCCTCGGACTGAAAATCGAAACCGATTAGGGCCCGGCCCACTCTCTCACCTGTGTAGCTATAATTGAAATACACGATACTCGCATCCTGGCAATTGTTAAGAAGGAAGTCGTGCAACGCGCCCGCTCTTTCCGGAAACTCAATTTTAATGAAGCACGGATACTCGATCAAAGACGCGTCGTAGGGGATGATCCGAAATTCAACGTCCTCATCTCCTGTGGCCGTGGCCTCTTCGAATGTTATCCCCAACTGCTCGAGCCGTTTTTCCAATACGGAAAATTGCTGAGGCATGGCGTCTATTCCAATTACCGGCGTCGCCTCGGTCAGATTTGAAAGTCCATGCTGGAATTCGATAATATTCACAGATTCCAGAAAGGTCTCCAGCAGATGGAGCAAGGCCCCCGCCTTTTCAGGAATCCTAAATCGGTAGTACCTTCGATGGGCTGAACCAATACCCGCATGCCGAACGATGTACGGCAGTTGACCGAAATCCATATTCGATCCACAGATGATTGAAAGGGCTTGTTTACCTTGTACCGACTCCTTCTCCTTGAGCCATCCCGCAAGCCCCATCGCTCCCGCTGGTTCTGGAATCAATCGCTGGCTTTCCCACAAGAGTTCAATCGCAGCACAAACTTCTGCATTCGTCACCGTGATGAAACGGTCAATAAACTGACGGCAATAGTGGCTGGTGAGACTGCCCGCTTGCTTCACTGCCGTTCCATCGCAAAACACATCCACATAGTCGAGCTTCACAGGACCACCCTGAGCAACTGCCGCTGCCATAGACGCCTGATCCTTGCCCTCGACGCCAACGATTTCTATGGATGGATAGTACCGTTTTAGCCAGCAAGCAACTCCTGCCGCCATTCCACCGCCACCAATTTGTAAATACGCTATGTCGAAGTCACCCTCACCCGCCATCACCACTTCATCGGCCAACGTTCCTTGGCCCGCGATCACCGCTAGGTCGTCATAAGGGTGAATAAATGTCCTCTTTTCTTTTTCCGAGTACTTATGGGCCGCCTGGGATGCATCGTCGTAGGAATCTCCCTCCAGTCGGACATTCACGGAATCACCTCCCAACCTTGTAACCGCCTCTTGCTTCATTAAAGGTGTAGAGCGAGGCATGAAAATCTCGGCACTCGTCTTCAACGCTTTGGCAGCCAAAGCCACACCCTGCGCATGGTTGCCAGCTGAGACGCAAACTACCCCCTCGGCTTTCTCTTTGCCACTTAACAGGCTCATCCGATTATAAGCTCCTCTCCACTTGTAAGCATGTATTGGCGACAAATCCTCCCGTTTGATAAAAATGCGGTCGCTCCCGTTTAAACGATGCAGAGGAGTAGGTCTGGCAATTTCGTAGACCCTTTGGCGAGCTTCGAGGATTGCCTGAAACAATTCCTCGACAGATGGATACGCCGCGGCGCTATTCCCAGATTCGCTCATCTCAATCGCGCTATTTTTGAACGTGGTGGAGAAAACCCCAAACCATAAGTACTGCGAAAGTGCCAATCCATGCAGACACGTAAGCGAACGGTCCTACTTCCGGAGTGAGAACAGCAATCAATACGGCAAGCATTGTCGCTACAACGAGCGGGAAAATGATAACCTTGCCCAGTGGTGGGGGCGTACGCATTAGCAACGATCCAAACAGCTTTCGGTGGCTTGGCGACCCTTTTTCTTTAGCCTATCCATTAATGACCGGCTTTGTTCGTCACGGCAGCAGGAGCCGCTTCCAATACGCTCTAGTCTTCGTCGAACAATCGTTCAATTTCACGGCGGTCTCGCTTAGTAGGACGCCCAGTCCCGCGATCCCGGCGCAAGACCTTCTGCGCCGCAGTTTGCTGCAAAAGCAGATAGTCTTCGGGAGGTGTCAAATCCTCCATGAATGCCGAAACGAGCTTCGCCCCAACCCGCTTCTCGATGAGCCCCACCACTTTCAAACGCTTGGTTATGGGGCCTGATTGAATTTCGACAACTTCGCCCACCTTGAGTCCGTAGGAAGGCTTTACCTTCTCATCTCGCACGCGGATCTTGCCTCCACGGCAGGCGTCAGACGCCAAGGTCCTCGTCTTAAATTGCCGAACCGCCCAAAGCCAGCGGTCGATTCGAGCTTTAGCTACTGGCTCGCCACTCATTTTGCGCCCAATGCTTCCCAATTGACCTCCCCAAACTTAACCACGGGACAATAATTCCGCGTCTTCTAATAATTTTCAATGAACAAGTAGGGCCATTCGCTCCCACCCACTATAAATCCTGCAGAAAATAGATTTTGGCTCTTCTCTCAGTTATCATTCACGAACTCCCCGCTTTCCGTGAGAGCCTTTTCTGGATCTCAATCGAGATCCACTACACCTGCCTGATAGGCCATTGGCGGTTTCTGATTGGATAATACCGAAGCACTTTGAGGGGTAATAGGACACGTATCTACCTTTTAGTTTCCAAATTTCGCGATTTTCCTTTCAACCCATCTGGAGCTGGTTCAACAGTCGTTTAACCGCGTTCCTATCGCCTTACCGTGTCACGCTCCCAATCTAGCTACGCGCACTCTCGCTTTGATCCGATTTCACCCCTGTGTATAATCGCTATGTCAATTATCGGCGTTTTCTTTATCTATAGCGCCCAGCACTACCAGCAAAGCAACGACTGGATTAAGCAGATCGTATGGATCTGCATTGGCTTCACTGCTTATGCCGTCGTTTCCTGGCTAGACTACAAAATCTTTTTGAAGTATTCCCACTTATTGTACTTCCTAGCACTTGGGTTGCTTGCCATGGTTCCTTTCAGCCCTTGGGGCGAGGATTTCTACGGCGCTAAGCGTTGGCTCTACTTTGGTATCGGGCCAACCTTCCAGCCGAGTGAAGTAGCGAAACTCGCCTGCATCGTTATCGGGGCCAGCCTCCTCACCCGATCCGAAATCGGCAAACTCATGGAATCGCGACTGGCACTCGCAAAAATGACGCTTGCGATTTCTATTCCATTCTTATTCATCTTATTCCAGCCCGATCTTGGATCGGCACTCGTCATTCCTTCCGCCGTGTTCGCACAGCTTTACGCATCCAATCTTACCAAATCCTTTTTCACAACCGCCTTTGCAATATTCGCGGTTTTGGTGGGTCTCGTGGTACTTGATACTCACAACTATGGCGAGTACGTAAGTGCCAAGGCGGAAGCGAAGGAGGAGCAAATCGTTGAACGTCCGCACTACTGGATTCCGATCCGGGACTATCAGCGACAGCGTATGATGGGCTTTATCTACCCCGAGAAGGTCGACCGCAGAGATGCAGGCTGGAATCGGGAACAATCAATTATATCCGTTGGATCCGGCGGCTTGACAGGTAAAGGCTACCTGAAAGGCAACCAGGCCCAACTGGGCTATCTGCCTCGTGCAGTGGCCCACAACGACTTCATTTTCTCCGTTATCGCGGAGGAAACCGGCTTTTTGGGAAGCGTAGTCGTGGTATCTCTATTCGGCTTGCTGATAGGAAACAACATCCGCATCGCCACCATCGCACGCGACCGCTTTGGCACGCTTCTTGTGATGGGGGTGGCGACGTTGTTCACCATTCATTTCTTTGTGAATATCGCAATGACGATTGGCCTGATGCCCATAACTGGACTACCGCTCCCGTTCTTAAGTCACGGAGGCACCTTCATGGTGAGTTGCTGCGTCCTGCAAGGACTGGCACAAAGCGTGTACCGATTTCGAAAGGAATTCTAACGATGCATCTATATCAATGCCAGACCCTTGTTGAAACGACAACAACCCATGTGAAGGAGCCTTCTGTAAACACAATAACATTACAGAATGAGCGAAAAAACAATAAACACCGAGTCATCGGACCTTTCAAATGAGCATGAAGAAGAGCTTAGAAAACCACCTTCACGCAAACCGGCCAAACCGGTCGAGCAGGCAAACCTCAAGAAAGAGGCGGACAAGCGGGCCAAGAAGCGTCCGCTTCTGACCAAGATCGTCGAGAAACTGAAAAAGAATAAGCAACCCTACCGGGAGCTTATAATAAACGCAGAACCTCTAGAAACGCGGGTCGGCCTTCTCGTTGACGGTATTCTAGACAAGTTCGACATTGAGAGGCGAAGGAGCGCCCAACGCATCGTTGGTGGCATCTTTAAGGGAAGGATCAAGAACTTGGATCCCGGCCTGAAAGCCGCATTCGTGGATATCGGCCTGCCCAAGAACGCGTTTCTTCACTATTGGGACATCTTGCCACAAGCCGTCGATTCTTCTGTGGAGGTCGTTCGGGTCAATCGATCGAGCAAGCAAAAGAAGAAAAAGAAGATCACCCTAAACGACATTCCTAGTCACTATCCTACAGGTACTGAAATCGTGATCCAAGTCACGAAAGGACCCATAGGTACAAAGGGGCCGAGAACGACGACCAATCTTTCACTTCCGGGCCGATTTCTCGTTCTAATGCCCTATTCCGACCAATGCGGAATCTCTCGTAAAATCGAGGATGTCAAAGAACGTAATCGACTAAAGAAGATCATCCGAGACCTTACCATCCCGGAGGGAATGGGAGTCATCGTCCGCACGGCAGGAGAAGGAAAGAAAGCCCGATACTTCGTACGGGATCTTCATATCATGCTAAAGACCTGGGATAAGATTCAGAGCAAGATCGATACCGTCAAAGCTCCCTCTTGCCTTTACAAGGAGCCCGACCTGAGCGAGCGAACCGTTCGCGATTTTCTGACAGAAGATGTGGATCGCGTACTGATAGACAATCCAGTCGACCACCAGAACATTGTCGACGACGTCAGCCAGATCTCGAGACGGTCGACCAGCAAAATTCATCTCTACCGGGACAGCATCCCGATATTCGAGCGCTACAATATCGAGAACCAGATTGAGCAGACCTTCCAGCGGGCCGTACCTTTACCTTCGGGTGGAGCCATCGTAATCGATGAAACTGAGGCTCTCATCGCCATCGATGTGAATACCGGTTCGCATAAGAATAGGGGGAAAGAGAACGACACCATTTTCCAGGTCAATTGTGAAGCTGCCGCTGAAATCGCCCGACAGATCCGACTTCGTAATATCGGCGGACTGGTCATTATCGATTTCATCGACATGAAACAGCGGAAGCACCGTAATGCGGTTCTCAGCCAGATGCGGGACCACATGGGGCTGGATAAAGCCAAAACGCATATACTCCCCATTTCTCCACTGGGAATCATGCAGATGACTCGCCAGCGAATGCAGGAAAGCGTGTCTTCCGGCTTGTATACAGATTGCCCCTACTGTCGCGGTAAAGGCATCGTCAAATCCGCAACCACCGTCAGTGTGGAGCTACAAAGAAAACTTTCCGGGATCGTTCGAAGAGCTCGCAACCGGACTACCGATGCGGCCAAGGCGATCAAGCTTCGCGTGCTCGTAAATCCGACGATCATCGACCGTCTCCGCGAAGAGGATGCGGATTTGCTTATTACCTTGGAAAAGGACTACAATGCACAGCTTACTTTCCGCTCTGATCCGCATTTCCATATTGAGAACTACCGAGTAATCGACGTCGAAACCGGGGCGGCTTACGGATGACCTTAACTAGGTTCTCCAAAATCTGCGAATCCGATGGCCGATTCTCTCATCGATCCTCAAAACCTAATTCAGGAACTGGGTGTAGCCGGCCTCAATCACTTCTCCAACGAGTACTACAAGCGACTGCATGATCCGGGTATTCCGCTAGGAAAACCGTTTTCAATGATATCTCAATCACCCCAGCTTCTAGTGAGGCTGGGGTTGATGTTAGAAAGTCTGCGATTAACCCCAGGGATCAAGGTTCTCGATTTCGGCTCCAGTCCTTGCTCGATATCAAAGGCTCTCTGGCAAATGGGTTACTCCGTTATCGCTACCGATGTATCCGAAGAAGCTCTACGACTTGGGGAATCACTCTTCAACGACTACCCGATTCCGAATCAACCTCCCTGCTCCTGGGAAACTAGGTTGTTTGACGGCCATAGTCTCCGGCTGAAAGCCGAAGAGGTCGATCGAATCATCTGCTTCGATGCGTTCCATCACGTACCCAACCAGGAGGAAATCGTTCATGAATTCTATCGGGTGCTGCGAAACGGAGGCACTATAGTCCTCAACGAACCGTTCGGTCTCCATTCCACAAAGCCGGCCTCCCAGATGGAGATGCGGGAATACAAGGTACTGGAGAACGACATGGATATGACTGCCTTGAAGTCCCTTTTTTGCGAAGCTGGCTTCCGGGAACCTACCTTCAAAGTGGCAGCGAATCCAGAATACATAATGAGCTGCGAAGAGTGGCAAACTTGCAGAACCGGCGAAATTTCGAACCGCATGGCCAATGCCCTTTCCCAATTTCAACAGAATAGCAGCGTCTTCTATTTTCAGAAGGGAAAGGCCCTCAATGACAGCCGCCAAGCAGAAGGTCTGGCCCACGAGCTAGAAATCTCGGTTAGCAAGCTAGCATTCAAAGTTGGAGTCCCACAAAAGATTCAGGTTTCCTTTCGAAATGTGGGTGAAAGCCGCTGGATCGACAAGAATGGCGGGCATGTCGGCACCGTGAATTTCGCCTCGAGAATTCTCGACTACAACTCAAAGGATATCTTGGCCGACAACAGCCGGTTCCGAATTCCAAACGAAATGGACCCAGGGGACCACTTTTCCGGCGAAATTTCGGTTCCGCTCTCAATTTCCCAACCTGGAACCTATTGGCTCAAATTCGACCTCATTTCCGAAGAGGTTTGCTGGTTCGAGACGCTCGGCTCGAAGGCAGTTCTTGTTGAGATAAAAGTTGAAGCCTAGGACCCACCCCATCTAGTGGCTTATATCAATAATAGGAGAGTAGACAGTTGCTCCATAACCGCTCTGATTTGGATCTCCTGAAAACTAGTTGAAGTTTCCATTCAGCCTCCAAGCGGGAAATTCTAAAACAACCGATACGGAATCCCAAGATCTTAATTCCAACAATATTGAGTCGAGGGAGCAGCTAGCTTTTAGAAATCCCAACTAAAACCCGATTCCTACGGTTTTGGTGCGCACCCGGCAGACATACATATCAACGGTCATGTAAAGGGTGGATCCATCGTCGCCCCAGGTGCAATTACTCGAATGCTCTCCCATTTCGATTCTTCCGAGTAGATCCCCTTGCGGAGAAAAAATATAAATTCCGGCAGGACCCGACGCCCACAGGTTTCCCTTCCGATCAACGGTCATCCCGTCGGCATTTCCGACACCGTCCTTCTTGAATTTGAGAGCGTTGTATAAGAGCTTTCCCTTCCCGATTTTTCCGTCTCCCTTGACCGGATACGATCTCCAAAGAGGAGCCGCACTATCGGATTGGGCAACGTAGAGGGTTTTCCCATCTGGCGAAAGAGCAATCCCATTGGGTCGAGTGAAATCCTTGGTCAAGAGCTCGACTTCTCCATTCGGCCGAAGCAGAAATACGCCACAGTAATCCATTTCTCGCCGCGGATCGTCTTGCCTTCCGGGCAAGCCATAAATCGGATCGGTAAAATAGAGATTTCCGTTTGGATGGTAAACCAAATCGTTTGGGCTGTTAAATCGCTTCCCTTTGTAGTTGTCCGCTAGGGTTCGTTTTCCACCATCTTTGGTGAGGACAGATATTCGCCGATCCCCATGCTCGCACAAAGTCAGTCGTCCCATTGCATCAAAAAGCAGCCCGTTGCTACCAGGCTCCCTTCCGTAATCCACAATACCCGTATATCCTGCTGGTCGTAAATACTCGCTCAATCCCTCCGTCTCGCTCCATTTCATCACGACATTTCGTGGGATATCCGAGAATACTAAAAAACCACCTTCTTTATTCCAAGCGGGTCCTTCGGTCCAGACGAACCCGGAGGCAATCACCTCGATTTGGGCTTCTTCATCGATGAGTTCGTCCAAACGATCATCGAACTTGTTAATCTTTCCAATCACCGGGTAATTGCTCGGAGTGTCCGTGTTTCCTGAGAGACTGGTAATCGCAATGGAAGCGACGCACGCGAAAAGAAAAGGGGAGCGTTTCATTCCTCTATCCTCTAACTGGGCGCTCGATTGTCCATTTCATTATTGGCCCGCTACTAAACAAACCCCAAACCTTTATCGGAACTCCAGGGGATCACTCATTGACTAATTGAGTGCTCCCAGAAACTATTTTTGCTAGTTCCCAACTTAGACTATGAAAACTTTCTTTATCGCTTTAATTCTCGGCATTTTTATCGGCGCCACAATCACGACCTACCACAACTCACCCGAATCGTTCGATAATCTAATTTCCTCCATTTCGGGAGACCCCTCCTCTTCGAGCCAGTCGAGCGACGAGATTGTCGAGAAAGCCAAAGAATCGGCGGGGAAGATCGCTGAAAAAATCAAGGAAGGCACCCAGAACCTACTGGAAAGCACCAAAGAGGAACGGGCTGAGCTAGTGGAAAAAGGGAGGGAGATAGTCGACTCTGCCAAGGATGCCACGATCAAGGCTAAGATCGCAGCAAAGCTAAAAGAGGATTCATCCGTCAACGCGGAACGAATTGAGATCGTAGTGAAAAATGGATCCGTCATTCTTTCAGGGGACGTTTCATCTAGTGAAGAAGCGAGAGAAGCCCGCGATATTGCCTTGGATACTCAATCGGTAAAAGACGTCGAATCGAATCTAAAAATTGCTCCCTAGCGAGCTTGAACAGTCGCCGATTCCAATAAACTCCTTCCTCTTAAGACGAGCTTCCACAGATGCGTGTTCTAGTCGCGTTCGACAAATTTAAAGACGCCCTATCCGCCCGCGATGCTTGCGAGATCGCGGTTGAGGCGATCCAAAAATGCCGCCCTGAATGGGTGGTTGAGACCGCTCCCCTCGCAGATGGTGGTGACGGGTTTTGCGATACGCTTACCGGTTGCCTCAACGGCGAATTTCACAAAACAACCGTTTCCGGTCCTTTGGCTAAAAAGGTCAAGGCTCAATTCGGTATTGTATCAGTCTATCGACTACAAAGTTCCGTTGTTGCACTCCTCAATTGGAAATCCAATCTCAAAAAGATCGCCGTAATCGAGCTGGCCGAAAGCAGTGGCATATCCCTTACCCCGCTAGAGAATCGATCACCCTGGACGACCACTACTGCAGGTCTAGGAGAGGTCATCGAATCTGCAATCGACCATGGAGCCAACGGCGCGATTGTCGGACTCGGTGGATCCGCAACGCATGACCTTGGACTCGGAGCGCTTTGGAAGCTTGGATTCCAATTTCTAGACGAAAGTGGAACTGTAATTAACAAAGCTCCCTCTCCGGAAATTTGGCCCACTATTAATCGAATTGAGGCACGCTCTAGCGTTCTACCCAAAGACTTCGAGCTGAGGGTCGCTTGCGATGTCGAAAACCCGCTGCTGGGACCCATGGGAGCCGCTGCCATTTTTGGGCCCCAAAAAGGCCTCGTCCCCTCAAGTTATGACGAACTCGAACTCGCAACTTCCCAAATGGCGAAAATGCTCTGCGACGCCTGTGCAGTCCCCTACCCATCCATGGAGCAGCCCGGTACTGGAGCCGCGGGCGGGGCGGCGTTCGGCCTCAAAGTAGGACTCGGGGCCCAAATCGTCCCGGGTTACGAACTGGTGAAACACTGGATCGGATTGAACGCTAAGCTCGATAGAGCGGACATCGTTATAACTGGAGAGGGTCGGTTCGACGCTTCCTCTCTTCAAGGGAAAGGTCCAGGAGCCTTGGCGTTGGAATCAATAGCGAATGGGAAGCAGCTCTTCGTGTTTGCGGGCGGCCTCGGTGAACTTGAAAAGTCCGATTTTCCAACCGATTCGACTCACGCCATTTCCCCCATCGGAATGCCTCTAGCGGAAGCGCTCCAGTCAACCGGTAGGAATCTACATAGGGCAATTGAATCGGTTTTTGGGAACTAGCTGATTTAAAAGTCGTTTTTCGTACGGGAGACATTGAACCCCAAGGATCAAACCTTTGCTGATAAGGAGGCGTTCGGAGCCGATATTAGTAGGCGGGTAAACATTCGTTAAAATCCGGCGGCATAATAACTTAACACTAGCTGACTGGATGGAATACTTCTACAGACTACCACGACTCAAACCAAGACTGCTCTCCCAATGAACCTCCTTGAAACCGAACCTGCCTACAGCCGCGAAGTACGGGCGCGTAGACATGTTCGAATAAGGAGAGCCAAGCAGTTCCTTCGCCCGCTCCCCAGAAAAGCCACGCTCCACCGCTGGCCAATCTTGAAACGGTTTGCCGAGACTGCCCGCAAAAGGCCCTACTTATGGTCTTTTCGCCAGCGAGAGGTGAGCATCGCTCTGTACATCGGCTTCGTTATCACGTTTCTGCCATTGGTTGGCATCCAATTCATATTGGCGTTCGCCGCGGCCTTGACCCTCCATGCAAACCTCCCGGTTATTATGGGGACACAGCTGGCTACGAATCTGGCTACAATGTAGGCTATTTATCCCGCCCTCAATATGCTAGGTAACCGAATTCTCGGTTTTTTAGGCATCGGGGACATCGAATCTCGTTTCGTACAAGTCGCCGTTTCCACCACAATTGGCGGATTGGTGGCAGGAATCGCACTCGCGTTCATTTTCGACGTGATTTACCGACTCGCCTTCTCCCAAGCAAAAAAGGGCCAAGTAAATCTAAAGAGAATACTCAAAAAATAGCATTCCGGTTTGCCCAAAGACCTAATACTACCCAATCTCCGGTGCTAAAGATGACTCTTTCGCCCGACTTTTCTCTATGATACGCACATTTTCCCTCACTGTTTTCCTCGTATTCTTTCAGGGAGCATATCTTTTTCCCCAGAATATTGTTCCCCAAATTTCCAATACGGCTCGATTGATTGTTCAAGCCCAGGCGGGCAGCTATCTGAGCCCGCAAGTAAAGCTGGGCATCGACGTCCTGGCCAACCAAAACTTTTTCCCGCTGCTTGGGAAGCGAGTCGGGCTACTCACCCACCCAGCTGGAGTCAATCGACTGGGGATCTCCACCGTGCGGATCCTCCACCAAAACAAGTCCGTCAATCTCGTGGCGCTATTCGGACCGGAACACGGAATTTATGGGAATGAAAAGGCAAACGAGCCCATTGACAACGCGATCGATCCCAGAACCGGACTCCCCGTTTACTCCTTGTACGGCAAATACCGTAAGCCTACGCCACAGATGCTCTCGGGCCTCGACGTCCTAGTGATCGATCTTCAGGATATTGGAACCCGTTCCTACACTTTTATCAGCTGCATGAAACTGGCCCTTGAGGCGGCGTTCGAGAACCGTGTCGAGGTCATTATTCTTGACCGTCCAAACCCTCTCGGGGGCATTAAGGTCGATGGACCACCGATGGACACTCACTGGGAAAGCTATGTTGGCGCATTTAATATTCCCTATGTTCATGGTCTGACGATCGGGGAACTTGCCCGGATGGCCGTTTCTAAACCCGGTGTTCTCGATATACCGGACTCGACCAGCAGGGCAGGCAAATTGACAGTAGTGACCATGGATGGATGGCGACGCTACATGAGCTGGCCAAGCCTTGGGCTCAAGTGGATCGCCCCTTCACCCAATATTCCTGATTTTCCCGCAGCCGTTGGATACGCAATGACCGGACTCGGAGCACAAATTGGTAATTTCAAACACGGAATAGGGAGCGAATACCCGTTCCGAATCCTGACCCATACAAACGCATCACTCGATCAACTCGAAGCAGAGCTCAACCGCAGATCGATTCCTGGCCTGTCCTTTGAGAGCAAGTCGTTTCAGAATGGAGCCAATACCGGATTGTACGTCAAAGTTGAGGATTGGAGCGCCTGGAATCCTACCGAGCTTAGTTTTCACATGATGCAAATCACTGCCCAATTCGATTTTCCAAACCCGTTTGCGAGCGCCACGAGCAATCAAGGCGATTTGTTCAACAAACACGTAGGGTCTTCCAGTTGGTGGCGTGAAATCACGCAAAAGGGAGCGAACGCAAATCGCACGGGGTTTGTTGTCGCCTGGCAGCGCCAGGCGAGACAATTTCAGATCCAAAGTCGCAACTACTGGCTGTACGAATAGCCGGTTTGCTTCCTTCAAATGCTGCGGCTCGTCGCGTATCCAGTCTGCTCCCACATCACCTAAAAGGTGAGCTGGCATTATTCGCGTGTATTCATTCGAATCTCCAGTTTAGGTCGAGCTGACATTTCTCATTGATTACGGGATAGGAATCCGTCAGAAAAACCGTCCACTTCATTATTACAACCAACAATCCCAACCCAAATAACACGCGCTATGTCTCGCCCCGTTACACTATTCACCGGCCAATGGGCCGATCTTTCTATCACAGAGCTCGCTCCGCTGGCCAAAAAGATGGGCTACGATGGCTTGGAACTCGCCTGCTGGGGAGACCATTTCGACGTAGACCAGGCAGCTCGTAGCAAGAAATACTGTAAGGAAAAATGGGAATTGCTCACGGAGAATGGACTGACTTGCTTTTCAATCTCCAACCACCTCGTCGGCCAGGCAATCTGCGACAACATCGATGAGCGCCACAAGTCAATCCTTCCTCCCGATGTTTGGGGGGACGGTAAACCGGAGGGTGTTCGCCGCCGCGCGGCAAGGAAGATGATTAAGACGGCAAAGGCCTGCCGCAATTTTTTCGATCTAAAACCAGAGAGAAAGAAAAAAGACGATTTTCCAGCAGTAGTGAATGGCTTTACCGGTTCCTCCATCTGGCACGCACTTTACGCATTTCCACCCACGGATCAGGCATTCCTCGAGAAAGGGTTCCAGGATTTCGCCAACCGGTTCATTCCGATCTTGGATGAATTTGACAAAGTAAACGTCAATTTTGGACTGGAGGTGCATCCCACCGAAATCGCTTTCGACATCGCATCCGCTGCTCGAGCGATCAAATCGCTGAGAGGGCACAAGCGATTTGGCTTCAACTACGATCCGTCGCATTTGGGTTATCAGGGAGTGGACTATGTAAAGTTCATACGCGAATTCGGAGACCGTATTTATCACGTCCATATGAAGGACGTTTGGTGGGGCCACGGGAATGGTGACGTGGGGGTATTCGGCGGGCATACGGATTTTGGCGATGCGCGGCGATATTGGGATTTCCGGTCATTGGGTCATGGCGACATCGCATTTGAGGACATCATCGTTGCCTTGAACGACGTCAACTATCGAGGCCCCCTATCGGTTGAATGGGAAGATATCCGTATGGACCGAGTTCATGGCGGAGCGGAAGCGGCATCATTTGTCAAATCCGTAGATTTTCCCTCAAGCTCTGTCGCCTTCGACTCCGCTTTCGATAAGAAAAACCAGTAGCGCGAAACATTTAAATATACTTCTATGAGCACTAAAGTAGCCATCATTGGCGCGGGCGGAATGGCCCAGTACCACATCGCAGGTTTTCGTCAGGCGGGAGCTGAAATCATAGCAATCGCGGATCTTAACGAGAATGCGGCAAAAGCCACTGCTTCGCAATATGGAGTCGGGCAGACTTTCGGATCCATCGAAACGATGTTTGAAACTCTCACAGATCTTGACGCCGTTTCGATCATTGTTCCAAACAAGTTTCATGCCCCGCTCGCCATACAGGCGCTTGAGGCAGGCAAGCACGTATTTTGCGAGAAGCCACCCGCTCTCAATGCACCTGATGTTGAAAAGATGAGGGAGGCAGCAGAATCAGCCGGAAAGCACCTCATGTTCAACTTTAACAATCGGGCAAGGCCAGAGTCCTTTGCCATGATGGACTACGTTGCCGACGGCACGATTGGTAAGATCAATTCCGCCCAGGCAAAGTGGATTCGACGGACTGGAATCCCTGGATTTGGAGGTTGGTTCACCAACAGAAGCCTCTCAGGTGGGGGACCACTCATAGACCTTCTACACATGGTCGATTTGTCCATGCACTTGATGGGCTATCCAGAGCCTGAATACGTTATGGGCAAAACCTTTTCTGACTTTATCACCGATAAAGGCTTCAAGGGACCCTGGGGAATTCCAGACAATGCGGAAGGTGTCAATGACGTTGAAGCTGCCGCTCATGGATTCGTAACTTTCAAAACCGGCCAGGTACTCAGTCTCCAGGTTTCCTGGGCAGAGCTCGTCAAACGCGAGGAGGTCTCGGTCCTCTTCCAAGGTGTCGGGGCTGGAGGGAAAATCGAACGACTCTTCGGTTCCGACGGACTGGACGAAACCTGCATCGACAGTTGCGAGCTTTACGTGCAGGAAAATGGCAATTCGGTCAATCGGGACATCCTCGTAGAAGCGTGTGAGGACATGGGGCGGTCCCGCTCCGCCGCAAATTTCATTCTGTCCATCGAAGGCAAGGAAAAGCCGCTAAACACTCCAGACCAAGCGGTTTCCCTAATGAAAATCATCGACGCCATCTACGAGTCGGCCAATTCGGGCAAGCCCGTAGCCTGCTAACCTCAAAACATCACTACTCATGAATCGAAAATTGAAAATGGGAATGGTCGGGGGTGGCCGTGGCGCTTTCATCGGAGCTGTTCACCGCATGGCCGCCAATCTCGACGGGAAAATCGAACTCGTAGCCGGAGCTTTCTCATCCGATCCGAAAAAATCCAAGCTTTCTGGAAAGGACTTCTTTCTAAACCCCTCTAGAGTATATGGATCCTACCAGGAAATGGCCAAAAAGGAATCCGAGCTTCCTGTGGGCGAACGTATCGATTTTGTTAGTATTGTCGTCCAAAATCACCTACACCATGCCGTGGCAAAGCATTTTCTTGAAGCCGGATTCAATGTCATTTGCGACAAGCCCCTCGCATACGACCTTAAAGAAGCCCGTGATTTGCGGCGCATTGTCAAAAAGTCGGGCAAGGTATTCGCTCTTACCCATAACTACACAGGGTACCCCATGGTCAAGGAAGCTCGAGACTTTGCCAGAAAAGGAAAACTTGGTCGTATCCTAAAAGTGGTCACAGAATATCCTCAAGGTTATGCGGTGGGTGATATAGAAAACAAGAACGATGGGAAAATCGCCTCTTGGAGAACGGATCCTAAGATTGCTGGCATCTCAAATTGCATTGGAGATATTGGTACTCATGCCGACAACCTAGGGGCCTACATCACTGGTCTGGAGATCGAGGAAATGTGTGCCGAGCTAACGGCTTTTATTCCGGGTCGGACACTTGATGACGATGGTAACATTCTCATTAGATACAAAGGCGGTGCGAAAGGCCTCCTCTACGCATCGCAAATCTCTAACGGTGACGAAAACAATCTGAATATCCGAATCTACGGCACCAAGGCTTCTTTGGAATGGCATCAAGAGGATCCAAATGAGCTGATTATCAAGTATCATGACAAACCTCGGCAGATTCTCCGCCGAGGGAATGGATACGTCTGCAACGCGGCGGAAACAAATACCCGCACTCCCTTTGGACACCCGGAGGGCTTTGTTGAAGCCTTTGCTAATGTCTATCTGGCAGCGGCAAAATCTATCGCCGCAGAAGTGGCCGGTAAAAAGCTACCGAAAAACCCCGACTTTCCGACTGTCGAAGACGGCATACGAGGTATGGCGTTTATCGCAACCGCAGTTAAGAGCTCCAACAGCAAATCCAAGTGGACTACGATGCTGAAATAGGGGGTCTCCCAAAACTTTACGAAAAGGCCAATCCGTGATTGGTTTTGCCTTTTTCTTTGATTTTAAATCACCCTTTTCCATCAACAAATTCACGGACAACATCGAGAAAACCAATTGCCCCGGAAGATAAATATCGTCGCTCGTGGGTGAGGGCAAAGAGCAGACGAGACATCTTAAGCGATTTCATCGACTTGAAAACCACATCACAGGGCGAAATCGACTCACGAGCCATTTCTGGTAAGATCGCTAAACCGAGACCAATGTGCACTAGGGCGACTGCAGTGCTAACCTGCGAACAGTAAGCCGCGGTTTTTGGCTCGAAGTCGTTTCTTTCGAAAAACTCCATAACCTTTGCCCCTAGGGCAGAAGATTCTCCCAAAACGATCAACGGCTCGTCTTTGAAGTCCTCGATGGAAATATCCTCTCTATTCGCCAAAACATGCCCTCGAGGGATAACAAGATTGAGTTTTTCTTGGATAATGGGCTCCGCATCTACCTGTGAAACGCCACCGGAATAGGAAGAGATTACGACATCAAGGTTCCCACTAACCAAATTCTCTAGAAGCGCCCGCCTTAGATTTTCGTCGACCCTAATCCGAAGCTCAGGAAATCGTTCGCAACAGGTTTTGAGTACAGGGGGTAAAAGAAACGGGGCTACGGTCGGAGTTACTCCAATGCGAAGGTTCCCTTTGAAGTCACTCGCACTTTCACGGATTTCCCGGACTGCGTTATCCGCTTCCATTAGAATCGAGCGGGCCCGCTTCTCGAACTGCTTTCCCACTGAGGTTAGCTCCACTCGCCTTCCCAAGCGATTGAAAAGGCGATTCCCCAATTCATCCTCCAGCTTAATGATCTGAGCGCTCAGCGATGGCTGGGACACAAAGGACTTTTCAGCGGCACGAGTGAAGTTTCGCTCCTCCGATATGGCTAAAAAATACCTGAGTTGATGCATTTCCATAGTTTTAAACTATGGATATTATAACTTATAAGTATTTCAAGTTATAATGAAAGTGTGCGATACTCCACTCGTCAGCCAAAACTGACCAAAAAATGAATACACAAACCAAGAGTAACATAATCGCTTCAACTATCCTGGCTCTAGTGCCATTTGGGCTTTTCGGGTTTCAAATGCCCGCTGGAGAGCTCATCGCGGGAGTTGCAATCACTGCAGCCCTCGTTGGTCTCGGAGTTATGGATCTTAAGCAGGGAGCTTATTCTAGCTTCAAGCGGGGACCGCGGACGCGGGCCTAAGAAGAATTCTATCGATTCTAGATTTTTGAATGGGATCATAGAACCATGAAACGATTATTCTGAAACAGAAAACAAACCGGCGGTCGTTCCAAAGGGGCGACCGTCGCGAAATTGACGCCAAAAGGGAGGAGTCACATTCAAAAGAGGTAGCGAATACCGAAAACGAAATCTTCTACCCAACTGAGAAAGCCGCGAATCTTTACCTTGTCGTCGGGATCTGCTTCAGTCAGGATAACGAGTACGCTCCCCGTCGCCGTCGCCCCCACAAACGTAGCCCCTGCAGATAGGGATGCTCGAATCATCTCAAGAATTCACGTTTGCTGTAGCACGCTTCCTGCGAAATCCGCGTCTCCGGTATTCATTCCCCCCAGAGTCGTTAGCGCTGACAAGCCGGTTTTCGCATAAACAGAGAAATCGTCCATCAGTTATCTCGCCTCAGGTGACTTGTCTGCCACGAATTCTAGGACGGAAAGAGCACCCAACACGGTAATCATAACTCCACTCGTAAACCAAGTCGGGTGATTGCTCGCCTTACGTGCCATTTCTCCAAGGAATTCTATGTTGGCTAGAAATGGCCACGAGTGGCCGTATTTCATGAAAAGGGCGGTCAAAAAACCGGTAAGAATATTCGTAACGAGGATAACCCAGACAGTCCGAGCGAATAAAGAAGGGCATTAAGCTTCATAGGACGCGTGCCGATCCGATTTAACGTTTAAACTCTCTGAGAAAAGAGCCTGCGATAGTATTGGATTTTTATTTATATACACTGCAGGCATTTTCATAAACTATAAAAAAGTATCGAACTCATTTTTCCTACTCAATTATAAGTAATCTATCGACTATGTGTGGAATCGTTGGCTACATCGGAAAACAGGAGGCATCTCCCTTACTGCTTGAAGGATTGAAGCGATTGGAGTACCGAGGGTACGACTCCGCAGGAGTCGCCGTTTTGACGGAAAAGGAACTCAAACTGAAAAAACACAAAGGCCGAGTCACGGAACTAGCCAAACATGTGTCTGGGAATTCGCTCTCCGGCAATCTTGGCATATGCCACACCCGTTGGGCTACCCACGGGGCCGTCACGGAGGAGAACGCTCACCCGCACGTTAGCTTCGACGGAAAAATCGCGATGGTTCACAACGGAGTCATCGAAAACTATCTTTCGATCAAGAAGTTTCTAGAGGGCGAGGGATACAGCTTCTACTCTGAAACGGACTCGGAGGTTTTCTGCAACCTGATCGCTTACCATTATGCCAAGGAAGACAGTGAGTCCGAAACGCGTTTTCCGGATAGCGTGCGTCGCACCTTGAAGCATATTGAAGGAACTTACGGAATCGCCGTCATCTGTGCGGACCATCCCACCGAACTCGTCGGAGCAAGGAAAGGCTCTCCACTAATCGTCGGGATTGGACCCGATGAATACCTACTTGCGAGCGACGTATCGGCGATTATTCGCCGGACTTCCAATGTGGTCTACCTCAACGACGGCGAAATAGTCAGCCTCAAGAACGGCGAACTTAATTTGCTCACCAATGACGAGGAGATTTTAACCCCGGAAATCAAAACCATTGATTGGGATATCGCTGAGAGCGAACTCGGCGACTACGAGCACTATATGCTCAAAGAGATTTTCGAGCAATCTGGAGCTCTCGAGAATGCGATGCGTGGGCGCTTTTCCGACGATATGAGCACCGCCAAATTCGGAGGGCTCAACACAACCGCTCAGGAATTGCGTCAGATCGATCGCATTCTACTTTGTGCCTGCGGAACCGCCTGGCACGCCTGTTTGGTAGGAGAATACTTGATTGAGCGCTTTGCTCGGATACCAGTGGAGGTAGAATACGCCTCTGAATTTAGATACCGAAACGCGCCCTTGGACAAGAATACTCTGGTTCTCGTCATTAGTCAGTCGGGCGAGACGATCGACACCCTAGCAGCGCTTCGCGAGTCCAAACGAAAAGGTTACAAGACCCTCGCCATCAACAACAGTGTGGGCTCTACCATCGCCCGCGAATCCGATGGAGGAATCTATCAACACGCCGGTCCAGAAATCGGGGTGGCTTCCACTAAAGCGTTCACATCCCAACTACATATCCTTTCCATGCTCGCCCTTTACCTTGGAAGGCTTCGCGATATGTCTTTTCAGGACGGCCTTGAGTACGTTGCTGCATTAAAACAAGCTCCCGAATTGGTCACCGAAACGGTTAAACTGAGTGACCAGATTCTCGAGATTTCCAAGAAGTACAAGGACATGACCGATTGTCTGTTTCTCGGCCGACAAGACATGTTCCCCATCGCCTTGGAAGGCGCCCTAAAACTGAAGGAAATATCTTACATACACGCAGAGGGGTATCCTGCTGCGGAGATGAAGCACGGTCCAATCGCCCTGATAAGTGCTGAGTGTCCAGTAATCGTTCTAGCGACTCAGCCTGATATTCACGAAAAACTTGTATCCAACATCCAGGAAGTGAAGGCTCGCGGAGCACCGGTGATTGCGATCGCGAACCGAAGTAACCCACTTCCTAAGGAAATCGCAGACGATCAGATATTGATTCCAGATTGTCATCGGGCCGTCCTCCCTATCCTCGCGAGTATCCCCACGCAGCTCCTGAGCTACCACATCGCCAACCTGCGTGGGTGCGACGTCGACAAGCCGAGAAACCTCGCTAAATCTGTGACCGTCGAATAGACTAACCTCATGCTCTGGCAGATATGTTCTGCCCGACCGTTTCCTCGGATCCCAGTAGACCTATTTTGTTACAGCCAAGCTTAGCTTAGAGGGCTTCCCGAAGTTTTTCTCGGGTAAATCCTTCGACTGTCGCTTGAGAAATGTCCACCCATTGAAAACGCCTGACCCTATCTGGCTGACCATCGAGATTCTGCTCGAATTGACTGCTAGCGACGTCGACGCTCAATTGAGTGGAGGTAATAACTGGGATAGCATCCGCGAAAAACACTCACGAATAATAAGTATCCGGCACCAAAGCACAACAGAGTAAACTACTCAATTATAACCGATTTTTGAGGATTACTGCCAATTTCTCACGGATTGACCCCGGCGTATTGTACTCAAACCCCCTAGATGAGGTTTCTGGAATTCGCCTCGTATCACCTTCTCCCGTTTGGATATCTAAATCTCCAGGTCGACGACTTCTCCCTCCACGATCAGTCTTGTAGAGTCGAGCCTAAGACGGGCCGCATCAATTCCTTCCGTGATTCCCTTCATTTCGTCTTTAGCTAGCTCAACTTCCTCTTTTCTGACATTTTCATTAATCTTACGCAGATCAACTAGCCGCCGAAGCTCGGCTCCCAGCGCCGCTTTCATTTCCGACTTTGCGGACTGCTTTATGTTGGTGGACTCCTTTCGGGCCATATCCTCAGCACCATTTAGCATCGATTGGAGAATATCTCGATTGAAACCGGGATTTTCCAAAAATCGATTCAGTGATCCATCGATTAACTGAGTTTGCTCCCAAGCCGGATCGTGTTCATGAGTGAGATCGTCTCCACGAATATCCACCAGAATTCTTATCGGCGTAGGTGCCATAAACCGATCCAAATGCAGATGGGCCTGAGCCACTGGTTCCAGAACAAAAATCGCTTCCAGCAAAATATTAGATTGGTCTGATTCCCTGATACTAAAGGCCGAAACACCTACCTCGGAATTGATAAGCAATGCCATTGACTCAAGGACAAGCGGGTGGTCCTGCGATATGAATTCGATGTCTTCTCGCACAATTGCCCGATCTCGATCAAAAGTCGCCAAAACCCCCTCATAAGGTATCCTTGGAAACGACTCCACATAGGCATGACGGCTGTCAAAAAAAACCTCGCCCGCTTCGTGTTCTTCAATCCGCACCCCATAGTGGTCCAGCAGATCGAACAACATGGTGCGACTCGTAGAATCGTTCTCCGTTCGACGGATATTGTCCACCACCTCATTGGCCACTGTCTGATCGAATGAGTTCAATTCCAACAAACGGTCTCTGCCAAGACGCAACCTCTCCGTGAGCTCCTCGCGGAAAGCGATCGTTTCCTCAACAAAGGCTTCAAGCGCTTCTCGGTTGCCTTTTTTCTGGCCACGGCCATATTTCAGGGCTCCCTCCAGTAGCCGAGCACTGAACGCCTCCTTGTACTCAACGCTGCCATGAGTGCAAACTTCGAAGGCGTCCAAACCTTGATAAAACCAGTCTGCGACAAACTCTTGCGGGCTCCCCACAATATAAGGCACATGAATCTGAATTGTAGCCGTTTGGCCGATACGGTCCAACCTTCCTATGCGCTGTTCAAGCAGTCCTGGGTTGGCTGGTACATCAAATAAGACGAGATCATGAGCGAACTGGAAATTTCTCCCCTCGCTGCCAATCTCCGAGCAAAGCAGAATTCTCGCGCCTTCTGGTTCCGCAAACCAGGCCGCATTCCGGTCTCGTTGAACCAGCGGCAGCTTCTCATGAAACAACGCAATCTTAACGTTAAGCTTTTCCTGCAACGCGGATTCGATCGCTAGCACTTTCCGCTTCGACTTGCATATCAACAGTATCTTGGCGTTACGTTTCCCCTTTAAAAAAGACACCAGCCATTCCAGCCTAGGGTCACCCTTAAACTGGTACCGAATTTCATGTTCCTTGTCATTGAACTCCGCTTCAAATTCCTTCGCCAATCTGCTGAGTAGCACATTTGATTCACCAGTGGGATTAAGAGGAACTGGGCAGTACATTCTTTTAGGAAACCCTGTCATGTTTGCCCGGGAATTCCGAAACACAACCCGACCCGTTCCATGTTCGTCCAGCAATGCTTTCAATAAAACGTCCTTGGCTCCTCGCTTTCCACTTTCAAAGTCTGCCAACCGCTTTTCGAGGCCGTCTAGGTCTTTAACGAAAATCAGTTTCAAGGCAGATCGATCCGCCGTAGACAGTGCGACCTCGTCAACGATCTTTCCAGCCACTCTCGCCACCGACTCAAAACCTTCCATCTCGTTCTTAAAGGCTTCCAAGTCACTGTAACGATTCGGATCCAGCAAACGAAGGCGGGCAAAGTGACCCTCGAGCCCCAACTGTGTAGGCGTAGCTGTCAACAAAAGCAGCCCGGGGCTATCCCGTCCCAGCAAGTCTACAAGCTCGTATTCAGAGTTCTGGGAATCGGGAGCCCATTCCAGATGATGGGCCTCATCAACAACTACGAGTTCCCAGCCTGCCTCAATCGCCTGGCCAGACCGGATGGCGTTCCCCGCTAGAAAATCGATGCTGCACAAGACCAGTTGCTCATCCAAAAATGGATTCATCCCCGCATTGCTTCCCTCCGCGGCAAGGCATCGCTCTTCATCAAAAATACTGAACCATAAGTTAAATCTGCGAAGCAGTTCTACGAACCATTGATGTATCAATGATTCTGGCACAAGGATTAGAATACGCTCCGCTTTCCCAATGGATCTTAAACGCTGAATAATCAAGCAAGCTTCAATTGTCTTACCCAGTCCCACTTCATCCGCCAGGAGCACACGTGGTGATTGCCGTTTTGAAACCTCGTGCAGAATGTACATTTGATGGGGAATCAAATCAACCCTGCCCCCAGTGAAGCCCCGCATTGGAGACCTTCTCAGCTCATTCTGCACCCTCAAGGTTTTGTAACGTAAATCAAAAACCTCTCCCGGATCCGCCAAACCGCTCATCAATCTATCATGAGGCGAACTAAAACTCGCTGAATCCGAAAGATCGCTTTCACAGATTTCAAACCCACTAGCGCGATAGTACAGCAGACCCGATCTTTCTTCAACACCTTCGACGGTATACGTCTTTTCTTCGTGAGAAGTAATTTTTTCACCTTCTCGGAAACGAGCCCGCTTGAGGACGATCGTATCAGATGCGTACATTCGCTCCACCCCCGAGGCCGGGAAAGCAATCCCTACCTGGAAATTACTTACACTGACTACCGTTCCCAAACCCAGTTCCGGTTCCGGTTCACTGATATAACGTTGTCCCAAGACAAATCCTGACATGATTTACGCTATCAACACAGATAATGGGTCGAACCAACCAAAATCGCAGAGTTGGCCGAATCTTACTTTGGGAGCAAAACAAAAACCAACTTGAGACAGCAGCCACAAACCTACCCATTTGATAGTTTAGACCAAAGGAAGATTCGCTTGCCTGCCGCGAAAGCAACATTCGATTTCCAGAGAGGATTATTCTTCGGCAATCAATCACGGTAAAATTCATCTAAATTTCACACGCGTTTTCATTTAGGGTACACACTCGATAGATGCCCGTGTATTTATCTATCTTTTAAGGGAAATCTACCGTTTTTAAAACGATTCAGAGAACACTCTTCTATAGTGACGGAGATTCTCTTCTTTTCGAGGGGGAAACTACTTAACAATTCCCTTTGCCTGACGATCTATATTTGAGCGTTGTGCGGGACCAATAAACCAGAGCTGAATCGATTTTTTACCTTAAGAGTTATGACACGGGAGTCTCATTCAACCACCAAGTCGCCAAAGCACATAATTGCAGCTGTGCTAGAGGAAAGGCTGAATTCTTCAAATCTCCAGCTTCCTGTAATGCCCAGAGTCGCCAGCAAAGTTTTCACGCTGACGAACGACCCAAACTCAGAGGTCAGCGATCTATCAAAGCTAATCCACAGCGATCAGTCTATCGCCTCTCACGTTTTGAGAATAGCAAACTCTGCCGCTTATGGAGGAGGCGAACAAATCGTGTCGCTCCAGCAAGCAGTTACCTGCCTTGGCATGAATCTTCTCGGAGAAGTCGCGATCGCTGTATCAGTACAGAGCGACCTATTTAAGGCTCCGGGTTTTGAAGCGCAGATCACCCAACTTCTCCGTCACGCTCTTGCTTCTGCTTCCTACGGGAAAGAGATTTCGCGCAAGCGCCGTCGTAATGTTGAAGGACAGTTTCTTTGCGGCCTTCTCCATTCAGTGGGAAAACCGATTACGGTTCAACTAATCTCGACGATCACAAAGGAAAAGGATCTCGAGCTCGACAAGAAAAGCGTTGCCCAGCTCGTCGGCGCTTTCCATCGGAAGATCGCAGCCAAAGTTGCAGTTGACTGGAAACTGCCCGAACAGCTGCAAGTTACGACGATCTACTACAAGCGCTATGAATCCGCTCCCAGCTTCAGGGAGGAGTCCGCTGCTACTTATCTCTCGCAACTTTTGGCAAGTTGGATAATCAATCCCGCCAATTTTAAAGTGAACGAACTCATCAAGGACCCAGTTTTCGGGTTTCTAAATTTCTATCCAGATGATGCTGAGGACCTCCTCAATAAAAAAGACCACGTAAAGACCATGGTATCGGCGATGGAGATATGAACATAGAAGAGGAATTCGACCTAATCGTTATTGGTTCTGGCCCCGGTGGACAAAAAACAGCGATCCAAGCCACCAATGCCGGCCTAAAGGTAGCCCTTATCGATCGCGAGCGCAAAGTGGGCGGTACCTGCGTCCACCATGGAACCATTCCGAGCAAGACACTTCGTGAAGCAGCTCTGACCATTACAACTCTCCGCCGCAACCCAGACGTATTTGATTTCAAGCTGAAAGACGACATGGAGGTTTCGACCTTGATGAAACGTCTCGATTCAGTCCTTGGTTCCTACACCGATTTCATTTCTGAGTACCTGACAAGCCAAGGGATCTCCTACTTTCACGGTCGAGCGTCCATCTCAGACGCTAATACGGTCTCCCTCACAACGCTCAAAGGATCCTCTAGTTTTCTTAGCGCTAAATATATCGTAATTGCAACCGGATCGAAACCTAGAACGCCCTCAGACATCGAAGTCGATCACGAGAACATACTCGATAGCGACTCCATACTCAGTATGATCTACCTTCCTCGTTCGCTTACTGTTGTAGGTGGGGGCGTCATTGCTTCTGAGTACGCATCCATTTTCTCCTTACTAGGAGTCAAAGTTACGATGTTTGACCGAACGTCCCGTCCGCTCATTTTCATGGAGCCAGAGTGTACTGAAAAGTTCCTGAACCACTTCACAAAAAATGGCGGTGAGTATATCGGCGAGGCAAAGTACGAGAGCATTAAGTGGGATTCGGTTTCACAGGTAATCACCAAGCTAGACAACGGTACCGTAATCTCTAGCGACAAAATGCTTGTTGCTCAAGGCCGTATCGCAAATACACAAGGGCTTGGCCTCGAAGATCTCGGTATCGAGCTTGGAAGAAACGGGGCCATCCCCGTTGATGATAACTACCAGACATCTATCGAAGGCCTTTACGCAGTCGGGGACGTCATTGGACCTCCTTCTCTCGCTTCCGTATCCATGGAACAAGGTCGAAGAGCCATATGCCATGCTCTCGGAACTGATCCAGGCAGCAAATTTGAACTAGTCCCCAATGGCATCTACGCGGTTCCTGAACTTTCTAGCGTGGGGATCTCGGAAGATCAGGCCCGAGAAAAATACGGTAACGATATCATAATCGGACGTGCAAGTTTTGATGAAGTTGCCCGCGGTCAAATTGCGGGTTTCAAAGATGGGCTTCTCAAAATGATCGCCGACTCCAAAACGTTAAAGATCCTAGGAGTTCATGTTGTCGCAGAGGGTGCAACCGACTTGATCCATGTCGGGGAAATGGCGATTCTGAACAACAACGACGTTCGAGTATTTTTGGAAAACGTAATGAACTTTCCAACTCTTGGTGAAGCTTACCGTATTGCAGCTCTAAACATCATTACCAAGCACGCTGAGAGGCTAGCTCGTAAACCAGAGTCTCGCATCCAGAATCTGATCGAACAGGCAGAGCTCAACTAAAAAGTACTGCCCGCTAACAAAGGTTCAGATCTTTGCCATTGCGATTCAGCTGCTCAGCGATTGGGCTAGAGGCGTAATGACTGACATTAGATCGCCTCGTATTTCGATTCTGTATTGCCGGCAGTGTCGCTGGATGATGCGAGCTGCTTGGCTCGCCCAGGAAGTTCTCACCACTTTCTCCGAAGAAATCGGTGAAGTTGCCCTTCAGCCGGGAACGGATGGCGTCCTAGAAATCCGATTAAATGGAGATCTCCTCTATTCAAGAAAGACAGAGGGCCGGTTTCCGGAAGCAAAAGAGGTTAAACAGCTGATTCGCGACCGAATCGCTCCCCACAGAGATCTAGGCCACAGCGACCGGAAACCTTAAAAACGGCTATTGTTGCTAAAACCCCAAGCGCTCAATCCACTCAGTTTCTTTGAACCCGACAACTCCTCCCGTAGCCCAAATTGCGAAGGGGCGCTTTACCAAGTTTCCATTTTTTCCCAGTAAATCGAACGCTTCCTTTTCGCTAAGAGATGAAATCTTGTCTTTGAGGTTGAGGGCTCGGTAATCACCCCCGGATACATTAAAAAGGCGACTCAAACCACCTTGGTAATAGCTAAGCATCTTGGCAAGCTCATCCCGCTTCGGAGGGGTTTCGCGAATCGCTAGGTTTTCGAATTCGATATTCCGCTCTTTAAGCCACTTAAGAGCCTTCCGGCATGAATCGCATCCTTTGTATGAATACACACGTAACATACTCTTATCATCAAGGTGTTTTTCAATCCCAGCAATCTAGAAATCGATGCCCATTTCGATTAGATCCTAAATGATAATCTATTCAGCCAATGATGCCAGAACTCAGGTGGATCCACTGAAACTCGAACGTCGCCCGACCCATTTGGGTGGCGAAAACCGAGCGAATACGCGTGAAGCATAAAGGCGTTTGCGCGATCAGAGGAATAAAAACGGTCTCCTACGATTGGATGGCCAGCCTCAAGACAGTGTAAACGTATCTGATGCGTTCTGCCCGTCTTAGGTAGGGCTTGAATCCATGAATACTCCCTGTCACTTCCAAGAACACGAAAAGTGGTTTTTGATGGCTTCCCTATATCAACGCTGTTTTCCCACCTACCCTCCGACAATGGCCTGATCTTAGTCTCCACCTTATTCGTCCGCTTATCCCAACTCCCAACGACTATCGTCCAGTATTCCTTCCTAATCTTCTTCTTCTCAAACAGCTCCGAAAGCTCACGATTCCACTTCTGGTTTTTCGCAAAAAGCACCAGACCGCTTGTATCTCTATCCAGGCGATGAAGTGGTCTGGAATGATTTCCCGTGTAATCTTTGACCCAGTCCGTCAAGGTGTCTTCGACCGAATTGAAGCCTTCGACGAGCACACCTTGCGGTTTGTCTAAAATCAGCAAATCTTCGTCTTCAAAAAAAACTTTGGGAGCCCTAGCCAAATCAAACGCCAACTTGCCTAGCCAAACACGATCGGTCAACCTTGTCTAAGGACCAGTTAGATCGTAAATTTCAATCAAAGCACACCCGTTTCATCATTGTTCCCGGCTACGATAGCCGTATACAAACCGGGCTCGAGCCATAAAAAGAAAGCGCTATCACCACTCCCCTCAGTTAAGTCAAAGGCTCCTGCCGACGACATCAACGAAACAAGTTGCTCCTTCTCAGGTTGTACATCCCGTTCGTCATTCGAATCGATCACGCTGAAGCCTCTGTACAAGCTTAAGGTAGGGTCCGAAACTAAATTGTTACCGCTTTGCGCAACGATACCCTTCCCTATCGCGCGAATCAGAATTCTCTTCGGAAGGTTGCCTTCAATCACAAATCCGGCAATGAGCACTTCCGATCCAGTGCCTACTCGACCACGCCTCCATTTCAATGCGATGCTCGCGAGAACGTCGGCTTCGCTTCGCCTTCGCGCAACGAGCCAAAATGAGAGGCACCTCTTGCAGCTCGAAAGGCTTAGACATGTAATCCGCAGCCTTTCGCTTCATTGCTTCGACCGCGATTTCCCACCCGCCATCTGCAGTCATCACGACAAAGGATTTGTCTTTCGCGTAATCTAAAAGATCTACTCCCAGGCCATCAGGCAGGTGAACATCAAACAATGCGTAATCAAAAGGCATCGAAGAAAGCACGTTCTTCGCAGCCGCAAAGCATTCGACTGATACCACATGGGCCCCCTCTTCTTCCAAAAATCGAGACAATCACTTTCTTAAAAGCGGTTCATCTTCAACGACTAGGACATCCCTACCACAAAGACGCGAGTTCATTTTCGACTATCAATAAATCGAAGTAGCAAAAATTTACAATCGTCTATTCAATCTGCCCGCCGTAATCTTTATACGAATACAATATGCCGCATACTGGGTTATAATTAAGACTAGAAAATCCGAGCCTCTGGAAAATTAAAAATATTAAACAAATGTAAATCTTGCTTGCCAAAATTTTACAAGTCGCCCAATTTCGAGAGGTTAATGATTCAGCCTACACACAGCAATCTCCAAGCCCAATCTCCTCTTAGGCAGGAGTACGTGGAAGAACTTGCGCGGCTGGAGCAAATTGAATCTCGCTTGGGCACCATGTTAGAGAGAGAAAACGATCTGAATATCGCCCAGGAAATCGCCCATCGGCTTTCCAACATTCAGATGATTCTTGCCATTAGAGAAGGTAAAACATCGGATCCTGGCCTTTAGTTGGCATTTTTATACTAAAACGCCATCAATTGGGCTGAAAAAGAGTCAGCTGGTAATGAGGAGGGTCGATTATATCATTCTATCATTTGCCTCTATCAGGGAACGGAGCGACTGCTTTGAAAGTCCCTAGTTTATCAATCCTTTTTAGTCTTCAGTGAAACCTCTCAATCAAACGCACAGATCGCTTTTTCACCCTCTGCTGGGAGTGAAGCAACTCGTTGTGTTCGACCTCGAGACGACCGGCTTGCGACCCAAGCAAGAAGAGATTACTCAAATCGCGGCTATCGAATTGGGCGGGATGCGAATGGAGATGGGAAGATCTTTCTGTACTTACGTGAATCCAGGGAAGCCGATTCCAAAACAGATTCAAAAGCTCACTCGTGTGCGAGATAATAACGTCAAGAATTCGCCGAATCCCAAGGAGGCAATCCAAGCGTTTTCCAATTTCGTGGGGCAGGCAACTCTGTTTGGCCATGATATCTATCGATTCGATTTCCAGTTCATTTCAAAGCACGTGAGGGACGACCCCGCCCATTCTCGTAATATCCAGTTTATCGATACGATGGACATCTTCGAGGCTCTCTGGCCCGATTTCTCGAGGCTTCGCAACTCGCTGGACGATATAGCTGAGCGCCTGTCCGCTGGACTCTCCTCTATCCGACGCCACGACGCGAAAGGAGACGCTATATTGCTGGCTCATGTTTTTCAGCGGATACAGGATCATCCAAACCTAGAGCGGCTATGCTCTAGGGTACCCGTTCACGAAACTCGCCTGCCAGAGCCTTTACCCGTATCCTATGCAAGTTCAACGGAACCTTTGGTAGGAAAGAGTTTCAAAACTTCCGTATCCTACTAGTCGAACTAGGCGAGGTTTCATATTACTTGCCCCTGCTCCGAATTCGGACTGTTCTCGTTTAATGGGACGCTGCATTTCCTATATCATTCCTGCTTTAAACGAAGAAGGAACTCTGGACGAAACCCTAGACAGCATCGACAATCAGGCGAGTGATAAAGAGGTGATTATCGCTGATGGTGGCAGCAATGACAAGACATTAGAAATTGCCCAAAAACGACGATACGAAATCATTCCAAGTATTCCCGGAAGAGGGACTCAACTAAATCGCGGCGCAGATCAGGCAAAAGGCGACTTTCTTCTTTTTTAGCATGCGGATACTACCTTGCCCAAAAGAGCATCCATAGAGGTCGTATCGCTAATGAAAGTTCCAGGGACTATCGCTGGTTCCTTCCATCTTGCATTCAAACCGTCTTCGAAACTTCTCCAGTTCTACTCGCTATGTACATCTTTGAGCAATTTGTATTTCACCTTTGGGGACCAAGGACTTTTCATGCCTAGATCCACATTCTACGCGCTAGGAAAATTCAAACCGTACCCAATTCTTGAGGATGTGGATTTTCAGATCAGGCTGAGGGCCATGGGAAGATTCGTCAAATCAAAGTTAGCCGTAACCACTTCTCCGAGACGCCTCTTAAAGCACGGCATCATTCGGCAGCAGTTACTCAATCTATTTATCGTTGCCGGTTTTCAGGCAGGCATCCACCCAAGGGCACTCTCCCGATTCTACTTGGATGTTCGCAAGCAGCTACAGTTTCTTCCATGCGGCTACTTTAATGGCGGCTCAGAAATCAAACTTCATCTACAATCTCGTATACAAACACATTGTATCGCACGTGGACACTATCGATATCCGTTGCCAGCATAATGAGCATTACCAATGCTGAAAAACAGCAAACAATTATTGCTATCATAGTCCCTCCTCGTTAACTCCCAATAACTGATACGCTCAAGTGAACAAGATGGTTCCATCAATATCCGGGCTAGCCTCACCTAAGGTATTGACGGTCCATAAAGGATATCCCACAACCCGACTATGAGCACTTCAAAAAGCCTGATTGAAGCGGCCAAAAAGCTTTCTGCTGAAGTCAATCTTCTGAAGTTTGCTGACCCTGTTTCATACGTTTACAACCCCCTCGATTATGCATGGGAAAGCCACCAAAGTTATATCGAAAAATTTGGAAGTTCCAAAAAGCGGGTTGTATTCATGGGTATGAATCCAGGACCTTGGGGAATGTCTCAAACCGGGGTTCCATTCGGAGAGATCTCTTTCGTTAGAGATTGGATGGGAATCGACAAACCCGTGGAGAAACCGAATCGAGAACATCCAAAACGTCCTATTGTCGGATTCGAATGTGCAAAGTCAGAAGTTTCAGGCCGCCGACTCTGGGGGCTCTTCGCTCAACGCTATCAGGATCCAGCCAGTTTCTTCGAAGATCACTTCGTCCTCAACTATTGTCCCCTTGTTTTCATGGAGGAAAGCTCGCGAAACCGAACTCCCGAAAAACTACCAGCAATCGAGTCCTCCGCACTGTTCAGCTCCTGTGATCAGCATCTCAGGAGATGCATAGAAATTCTAGAGCCCAACTGGATCGTTGGGGTGGGCGGCTTTGCCCAAACTCGAGCCAAAGAAGTCTTGTCAAGTTTCGAAATTCGACACGGAAAAGTACTGCATCCCTCCCCCGCCAGCCCAGCGGCAAATCGAGGATGGGCTGAAGCAGCAACCAAGCAACTCACGGATCAGGGAATTTGGTAGATCCGAACATTCCCAACCCGATCAGCTGCCCTTTGTGAATCGACAATCGGCGGAGAAAAGTCGCTTACTTGCCCCAGTCTATTGAATCGAAATTCTGCCGGAAATCTTCTGAGAAGATATTCCGGGGTACATCGCCTTTACCGTTCTGACTAGAGGAATCAGTCTTAGCTTTAGGCGTAGATTCACTTGGACTTGGCTTTGACTCCGCCTTCGAGGGTGAACTTTTCTTTTCTTCTGCCATGGTTGTTGCGAAATTTAGAGGGGCTAACAAAAAAATCCTGCTTCGCCTGTCAATGACAAATGCGATAGTGGAAATCAATTCTGGCAGAGAATTATACACTTAAACCCTTACTCATTCTCGCCAGCGACGTATTCGGCAGATTGGAACTCCAGGCTCTCACCCCATCTCACTTTCAAACATTCAAAGGCAATCGAATATCGATTCAGTTCGCTTTCAAATGAACAGCCTCTATTGAAACATAGCCATGCGGGATTATACCAAAAAATCACCCCAAGAGAAACTGAATCCGGAGGCCAGCACTTGCGGCCTCCCTTCGAATGCAGATATTGGCCAGATGGGGAAAGTCCGCAAGTCAGACGAGGAATGGAGACAATCCCTCAGCCCCGAGCAATACAGAGTGCTAAGAAACCAAGGTACCGAGCCTCCTTTTCAAAACGAATATTGGGACTGGAAAAAAGAAGGAAACTACTACTGTGCTGGATGCGGTGAAACGCTTTTTTCAAGTAACACAAAATTTGACTCGGGTACCGGTTGGCCCAGTTTCTTCAAACCGGCTGATCCGCAAATCGTTGGCGAGACAATCGATGTGAGTCATGGGATGACCCGAACTGAAGTTCACTGCAACAATTGCAGTGGCCATCTAGGTCATGTTTTTCCCGATGGCCCGAAACCAAGCGGACTCCGCTACTGCATCAACTCCGCTTCGCTCGTTTTTAAACCGGAATAGTAGCCGTACACTCTTCAGATATCCGATGTCATCACTTCAGGAACATTTAGCAAAACAGCAACCAGAGACATCGGGTATACACGAAGCAATGGCGCTTCACACCGAGGACGTATTTGATGAATTTGCAGGAATACTGCCCCTTTTTCTAGGTAAGCGAAAACTGGGCTCCTTCGTCACGTTAGCGCTACCGACTGAAGTTACTGGTTCACGAGATCTTCTTAATTCCTGTCTAGCTGATCTAATCTCCGCGTACGATTTTCGTATGGTTTCATTTGTATCCGCGATCCGGGCCCATAGTGAAACTGACCAAGAACCGCGTTTAGGAGCCATTCTTATAACTGCCGACAACGCTAAAAACCTGTATCAACTTCCTTGGATTTTGGAATTTGATAGCCAGGCAAACCTAACGAACCACACGAGGTCCGAAGCAACCGGCGAGATCATTCCATCAGGAGTATGGCTCTCGTATTTTCAGCAATCAAGGGATACTGATGAGAAACAATCCGCATATAATCGCCTCCTCGAGATATTTGGAGACGCTTCCCTTCTCCCTGATTTTAGTGCTTAATCTTTCTGCAGAATATCAATACCCGCAAACGCTCACTTTTTAGACCATCACGTGCCGCTTCATTTTCTATCCAGCAAAATTGAATTCCCAGATCCCACTAGTGCAACGGAGGACGGACTTCTAGCGGTAGGGGGCGACCTTAGTCCCGAACGACTCATTGAAGCATATTCGAAAGGGGTTTTCCCTTGGTACTCGGATGGACAACCAATCCTTTGGTTTTCTCCCGATCCAAGGATGGTGCTTTACCCAGACCATTTCAAATGCTCGACCAATCTCCAAAGAGATATTCGGTCAAATCGTTTTGAGATCCGTATCGACACTGTTTTCAAGGAAGTGATTCACTCTTGCGCTTCTGCTCCGCGCCCAGGCCAAGAGGGAACCTGGATTACGTCCGACATGATCGACGCCTACATAGAAATGCACCAACTAGGCTACGCACACTCCTTTGAAGCATTCCATAAGGGTAGCCTCGTCGGGGGACTCTATGGTTTATCGCTTGGAGCCGCGTTCTTCGGGGAGTCCATGTTTCACATCAAGTCGAACGCCTCAAAAATCGCGCTTTCCCAACTTGTAACGTTTGCTAAAAAAAATGGGTTCGACTTCATTGATGCCCAGGCTCCAAGTAGTCATCTGCAAGGCCTTGGGGCAACATTGGTTCCACGAAATCGCTTCCTCGAAGAACTCCAATGCTCTCTCAAGTTTGAAACCTTGAGCGGGGATTGGTCCATGGTATGACGATTCCCATTATTGGCTAGAGGCACTGATTCGATTGTTGGCACTCAACACGCATCGTTCTCCAGCTCAACTCGAAGTACCCCTTTTCCCGCTTTTCTAAATCTTCCAGCAAACGCTTCAGCACCGAGGGCTTCATGCGATTCTCGCTGATGGCTCCAATATCATGAATCTGCCTCAAAGCGGCTCGTGGGGATTCATAGATCATAATATCGGTTCGAGTTTCGCTTCTAATTATATCCAGGTTAGCGGCACGAAAGATCTCGACCCACTCCTTTTCACCTTTCCAAGGAAACGCCGGGAACCTCGAATCCAATCGGGTAAATTCCTCCAAAGATCCTTCAATAAAAAAACAGACGAGCAGCCTTCCGTTTTCCAGTAACGCATCTCTCCAGACACTTAGAACCCTGATTGGATCGTTCGCCCATTGCAAAAGGCTGCATGCGTATACTCTGTCAGCTTTTCGTGCCTCAAGTCTCCACGCATCTTGAATCTCCCAACAAATATTAGGCAACCGGGCTTTCCCTTCATGTAGCATAGAATGGGAGATATCAGTTGCACAAAATTCACGAAAACTACGCAACGCTAAATAACGTGTAAACAATCCCGTTCCCGCTCCTAGCTCCAACCCAGCAAGTCGCGAGCAATCTTTATCAATCCACTGAGAAAACCAATCCGCTACCTTTTTTTGGATACTGGCTTTCTCATGATACTGGAATGCTTTCTGGTCAAATTTCACAACTCAATTTTCGCTCCTACAAGCAATTCTCTAAGATCGTGCCCTACGTTTTTCAGAACATTGATACCTGGATTTATGCTATTAATTCTTCCCGCGTCCAAAAGCCTGTCATTTTCCCCAATCCAAGCCTCCACCTTTACTAAGTTGCCCCTTCTCACCGAATCGTTTATCAGTCGATCAACCCCCCAAATCAAATCAGAATCTTCGATTCCAAATAAGTCGTGCGAGTGATCGCTTAACCCAGCCCTAAGAACAAAGTCTCTTATCGCGGCGAGGCTATCCCTTTGCAACCATCGCCTCAAATAGATCAGCTGGGATCGATACACTTTCCCTCCCCTTTCTTCCTCTTTCTTGAAATCCTCAAATGGAGCTAGAAAGATCACCCTGTCGAAATAATGGTATAGGTTTGGCTGATTCAACAATAGGAATGCTCCAAGGGAATAGGCGACTACAGTTGAGTTCTTCGATATCTCACTGAGCTCCGCATCCCAACCTAATTTGGGCAAAATATAGCGGTGCTCTTTATTTGGATACAGTTCAGAAGCGATCGTCTCCAAATAACTTATTCCGATACCCCACCCATTTATCCACGCTACTTTCATTTCAAATCAATGAGAATTTCCTCAAGGGCCTCTAAAAGTCTATTGGTAGAGCTTTCGGCAAGATCAGCCTTTAGCGAAATCCGCAATCGGCTGGTCCCCTCTGGAACAGTAGGAGGCCGAATCGCACCAACTAGGATTCCACGGCTCTCAAGTTCCTTCGCCAAATTCACAACCCGATCTGCCTCGCCGATCTGAATTGATACTATTGCTGAGTCAATGAGCACTACATTTAATCCGATTTGCTCGAGCTGCATCCTCACTCGAGTTGATAGATCCCTTCCCGTTTTTCGCAGTGAACTAGATTTCCTTACACATCGTATTGCTTCCGTCGCAATCGCGACGCATGCGGGAGGAAGATAAGTAGAATAGATGAATTCTCCCGCAAAATTGGCTAAGTAATCCGAAATAGCTTTCTCATGAAAGAGCGTATACGCACCCATCGACCCAAGCGCCTTACCCAAAGTTCCCACTAGTGCGTCCACTTGATCCAAAACCCCATATTCTTCCGCTAATCCACTTCCTTCCTTGCCATACCAACCCACGGCGTGAGCCTCATCTAGTATCCAAAAGAAGCCGTACTTTTTTTTCAAATTGGCTATGCCCTTAAGATCTGGAAAATCTCCATCCATACTGAATACCGACTCAGTGACAACGAATAGAACTCGATCATCTATGGCATACTTTTTTAGAAGTGCCTCCAAATGCTCGAGGTCACAATGGCGATAGCGCAATAGACGGGCATCGCTAGCTAGCACTCCCGAGATCATGCTATTGTGAATCAGCCTGTCCGCCAAAACCAGATCACCGCTTTTCGGAAGCAAGCCCAACATTGCTTGATTCGCCCCGTATCCTGTATTCCATACGATTCCAGTTTCAAATCCGTACCAGGATTCAATCAAGGCCAGAAGATCACGATGAGCTTTACCGAATCCAGTGACAAGCGGAGAGGCAGATGAAGAGCATCCAAACTTCGAGATCGCATCTTGACCAGCCTTCTGGAGTCTGGGGTCACTCGAAAAACCCAGATAGTCATTACTTGCCAGATTGAGAATACCTTTCGCTGGATCGCTAGTCCGCAATCTTCTAAAAATGCCTGAATCCATCCGGGCAGTGAGCTCAGAGTCGATTCTTTCTTTCAGGAACTGATTCAGAGCCAACCCCTTTCACCAAAACATAAGTCTAATTGGCCTGATTGGGTCATTCCCCATATAGGTATCTTTAAATTTTGGATACCATTCAGCGTACCCGTTTTCCCAAGAGATTCTTGCGGCTCAATTTCGTTCAGCCACACACCACAGTTGAGATCCTTGGAATTCGCATATTCGTAAACCAGACGGGCCTGCCCAATCGCACCGACTCGATCCTCGACAACCAGAACCAACGCCTGTACTTTGAGGATCACTGCCAAGTCCAACCAGTCCCTGCCATCATTGCTGAGAGGCGTTGCCAACGAACCTGCCCCTTCAATAATCCGCCAGTCAACGTCAGCAGGCAAACTTGTGATTGAAGATTCGATCTCAGAAAAATCGAGATCTTCTCCCTCGTATTCAGCCGCCGCAACTGGGGCGATTGGCTTTGAATATGACCGCAAAGTGTATCCTTTCACTAGCCCGCCGCTGCAACCCTCCAACACTTGGGCAACATCGGATTCCGCACCAACGCAGACTCCTGATTCAATCGGCTTAACCACCTGGACAGTCGCGCCCTGAGCCGATAAATGCTGTGCGATCGCGCCAACTACCCAAGTCTTGCCAACGTTTGTATCGCTTCCACTAACGAAAAGCGTTCTCATTAGACCTATGCAAATATCGAAGCTTCTTCGCCGGAACGCGCATGAATAGCTCTCGCCTGGTCGGGGTCGAGCGAGGTCAATCCAAACTTGTTAAGCAACCTGTAATCATCGCTCGAGTCGGGATTTGCGGTAGTCAACAGCTTATCCCCCAAGAAAATGCTATTCGCTCCAGCCAGATAGCAGAGAGCCTGTAACTCATCGTTCATCTCTGTCCTACCCGCTGACAATCTCACCATCGTCTTTGGCATCAGTATGCGAGCTGTCGCAATAACCCGGACGAATTCGAAACTGTCCACAAACTTTTGCGATTCCAATGGTGTCCCCTTACAGGCAATCAGAGCGTTGATTGGAACGGAGTCCGGATAAGGATCAAGATTCGCAAGCTCTTGGAGCATCTTCAATCGATCATCGATTGACTCGCCCATACCGATTATCCCACCGCTACAAACTTCCATACCCGCCTCACGCACTTTGCGAATATTGTCTAGGCGTTCGTCAAAGGTGCGGGTCGTAATTATCTCACTATAAAACTCCCTTGAAGTATCCAAATTATGATTATATACAGCACAACCAGCTTCCTTCAGAGCATTAGCCTGTTCCTGCTCAAGCGACCCAAGGGTACAGCACACCTCCATCCCCAAGTCGCTTACGGATTGAACCGTGTTCAACAGTGATTCAAATTGCTCTCCATGGGGAACCCTTCTCCACGCGGCTCCCATGCAGAAACGAGTAGCCCCTCCTTTTTTTGCCGCAACCGCGTCCTGCAAGATCGTTTCGGTGTCAAGCAGCGCTTCCTTTTCTATCCCAACCTCACTATGAGCCGACTGTGGGCAATATTTGCAATCCTCTGGACAGGCACCGGTTTTGATAGACTTCAATGTACAAAGCTGAACACCTGACGGGTCCTGAAATTTATGATGCACCGCCTGAGCTCTATAGATAAGGGTCGTCAGGGGAAGATGATAGATATTTTGGATTTCTTCTAATGTGTATTGCATTACTAATTACCTATGTTGTTCATGACCGCATCAATGGCGGTCTTTAAATTGTCGAAAAGAAAGCCTATTTCCTCTTCGTTAATTACGAGCGGAGGAACGACAAGAATTGAGTCGAGCAAAGGTCGCAATAGCAAACCATGCTTACGGGCTTCAAGACAAACCTTCATCCCCACACGATCGTTTGGATGCCAAGCGTCTCGGCTCGAACCCGGAAATAGGTCTATGGCAGCTGCAAGTCCACGTTGGCGTATGTCTAGAACGTTTCTGTGTCCGTTGAAGGTCTCAGCCAATGTCTGTCCAAAGTCCTCGATCGTTTTCTCAAGCCTCTTGGAACCAATCAACCGCTCTAGTTTTTCCAAACTCTTAAGAGCGACGCTGGCGGCTAACGGATTTCCTGTAAACGTGTGCCCGTGATAAAAAGCGTTCCCTGTATCGAAAGAGCCCAGAAATGCTTGGTACATTTTTTCAGTCGTCAGAGTCGCAGCTAGTGGCAAGTATCCGGCTGTTAGGCCCTTCGCTAAGCAGAGGAAGTCGGGATCCACACCTTCTTGCTCGCAAGCAAAAATGGAGCCAGTCCTTCCACAGCCAACAAAGACTTCGTCAAGAATGAGGTGGGCACCATATTTCCGACAAAGGGCTTCGACCCGTTTCAAAAATCCGGCGGGCTGGAGTTTCATTCCTGCTGGTCCTTGAATTGATGGCTCAATAATGACTGAAGCAATTTCAGACGCTTCACGTTCCAATATCTTTTCGAGCTGAAGCAAACTTCGGTCGGAATCCGAATGCTTCACAATTCCGTTGATCTCCGAGCATTTAGGAGCCGCAAATGTTCGCGACTCAAACAACCACGGCTGAAAGCGTCCGTGAAACGAATCGCTGTTTCCGGCCGCCATCGCCCCGAAAGTGTCTCCATGATACCCGTTCTCCATACCTACGACGATACGCTTCTCAGACTTTCTAACTAGCTGCCAATATTGGAAGGACAACTTGAGCGCGATCTCAACCGCGTTCGAACCATTGTCACTAAAAACCACCCGACTGAGCGATTTAGGGGCCAAATCAGCCAATCGCTTTCCAAGCATCGCCCCGACCGGATGGCTTAGTCCCAGATAGGTGGAATGGGCGATCTTGCCGAGCTGCTCAGCTAGGGCCTCATTGATATCTGGCTCATTGTGCCCGTGGGCATTTGTCCAAATGGATGCGTTCCCGTCTAAGTATCGATTGCCTTCCGTGTCCCAGATCCAGCAACCTTGACCTCTCTCAACCTGCAATTGTGGAATCGAGCAATACTCCTCCATTTGAGTAAACGGATGCCAGGAATGGTCCTGATCCATTTCATCAAAAATGGTCGGGTCAATTAATGTGTTCTGACTTCGCAAAACCGTCATCCGATTGATTGTTAAGGCAGAAATGAATCTAATTAACAAGCTTGTTAAGCAAGTACGTGGAATTCCGGCTTAAGGATTCCATACTTGAAATCAGATAGCCTTTAAGAGCTCCAAGATCTGTTCCCCATGCCTATCAGGGTTCACTTTTACGCAAATTTCCAGGAGGGCTGCATTTTCATCTAAAACATAAGCGGAGCGGGTTGGTCCCCAAAAGGCTTTGCCATACATCTTCTTTTCGACGAGTGAACCAGCAGCCTTGGCAAATTGGTGTTCAGGATCCGAAACCAACGAGAAACCGATCGAGTGCTTAGCCTGGTACTTCATGTGTGATCCCACGGAGTCTTTGCTCAGGCCAAGCACGTCAAACCCCATTGACCGAATCTTATCCCATTCTCGAGCTAGACTGATCATCTGCCTATCGCAGCTACCCGTGTTGTTCCTCATGAAAACCGAAATGACCGTCGGACGAACGATCAAATCGCTCATGATCAGCGTCTGTTTTGATTCGCGCTCCGCTACGTTAACGTCAAAACCCAATTCTAGCTGATCACCAGTTGACCTCATTTTTCTCGGCTCCCGTTAGCGTTTCCTCCGGCTATTATCCCCAGCCCTATTCCGACCAGCATGAGTAGATCGCGGGCAATAGGCCAAAAAAAGCCCGCCTCAGACGATTTTGCGCTGGAACCAAAACACCCGCAATCGACATCCAGGCCACGCATAGCGGCCTGAGACAGCAAAATGATAAATACGACCAGCAATCCAACTGCCAGCATTCGAGCTCCCCCTTTCATTACCCTGAAAACCAGACAAGCCCCAACGCAAAGCTCCAAATAAGGAACCCCCAGAGACGCGATTACAGAGACTTTGTAGCTGAATACCTCGTACGTCAAAATCGCAGATAGGAAAGCAGAAGGATCCATCAGTTTAACGATTCCCGCCCACAAAAAGGCGACCCCTACAATGATTTCTGCGAATTGACCCAGTCTTCTCATTGATTCGCCCCTTCAACCATCCCAGCTTCGGCAAGCTTTTCCCACCCGCCTTTGAGCACGAAAACATTTTCCACACCCAACTCAGCCTTCAATCGTTCGGCCACTTCATGCGACCGTAAACAAGCTTGGCTCGAGCAATAGACAACCGTGGGAGCATCCGGATTCCAGGCGTCTAAGAAATCCACTATCTGCTCCTCCCAACGCTCTTCATTGAGAGCCAGAGCCCCTTCCATGTGGCCTTTCTCAAAATCCTCGTCGGATCTTGCATCGATCCAAAACGCTTCTTCGAACCGAAGGACTTCCTCAAGTTCGACTTCAAGCTCGTCCACATGAAACGCAGGGGCCTTCGGATGAGCGAAGAAAGCGATCAACCCACAAAGGCCCGCGACAACGCTAATAATACATGCTTCGCGAACGGATTTCATACAGACCCGACTTTACTAGATTCGCGTTTGTCAAATTCCAAGCAGCAATCGATTCCGCTAATAACTAGTTTCTTCGATAAGAGAAAAATGACGGATCGGTATCGATGCACCTGACCGCTTTATCCTAGTTCTGTAGAGCGAGGTACTTCCGCGTAACTTCTTCTGTAGATTCGTGGAAAGCGCTCTCAGCCTCGGACAAAGAAGCCTTGAATGCTTCGTATGTTAGGATCGCCATGTTGTCTTCAATATTGGCCAGAGCTTTGGCGACCTTCGCAAAACCAAAGTTGCTCGATGAGCCCTTCAACTTGTGCGAGTCGCGGCACAAAGAGTCTTTGTCAGAATCGAACGAACCAGCCTTGAGGTTCTCGAGACATCCTTTGCCATCCTCAACGAATTCATGGAAGAGCTCCGCCATATCTTCGTCGAATTCCTCATCTTCTTCGCCGAAGATCATCTCTAGTTGTTCCCAATCAATTAGTACTGAATCGCTCATTTATATTCTCCTAAGTCTTTCTTTGATTCTCGTTTTTAGTGGATATAGCTAAACTTTAATTTCGGATCAAAATTGGTATTCTATAGTCGAAAACTGCCTTCTCCGAAGCCCATGTTAGAAGCGATCGCCCTTTTGACCCTCTGCTTAACAACTCCCTCTTCAGTCGCTTCGACGGGTCTACGAGGCTTTTTGTCGCACACCAAGCTCTCCGCCTTTTCTAAGCTAGTTCGCAATTGCTCCACAACTTTGTAATACTCGTCTTTGGTTAGGTGGAGCAACGCGATCAGCAACGGATCAGGTCCGAGGGCCAACGCACTACTCGCAGGATCGTTGATGATCGTACTGATCATCCGCTTCGCAAATGAAACGAGGCAGGCCATACGCTCGTGCTTGCCAGCCCCCGAGGGCTCAAACTGATTCAGGGCAGGAATGACAACTTCGTCCGAGAATCCCCACTCTCGCATCATTGCGGCTCCGACCTTGGCGTGGTTTATTCCGAATACCTCAAGCTCTTCGTTGGCGAGAGCCATGTCTTCAGAAAGCGAACTGTTAAACTCGATGTGAGGCGTATTCTTGATTTCCCGCTCCAAAAATACCATTCCAATCCCATGTAATAGGCCAACCGTATACGCCACTCCAGCGTCCTCGCTGTACTTGCGCGCCAGTAGCTCCATCGCGAAAGCACAGGCGACGGAGCGCTGCCAGAACTCGCCCGCACTAATTCCGTAAGACTTGAGCGGTTCGGCCAGCAAATCGGAAAATGTCAACATAGTGACAATTTGATAGACGTCACTAAACCCGAGATGCATAATCGCGTCGTCGATGCTATCGATGTGGTAGCCCGGGTTGAAATAGGAATTGTTAGCAGTTTTGAGTATCATGGCACTCAACGCAGGATCCATTCGAATCATATCCCGAATCTCATCCGGGTTCGTGTTGCAGTCGGAAATCATCTGCTGCAACTTCGGTAGCAACTGAGGTGACACCGCTATGCCGTCCAAGTCCGATTGTATTTCTTCGATATTAATTGGATGCGAAACCATATGCCTAATCTACTGTAAAATTACTTTTACGACTCATTGGTCGGCTCGGCTGAGAAGGGCCTCAATCTGGAGCTTGAATAACCACGTCTAACAACGGTCCTAGAGAGTGCGGACTTAAGTTAGATCCGCGCATAACTTGCTGCTAATGGAGTGATCAGCCTACGGGTTCGCGAAAATCACCTGAAGGCTGCCACTTACCTTCCGATAGGATTCATTGTGAATATGAAGATTGAAGTACCCCTCAACGAAGAAGAATGGTCCATGCTGAGTGCCACTGCTGACAGCATCTCATCAAGCCCGTAGGAACTGGAGCGAGTATCACTCATGCAACGCTGCCTGGTGATGTCGGAAGACGATGAGATCTGCGATCGCACCCGCCAGATGATTGGCCTGGAATTCGGCCTCGATTAGAACTTCGAAGGATCCAGAGCCTCTCAGTAGACGGCAGATTGCAGAGATTCAGTCGGCTAGTTTTGCACGTTCAACTTCTCGTCGTATACCGTGACGCGGCCGATCGCTTGAAGCGACTCCGCGATCTCTTCACGCTTACCCACAACTGCAACGATGCTATTCTCTGGCAGAACGTACTTGTTGGCCAATTCCGCTGCTAGCTCCGGCGTCACAGACATCAATTGAGAAACGTAGGTTTGGTAGTAATCAGGAGCTAATCCATAGACGTCAATCTCTTGCACCAAACGAGCGATCGTCAAAGGCTGCTCAAGACTGAGCATGTAATTCCCTGCCAAATACTTTTGATGCATTTCGAGCTCCGATAGGGGAATAGGTTCTTCCCTGATGCGGTTTAGCTCATTGAAGATCTCCTTCACCGCATCCGCAGTCACTTCGTTCCGAACATCAGCATAGGAGATTATCGCCCCTAGCTTGGCGGCATTAGCCGAGTATGCTCCGGCCCCGTATGTGAAGCCCTTGTCTTCCCGCAAATTCTGGAAAAGACGGCCAGAAAAGCCTCCTCCCAGAATGGACATCACAACCCGAAGCTCAGGTGTGTCTGGATTAGATTTTGGTACTGACTGCTGGGCCACACGAAGCGTTGATTGGACCGAATCTTCACGGTCGAGCAAATGAACCGCGCCTCCGTTCACCTCAGGAAAGGATAACTCCGGCAAAGGTGGGAGTTCCGCCGATTTCCATTTACCTAACTCGCTCTCAACTCGAGCCAACTCAGTCGAACCATCAAAACTTCCCACTATCGCCAAAGATGCGTTGTTCGGCAGAAAGTGTGCCTTGTGAAATGCGATCAGATCATCGCGCGTAATCGAAGCGACGCTCTCCTCGGTTTGAAAAGAGCCATACGCCCCCTCTCCGTAGACCAGCTTACGTCTAAGCTTCCCAATTAGCGCATCTGGTTCGCTCCGCTCTGAAATCAAGTTCGAAAGCGTGCGCTGTCTCAGTTTCTCAAGCTCGTCTCCAGGAAATGCTGGCTCGAGAACCACACTTTTCAAAACATCCAGCAATTTCTCTTTGTACTTGGAAAGGCCTGACACTGAGACAGCGATAAAATCCGAAGAAGCAGTCGCAGATAGACTGGCCCCAATAAAGTCGATCTCGCTTGCTAACTCATAACCTGTCTTGCCCTTCACGCCCTTATCCAGCATGTCTGCAACAAACTCCGCCAAGCCCGATTTCTCGCCATCGAAAAGTCCACCCGAACGGAACATCAATCGATAAGTAATCATTGGCTGACGATCGGACTCAATCACGTAAATGGTCAAGCCTTCACTGGTTTCTTGCGTCTCGTAATTGGGAAACGACGACGCAGGTGCAGGTCCGGGATCGGGTCGACTAGAACGGTCAATGGGAGCACTAGCGACTGCAGCCGAAGAACTGGCATCGTCTACCTTTCCGCATCCCAGAATTAAAACAAGGGAAGTGAGTAATAAAATCGTTGAGGGCGTTCTCATGTTATGAAGTTTTTCCATCGTATTCATTTTTCAGGCACTGGGTAATGGAGCGTGTTTCTTCGATCTTTTTTCAAATAGTTTTTCGCAACCCGCTGCAGGTCTTCCTTTTTCACCTTCAAGTATGCTTCAAGCTCACGATTGATACGGCCAGCGTCCCCATACCAAAGATGATTGTTTGCCAACGACTGCGCCCGGCTACTCATTGTGCCGACAGATGACGCGATCTCCGATTCCTTTTGATTTAACGCCTTCTGAAATTCCTGGTCCGTCACCCCTGTATCGATCAACTTTTCAACCTCCTCTTCGATCAGACTATCCAGCTGCTCTATCGTGACTCCTCTGTTTCCAATCGCGTATGCAGCCACGAGGCCCGCCTTCTCCTGCATCCAGGTAAACGCTGCCGAGTTGACCGCAGCTCTCTCAACATCGACCAAGCGCCGATACATTCGGGAACTTTTCCCCGTAGCAAGAATGCTAATCAGCAAGTCGATCGCCTCGGCATCCTCGTGAGTCAGCACCGGCGCTCGCCAAATGTGCACAGCAGCCGGAAGCGGGGTCATCGGCTCATCCACCAATTTTGACGTCCCGGGGGCCATCAAATCCCAGTCGATTCCTGCCCTCTGCGGATCTTCTCCCCGGGGGATTTGCCCAAAGTACTGCTCCACAAGCTGCTTCGTTTTAACCAAATCGATATCGCCCGCAATGGACAGAATCGCATTATTAGGAACGTACCACTTCTTGTAGAAGTCCCGAAATTCGTCGATTGTCGCTTCGTCAATGTATTGGGCTGAACCAATCGGTGTCCAAGCATAAGGAGTACCTGCAAAAACCGCTCCCGCCATGTTCTCCATAAGGGACCCATAGGGCTGATTGTCATACCGGGAACGTCGCTCTTCTTTAACAACCTCTCGCTGCGTTTCCACACCAGTCTCGTCGACCACCGCATGCATCAAACGCTCCGACTCTATCCACAATGCTAGCTCCAACTCATTCGAGGGAAGATTTATGTAGTAGTCGGTACGGTCAAATGAAGTGGAAGCGTTCAAATTGCCTCCCGCCCCTGAGATGAGCTTGTCGATCTGCCCACGCTCAATATTCGTGCTACCTTCGAACATCAAATGCTCGAAAAAGTGGGCGAATCCGGTGCGGTCTGGTCGTTCATCTTTGCTACCCACATGGTACAATACATAGGACGAAACCACGGGGGCGTCCGTATTGCGATGGAGGATGACGTGCAATCCATTGGGTAAGTCGAATTCCTCGAATTCAATATTCGGCGATTTCGCAAGCACTCCGATTGAGAACGCGAGAAAACCGATGGGTGCTGCTAGGCACAGGAAAAAGTTTCGCTTCATGATTCGTGTCGAAAAGATAAAACCGATTATGGGTCGTTGAGTCCTAAGTGGGCGACAATGAACAATCCACCATCTAGGGCAAACGCAAAGAGCCCCGGTTTTATTGATAGGAATCGAGAGTGCGAAACAAAATTTATTGCCCAAGCACGAGCACCTGTATATCGAAAAGGATATCCTCCGATTTCATAAACAGATTGCCTCGCAGTTCAAAATACTATCCCTCCGAAGAGCTTAACGACCTTGCGCTAGTTACCGAACAGAGAAGTCAGTACGGCCACTAAAGGGCCTCAGCACCTCTAGCGCGACGAACGTTTGGCTCTTTGATCGTCTTAATCCCGTTGTTCCCATTCACGAGGACGAGTTTGGGCCTAAAGGTATCGACTTTTGATTCCTTTACCTTAGTGTAACTAGCGATGATGACAAGGTCACCTGGACTAGCCAAATGAGCGGCGGCCCCGTTAATGCAGATTTCGCCCGGCTTGCCCCAAATCACATAGGTGTGGAAACGATTCCCATTGTTGCAATTATAGACATCCACTTTTTCGAACTCCACCAGGTCCACCGCCTCGCAAAGATTCGGGTCTATACTGATGGAGCCTTCATAGTTCAGATCAGCATCGGTTACTACCGCGCGATGGATCTTTGATTTTAGCATGGAGCGTTTCATAGCTTAAACTTTTCTCGTATATCTAATTCTTATCGATCGGATTTAACTCCAGCATCTTGTTCACGCCTTGAAGCACCAAATCCGAGATGATGTCGTCAAACAATTTTTCGTCTCTATACAGCAGGGAGTAACCACCGGTAGCGACAATCCGGTATCTCTTTTTGCCAAAAGCTTCTTCACCGATCCGCCTCACCAATTCCTTCACTAAACCCAAGTAACCAAAATACAGTCCTCCTTGGATGCTTTCTATAGAGGACTTCCCGAGAGCCTTTTCCGCATTCACAATTTCCACATGCGGAAGCTTAGCAGTCTTCGTCCCCAGAGCTTCCATAGCCAAGCCTAATCCCGCGCAAATGGAACCACCGAGGTATTCCTTTTCTTCGCTAACAGCATCCAGCGTTATAGCGGTACCAAAGTCGACCACAACGATATTTTGGTCAGGATACAGCTCCATCACCGCGATTGCATTAGCAATTCGGTCAGCACCCACTTCGAGCGGATTTCGAGTCTTGATCTTCAACCGCGTCTTAACTCCAGATTCCAGAAAGAGAGGTTCCGTATTGAAATATTCGCGACAAGCCATTTTGAGTGTAAACAGCTCCTCCGGAACCACACAGCTCACTCCAATTCGTCGGATCTGCTTGGAGTCTATTCCCTTCTCTCTCAATGCCGACACGAGAAACAGCCCCATTTCGTCACTCGATACACGATATGAAGACTCTTTTCGGATCTGCATGACAAGGCGCTTATCGTTCTCGTAAACCGCTCCGTGCAATTGAGAGTTTCCCACATCAATGCACAGATTCATCGCAATGACCCTTTCAATTTCTTCAATACGCTAAGTGTCCAATTGTCGATCAACCGTACCCCCTCCAAATTAACCGCCCCAAAACGGCGACCTCCTTCATCCACTACGTACTCTACTTCGAAACCCGCTTCCCTAAGCTCGCCAGTCGCTTCCTCAGGAGTCGAGGCAGTCGTGAGTATGCGGGGGAAAACTGCCGCCTTTTTTCGGCCTGCTTCTGAAAGACGGCGGTTTCGCGAGCTCAAGGCCAATCCATCGTCCGCCCTTGCCGTTTCACAAGCAACAATCTCAATGGGTAGAAAAAACGCTTCCACCATTCCTTTGACCAATCGTAATTGCTGGTAGTCTTTCTCGCCAAAATAAGCACGCTGCGCTCCAGACAAATTCAGCAATTTTAGGACAACCGTTAATACGCCATCGAAATGACCCGGCCGCTGCACTCCTTCCATAGAAAGCGAATCCTGGCTTTCCGACACCTTAAACAGATAAGTATCTGGGTACATTGCTTCAAAGTCAGGAGCAAACACCACATCTACTCCAAGATCCTCCAGTAATGCGAGGTCCTGCTCAAAATTAGCGGGGTAGGTTTCGTAGTCGGACGCGTTGTTAAACTGAGTTCGATTCAGAAAGATACTCACCGCAGTCAGTTCATTCTCAGCCAACGAACGACGCACAAGCGAGCTGTGGCCTTCATGCAAGCCCCCCATTGTCGGGACAAATCCTAGTGAATGTCCAACCACCAGTTGCGAGCGAAACACCATCCACTCGCTAAGACTGCGAAATACTGGAATCATGGCTTATACTCTCCATCGCCGGGGTAGCCACGATCCCGAACGTCTTCGCAGTATCCTTCCACTGCCCGATTAATCATCTGATCCGCGTCCATGTAGCGACGCGCAAACGGAGGCTGGAAGTCAGAGTCCAACCCCAGGAGATCGTTTAGAACCAAAACCTGCCCAGAAGTCTCCGGGCCACTACCGATTCCAATCGTAGGGATCCCCAGCGCATCTGTCACTCGTTCCGCCACTTCGCTAGGAATGCACTCGAGTACAATTGAGAAGCAGCCTGATTCTTCCAATTCGAGCGCCTCATCAAGAAGCGCTTGGGCCGCATCGCCGTTTCTAGCCTGAATTTTAAACCCCCCGAATTCGTTGACCGATTGGGGCGTCATACCTAAGTGACCCATCACAGGAACGCCCCCTTCCACCAGTCGAGTGATCAGTTCAATATTTCCACGGCATCGCTCGACTTTTAACGCGTTCGCCCCAGCCCGCATTAGTTTGGCCACCGCGTTCGTAGACGCCTCAATCCCACCCCTGTAGGAAAGAAAGGGCATATCACCTATGATTACTTTATTTGGTGCCCCACGCCGAACCGCCGCCGTGTGCGCTTCCATCATCTCGACAGTCGCGTGGATGGTGCTGTCAAACCCGTGCACCACCATCGCGCAGGAGTCGCCCACTAAGATCGAGTCAACACTCGTCTCGTTTAGGATTTTGGCCGTTGCTGCGTCGTAGCACGTCACCATGGTGATCGGCTCGCCAGCGGCTTTCCGCTTGTAGAAATCTGGAATCGTTTTCATTTCGGGTGCCTGTCGGAAAGATCAGGATCCTAGTGAAGGGTTTTTATTCAAATGCTTTCAGTCGATATTCGGTGATCACCGGGAATACTCCTCAGTGTCGCTTGTAGCAGCCGTTTTCGGTTAAAAACGGCCGAAAATCAACCTTTATTGAAGGCTTCATCTACAAACGAGTCGTCAAACCGCTAATAATGAAGTTGAAAAGCGAACAAGAGGCACCGAGGCTATCCCCACTCAATCCATGGCTGACCTAATAGTACACGGCGGTAAGCCGCTCAGCGGAAGCATCACGCCTTCAGGCAACAAGAACGCGGTATTGCCGATTCTCTGTGCGAGTCTGCTCTCCTCGGGGCCGGTTGAGCTATCGAATATCCCAGCCATTACCGATATCGAGAAACTCGTCGCTTTCTTTCGCCAAATCGGTTCGCAAATCGACTGGAATCGGGAGGCGAAGACGATGCGACTCGACCACTCGAATTTGGAAAGCTCCTTCAACGCGGGGGATCTGCCCCAAGGAATGCGGTCGTCCGTGCTTCTCTTCGCACCGCTTCTCTACCGGTTCAAAAAGATCTCACTGGACTCAAATCCAAAAGGCTGCGCCTTGGGCATACGCGAACTCGATCCGCACCTTGAAATTCTCTCACAACTCGGAGCGAAAATCTCTCACAACGGACGCCTGGAGATTTCCATAACGGATCGATTCAAAGGAGCAGAGCATTGGGCGGACTACATGTCGGTTACAACGACGGAGACGTTCGTTATGGCGGCGGCTCTCGGAATGGGAAACTCTACGTTGACTAACGCAGCGAGTGAGCCTCACGTACAGGACTTGTGCCGCTTTCTGGAAAGCATGGGCGCTAAAATAGAAGGCATAGGCACGAGCGTTCTGAGCGTAACGGGTGTCGATAGTTTATCCGAAACCAGTGCCCAAATCAGCTCAGATCATCACGAAGTTGCTACTTTCCTCGCTCTCGGCGCTATTACGGGCGGGGAAGTAATTGTCACAGACTCGAATTCGAAGCACTTCGCCCTGATCGGTCGCAGCTTTGCCAAGCTAGGAGTGGAAATCCACCACGATGGAGATATTGCCATTTGCCCCGCAGATCAAACGTTCCGTATCCAGCAACCCTATACAACTAATTTGCTGCCCAAGATTGAGGCCGCGCCTTGGCCCTACTTTCCCGTGGATTTGCTTCCGCTCATGATTGCCCTCGCTACAAAAGCCGACGGAGTCATGCACTTTTGGAACAAAGTATACGAGGGTGGCTTTTCATGGATTCCCGAACTCACCAAATTTGGGGCCCACGTCGTGTCGAGCGACCCACACCGCATCATCGTTTTTGGGAAGCGACCCATGCGGCCCGCTTCAGTCGAGCCTCCCTACATCATTCGTGCCGCTGTGGCTCTCTACATGATGGCAGCCAGCATAGAAGGTAACAGCGTTGTCCGCAAAGCGGACCCCATTCGCCGCGCCCATCCCTATTTCGCAGAAAACCTGCGTAAGCTCGGCGCGGATATCGAGTGGGACGAGTAAGAAAATTATGCTACCGGGACAGCTAACCTAGTCCACAAGGGCGAACAGCCGATCAGAGTCTTCCCAAATGTCTAGGTGATTCGCCTCAAGAACAATTTCGCGATCCAAGGATTTCAACGACGTTAGCGAGCCTTTGAGCGAAGCTACGTAAAGAGTACAAAGCGTTCCGGTCTTCCGGTTTTTCACTTGCAGGTGAGCAGCTTGTTGTCCCTGAAGCTGACAATAGCGGGCCCCAAGAACTTCGTAGGCGGAAAGCAGCTTTTGCTTTACTAATGGAGTTACAGAAAAAGCTAGTTCCCTAAGTCCTTCCTGAGCCCCTTCGAAAGACGCTGCCTTCACATCGAAACTCTTGTATCCATTGTGCCGCATCGCAATCTCGCCAGCGACATCAAAATAAAAATCATCGTCGTCATAGCTACGACCCATTTGAAACGAGAATGCCATCACGATTGCAGCCGCAGCAGCAACAGGAACCCAGTAGTGCAACCAGACGGTGTTGTTTCGTCCCGGCTGGGATTCCCCCTGCTCCAAAATCGATTGAACCTTTTCAGCCGGTAATTTCTGACTTAGAAAGAAGTCTCTTACTGATTTATCTATTTCTTGCTCGTTCATGGCAGCTTAATTTCTTCGACTACTTGCTTTCCCGGAATTCGCTTCCCAACGCTTTGGCTAATTTCTGGCGAGCTCGGTGAATGTGGCTTAGTATCGTACCTCGGGGGGAACCCGTTCGTTCGGATATCTCACTCGCGGTGTACCCTTCGACTACATTGAGGAACAAGGCTTCGCTCTCTTCCGGCCTTAGTTTACTCATTAAAAGCTCCATATCCATAGAGACGCCCTTGGATTCCAACCTCCCACTCTCCGGATGCGATTCCAGAGGCTCAAACTGGACAATTTTGCTCCGGCGCTTCTGATCGTAGAAAAGATTTCGAACGGCTCTGAAAAGAACTGGCGTTCCTTCTACTTTCCCGTACGCTCGGACCAACTTCATCCAAGCCTGTTGAACCAAATCCTCCGCATCTTGATGGTGTCTTGCGATCGACAGCGCATAGCGATAGCCCGCCTGCACCAGCTCTGCATCGCTAACGTATCGCTGAGTCTTGGGCTTTTCGGAAGTCATAGTCTGAGATTTCGAGTATTCGTCCGTAATGGAAACCGCTAATGCGCTCATGTTCAAATTCCTTTTCTGCTGATTATCCAAAGCGTGAGGGAAACTAGGGATTGTTAACTACAAATTGTGCTGTCACATCCGCCCGCAATCGAGCCGCTACTTTTGAACAACGGTGGCTTTTACCCATTGATTGCTCGTCTTTCACGACTTCCCCAAAAGAGGGACCCGCTCCCTTCTTCAATATTCCCAAACCTAAACCCAACTTTGACGGCTCGTCCAGAGTTTTTCAACGTTTTCCCAAGACAAGGAAAAATTTCTAACCTTCTGCTTTTAAATATGTTACATTTCATTGTGAATCGGAAAAAAGCGTGGTTTGGAATCCTTCCAGGTTTTTGAAGTTTTTGCTGAAAAAAGCATTCGGTCTTTTCACACCAATTCAAAATTTTGGCATCGCCCTTTTCCCAAGGCACGTAAGTAATCGAAATCGTCTTGTCAGCAATCGCTCTATCCGGAAGCGCCGATGAGATCCAGGCGAGAATCGCTTTCGACCATGGGTCAAATGCCTTCAACGCATTTGAAGCCCAACTCCGGGCTCGATTCGACCACGCGCGGGAACCTGATTCTCTCAACGAAGCCAATCACTTCAACCAGCGAAAGTATCATGGCAGTTCGCAAAACCGTTCTCATTGCTCTACCAATATTATCACGTATGACCAGAAACTGGGCGACCGTGAACTCCTGCAAATTCTATCTCTTTGCACCGCTTTAGAATGCCCCGCTCCTAGTCAGACAGATTCCTAGGCAATACGGGCAACCCGGCGTTTTTCAGCCTGCCAAATACTACGAATCGTGTCAAAATCCGCCTCTTTCGAATGAGACCGGAACGCATAGTCAAACGACTTCCATGCCCCAATCTCTTTCTCGGCCGAACGTATGCGACGATCGATTTCCGCTTCGTCATCCTTTCCCCGCTCACGCAGCCGACGGCGAAGCTCCTCAAAACTGTCAGGCATAATGAATACAGAAACCAGCCGTTGCCCTATGGCAGAATGATCCCTGGCTGCTTTCTGAACTGCAGCGACTCCCTGTACATCGATATTCATCACGAGGTCGATATACTCTGACAGCTTATTCTCGATAACCGATTTTAGCGTTCCATAACGGTTAGCGTGCACCTTTGCCCATTCCAAGAATTCGCCATTTTCTACATTCGCATCAAATTGCTCGTCAGACAGAAAGTGGTAGTCGATTCCGTTTACCTCGCCTTCACGAGGTGGCCGCGTTGTGCAAGTTACCACTCGTTCAGTATTCGCGTTTTCTGCCAAAAGACGGTCGCAAAGCGTCGTTTTTCCGCTACCCGCGGGTCCCGCCAATATTAGAAGCAGTGCAATTTCTTTTTCGGGCAGCGTATCCATCAGGCTAATAAGCAAAGGCTATCGCTCCGACAAGACCCCCATAGATCAGGAAAACTAATCCAACCGTTTTCGGACGAGAGGCAGTTCCAAACAACCAAGTGAAGAAATCACGCACGCGAAATGGCGAATAACCAAGATAAAGAGCTACGGCCGCTCCGATATAGACCGGGGCAACCATGAATAAACGTAGTGGTTCCTCGTATTGGCCAAACGCTCCATTCAGCAATGAGTTCGCTATTAGCAAATACAGTATGCACGCCCCACGGACTGAAAGAAAATCGGGCGCGTACTTGAACGAGAGCAATCCTATGATCGCGAATCCTATAAAGATGTAATGCTTGAAATCCCCATAGTTAGCCTCGCCCAAATGAGCAACCTTGTACAAAGTCCAAATCCCTCCCACCGTCATCGTAACGTAGGCGGCAGTGCGTGAACGAGGAAACCCTTTGACCATTGCAATGATCGGTTTGTTCGTCGTCACAAACAAAGCTCCTATCAGGACAAAGAGAATTCCAGCAAACAGGGTCGATTGAAAAAGAGTCAGTTCCATATTAATATCAAATTGTATCCACTCCGGCTAAAACAAGATCACCATAAATAGTGCTTGCGGTAGCCCGGTCCACTTTCATTTGGACCAATTGGCCGATCAGCCGATCATCCCCATCGAAAATGGAATTACGATAGCCTCGAGTCTTCCCGACAAACTTGTACCCCTTCTTGGCAGGGCCTTCCACAAGAACCTCTTGGACCGTGCCTACAAGCTGTTCGTTGCGCCACAGCGACCGCTTAGCCAGTATGTCGAGAAGGACGTGATTACGCCGTTCCTTCTCTTCAGTCGAAACCTGGTCCTCCATGGTTTCCGCAGGAGTGCCAGTTCGAATACTGTATTTGAAAATATAGGACATATCGAATCCAATATCCTCGAAAAAAACGGCCGATTCATCAAAATCCTCCTCCGTTTCGCCAGGGAACCCCACAATGATGTCCGTAGAAAAGTACATATCAGGAACCACCGCGCGTAATGAGTCCACAATTTCACGGTAACGTTCCTTGGTGTAGGGCCGGTTCATCGCCCGAAGGGTCTTGTTGCAGCCAGCTTGCAGGGGTAAGTGGACGTATTCACACAACTTCGGCACATCCCGGTAGGCCTCGACCAAATCCTGCTTGAATCCACGCGGGTGAGGTGAGGTGAAACGAATCCGATCGATTCCTTCAATGTCGTTTATCCTCTCGATTAATTGAACAAACGGCGACTTCCCTCCAACAACAGGAAAATCGCGCCGCCCATAACTTGTCACTATTTGCCCAAGCAAAGTGATTTCCTTGACCCCTTGCTCGGCCAGCTCATGCACCTCTTCTACAATCTGGTCCATCGGGCGAGCACGCTCGCGGCCACGGGTCTTTGGAACTATGCAGTACGCACAGTTCATATTGCAGCCCTGCATAATTGAAACGAACGCGCAGACCTGGTCCTTTTTGGGTAGGTGGTCCTTGATTGTATTCTGGGAACCTTCCTCCTCCTCCAAATCCAAAATGGTGGTAGGCCTAGGTCCCTGAGCCGCGTAGCTCTTAATCAGCTGATCCACATGATCGGGAACCGCATGAAACTTCTGCGTCCCCACGATCAAATCCAAATCAGGCAATCGGTCAACGAGCTCAGACCCACGGTTTTGAGCCATGCAACCCAAGACACCAATCATAAAATTCGGGTTCGAACGCTTTCGCTTCGCCAGGTAACCGGCTTTTCCGATGGCTTTCTGCTCTGCCTGATCACGGACGCTACAGGTATTAAGCAAGACTACATCCGCATCAAACTCGTTATCTACCATCGAATAGCCACGATCTCGTAGGGACGAAGCGACTTGCTCGCTGTCCCGCTCATTCATCTGACAGCCGTAAGTTTTGATATAAACGCGATTCATGGCGGAGTGGGAATCAAAACGGGATACGGGCCGCTGCTGATACGTCAAACAAGAACCAAACCGCCCTTATCCGACCCATTGCTAGTCAGGTATCTCCTCTGCGGGCTTTTCGGCTTCAGATCGACGGTTGATATCCTTTTTCAGCTGCACTGAAAAGAACGCCATTAACAGAACCAGCCCAAAAATCGCTCCTACTACCCACTTTCCGTTCTTTTTAGCCATGGCCTCTTTAACCGCAGATTTCCTCGATTCCGACAAGCCGTAAATCCACTTGCCGAGACCCAACATCGTAGCTTGGCTCATCCAGTGAAAGAAAAAGACGCCCGCAAAGACCGAATCTACGCTGATCCTTTGTCAAAAGTCGGCGGCTTTGTTTTTGACGAGTCTGTAGCCCACGTTTTTGACGACATGATCCGAAGATCCGTCCCTTGCTATGCGATGACGCTATCATTGATGCCGCTCATCGCACAACGCTACGCACAAAAGAACAGCACCATCTACGACCTTGGTTGCTCTCTCGGAGCAGGATTGGCGGCGATTGCTAGAAGTCTTCCAAAGGGAACATCTCTGGTTGGCGTAGACAATTCCCAGTCCATGCTGAATCGCTGCCAAATCAATCTGCAAGACGCTATTCCAGAAAAAAAATGGTCGCTTAAATGTAGCGACATATTGGATTTGGATATCACAAACGCCAGCGTCGTAATCCTAAACTTCACGCTCCAATTTATCCCGCTCGAAAGCCGGTTACCCCTCTTGAGTAGAATCGCAAAGGGCCTGGAGCCGGGTGGCGTATTACTCTTGTCAGAAAAAATTCGCTTCGAAGACGAGAATACTCAGCAGGGCCTAACCGACCTCCACCACGATTTCAAAAAAGCAAATGGCTACAGCGATTTAGAGGTTAGCCAAAAGCGGGCCGCCATAGAAAATGTGCTTATTCCAGAATCGATCCAAGAGCACAGGGAACGCCTAAACCAGGCAGGATTCGACCACAGCGAAGTCTGGCTTCAGTGCTTCAATTTTGCATCGCTCCTTGCGATCAAGGCTTCTGACTAAAAGTTACAGGCGAATACTCTATCGTACCAAACTATGTTCGAATCGAACTTTAATCCTCTGTACGAGGTCATCGCCGACACCGACCTAGGACCCTGGCTGGATCGGTTACCTCAGCAAGTTAAGAACCGCTTTGATCATTCAGGCAATGGACACTTGCCTCTGTGGCGGGACGCCTTGCACTCAATGCCAGAGGCAAACCCAAGCTTCTTAGACCTAAAGTCCAACGCTATCGCGATTGGCAAGTCGAGCGATCTCTCTAACAGTCAAGCGAAGCGATTGCGGCAGAATCTTATGGCCTTCCATCCATGGCGAAAGGGCCCTTGGAACTACTTTGGGATAGATATTGATACCGAATGGCGCTCCGACTTGAAATGGAACCGGATCAAGCAATCGATCAGCCCTCTAAAAGATCGGCTCGTGTTGGATGTGGGTAGTGGCAACGGCTACTATAGTTACCGAATCGCGGGTGAGGAAGCAAAACTGGCTCTGGGAGCCGACCCGTTTCTGCTATACGTCCTCCAGTCGCTATTGGCCCGGCGCTACCTCCCATCTAGCTGCCCAGCGTTTGTCGTTCCCCTCGGAGTAGAAATTCTACCCTCCAATCTACCTTTCTTCGATACGGTACTGTCAATGGGGGTTCTCTATCACCGGAGATCTCCCCTCGACCATTTACTCGAGTTAAGAGGCCTTCTACACGAAAACGGAGAACTCGTCTTGGAAACACTCGTGATCGATGGCGATGAGGGACAAACTCTGCTTCCTAAAGGGCGCTACGCCAAAATGAGAAACACTTGGCTCATACCCTCCTGTCTCGCGCTCGAGCGTTGGCTGGAGCGATGCGGTTTCCAAAACATCCGACTGGCGAACCTGTCAACAACGACCTCTGAGGAACAGAGGAGCACAGATTGGATGACCTTTGATTCGCTGGATACTTTTTTAAACTCCGAAGACTCTTCCAAGACGATCGAAGGGTATCCCGCACCTAAACGGGCTATCTTTATAGCCACCCGCTAAACAAAAAATGTTATGACTGGATTGGAGCTTTTGCTGTTCGCTGTCTAAGCAGGAGGATGTTCAAAATTCCGATTCTAAGTATTAAAACAGATGCTCCGGCATCTGGGACACCATGACTATCTGGAATCTCGTTTCCCCAAGCATTGAGCTTGGCTTCCTTAAACCAGACATCGTTGTACCTTCTGTCACTACGATTCTCGACCCTAACCGCGTAACTAGTGACTCCAACTTGGAGGTCCGTTAGCATTGTGCCGTTTAGCCCGCACCAAATCCAGTCAAACCCGTGTCGATGCGTCCCATCCACTTCACGGTGTTTCCAAACGCGGGGGGACTCGAGCCATACATCCACCTATTCCCTTCCGGAGTCCCCCGACCAATACCCGTCAGAAAACGAGAAACCAACACGAGCACGGGTCAATTGGTGCAGATTCTGATCTTATCCATTGGCACCCGATGTGATGCTAAACTGGCCAGCATGGGACTGCCCTTCTCCATGGAAAAACCCCACGTCATCATAATCCTGCCACATTGAGCCGAATGATGCTGACATCAGAAAAACGGCAGCTACCAGCGTCCCTTTTTTGAATTTTGCCCTCACTATTTCTTAACGTTTCTTGAGGTAGGTTAATCTATCGCCCTGGATTGTCACCGGCCGGATTTACCTAAACTAAAGCGACCACTGAGCGGAACTAACACGTAAAAAGCATGCTTTCTTCGAAAGTAATCATGATTTTCTCAAGGTCGAATGACCTCATCAGGCTCGGTATCAAAAAGCCCGTCCGAGGTCTCTGGGCGGGCTTCGATCCGGACCTGCTGATTATCTCGCATCTCATTTACATTCTATTGCTTAACTGTTCTTAAGCAGCGTAAATAAATCTTACTCCCAAATCCAATACGCATATCCAAAAGAGTATTCAAAGAAGGCTACGTGATAAGAAACACCGAAAACTGCGGATCAGCTTAGTCACTTCGAGTGGCTGCAAAACCTTCGGCACGACCCAAAAAAAGTCGTGGAAATAGGAGTTGCGGTAACACCTCCACAGAATAACGATGCTTCACAATTTTCTGAAACTCTTAGCACTTTCCCCAACATTAGTCCTATCCCATCGCAATGATTCGTTTCCTGCCAAGTTTATTAGCCGCGTTGATTTTACTTTTCGGGTGCTCAGGCCCGACATCGAGTGAGTCTGGTTCGAGCCAGCCGTCGGGACGCAAAATTCGCATTGAGGTCGCTTCTTTCATACCCCTCTCGGTCAATGTCCTAGGTGAGCAGCTCACCCATATCGCAGAGGAGCTGGAAGCCATCAGCGGTGGCAATGTCGAGCTGGAAATCTTCGAACCAGGCGCACTTGTAGGAGCCTTGGAAATCCTGGACGCCGTATCGGGCGGAAAAGTGGACGCTGGATATGGCGCTTCTGGCTTTTGGGCCGGAAAACTCTCCGCCGCCCCTCTTTTTTGCTCGATACCATTTGGACCAGACAATTCGGAGTTTCTGTCCTGGCTCTACCAGGGTAACGGCATGAAACTGTACCAGGAGATGTACGACACATCTGGCTTCGATGTCAAAGTCCTTGTTTGCGCAATGCTTCCACCCGAAACCAGTGGGTGGTTCGCGAGCGAGATAAAATCTGCCGACGACTTGAAGGATTTAAAAATGCGATTCTTTGGCCTCGGCGGAGTCGTCATGGGAAAGCTAGGCGTATCAGTTTCGGTACTACCAGGCGGCGAGATCTTTCCTGCACTTGAGAAGGGGGTGATCGACGCAACCGAGTACTCCCTCCCGTCCATCGACGAAAGCCAAGGGTTTCACAAGCTCGTCAATTTCAACTACTTTCCCGGTTGGCACCAACAGGCAACGACCCACGAACTCATCTTCAACAAGCAATTCTGGAATAGGCTGACGCCCACTCAACAAGCTCAAATTGAATCAGCTTGTAAATCGAGTATCGTCCATTCCATTGCATATAGTGAGGCCTTACAGTCGGCAGCTCTAAAGAGAAATATAGAACGCGGCGTGAACGTGAAAACCTGGTCTCCTGAAATGCTAGAACTCTACAAAGCCACTTGGAAAGAAGTGGCAGCAGAAGAGTCTGCAAAGAATCCGTTTTTCAAAAAGGTCTGGGAAGACTTGACGGCTTTTCGAGAAGACTACGCAACTTGGGCGGATCGGGCCTTCTTGAAATAGATCGCGAGAATCCATTCTCGCCCAATCTTATTCTCACTTTCGCAGCTCGAATTCCAGATGAACTCCTTCGCAAGCCGTATTGAAAATATCGTAACAGCAATCGGAAAAGTAGTTTCATGGTCAATAGCGGTACTGTTGGTAGCTATCGTATTTCAAGTCTTGATGCGATATGCGCTTGGACTGACTAACACCATGCTGGAGGATTCGCTCTGGTACCTCTTTGCCATAACCCTGACCCTAGGGTTGTCCTATACAATGACACACGACGGTCACGTTCGAGTGGATTTTCTCTATCAGCACTATTCCCCCAAAACGAAGTCCATTGTCGATGTCTTAGGGATCGCCCTTTTTGTCATTCCGTTGTACGCGTTTCTTTTGTGGCACGGATGGGACTACACCAAAAATTCGATGTCTATCAATGAAAGCTCCCCCAACCCAAGTGGAATGCCTTGGCTATGGGTAGTAAAGGGACTCCTACCCTTGAGCAGCTTGCTCCTCTTAATCGAATCAGTAGCTCGAATCGTTCTCATTTTCAACAACCGGCGAACCCTTTCAACCGAAGTACATGGATCCTAGCACAGTCCTCATCTTCGTACTGATGGGTCTATTTATCGGCCTACTTTTTCTCGGAGTCCCCGTAGGCTTTTCGCTCGGTGGTTCAGCGATCGCTACGACCGCAGTCGCTGTTTTGCTGGACCAAGTATTCGGGCTCTACACCGGCTTGAGCTTCCTCCGTTTCTCGATCGTAGTCGATCGTATCTTCGGTATCATGAAAAGCGAAGTCCTCGTAGCGTTGCCCATGTTTATTCTAATGGGCAATATACTCGATCAATCGGGAGTCGCTGAGAAGATGATGCAAGCCCAGCAAAAGCTGCTTGGCCGCGTACCTGGTGGCCTCGCTTTTGGCGTGACCCTCATGGGGATACTTCTCGCCGCTTCAACCGGTATCATTGGGGCTTCTGTAGTGCTCCTTGGAACGCTCGCGCTTCCCGCAATGATGCACGTCAAGTACTCTCCTTCGTTCGCTGCAGGAACCGTTTGCAGTGCGGGCACGCTCGGAATACTCATCCCTCCGAGCATCATGCTAATCCTCATGTCAACGCAGTTGGATGTATCCACAGGAGACTTATTCATGGGGGCCGTAATTCCGGGTCTACTCCTTTCGGGTTTGTACCTTCTATACATTTTTGTCTACGCGCGAGTCAATCCATCGGCCGCACCAAAACCAAAGGATACGAATTCGTTGACCCTCGCCGACTGGATCGGCCTAGCCAAAGCGATCCTGCCAGCAGCATTCCTGATTATGCTAGTGCTAGGATCGATTTTCTTCGGCATTGCAACTCCTACCGAATCGAGCGGCATGGGAGCGCTGGGAGCCCTGTTTTTGGCCCTTTTTAATAAGCGGCTGAATATTCGCGAATTCCGAAAGTCGCTTCATGGAACCCTCAGCACAATGGGATTTCTTGCGGCCATATTCATTGGAGCAACTTGCTTTTCCCTCGTTCTGAGGAGGCTCGGAGGAGACGAGATGATAGCCAATGCTATACTTGGAGTTGGTTCTGGAGACTATGGCACAATTTTCGTTATTCTACTTATAATTTTCGCTCTTGGATTCTTTTTGGAGTGGATCGAAATTACCATGATCATGCTTCCTATTGTCGCGCCGATTATCACAGGCATGGATTTGGCTTGGTTGGCCGACAGCGGCATGGACGCCACTTCTAAGCCTGCATTGATCTGGTTTGCCATCCTCTGCGCCGTGGCCTTGCAAACTTCCTTTCTCACGCCACCGGTCGGATTTGCTCTATTCTACATTAAAGGCGTCTGCCCGGAAGGAATCAATCTGAGGCACATATACAAAGGGGTCGTACCCTTTATTGTCATACAACTGATAGCGCTTGGTCTTGTTGTGGCTTTCCCGAAACTCGTCACTTGGCTTCCTGGGATAAGTTACTAGAAAATCGATTCTTAAAAGCAGCCGCTCAACTCGAAATACCTGCCTAGGGTTGCCGCGTAACTTTGATCGGCATCCACACATTCGAGGGACTGGCCTATTCGCTTTCTCGCTTAAGGTCTCGGTTCATCAAGTCGCTCAGCGCTTCCAGAGGCACCTTGTTTTCATAAAGAATGCGATACACCTGCTCCAAAATTGGAGCCTCGATGCCATTGCTTTGCAGAAGCTGATGAAATGATCGGGATGTACGGTACCCCTCCACTGCTGTTTTCTGATTTTCGAGAATCCTGCTAGCCGAGCCTCCCAGACTAATCGATTCCCCGAACTTACGGTTTCGGCTCCAGGAACCATGGCATGTCGCCACCAAGTCGCCAAATCCACTCAGTCCGTAAAACGTATCCGCTTTAGCTCCGAAAGTGCTCCCGACTCGCACCATTTCCGCAAGGGTACGGGTGAGAAGAGCCGCGAGCGCATTGTCACCGAGATTCAAACCCTGACAGCAACCTGCCGCGATGGCGTAGACATTCTTCATACAGCCCCCCAGTTCAACCCCTTTCAAGTCCTCACTTAGATAAATCCGCATGCTTTTTCCGCTGAGAGCCTCTTGCGTCGACTGAACAATTGGCTCGAGCGATTCCGATGCAAGCGTCATTGCGGCAGGTTTTCCTTCCGCTACTTCTCCCGCAAAAGTAGGCCCCGAAAGACAACCAACAAGTTGATCGGGCAAGGCTTCCTTAATAATCTCACAGGGCGTCTTACCCGAATTAATCTCCAGCCCCTTTGCCAAAGACACAAAAAAACGTCGTTCCCCTGACGCTACCAACCCGCGAATTCGATCCATCCAGTCACGAACTCCATTTGAGGGCACACCTAGAAATACCAATCGGGCACCCCCAAGCGCATCCTCATCGGAAGATGTCACGCTCACATTCTCCGGCAATTTAAAACCTGGCAGATAGTCGCGATTTTCTCTTGATTCCCGCATGAGATCCGCTTGCTCGCTCCGCCGCGGCAATAGCGATACCGTGTGACCCTGCCGCGATAAATGGAATGCCATGGCCGTCCCCCATGCACCCGCACCGCAGATCGCGACTTTAGATTCTTCCGACATTGTTGAGTTTCTACCAATCGACTTGAGCCGATGGCAACCAGCGAAACACTAACATTACATTTTTGAGCCATGGATATCTCGAGTCAAAAAGCCCCCTTCAAAAGCGTGGACCCTCCATCTCTTCATAAAGAATCCAACTCAAAATGTGTACTTTTGACCCAAATCGACCCTAATTAACCTGAATTTTGAACGTAAACAACTGATTAACGTCTTCCTAATATAGCACTAGAGCCCTGCGATAAACCAATGTTCAATTTCCTGTCTTATTTGCTTCGAAAAAAGCGTATCAAAAACGATGTGCTGCTCGATAGCAGTTCCGACGATTCTAGGATACAAAACGCCCAGTTCGTAAGCTTTCTTCAAAAGAGTGGTTTCCGAAAACGGCAACTGGACCGGCACGAAAGAGCTAAGCGTTTCAAGAAATTTGTAGCCGTAGCATTCTGCTGGATTATTTTCGGTGGCGTACTGTGGGTCGTTGTTGAAAGCACCCAAGCACTTGAGCGTTTCTGAACACGGCAATCAACGGATTGCTTAATTGGGAAGCACCGGCGCTTTTCTAAAGCGATTTGGCTTTGAACAGGTTCTTAACGCTCGCGGACACGTAGTCGCGATTCAGTTTGGAGATAAACTCTTCGCTGATCAGCTTAGGACAAGCTGCCGAGCACTCGTACTGGTTCGTGCAATTACCGAATCCCGCTTCATCCATCGTCGCGACCATATTGAGCACCCGCTTGTCTTTCTCCGGCTGACCTTGAGGGAGTAAATTGAGTTGGCCCGCTTTGGCTGACACAAACAGCATCGCTGAGGAATTCTTGCAGGCTGCCACACACGCGCCGCAGCCAATACATGCGGCCGCGTCCATCGCCAAATCAGCCACTTCCTTACCGACAGGCAACGCGTTGGCATCTTCACAACTACCCACCCGAGCTGTGATGAAACCTCCCGATTGCATAATCGTATCAAAGGCCGACCTGTCCGTGATCAAATCCTTCTGCACCGGAAAGCCACTAGCCCTAAAAGGCTCGACTGTAATCAAATCCCCGTCCTTGAAACTGCGCATGTAGGTTTGGCACGTAGTGATACCGTTTTCTGGACCATGTGGTTTACCATCAATCATGCAGGAACAAGTTCCACATATGCCTTCCCTACAGTCGTAAGCAAACGCTATCGGGTCTTCACCTTTTACCGTCAAGTCCTCGTTGACCACATCTAGCATCTCCAGAAAGGACATGTTCGGATTCAGCCCTTCCGCCTGGTATTCCTCGAAGTTTCCTTTAGAATTGCCGTCTTTTTGTCGCCAAACTCGTAGTGTTACTTTCATTACAAAATGAGATTTCCGAATTGGTATTACTTATAGCTGCGCGTCACCATCTTGACCGCCTCGTATTCTAATTTCTCTCTGTGGAGCTCTGGTTCCTGATTCTTGCCCCTCCACTCCCAGGCGGAAACATGACCGTAGTCTTCGTCATTACGCATAGCTTCTCCATCCGGATACTGGTGCTCCTCCCTGAAGTGACCGCCACATGATTCTTCTCGTGCGAGAGCGTCACGACACATCAACTCTCCCAGCTCGAAAAAGTCGGCGACTCGACCCGCTAACTCAAGCGATTGATTTAAAGTGTCTGCAGCACCCGGAACACAAACGTCCTCCTCAAACTCTTGACGAAGCTCTGATATCAGTCGAATCCCTTCTTCCAGACCGCTTTTGCTTCGCGACATACCACACTTGTCCCAGATGATTTTCCCTAAGCGCTTGTGAAAACTTCTTACAGTTTGCTTTCCATTACTATCTAGGAGAGCTTTGGTTCGGTTAACCACTTCTTCCTCAGCCTTCGCAAATTCCGGATGATCCGTTGGTGGAGCAGGATCTCGCGGAATATCCGCTAAGTAGTGAGGGATGGTATACGGCAATACGAAATAGCCATCCGCCAGACCTTGCATCAAAGCAGAGGCCCCAAGCCGATTGGCACCATGATCCGAGAAATTGGCTTCGCCAATCACAAAACACCCAGGAATCGAACTCATCAAGTTGTAGTCTACCCACAGACCACCCATGGTGTAGTGAACCGCCGGATAAATCCGCATAGGTTGCTTGTAAGCACTCTCGCCGGTTATCTCATGGTAAATGTCAAAGAGATTACCATAACGTTCCCGAATCGCGCTCTCTCCGAGGCGATCAATGGCATCTTTGAAATCGAGATAAACCCCCAGTCCGGATTCGCCCACACCTCTGCCTTCATCGCACGCCTCTTTTGCCGCCCGCGAAGAAATATCGCGCGGCGCTAGGTTTCCAAAGCTTGGATACTTACGTTCTAAATAGTAGTCACGCTCATCCTCAGGAATCTGATCAGCAGGTCGCCTATCTTCCTTCTTCTTCGGCGCCCAAATGCGTCCGTCGTTTCGGAGCGACTCAGACATAAGAGTCAACTTGGACTGGTAGTCTCCGGAGACCGGTATGCACGTCGGATGAATCTGTGTATAGCAAGGGTTGGCAAACGCCGCTCCTTTTCGGTGAGCCCTCCATGTTGCGGTCACATTGCTATTCATGGCGTTAGTCGAAAGATAGAACACGTTGCCATAGCCGCCCGTAGCGAGTACAACGGCATGGGCCGAGTGACGTTCTATGGCCCCCGTAATAACATTGCGAGTGATGATTCCTCTGGCGTGGCCATCAATTGTCACGAGCTCCAGCATCTCGTGATTCGCATTCATTCGCACCGTCCCCAAACCGATCTGACGACTCAAGCCCGAGTAGGCCCCCAGAAGAAGTTGCTGTCCAGTCTGACCTCGAGCGTAAAAGGTCCGCGATACCTGGGCTCCGCCAAAAGACCGGTTCGCAAGCAATCCTCCATACTCGCGAGCAAACGGCACCCCCAATGCTACGCACTGATCGATGATGTTCGCACTCACTTCAGCCAGTCGGTAGACGTTCGATTCGCGAGACCGGAAGTCCCCACCTTTCACAGTGTCGTAGAACAGCCGATACACGCTGTCCCCATCGTTCTGATAGTTCTTCGCAGCATTAATCCCTCCTTGTGCCGCGATTGAATGAGCACGACGTGGGCTATCGTGAAACGTAAACGCGTTTACCGAGTAACCTAGCTCAGCCAAGGTTGCCGCTGCAGACGCGCCCGCCAGACCCGTTCCCACAACAATGACCTCGTACTTGCGCTTGTTGGCGGGATTAACTATCTTCCCATCCATTATGTGCTTGCTCCACTTTTTCTCCAGCGGGCCAGAAGGTATTTTAGAATCCAGTATCATCTGAGCAGAAAGGGGGTTAAGATTGGCTCTCCTTGGAGCCATCGATTGCGTCGGCGATCGCATCAGCTGTCCGTGCTCCACAAACCTCGCAATCCGTTCGGCAAGAGAACCCAGCAATCTGAGGATTCTGGATACGCGCATTGCCCCATTCGTAATAGCAAGCGGCCACGATCAGGGCATTCCCAAGAAAATACAAAACGCATACCACAATAGTAACTCTTTCCAGAAAGCGTGACCAAGTTCTCGTCCTCAATCCTAGCGATTGAAACATGCTCACGAGCCCATGGGCCAAGTGCCAGCTGAGAAGGCCGACCGACAGTAGGTAGAAGATCGCTATGACTGGATTTTGAAATCCTAGGACAATCATCGAGTGAACGTCTCGAACTGGAGTTCCATCCGCCAAAATAGTTGTGGGATACGCCTCCGCTCCGTGCGTGACTCGCACAGTGAAATGAAGTAAATGGTATATGATGAATACGAATACGATAACGCCAGACACCCGCATGTACCGTGAGGCCATTGTTGCCCGGAGCGTCACCTGCTTTTCGTAGTTCTTTTGGCGGGCTCGCTTGTTTTCAATTGTGAGCTGGGCGGCTACCCAGACGTGCACCACCAGCGTTGCGAGCAAGAATAGACGGATCCCCCAAAGGGCAGGCCCCAACGACTCAATAAAATGGGCGTAGGCATTAATCTTGTCCGGGTGAGCAAAGATCTGAATATTACCCGATAAATGGCTAATCACGAAGCCAAACAGTATGAAGCCCGAAACTGCCATTGTGACTTTTTTACCAATGGACGAACGGAAGAGTACGTGAATAACTTTCATCGAATAGCCTTTTTAGGATATCGCATTCTCAATACAAAACAGCCGTGCTTGGCTCCATACAAACGATTTTCGACTAGAAATTATCCTTACGCCCCTCAAGGTCAATGCGTTATGCACAGGTTATCCTCCGTAAATCAAAGAGATTAGCCCATGATATATCTAGTATTAGTCTAGGTATCGCAGAGTGGCGAGCTCTGAGCTAAGAATTGGCCGCTAGACAGATCGCTGCCGAGACTTGAGCTTCTCCCATTTCGGGTAAAACATAAGCAGTGCGTTTAGGGCAAGCGAATGGAAGATCTCTCCATTGGCCGCCATTTCGTAAACCTCTTGCACGGGAACGGCCCGAGTTACAATTTCCTCATGTTCGTCCCATTCCAAAGTATCAGTCAATCGAGCCTGTTCTGCTAAAACCATATGGCAGGTGTTGTCTTGGATCGCCGGATTCGGCCGGACTGAACCAAGCAGACTCACTTTGCTCGAGGTATATCCGGTTTCTTCCCTCATTTCTCTCAAGCCCGCAGCAATCGGGTCCTCTCCCGCATCCATTACCCCACCAGGTATCTCCCATGATGTCCCTTTGACTCCAAATCGAAATTGGTTAACGAGAATCATCTCATAATTTGGTGTGATAGGGACAATGTTTACCCAATCACGCGTCTGAATGACGTAGAAATCCCCCTCAGTCTTTCTTTTAGGATGCCGGAATCGCTTAGATACAATGTTGAAAATGCGGCAATCGGCTACTTTCTCACCACCGAGCTCATCCCAATGGGAAACCCCACTCTCTGATTCACTTAGCATAGGGCCCGTCATCAAAAATCTACCGGTCCTCTTCTAAATCGGCTAAGCCCACAAAGGGAACGCAGGCCTGCAGGTTGAGATTGGAAACTATTGGGCACTGGGAACTATGATTTTCTGCCCGATGCGAAGTCTGCGCGGATCAACCCCAGGATTGGCATCGAGCAACGCGTTCACGCCAACTTTGTACTTGGTGCTCAATTTTCCATAGGTGTCGCCTGCGGCAATCGTGTGCGATATGGCTGAAGAAGCACTCGATGTGTCACCCTTCCTTGTCTGAGCCGAAAGAGAAGGCACCGGTGAAGCGGCTACTTGAACCCCTTCCTTCTCAAGTGCCTCGGCTTTTTTCAATGCAGTCCCCGCCTGCATCGCCAAGGAACGCATGTTCCGTTTCACATCGGCGACGTCCTTTTCGATCGCGGTGGTCACAGTGCCCAAATTTGACTCTATTGAAGCGATCTTCCCAGCGGCTTTGCGCAACATCTCAGAGTTGTCATATACGGTAGACTCCAGTTTGGAAAGGGATTCAGCGGCCCCGGATATTTCCGCAATGCGAGCCTCTAAATCATTCGCTTTCGAAAAACCAAGCCAACCAAGCGAAAAACCGATCACTGCGATGATTACAGCCGCAATTCCGATAAACAATGGCGATTTTGAGGAGGCATCCAAGTCGGCAGATGATAGATTATCCATTTTATTTAAGCGTTAAATTTCATCACAAACGAGTCAGCTGCTAGGCTATTCGATGGGCGTCTGCAAATGTTGTTCCTATACTTGTTCTTTCAATAGCTATGGATTTCAAGATATTCTTGACAGCAATCCTAATTCGACGTCTTTTGACGCCTCTTTTTAGCGGGGCGTAGCTTAGCCTGGTAGAGCGCCTGGTTTGGGACCAGGAGGTCGAAGGTTCGAATCCTTTCGCCCCGACCATTTTCACTATTGAGAATGGTCGCACCGCAAATCGAACGTGCCTTCCCTTAAGGAGTCCCCGCACAAAAGGCTCCGAAACGGGAAAGGTTGGACGAAGCGAGCCCGTTAGCGAAGGAGGGGCTTACGAACCAAGGGTCAGAAGAGCTCGGGCGAAGCCCAGCCAATCCTTTCGCCCCAACCGATTATTAAATGGAGAGATCTGGTCTTCTGCCACAAAAATGAGCTTCGCATCAGATGTTTCCGACTAAATCAGTAATCGGCACACAGGGCATGTCTTAACAACCAGGGCCCTATTTTCCCAGTCACCGACTGAATTGCCGTAGGTCCGAATGCATGAAAAGGATCCTCCAAGGCTTTCAGCACTAAAAACTGTCAAAGTCGCGGGTTGCAAAAGTACAGTAATCCGTTGTTATTTCTCCGTACGAAAATGTCTAGCGAAGAAATTCAGATCTCGGTCCCATTGTTGCTAGAGTTCTCCTCGAACCTATCTTCCTCTCCCCGAATATTTGCTCGACTATCGAAGCTCATCGAAAATGAGGACACCGGTCTTGATTACGTAGCTTCAATTGTAAAAATGGACCCCAGTCTCGTCGCACATATTTTGAGGGTCACCAACAGCGCCTACTATGGGAGTGCCATTAAGCTCAACGACATAGAGTCGGCCATTGGAAGAATAGGGTTTAACGAAGTCCACAAAGTGCTGAGCGTCGTAATCGCTCACGATTCCTTTTATCAAGCCCTGCCTGTCTACGGGGTGACTGCGACAGAGTATGCAGATGAATGCATTGCCATTGCAGTCGCATCAGAGGTGATTTCAATGAAAGTCGGGATGGATATAAATGCCCCGTATATCACGGGCCTTCTCCATGGAATTGGAAAACTCGCGATCAACCTCTACATCGAAAAGCTCGGCAAATCATCTCGGTTGATCGAGACCAAGAACCGAGAGGTCATACATCGCGAGGAGAGAAACACGTTTGGAATTACAAGCTTAAAGGCCGGCTCGGAACTGCTGAAGCATTGGCAGTTTGAATCGGAAATCTGGCTGCCAATAAGACGACAGAACGATCCTGTGCGAGCAACGAACTACATGCGTCAGACCGCGATTCTCACCCTCGCCCTCTGGGGGACAGACAATTTCAGGGCGTACGACAGTGAAGCAACGCTCCCGAAAAACATCACTTGGGCCCTGAAAGAGCTCAACATCGATAGCTGCGACGTTCCTAGCCTCATGGACGACATTCGATTTGAATTCAATGATCGCCAAAACCTCTTCTCCATGTTGATTTAAAACAGATCAAATTGGGAGGCATAACGCCCAACACCCGTGCGTTCTCAAGCATTCCAGGAAATTCCAACTATTTCTCGATCGCTTAAAATACCTAAAGCGTTGTCAGCATTTCTATCCAAAATGCTAATCGGATTCATAGTCCTGAATCCCAATTGCATAATGTCCCAAAACATCGTGTACGAGACGATGCCGGAATTGATTGAGCGAGGGACGACCGCCTTCTCCCGAGGTGATTATTCGGAGGCCGCAACGGCTTTTCAGAAGCTTCAATCAATCTATTCGAAAGAACCTGAATGGCAGGAAGCACGACTTAGCGAAAAGCTAATGCCAATCGCTGGATACGCCGCTCTGCGAGCGGGGCTCTACGACCAAGCCATTGAGTCTCTCGGCACCTTTTTGGATCAGGAAAGCCCCGCTTACAGTCAAGAGATTTTCGCTAAGTATACACTAGCCCTTACACTGAAAAAAAAAGGCGAGCATGAGAAGGCGCTAAAGGCCTTTATAGAATTTAGGGAAAGCACCTCTTCAGCATCGCAGCAGGGAATTGCTCTGATCCACGAAGCGGATATTCACCTTAAATCCGGCCAATCCTCGGTCGCGACCCGCTTGCTACATGGGGTTTCCGAGAGTGGGGTGGCGATTCGAGTGCAAACACAGGCCCGGCTACGGCTACTTCAAGAACAGATTAAATTAGGAGAGCTCAATGAAGCCGCAAAAACGCTACTCAAGAGTCCTTGGCAATCGGATACGATGCCCGAACTGGCACTTCTCGCATTCCTAGCCATCGAATCGGGTGACGCTTTTTTCAAAAACGAATTGTATGATGAAGCTCTCCAAGCCTACCAACTCGTTCCTTCAAAAAGTGTCTTGCTTGAAAAGCAAATTCAGAAACTAGCCGAACTGAAGAACGTATTTGAAAAACGCAGACGTATTGTCGGCATGGGCGGATTCATGTGGACTAACTTTTATGAACAAGTGATTCAATCAGCCGCATCCCAGCTTGAGGCCCTAAAAGAGGCTCCTGACTATACCGACCAGCTATTGCTTCGTCGTGGTAGAGCATCTCTTCTGGCGGGACGTCCATTCGAGTCTTGGCTCCTCTTCGAGCGCTTGGCCCATGACTCGTCTAGCAATTACATGGAGCAAGGCCATTTTAATTGGATACTCGCCGCCAAGGGAATCCATCGATTCAACGCCGCAATCTCAATCGCCAAAAACTATCTCCAGCTGTATCCAGGATCTGATTCTGTGGATGATGCACTAATGTTGATCGCTAGCTCGCTAATAGATTCGCAACAATATGATGAAGCGCTCAAAGCCCTTACCGAACTGTCCGAGAATGCTGGGAACCAAGACTACAGAATCTCATCGCTCTATCAGCGTGGACAATGCCACATGCGGTTAGGCAATTACCCCGTGGCTAAAGCCGATTTCGACAATGTCGCCCTCATGGCTTCTGAACCGATACTTGCGCAACGAGCAAAACTCTGGTCAGGAATAAGCCAGTTTCTTGAGAGCGACTTTGAAGAAGCCCTGTCAACTTTCAACGATCTTTACGCCAAAACCAGAAGTAGAGAATTAAAGGGAGAAGCCCTCTATCGGGCCGCATGCTGCAAGTATTTTCTTTATTCATACGAAGAAGCAATCAAGCTCCTCGTCGAGTATTCCAATCACTTCGCAGGGCATGCCAGAGAATTTGAGGCTCAACTGCTTCTTGGAGATAGCTACTATGCCCTAAACAGAATGGAAGACGCCATTTCCCGCTACCAGACCATCCCTTCGGATGTTCCCGATCTAGCCCATCTCGCTGCCATTCAAACTGCATTTGGCTACGAGCAATTAAACCAATACGAAGACGCCATTCGTACACTGGAAAGACGATCCAGACTGGAACACGATCCCTACAACTTTACAGAAGTCCAACTGGTCTATGCCGAAATACAACTAAAGCAGGGTTCCCAAAACGATGCCCTCGACGCGTTGGACCTGGCGGTTGCCAAACACGGCAACAGCTTAAACACCGAGAATATGCTCGAGGCTATCAAGCAGCTCACTAATCTAAAGAAAGACAACTACACGGTGCTCTACAACCTTGCTTTGGATCAACAGAGGTACAGGCTGGCGGCCCGATTGGGATTGCTAAGAGCGCTCGATTTGCGAGATAAGAACCTTCTGTTTCAAAGTAACGAGGCGTTTTTGGAATTGGCCAACGAAATTCCGATTGAAGAGCTTCCTCCCGAATGCCTCGCCCATATTGGTTTGGAACTCGTCAAACTGGAATTTGAAAATGGCCCTCGGCTCTTAGAGAGCCTTCTCGTTAAGTACCCGAATAGTAATTACGCAGCGTTCGCTTACTACGGGTTCGCTATATCGGAAGAAGTGGCAGGCCAATTAGGGGCCGCCTTAGGGTGGCTCAATCGCATAGGAACTCGCGACATCAACTCTCCCATTTATGTTGATACGCTTCAACTAGAAGGCTCAGTAAGAATGCATCTCGGCGAAAACGCTGCTGCGCAAGTCGCTTTCAATACTATTCTCTCCTTTAGATGGGCGAGCAGCAAACAAAAGGCGACAAGCCTGCTTTCTCTCGCCAGGCTCAAGGATTTGCAGGGTCACCCCAAACAGGCCGTTGCCTACTGCCAGCGCGTTTTCACTCTTTACCCAGGAATTACGGATGCAGCCGCAAAGGGCTATCTGGCCAGTGCCGAATATTTGGTCCAGATCAAGGAAAATGCAAAAGCCATCGAGATCCTGGACGAATTTCTAGGAAGTCAGGAATACAGACAGACAGAGCAATTCAAGATAGCTAAAGACCTTTACTCACGACTTAGTGAAGCTCAGGGAAAGGAACAAAAATTATGAAAACGTTCACTTGGGCCTCCATTCTAATAACCTTTCTTTCCACGGCTTTTCCGGCAACCGACTCAATTGAACTAGCGAACGGGAAGACCGTCCATGGTGTATTGTCTGGCCGACAGTCAATCTATGTGACTCTCACTATTTCTGAAGGCCAGAGCAAAGCAGAAATACGCCTTAATCCGGATGAAATAGCGGGTATCCACTTTTCGGATTCCTATCAGAGAGACGAAGCCATAAAGCAATACCCGGCCAGCGACCCCTATCAAACGACCATTCTCCTTGAAAGCCTAGTGAGAAAACGTCTACCCTACCTGGAACTTCTTTCACATTCCGACGAAACGCTTTTCTCTATGCTACTGGAGTCCTACATCCAGTCTGGAAGGGCTTCCGATGCTCTCGACCGAGCTAAACTATGGAGAACCAAACTCCGTGCGAACGAAGTTATAGACCAACTTGATGAACTTCAAATTGTGGCGGCTAAAAACGTTGGCGAATTGGATGAAGCGGTGTTTTACAGCAAGCGATGGATCGACTCTGGAAAGTCTGCTAGTCAAACCGCATTGCCCTGGTGCGTTCTCGCGGAAAAATCCTTGAAAGAGGGTCAAATAGAGGATGCTCTTTGGCTTGCCCTAAATCCGATCGTCTTTACAAATCCAAACGCCCCTAGATTCATTGAAAGCGCCTACGAAATTGCTGTATTCTCGGCCTATCAACTCAATGACTACGAATACGCTCTCCAACTTTACACCGACATGAAATTTAGAAAACTGAATTGGCCCATTGATTCAGACAAAGTTGATATCCTAACCAAACTTGAAAACCACGAAACGATTCAATCTTCCAACCCTTCGTTAAAAAAGAGCTCGTCTTCCAACGCTTCAAACGACCTACTCAAAGTAGTCGGCGCACCTTGAACTCGGAATCCAAACCATGCGCACATCAATAACACACACACTGGTCCTTTCTGGCTCCCTGCTTCTTAGCTCAGAGCTATTGGGGCAAGATGACAATGCCACCAAGGTTAAGAGCTCGACTCTGTGGAATATGATAGAGCAAGGCGGCTGGGCCATGATTCCTCTTGGGGTCTGTTCATTGGCTCTAACCTATCTTATAATCCACAGCCTTCGAGAGACCAATCCCTCACGTTTTGGCACAGAATTTTTCGGGACCCGAATGCAATCATTGTGCGGAAGCGGGAAGCTCGAAGAAGCGCTCGCTGCAGCCAAACAGGAACCTACTCTTCTAGGGAAAGCATTCACCGCGGCACTCCCAAAACTAAACGCGGAAAAGCGCGAGAAGGTAGAGGAGACTATTCAGGAACATTTTGAACTGGAAGAACACAGCATTGGACAGTGGATACACTACATTAGTGTGATTGCAACGGTTTCCCCCATGATAGGGCTGCTCGGAACGGTTAGCGGAATGATTGGGGCTTTTCAAACAATGTCCGCTGGCGGCATGGGTCGGCCGGAGCTACTAGCGGGTGACATTGGAGAGGCTCTGATTACAACCGCTACCGGTCTGTGTATTGGTATTCCTGCGATGATTGCTCACTCCTATTTCAACAATCGTCTAAATAACCAGCTCGTAGAAAACGCTCAACGGGCCAACGCCATCAGCGAAAGCTTGTTGAGCCCCCCTCGCTAGCGTCTCAATGCGTATTTCTGGCGGCAAAGCTCGAGGGGTTGAACTTCGTGTGTCCAAAAAATCTGTCCATCGTCCTGCGATGGATCGATTGCGCCAGGGGATTTTTTCGAGCTTAGGACAAACCGTAGTCGATGCTCGCGTTTGCGATCTTTATGCCGGAACCGGTTCTTATGGTCTCGAAGCCCTAAGCCGCAGTAGTGGCTACTGCTGCTTTATCGAGCTGAGCCGAAACGCCTGCACTATGATCAAGAATAATTTGCGGATTGTCGCCAAGAGTATGGGGGAGCCTACTTTAATCGCAAAAGTGATTCAGGGCGACGCGGTGAAGACCGTTGGGCAGATAGACGAAAATTACGACATCATTTTCGTGGATCCTCCTTACGATACAATTACCCATTCAGCCCCAAAACTCTTCGATGCGTTGGATCATGCATTGAGTGATAATGGCCTCGTTGTATTTGAAATGCCAGGGAACCTAGAAATCATTCCCGAAGGCTGGATTTTGAAAAAGCGACTCGGAAAGGGAAACAACCAGCCAACTGCATGCCTTTACAAAAGGGCTTGATCAATATTATCGAAACAGCCGGCTCGTAGTGGTAAATCACCAAATCGAACTCTAGCTTCGCAATCGGTGGTTCAAAAGTGCGAGACCTGCGACTACAGCGGTTTCGGTGCGAAGCGGCCGATCGCCAATATGGGCCAATTCAAATTCCTCAGCTCTCAGCGCCTTTCTTTCCGAACTCGTCCAACCGCGCTCGGAACCTATGGCAACAACAATAGAGCTTTGAGAAAATGGAATGTCTGCCAGGTGGTGCTTCGCTTCATAGTTATCTAGGGCAATCCTTTCGCCACCGCAGTCCAATTGAGTGATTGCCTCTTCAAAGGAGATTCCGAATACAACGGATGGGATACGAGTGCTGAACGCCTGGGCCGCACCCGCGACAACATGCCGCCTCCATTCTCCTGTCTTCCACAACTTCGAGTTTGCGTAGGAGGGTTCACCCCTTTCGGTCGAGACAAAGGTTAGGCTTCGTGCTCCAACCGCAGTGGCCTCTTGCAAGATCTTCCGACTGGTTTGGGGACGCGACAATCCAACGATGACGTCAATCGGTGGCAATGGCGGCTCCTCTCTGTCCAGCTCAAATTGTAGCTCAACGGATTTCTCCCTTATTCGAGAGAGAATTGCCTTTCCGCTCTTTCCATTAACTATTCCGGCATCAAAGCTGTCTCCCTCCTTTCGTCCCAGAATTTCGGTTACGTGATTGATTCGGATGTCGTTTCTTTCGAATCGAGTACCGGTTTCGTTCTTCTCGAATAAAACGATATTCATCGGTACACTACTTGAACAAGCCCGGCAGCCAAGTAGTCAAGAAAGGTACGTAAGTAATCAGCAATACTCCAATTACAAATACCGCCAATAACGGCAGAGACGCCTTGATCACCTCCGACATCGGTTTGCCAAAGCGGTAGGACGCCAAGAACAAGTTCATCCCGATAGGGGGCGTCAGGTAGCCCAATTGCAAGTTGGCGAGAAATATGATTCCTAGGTGAATAGGATCGATACCGAAAACAACACCGAGCGGAACGATGAGAGGCACAATCACAATGATGGCCGAAAAGATATCCATCAAACAGCCCACTAGTATGAGAGCTCCATTTAGCGCCAAAAGAAAAAGGAGCTTAGATTCAATCGTTGCCTGAGCCCAGTCGACCATTTGATCAGGAATCATGGCGAAGATGAGATAGTCCGTCAGACCCATAGCCACCCCCAGAATCAGCAACACCCCTCCAACGAGGAGACCGCATTCTGACATCATTTGTGGCAATTCATTCCGTATCCGTGCTTTACGGACACATCTTGCATCCACCAAGTAAAGCAGGAACGCGTAGAAGGCTGATACCGATGCGGCCTCGATCGGAGTGGCAAAGCCGCTGAACAGGGCAAACAGAGCCACGATGGGTAAGAATAATTCTCCCAACGCGCCGATAAACGCCTTTCGAATTTCCACCCAATCAAGCGGAGCTCGAACGATATTGGCTTGCGGCTGTTTCCATACACCCCAAGCGATCGTCATTAAGACCAACAGCGCTCCCGGTATCGCACCCCCCAGAAAGACATCAGTGAGCGAAAGGCTCACAAGCTTGGTGTTGGTGGCCACTACAGCGTACAGAATCAATGGCAGGCAGGGTGGGAAAAGAACCCCAAGCGAGCCCGCACCTGTAAGCATGCCAATGCTAGAGCGTTCACTGTATCCAGCAGATTGCAGCACCGGCATCAAAAGTCCTCCGAGCGCCAGGATCGTCACTCCTGAGGCTCCGGTAAATGTAGTGAAAAACGCACAGACCAGAACGGTCACGATTACCGCTCCTCCACGGACTCCACCGAATATCGAATGTATCAGCCTGATCAGGCGCTTCGATGAGTCCCCTTGAGTAAGAAAGTATCCCGCCAAAGTAAAAAGCGGAAGCGTCACCAGTAAAGGGTTACTAATAAATCCGTAAAGCGTTTGGGACTGGGTTTGGATCGTTATCTCGACTCGCTCTTCTGGGAAATACCCACTCCAACCCCAGTTCATGATCAAGGCCATACCTCCTATCGCGACATAGAGTGGCGCACCCGCGATCGTGGCCAGAATGAGCAGCACGATCATCGGCCAAACAAATCCCTCAACGTCTTCAAAGGAATGCGTACAAAAAAAGTACAGAGCGACCCCAGCCATAACCGGGATAAGGCGCAAATGCCACGAGGAACCGCTAAACCAGATTATTCTCAATCCCAGTAGAGCAAACCCCACCGGCATAACAGCCATAAATACCCACACTGGAACCCCGAAGAACAAGACTTCATCACCAATGAAACCTGTATTGATAAATTGGTAACACCCTATTCCTATGGAAAATGTCACGAAAACGGAGACTGAGGCGCTAAGTGATCGAGCCGCAGTCGCCCAAGGCCCTTTCAGGAATGCGGTAAAAGTGGAGAGAGAAAGCAGCCGATTTTCTCTCGCCGCGATCGCTCCTCCTGCCATCGCGACAAAAAGGACGAGATGCTGCAGCATTTCAGCTGATCCTGAAACTCCCGAATTGAAACGCCGCAAAGCAATTTCCAAAAGCGGGAGCACCATCATCACTCCCAAGGCAGTTGAAATCAGCCAATTTTCCGTTGAAGCCCAGATCGCGTGGCTCTTCGTAGCCCATCCCATAATTTCAGGTTGGCTATTTTGATTCGGGGAAGAGGGGTCGTCCGCATTTTCCACGAGAAATTGCTAGTGTTCGCTTATTGAAACGCAAGGGGAAAGCTAGCGTGCTAAAACGACCGACGATTCATCCGCGGCAGGAGAGAATGCTAAGACAAAAGCCTATTCTCAGTAAAAGTAGCTTAGTTAGCGCCGGCCCGGTAGTTCGTCAAAATCTGAGTCACTCGATCCCAGATCTCACCCGGTACCGTGTTGTCGCGAATATGACCATAGGCTTCCGTCGAGACGGCCTGCCATTTGCTTCTTAAGTCATCATTCATTTCCTGACTCTTCAAATTCCAACTATCAACCATGACCCTGATGGATTCTTCACTTTCGTTTCGGCCAGATGCAGTCATCTCCTTTCCCGCTTCAACCGCAGCGGCTTTCATCGCATTCTGCTCCTCAGGAGAGAATCGATTCCACATTGTCTTCGTAATCACGATCGCCCCCGTTATTGGTGCATAGTTAAAATCCAGCATGTAGGGTGCTGTGCTATAAGTCTGGCTAGCGAGCGCATAAAAAGGCGGCATAGGAACGGTGTCTATCAACCCGGTGGTCATACTGGAAACGATGTCCGTGCTGTCTATCGCTATAGGACGAAATCCCATTTTTTTTAGGAGATCCGTTTGCTTAGGGTCCCCTGCCCAGGTGAATAATTTCGACTCACGCATATCCTCGGGCGTCAAGATGGGCTTCTTGCTGAATATATGCACCCAACCGCTGTCAATCCAGCAAAGTACCACAAACCCTTTACTCAAAATTCTCTCCTCAAGCACCGGAGCCATTTTTCCCATTACATGCTCGAGCTCGCCAAAGTCTTGGTACAAGAGCGGAACCTTCTGGAATATTGCCACGCTTTCATCGATTTCAGAAAGACCGATTCCTGTGAGCAAGGCCGCGTGCAACCGATTGATCCGCATTTTTTTAATCAATTCGCTCTCGCTTCCCTGGCTTCCACCCGCATAAACGATCAAGCTTGCCTTGCCATTTGTACCCGCCTTCCAATCTTGTCCCATCTTCCGAAGGGTTTTGTCAAAGGACGTGTCTTTGGGGGCCAAGGTTGCCAGCCGCAAGGGAGCGCCCAGTCCCGAGAGAGTCGAAAATATCGCCAGTAAAGAACAGACTAGGAGGCTACGTTTGAACGGAGTTGAAAAGGTCATGATGCAGATGTCGTTCTATCGACTTAGAGAAAAGCTCAAGTTCATTGTATAATGAAACACCAGATTGCTAGAATCGTTTCATTATTTAAGCAATATCACAAACGAATAGGGCCTGCATCCTACTTACTTCGGTTGGAATCATGAATTTTGTAATCCCTTTTCACCAATTCACTTAGGGGCTCAAAACTCAAAAAAACAACCAGTCCAGTCGGGTTAAGAGCCATTTTGCTCTTCTTTGGTAAATCAAGTTGGAAAGCCGCCAATCGGGACGAGCACCCAAGTCAATTGACAGCGCCTGGTTCAGCAACGAAACGAACATTTCCTTGTCTTCTTTGGCAACTGCGACGGATTCCGCGTAGGCGACATAGATAGACGCCATATTGCCCCCTGACAGTTGCTTTGCTTTTCTGAAGTGGCTCGTTGCGCTTTCCATCGGGTTTCCCTCAACTCCGATACGACTCATTTCATAGGTGATAAAAAACCCATGCAATGTCCCAAAATCCCAATCTGGATCCAATTCAAACGCACGTTCCATTATGGCTTCCGCCAAAGCCAAATCGCCTAGGGTCGAAGGATCGTCAAGAGAGAGGGAAACCGCAGCAGCCCATGACAATCCCGTCCAGTAGAGGGTCTCGACGTTTTCTTTCGAGAGACGACTGAGCACCGATTCCGAATCCGCTCTCAAGGCTTCCTCGAATTCCGGATACGAAACTTCCAGAGCCCGCATTCCATATCGCTTCGCCCTAAAATAAAGCCCCTTTGCACGATCTCTCAGCTCGATCGACCGATCGTACTCCTCTTCTTCAACCTCATCCGCCTCAAGCTGCACCCATCCATATCCGTATTGCGTGAAACCGCTTGATAGAGCAATCAGGAGACTTTCATGCTCTGGCGTTTCAGCGAGGACGCTCTCCATCAGTTTTAGACTGAAAGGCAGCGCATCTCCAACCAGTTCAGGGTCTTCGTCTGATGTAAAGACTGTGCCAACGCCCGAGAGGGCGTCGCCAAGCTGATTCATTGCCATTTTCTTAATCGAGCAACCACTCGAAAAGACTAGGAGTGCGAATGCAATGCCGCTGTGTGTCAGGACAGGCTTCATTTCCGTGGCACTTTGATGCACGAATAGGAATTTGCAACTACTCAGTACTCAAGGAACTTGGATTATCCGAATTCGATCAGAGATTAGAGGTAATGCGAAAGACTAAATACCGCTCAAAACGATCCTTCCTTCTGGCTGGGGAGGTTTTTGTTCAGACTCCTCTGTTACAAAAAAGGATATTATCTCATCCATGTCCTTAATAGCCTCATTGGACGAGAGATCAACGAAAGCGAGTCGGCTACCTGCCTCCCCTTGCTTCAGCGTTCCCGCCCAAACGGGTTCACTATCCGGCGATGCTTTCGCCCACACATTGTAGAATTTCCCCAATCGGCTTTCGGGTATGTTTTCGATTCCTATAACGCCGATCTTGATCTTCCGGTCATAGATAGAAAAACCGCCGGCAAACGCTTCGGTATCCACTCCCCCCTCTGACTCGGGAGGAAGTCCCTCTCTCGAAAACCAGTACGCTTCAGCCAGCCCAGTCAGTTCCAAAAGGCGATCCTGGAACTCGTCCTGGTCCTGATTGCCCGCAAAGGTCGCTTTTTGCTCCGGATTCCCCAAGTCACTCAATACAATATCGCTCTCTGAACCATCCGCTAGCCTCGCCACTTGGCTGATCTCGCTGCGGTCTTCAGGATTCACGGTGAACGCAAAGAGTACCGCGATACAAGCAGCGGCAACCCAGCCACCCCACGATAGAAAATTCACGATCGGGGTCTTTTTAGAATCGCTGCCAGTCACCGCCTTTGCACGACTTGTATCCAGGTGCGACATGACATTCGAATAGATCTGGAACGAGGGTTCGAGTTGCTCGCATTCAAGTGCGTCGGCTTCATTCACCCGCTGCCACTCGTGAACCGCGGTCTGCAACTCGCGATCCGACAACACTTGGGACTCCATTTCCGAGAGTTCCGTTTCCGGAAGAGTCCCTAAAGCGTACTGTAGAGCCTTCTCTTGTAATTCTTCCTTATTCATAACAATGTGACATTAACTGTTTAAGACGCTGCATCCCTCGCCTCATGGACGTTTTTACCGTGCCTAGGGGCATTCCTAGGGCGTCTGAAATTTCCTGTTGCGTGAGTCCTTTGCTAATCGCTAGCGAAAGACTGTCTTTCTGGGCTTGAGGCAGCTTATCCAGCATTGAGCGCAATCTAACGATCTCCTCCTTGACCGCTACCGATTCTGAAGGGGATCTTTGATGCGAAAGGACTGCCTCATTTGATTGAAGTGCCGTTGGATCTTCCACAACAGACTCTGGCTTCATCCGACGCAGACGATCAATGCAAAGCCGCTTCGTTACTAAAACCGCCCAGCTAAAGGGACGAGACAACGCCGGGTTGTATCGCGGAGACGTTCTCCAAATCTTGACGAACGCATCTTGAAGCACCTCCTCGGCGACCATTCGATCGTGCAAGAACTTGAACGCGTAAGAAAAGAGAGGCCGCGAGTAGCGAGAGTAGAGCTCATCAAACGCTCCACGCTCACCGGCTGCGATACGCCGTATCAACTCAGCCTCAATGCTGGCATCATCCCTCGGTCCACTCATACCTCAAATCATTGGTCCGGCACCGGCGTGCCTAGGCTTGAAGGCAGTGAAGTCCCGCCCAAACCCGAGTCATCGAACTCCAGCTCAAAATGATCGTTCAATTCCCCGATCAGCTTAATTAAAGCCATCCGAAGCACCTCGTTATACTTGGCCGTGGTCCTTGTCTGCGACATCATCGGAAACCCCCCATCGGCGTACCTAAAGTACCCCAACTTATTCCTGCTTCGGCCCAGGGAAGTCTCCTTCAGCGACGCATTTAGCCGAACCTCGATCTCTCCGAGTCCATTGCTTCCCCACTTATGCACAAATAACTGCATTTCCGGCTGATCCTTGGGCACCCTCGCTCCAAACCGGACGATCTTGTAGGCCATCGGAAACTCCGCCAAATCCAGAACTTCGATCAAGGTCTCCTCAATATCGTAAAACCGGTCCGCCACATTTCCCTCATCATAAACATTATCGATTACGGTAATGTAGAGTACCTGATCCTGGCTCAGGTATATGAAGGGGATTTCCTTGGCGGCCTTGAGATTCGCGAGGGCCAAACCCGGTAAAACCAGGAACACCAATATGAGTCTCATTGTTTTCATTGTCGTTAGTCTAGCCGGAAACGACCTTAATCGGAATCGATTCTAGCAAAAATGAGTTCGTTGACCAGTATTCTTTGGATTCACTTTTCAAGGTGTCCACTCAACGAACTTCTAGGACAATCGATCCAAGCGAAGTCTTTGCCTCTCATCAAAGAGTCGCATTTCTAGCAATTTGAGGGCTGCTGCCATCCCAAACCCCACGCCTCCTGCGATAAAGAACCAAATGATAATCTGGTACTTAACCGCTTCCGTCGGCAAGGCCCCTGCCAAAATCTGTCCGGTCATCATTCCGGGCAGGGAAACAATTCCCGCCGTCGCCATCGAATTAACCACTGGCATGATACCCGTTCGGATGCAGTCCCGGAGATAGGGCAATATCGCCTCTCGAGACGTTTCGCCCAAAGCCAATCGCTGCTCGATGATCGCCCGATTGTCGTGCAGTGCCGACGTCAGACGATCCATGGAAAGGCTGATCGCGCTCATCGTATTGCTCATGATCATCCCAAGCAATGGGATAGCATATTGAGGTAGGTACCAGGGATCAGGCTTCACCACAACCAGAAGCCCAAAAAGCGCGATCGCGAATGAAGATACGAAAAGCGTAGAGGCCCCCAGCCCAAAAGACCTCCAGCCTTTGAGCCGCCTTTTTTGCCGGGCCATGATTTCGCTGGAGGCAACGATCAGCATAATAACCGCCATGATCGCCACATACGACAGCTCACCTTCTGCAAAGAGAAATTTTAGAACATAGCCGATCGCGAACAGCTGTACCACCAGTCGAACTGAAGCGATCGACAACGTACGAGTAACCCCCAATCGATAGTAGGCCAACAGTATTCCCAGTCCCACTACAATGGCAGCGGCGAATCCAATATCCCAAAAATCAAGTTCTATCGCGCCATTCATTTCGCCAACACCGCCCTATCCAATTCCTTTAGCGACTGGTTCTTCATTTCCAAAATACGATGCCCCAGTCTGCCAGCCTGATCTTTACTATGCGTAACCCAAAGAGTTGGGGCTGACTCTTCCCCGATATAATCCAGTAACACTTTTTCCACTACACTCGAGCTATTTTCATCCAAATTGGCCGTTGGTTCGTCCAGCAAAAGGACCTCTGGAGATCGATCCAGCATTCTTAGAATTCCCAATCGCTGCCGTTCCCCCATCGACAGGCGGCTCGGGGCCCATTCACCCGCATCATGGGGTAAGTTTACCTTGTCTAAATCTTCTCGGCTCAGGGGTTTTGAGAAGTGAAGATCCACGGTTTCCTCCCACCATAGGACCTCAGCAGCCAAATATCCCACCCGCTTTCTCCATTCCGGAGGACTAAAACTCTCTCGTCCCTTTCCCCAAAGAGAAACCTCGCCTTCATTGACGATCAAATCCGCGATCGCTCTCAATAAAAGTGACTTCCCCGATCCCGAATCACCGAGAAGGCAGACCACCTCACTTTCAGCGACGGATAAATCTAGATGCTCCCATTCGATGAAACTCAAATTTTGAATGTTCAACCCCTCCATCTCGCTAGTCATCTCTATCGTACTCCAAACAGTCGAACCCATCTGTGGCAAGGGATAGTTGCCAATCTGAAAAGATCTCTTTCTAATCCAGCCCAATGAGCAATTCCATACGACTAGGCATCGCAGGAGCACGATTCGGCGAAAAGCATGCCGCGGCTTTCAGCAAAATCGAAGGAATCGAATTGACGGGTATCGCTGATTTGGACGAAGAAAAACGTAACTCGTTATTCAATACATACGGCTTCAAACGGCAATTCGAGTCTTACCAATCCCTAATCGAGTCCGAAAGCCTAGACGCCATTGTTATCTGCCTACCCTCCCATCTGCATGAACGGGCGATCAGCACTGCCTTCGACGCTGACATACATGTTCTATGCGAAAAGCCGCCAGCGGTCAACGAAAGTGAAATGTCCCGCATCGTTTCTTCAGCCGGGTTTTGTGGAAAGACATTCATGTGGGCACGGCAGCAACGCTTTTCGCCTGAAATCAAAACGGCTCGCGAGCTAGTCGCTGAAGGGGCGCTGGGAGATGTCTATCGAGGTGAAGCCTCATGGCACTGGGGTTGGTGGCCCTTTGCTAACAACAACTGGAGAGGCAGCCGCGAAGAAGGAGGGGGAGCACTTTTGGAACTTGGTATCCACATGATCGATTCACTTTGGTACGTAATGGGATGTCCTGATCCAGTAGAAGCGATGGCCTCAAGCCACAGTCTCTTTCTCAAAGATCACGTACCCGATCCCGACTTCGTCGCAGAGGATTCCGTTTTCGGAATGGTCCGTTTCAAGAACGGCGCTAGCCTCAATTTCTCGTCCATGTTCTTTGGGCATGTCGAAGGTCCAAAATCACACTGGGGTGCTCCTACCGAACAATCCATCCGGCTTTTCGGCACCAAAGGATCCGTTGATCTGGTCCAAGGGGAACTCACACAGGCCGCGAAACCCGAAGCCTTGGTCAAGTCCTACGCCAGCCCCACAAGCGAAGCTGAGTGGTTCATCCTCCAAGCCCAAGAATTCCTCGATTCAATCATAGAATCACGGGAGCCTGAGAACAATGGCAAGCAGGGTCTCACCTTGATGAGGGTGCTCGATGCCCTCGCTCAGTCCGCAAAGGAAAAAAGAGCGGTCCCTATCAAAGCCACCCGTTCGCTCGAGGATCTTTTTGGCGGGCTCTAGCGATAACCCGCCCTCCCCAAACTCATTCAACCACGAACAGCTCGATAAGCCCCACACCTTCGGTGTCACCGACCCCAGAGAGCTGGAACGTGTACACGCCCTCGTTAAGGGTCAGCAACAGAGCAGCGTCTTTTGATCCGGCCGCAAGCGGCTTGTTGAGAGAGATTAATGCAGCTTCCAGTTCAACAGCGTTGCTGTCTTCCTCCCAATTGTCATTGGTCACAAGCATTTGGCTTCTGATGGGCGTTTCATCAAAGAGCGTCTGAAATACCCTGAGTTCAGGATCTGCGAGGGCACCCGGCACACCTTCCGCCGCAAGCTGAGGACCTAGACCGCGGACAAGCACCGTCTTGGTCGAGCCACCGAGTACCGTAAGCCCTCCAATCATGATGTCGCCGCCCGCGCCAACCAGTCCACGAGTAGCTAAATTGACCAAATCAGCTGACGCATCGTCGATCGTTAGGGCCCCGCCGCCTGAAGTCGCAGTGCCTGCGCTATTTCCAACTCTCACTGAATAAACACCTTCGTCGGCCGCTGACACGTTTTGAATGATCAAAGTCATACCCGTCTCACCAGCTAGCTCGACGTTATCTTTTAACCATTGAACGGAATCAACCACTCCACTCGATTCAAAGAAGAACTGAGCACGACCGCCTACAGGAACACGCGTTGCAACTGGATCACGCACAATTTCGGGGAGAACTAGCGGCACCTCGATGCTGATTGTGTACCATCCACCTTCACTGGAACCTTGGGCGTCATAAGCCTTTACGCCCAATACATTTTGATTCGAGTAGAACCCATCAGGCTCCAGAGTTGCGATTCGGCTGGGGGTGGTTGGGGCACCTGTCAAAATCAAAAACTGGCTCTTAATACGGTAGAATTTATTAACTCCCCCTGGACCACCCACTCGCTCAAATGGACCTTCAAAAATCTCTCCTGGCTTATCGCTTACAAAATCCAGCCCATCTACAAGATCGCTGGCAAAATCAATTTCCCAATAGTCAACCAGCGCCCCTTCTAGTTGAACAGATAGACTTACTGGTTCGCCAACTTCTACATTTTTAAAATCGACATTATTTGTGGAAGATCCCGAGTCTCTGCTGGTGACTAAGCCAGTCGCTCCTGCCGTCGCATGAAAAACCCCCATGGCCGTGGCTACATACGTCGTCAGCCTGACAACCTGGGAAAAGGGTTGGCTTAGAGCCTTCTCCAATACCACCAATAATCGAACCGCTGGCGAACGCTGCAAGAGCATACCCAGCATCAGGATAGCGAACTGGGCACGGACAAGTCTCACTTTTAGGTTAAAGATGTTCAACATATTCGAGCGTTGCTCCGACTCATTTAGTAAGGGCTAAACAGAAAAGAGACAAAATAGGTGATGTAAGTTAACAACCGCTGTTATCAATAAATGCGCAAAGTTCAGATCCTAAAGACTAATCTCTTCAACCACAAAGAGCTCGATGAGTCCAACCCCTTCCGTACCGCCAGCCCCGGAGAGCTGGAACGTGTACACGCCCTCGTTAAGGGTCAGTAGCAGCGCGGCGTCCTTCGAATCGGCTACCAGAGGCTTGTTTTGTGCCGTCAATGCCGTTGCCAGCTCATCAGCATTGGAACCATCTTCCCAATCGTCATTGGTCACAAGCAACTGGCTTCGAATGGGCGTCTCATCAAAGAGTGTCTGAAAGACCTTTAGTTCCGGATCAGCCAAAGCTCCCGGCACACCATCTGCAGTCAATTGTGGTCCAAGACCGCGTACCAGCACAGTCTTAGTCGAGCCCCCAAGCACCGTAAGGCCTCCAATCATTATGTCGCCACCCGCCCCAACCAATCCACGTGTTGCCAGATTCACCAAATCCGCAGTGGCCGCGTCATCGATCGTCAGGCTCCCTCCCTCAGATTTCGCTGATCCTGCAGCATTAGAGACTTGAACCGAATAGACCCCTTCAACAGTGGGGGAAGCATCCTTAATAATTAGCGTCTGACCCGTCTCGCCCGCGAGAGCGACATCGTCTTTGAGCCATTGGACGGAGTCCACCACTCCGCTCGACTCGAAGAAGAACTGTGCACGACCTCCCATAGGCACCCGTGTCGAACTGGGTTTGCGCAAAATTGTTGGAGGATCAGGAAGCGGGGATTCGGCAACTACAATGGTAATGGTAGTGGCGGTAGTCGTTTGACGCGTCTGGTTTGAGCCATTCCAAGCCTGGGCGATAACATTATACGTTCCCGCCGTCGTCGGCGTTCCCACAATCGCCACGGAATCCTCGGTATTTATATTGTTACCGACCAATCCGGGAATGCTTAGACCTGGGGGGATATCCCCTGTGACGCGCCATGACGACGCTGCGGATGGCGTTCCCGTTATATCAAAAACTAGAGAGAACCCCTCACCGACAGTCGCAACCGCAGGCGAAGCAGGATTAATCTGATAAGTGGTCGCTCCCGCCGTCGCGTGGAACAGCCCCATACTGGTCGCTACCCAGGTAGTCATCTTTACTATTTTCGCAACGGGGGCCGAAAGGGCCCGCTCGAACTGTAGTACGTATTTAACGACTGGTGTGCGCTGGAGTAGAGCGACTAGGATAAAAATGCCCAGCTGAGCACGAGCGAGTTTCATTTGGATCCACATTAGATTCATATCGTATCTTTATTTAAGGGTTCGACGAAAATCAATGCTAGTTACAACCGCAACCGCCGCCGCCTACACCTTCGCCGCCCGTTGAGGCTTCGCGAGAAAATTGTATATGGGAATTCATTACGGATGCCAGCTCATCACGATCGGAACGCATCGTATAGTCCGACAGATTCCCTTTCTGATAGGGTTCAACCGTGGTGCAACCCACGCTAAAAACGATGAGGGCAACAAAGGTGGCCCAAGCGGAAATCTTTTTGAATATCTGTTTCATTCTGCTAATAGTGCTTGAATTTGATGGGTCAAATTTTCTGCCGACTTCTTGCCATGCCACCCCTCATGCGCAAATCGGATAACGCCTTTGCGATCCACTAAAAAGGAAGACGGCATAACACTGATTTCTGCCGCTTTCACCAACTGCTGCCCGGCATCGTGCGGCGTCGCAAAGCTCGGCTTTTGCTTGTCAAGGAAACGTTGCATCTGATTTGCCTTTTGGTCCACGCTCACGGCGACTATTTGGAACCCCTCATCCTTGAAGTTCTGGTACAATTTCTCCATTTCCGGGAAAGCCGCTTTGCAAGGAGCACACCAGGAAGCCCAGAAGTCCACGAGCGTCACTTTTCCCTCCATTTCCGGCACTTCCCCTTCGAGAGCGAAACCTTCCAAAGTTGACGGTAAATCCGTACCCGAACCCCACCCTTCGGCTTGGACCCACGACACACAGGACAAAGCGGCTATTGCCGTCAGACTAATTTTCAACCAGATTTTCATAGAATTTAGATGTTTGCTGTATCCCAGAATTCATGACAATGCACCCTTCTGCGCCAAAAGTTCCTTCCACCAGTTTCAACCCTTCTTCCTCGCCCAAGACAAATACCGTGGTGGAAAGGACTCCTGCCTCTAGACAGGAATTTGCGGTGATAGTTACCGCTAAAATGCCATTGATAACCGGCCGGCCAGAGCGAGGATCTAAAATATGCCCGAACCGTTGCCCGCTATGCTCAAAGAAACGGCGATAGTCCCCAGAGGTCGCAATCCCCAAATTAATGGCGGCCAGACTGCCCCACGAGGATCCGGGGATTTCCGGATTCTCTAGACCAATGTGCCAGGCTGGGCCGTTAGGAGGCCTTCCGATTGCGTGAATGTCTCTGCCAAAGTCCACGAGGCAACCCGTCAAGCCATTTCCCACCGCGATGGCCGCCACTTTATCCACGGCATACTCCTTGCCGAAGCCTCCCAAATCCAATGACATCCCTTTTTCCGGTAGAAATACACCTCCTGGCTTTCGTTCAACCTTTCTCCATCCCACCAGAGACCGCACGCTTTCGACCTCGGTATCGGATGGCAGTTGTGTGTGGGTTCTCCGGTAGTCCCATAGATGAATGAGCGGCAGCATCGTGGGGTCCAAAACTCCTTGAGTCATGAAGTGCAAATCGTCGCAAATCGCGAAAATAGACTCTACTTCTGTATCGATCTCAGTCCACGCAACGCCCGCATTCCGGTTGATCTCACTAATGAGACTATTATCCCTAAACCGTGAATACTTGGTTTCAAAATTAGCTACCCATTGCACCGCCTCTTTTGAAAAAGCTGCAGCCTGGTCATTGCTTCTCGCGGAAAACTGTACCCTACAATCCGTTCCCAAGGCCTTGAATCGCAAATCGTACAAGCTACGCTTCGGGTCGAATGAAACCCGAGCATCAACTTTCATTGCCGCTGGTTTCTCCATTAGAACCATAGTGACGCACCCAACGTTATAATATCCGCATCTGCAAAAGCAGACTGCGGCGTTTCATCTTTTCCTTCCATCTCATAACGCTCAAAAGCCGCATCGACACTAAAGCGATCCCCAAAATTGTAGATCACTTTCACCCCGTAAGTGTGGGTGTCGAACTTCGCCAGCCGGTAGTCTGCGGAATAAAAGGGGGCTACACCTTTGAGGGAGGCACGAGGGTCAATTACGGTTCCAGTCAAATCAAGCGTGTAGAAATCCGCTGAATTTTGGGTATAGTAACGGTATTTCGGGCGAATAATCAGATTCTCCCCAATTTTCTGATACCACTCCAGGTCAAAGGTACTGCTCTCCACTCCCCAGCTGTCATTGAAATAACGATAATCGAAATCCAGACTGCCTCCCGCTTGATCGAAAAAGCGCTTTACGTTGAGAAACCATATATGCCGCGTTCGGTCTGTAGGTCGGTTCTCCGCGAACGTCAGAGGTAGGGAGAGACCTGGGAGAATTTCCGTTTCCCGCCGGATAATTTTATAAGGATCACTCAAGTATCCGCTGACATCACTGTATGTGTAATTTAGAGCTACAATCGTGTTCGGATCGACTACCTGGCTTATCCCGAGAAAATAGTCGTAGCTCTCTTTTTCCCGATGCTCGCTAAAGAAGGTCGGTCGAACATCGTCGTCAATGAACGATATGCCATAGCTTAGACCCGTGTTGCGCTTGTTGTACTCAGACGTTTGCGAATACGCGTAACCTCTAGATAGAAAGTCGCTTTCCGAACTATGCGAATACTGAAAGGTCGATTTGTGGATTCCCCGGGTCCAGTCCAAGTCGATCACTCCTGCTTCTCGAACATCGGTGAGATTGGAAAGCGGAACGTTAACGCCATCATCCGCAGGAGCGCCACTTGGCGTCGCCCCCGATATCGCATCGTGAACCCCGTGACCTTTGAGAGTGATCTGGTTGCTCACCTTCTTCTCAAAACCCATGTAACGAGAGATCACCCGAATTCGGTCATTGTCCTCGCTGTAGTCCTGCCACTTGACTGAAATGTGGTCTTCGGCATTCGAAACTCTGGCCCCGAACAAGTACAGATAGCCCGCAAAAACGAAAATTCGCACAGATCGGGGGAGAGAAAGAAAGATTGGTCGGCTCATGACGAGTCAATTGATAAGAGAAAAGCGATATCGAGCTTCTACGCGCGGGCAAGAGGCCCCGGTTTCAGCAAATGCTATGGAATCTGCAAAAAGCATCAGCTGTGACGAGCCTGATACACTCGCGGTTCCACTGTTTACGGCCTTTTAAAAAATTTATAGCGGGACATTACTCGGGCCTCCATGCCAATATCCTTACGCTTACCAGGGCAACCCGTTCCTGCTACGGTATCTGTCGCGAGTAACTGTGGATTCTCCTAAAAACCAATACCTGTTTGTCTACGGCACCCTTCGAAGTGACCAACCAGAGCACCGAACCCATAGTCCACGGTCCCTATCTCGCTCGATCGCCTCCGTCACGGGAACGCTTTACGAGCTAGACGAAGGTTATCCCCTATTAATCGTGCCTGCTACTTCAATCGTTTTGCCCGCTAGCCGAGACTGGCTAAGAGACTGGAATCAGGCTACTATGTTCGACTTGGCAACCATTCCGGACCCTTCCCAAGAACGATCTTCCCACATCTGGGGAGAATTGATCGAAATACCCCTCGAGCCAGATGCCTTGACCAAACCTGACAAGTGGGAAGGGTTCAGTCTCGATCGTCCAAGCATCTATCAACGGGTAATCATCCCGGCAGCTCTCGCAGATGGGAGGATGGTGGCCGCCTGGGCTTATGTCACGACACAAATCCCAACCACCGCTAAACTCATTCCGGATGGATTTTGGGAGCGCCCTGAGAAGCTCCGTTGAAACAGGGGCCAATGATTAGAAGGGAGATTCTTCCAGGTCGTCTAGATTACCGTCACCAGATTCGCCAGTTACCTGAGCGAGATTGCTGTCCACTTCACCGCCACCGTTCTCAATACGCCAAGCCTGCAGGTTCACGTAATACTTCCCTTTGTATTCGTTTCCTCGAATGTTAAAGCTGACTTTTACGCGGTCACCAGTGCGAACTTTTTCGAGAAGTTCGATTTTGTCCTTCGTACACTCGAATTTTACGTCTTGAGGAAATTTCTCTTCAGATGTGACCACAAATTCGCGTTTTTGAAACCCACTTCCGAAGGTTTGCGTGTCCTCTATCAATTTAACGGTGCCTTCCAATTCGTACATGAGAATTATCATGCAACTCATTCAATCGATGTTAAGCAAAAAGTAGCCAGGTAACTCATCTAATCTTGATCGCTTTTGCCCGGCCACCTGAACTTCCATCATATCCATAGGCTTCCGCTGGATGTCTGGCTGGGGCTTTAGGGGACCTCGAAACGCTGATCTCCAAACAAAGATCGAGGGTGGGCACCCCACGCTTATTTAGTAAACCGTATTGACTAGGGAGGAAAGTCTAACGCTCTCGCTCAATGCGTCGCTAGAATCCAAATACGAATGCACTTTTTCAGGAGCGATCACAGACCAGCCCTGCAGTGCTCCAAACAATGCCGCCTCGCGATCTAAGCTGGCGACTCCATAGGCCAATTCCGCAAAGCGAACCGTACTATCAAAGTCGTCGTGTCCTATCTCGTAAAGGGAATCGTAATACGCATCATATCTTGAAGCGGATGACTCTATCGTGGCGAGCCAGGAAATGGAGACGTCCGGATTCCGTCGCGCAAACAATCGAGCACTTTCCGAAGCAACGGAGTCACGCTTAAAGGGACTCTGAAGATTCGAATGAAATCGCTCAAGATCCTGGTACACCTCATTCAAAATGAGGTCTTTCGCTATGAAGCGTGCCCCTTTACTGGTGACTTGATCCTGATTCTCCAATGTCCAAGTCATCGCTCCTCTTGAATCCCGCTGTGCCCATTCGTCGATGACTGCATCCATGATCGCAGAGTCCACTAGGTCGTCGCTGGTAAAGTCGAGCTGGTTTAGGGTCTGAGCAGGATTTTCCGATACAACGTGAAACGCAATCAAGCTCGCAAGTTCCAATCTAAGTCCCGGCTCCATCACCGTTTTCAACAAGTCCGCAGCGAGCTGGTAATTTCGCTGTTCCGACAAGACCACTTCAAGCGTTCCGTGAAACATCTCATTCTGCAAATCGCGGTCGATGTATTCACCGCTGTCGTCGATCCAAGCAGAATCAATCCAGTCCCAGGCAGACACGGCATCATATTTCGCCCAACCACCGGAAAGAGCGGTGGCCAGACGGGCTTTTTCAGAGGGAGTCAGGGAATAGAGCAACTCCAGAGCCCTTCTTGGGTCTTGGGATGCAATGGATTGCAGAGCCAGACCCGCAGCCTCAAAGGCGCGGCGATCCTCCAGATCAAATGAAAGCGCCTCGATATAAAATTCCTCCAGCTCGTCCAGGCTTAGAGCCGATAGCTTTCTCCCAAGAGTAAAGCCGCCTTCCTTTTCCTGCGATTCTAGAAACGAGCCAACAATCGCCTCCATCTGCCCAACGATCGGGCGCTCAGGAATCTCATCAACAGGGCTCAAGTCCTCTACCGGCTCAGCGGATTGAGCCACGAACGAACGTTTAGTCCGTGTATCCTGAACCAGCTGGTCTGCCCAACGGGCAAGCAGAAAGCCGATCGAGCTAACTCCCAGAAAAGCGATAACTACTTTGATAAAATTCAGCACCGCTACCCTCCGGCAAGAATTTAAAATAAACTACTGGTTTGGCTCAATTTCTTTGAGAAACTTAAAGAGGTCGCTGTTGGTTGAAAGGATTAAAGTCGTTTCGCGATCAAACATCTGCTCGTAAGTCTCGAGCGTCTTTATAAACTCGTAGTACTCAACAGACTTTGCACTTTTGTTGAATGCACTCGCATAAATCTCAGTTGCCTTAGCATCTGCCTCTCCTCGAATCGTCTGCACTTGTTTGTACGCTACCGATTCAATTTCCTGCAGGTCTTTCTCCCGCTTACCTGTGATCTTAGCTGCTTCACCAGCACCTTCTGAACGGAAACGCTCCGCGATTTGCTGACGCTCGCTGATCATGCGCTGAAAGATGTTCTGCTGTACGCTGTTGTTGTAATTAATGCGCTTGAATCGCACATCCAAAAGTTCGATACCGAAGTCCGTCAATTTCGAGGCCGCGTTTTCAAAGATCTCCTTTTCGATCATTGCCCGGCCCGATGTAATGGGGTTTAGAATCCCAATATTCCCCGGAGCGTCCGCCAAAGTAGCGTCTTGGTTAGGCTCGCGATCTTTGGTCGTGCGAATAACTTCTATCAGCTCGTGCTTGGCGATGGCGTTAAGGGTTTCGCTTCGCAGAATATCGTTCAGTCTAGACTGGGCGCTACGCTCGTCTCTCAAGCGTAGAAAATATTGCTTAGCATCACTGATCCGCCAGCGACCGAAAGTGTCTACCGAAATATAGGTTTTATCCTTGGTCGGCATTTCCGTGGGAATCCCGTCCCACTCGAGTATCCGCTTTTCGATCATGTTAACCTCCTGAACGAAGGGAGTCCGAAAATGGAGACCCGCTTCGGTGATCGGCTCTCCAACTGGTTTTCCGAACTGCGTGATGATCGCCTGTTTGGTCTCTGGCACGGTGTAAGCCGATGCGAAGAGAACTACCAATGCAGCGAGTGCGCCGACAATAATTAATAGACCTGCTAATTTTTTCATCATTCTAGCGATTCTGAGTGTTCTCGTTGAGCTGCAAAAGCGGAAGGATTTGCTGAGCCTCCGCATCGATCACTATCTTTTTCCCCAGACTGGGGACTACGCTCTGCATAGTTTCGAGGTATAGGCGACGCTTCGTCACTTCCGGAGCTTTAAGATACTCCCTTAAAATGGCGTTAAAACGGGCGACATCCCCTTCGGCTTCATTCACTCGCTTGAGCGCGTACCCTTCGGCTGCCTGGATCTTTTGGTCCGCTTCTCCGCGTGCTCGAGGAATCACCTTGTTGTATTCACCGTTGGCAATGTTGATCATCTGCTCACGCTCCTGCTGTGCCTGATTGACTTCGTTAAATGAATTCTGGACCGGCTGCGGCGGATTCACGTTGTTGAGCTGGACCTGGTCTACGTTCAAACCGAGCTCGTACTTGTCCACCAGCGTCTGCATCTCGATAAGGGCCTCGCTCGCAATCTCCTGCCGGCCAATAGTAATGACCTCATCGACCGTCCGGTCACCAATGACCGTCCGCATGACCGACTCTGATATATCTCGAAGCGTCCCTTTAGGCTCCCTGACCTTGAAAAGAAAAAGCTGGGGATCCTCGACACGATACTGGACGCTCCATTCGACTGTCGCGGCATTGAGATCTCCCGTCACCATGCTGCGCTCAAAGCTTCGTTCCGTCTGCGAAGGATTGAACTGACTCGGATCGTTCGCCCCTCTAGTCGCGAATCCAAACTCCTGCTTGAGCTGACGCTCGACCTGGACAATTTCGTAAGTGTCGATCCCGAACGGTAGCTTTATATGCAGACCGGGATCAACCGTCTTGATGTACTTGCCAAAGCGAAGAACGACTCCCTGCGACTCGGCCTGTATGGTGTACAGCATGGAGTAAGCTGCCGTTATCACTATAATCGCTACAAGGATCCATAGGATTGAACCCACTTTAGCCCGAAACTCCTTCAAACTGTTTGGTATCTGAAACTCTATATTCTCGCCCATTCCCCGATACTTCAGCTAAGACGTCTCAACGCAACGCGAATCTCAACGTTCCGAGAAAAGCCTACAGCAACCTACTTTCTTGAGGGAAACCAGTTCTTTTCTAGCCGCCTTAGAGCTCAATCCAGCCCTCCAGATACAAGAAGAGCCGGCGATTTGAGATCGCCGGCCTAGGAATCCAACTCTTGTGTGTGAGAAAAAGTCCCCAAAGAATTTAGCCTGCTATTACCCTAGCTGTCTCCGAGGAGACGATTCAATGGTTTCTTAACTCCATTATCAACCTACACTAGCCTAGAATTTTGTCTATCAGTGCCGCTGGCGCTTCATCCTAGTAATTAGTACGTAGGACTTAATTCAATACCCTCCACAGGGCATATTGGGCAATAAGAGAGTCGCCTGAAAGCGATCACTTGCTTGGAAATCACTCTTTCCCTCCTTCGTCCGAATCCAAAACTCCCCTCGAAAAGGACTTGACCTAAGCAAAATCAGATCGATGTTTGACCACTCGATTCTATCGCGGGTGTAGTTTAGTGGTAGAACCCCAGCCTTCCAAGCTGGTTGCGTCAGTTCGATTCTGTCCACCCGCACCATTTTTCGCTCCAGCGGAAAAAGATACTCTTGCTAACCAAGCCGAGAATTGGGCAGCGACCTTCTGATAGCCAAGCCCGTCCTCACCGAGCGAACGCGAGAACTCGCTAAGCGAGCAACCAAGCGGTTCACTCCCAATGTATTCCAGCTAGCTTAACTGCCAGCTCCCGTTCATCGCCATTGTCGTCGCGATCGTTCGGTCTAAACCAATAATTACTGTCGATTTTCAATTGAACGAGTTCTTTACTGCTCTCCTTTAACGTAATAGGAATCCTAAGGCTTGACCTGCCTGCAAAACGAAAATCGCCCAGTTCGATTCCTTGCAACGCCACCCTAAATCTAAAGTCATCCCCATGAGGAAGCGGGGGGGCTTCAATCTCTAAAATGAGTCCTTCCGACCCTTCGGGGACCCAAAGCCATTCCCGATAATTTGGGACAATCCATCCGTCTCCGTAGCGACCGTTAAAGCTGCTTGCACGGTCGCCCTTGCTCCGCAGTGCGTTCCAGATAGACCTAGCCAGCGGCGGTGATTTCAATGCGGCTACGAGCAATGCGACCAGTCCCGATAACGATTTCCCCGCTCGCAAACTGCGCTCGCTAACCATTCCCCAGTGCCTAGTAGACTCACATCGGCTGTTAGTCTTGGCTAAACGGCTACTTTCCAGCGGAGTCGGATCCAGTCCACAGGTTTTCCGATAGAGATCATAGGTTTGGCGGGCAATCGCTTCGCTCGAGAACCGCGTCAACTGTGCTTCGCCTTTTGCCCGCAAACTCTCCAACAACCGATCGTCCCCAAGCACCGATAACACTTTGTCAGCAATATCCTTAGAACTACAGGGATCAAAGGTGACAACCGCCTCACCTCCAATTTCAACCAAGGGCTCGATATCGGAGCAAACAACCGGCGCCCCGGATTCGATCGCTTCCGCCACGGGCATCCCGAAGCCTTCAAATAGCGACGGGTAAACGAGCGCTTTCGCACGCTCGTACAGACAACGAATTTCGGTGGGAGTACGGTATCCTATGTGCAGGATGAACTCCTCTAAACCAAGCGATCTAATCTTCTTTGCTGCAGGGTGTTCCTGGTCAAACTTGCCGCCCGTAAAGATCATTCTCAAATTAGGCATCGACTCCTGGATGAAGGGGAAAGCCTCAACGAGTTTGAGATGGTTCTTATGGGGCCAGCCATGGGAGGGGAAAAACAAATACTCGAAATCGATCCCCATTTTTCGGAGGATTCTATCCTCTTTGGATTTGGACAATCGATCCGTAGGGCTTCCACTGGGTATATTCCAAATTGAGGTTACGCTCTCCGGCTTCAAGCCATATTGGGCTATAATATCACGTTTCACGAAACCCGATACGCTGATTACTGCTTCGGAAGCATGGATCGACGTCAGGTACCTCGCATTCCGCGCAGCAATTTCCACCTCGTCAAAGTGATGCGGCAAATGGATGTGCTGCAAATCATGAATCGTGAGAATATTCCGATAGTCCAGTAACTCGTCATGCACATAGCCCCCAATTGAATGGACGAGATCGACGTTCAAGGTTCGCGGGGGGTGCTCAGATCCATCAAGAGCCACAACCCCTAGTCTTCCCAGTTTCCCGCTAGGCCGACCTTCCGATCGGTCATAACTGACTCGCTCAGGAACCAGAGCAAACCGGTCGCTGTCGATCAGCACCATATTCAGTTCTGACTCGAACAGCCAATCTTGAAAAGCTCTATCGGGGCAGTATAGGTAGAACGTGTCCTTACGGCTAACCTTCGCAAGAGCTGCAACCAGCTCATAGGCCATTTGTTCCAATCCACCGGCATGGCCCAATACCATCCAGCGCAAATCGAGAAGTATATCCATACGGTCGATCTTAATAACTACCTAGGCCAGTATCGTATTATTCCAAAAGTGGATCATAGAGAATATTCTGCAATGCCGTGAAAAAGGTCGGATTGAAATTTCGACCGCAAGTATCCAAACCCCCATAAAACCATGCAATTGCGAACAAACAAGGCAAGCCTCCGCTCGCCCATCCGTCCTGATTGAAAGCCAACGACATCATGGATAGTTCCATGTGCCAGGCTTCTAAAAATCGAATTCAAACCGAACTTCCCGCTTTTCATTCCTCGTCCGGCCTTGCACCTTAAGCCCTAACATGCCCACGCCTGACAGAATCGGCCGACTTCCTGTGACTCCCCTATCCGGGTTTCTCGGCGCCGGCAAAACCACTTTGCTCAACCACCTCGTACGAAATGCCGCTGGGGAGCGGATCGCCATCATCGTCAACGATATCGGCGAGGTAAACATTGATGCCTCGCTCATCCGGTCAGAAGTCCGCCAGCTAGATGGAGCCATCGACCAGGTTGTGGAACTCAGCGGAGGTTGCATCTGTTGCTCCATCCAAGATGATCTCGTCGCCGCCCTCTGGGAGCTCACCCAAAACCGCCAGATCGACCGACTCGTCATTGAGTCAACCGGTGTTGCCGAGCCGTTATCCATCGCCCAGACCTTCTTTGCCGACGACATCACAGGTCGCCCTCTTGAGGACAGTGCCTGTATAGACTCTCTTGTTACTATCGTAGATTCTCCTTTTTTCCTGTGCGAGTGGAAGGCCCACGATGAAAAAGGAACCCAGCGAACGCTCCTTCGCCAAGAGGACGATCGCCCAATTTTCGAACTACTCATCGAGCAGGTAGAATGTGCCGACATCCTCGTAGCCAATAAGATCGACCTACTAGACGGACAGGAACTCCATGAGCTCGAAGCTATTCTATCTAGCCTCAACGATCGGGCCGAAATGATAAAAGCGACCCAAGGAAAGGTCGACACAGAGAAAATTCTTGGAAGGCAGCAGTTCAATCCGAAGAGCACGCTATCAGGAGCGAACTGGCTGCGCTACCTCGAAACCAGCGAGCCAGAGAAGCCTGACATCGCCCGATTCCGCAAAACGGAGATTTCTCCGTCCACCCTTATTCAACCTCGCCTCAGCGCCGCGATCGGGGACAAAGAACATGCGGCCCGACTGGTGGATACTTACGTTTATCGAGCACGCAAGCCTCTGAACGCCGATCGTTTTGCCCACGTAATCAACAAATCGATACCGGGTCTGCTAAGGGCCAAAGGCTATTGCTGGATCGAAGGACAGGATGATGCCGTCGGCTTTCTCTCGATTACCGGTTCCACGAGCCGTTGCGACTTTCTCGGAAAATGGTGGGCCGCTGCTCTCGAGAACGGCAAAATCGACCGTTCCCAAATTCCCCCAGAAGTTGAACGCAAATGGGAACCCCCTTATGGAGACCGCCGACAGGAACTTGTCTTCATCGGCATCAATCTGGACGGGCCTTCAATCAAGAACCAGATAGACAACTGCCTGATTGAGTGTAGTTGAAACGTCCCGAGAGCTGGCTTCTCCATCCCGTTCTCACTCAAAGTTCATACTCTCTTCAATTTGCTGATTTAGGATCAGTAAAGCGTCTAGTTGAGGAGTAGATGCTTTAGAATTTAATTATCTTATTATCAGGTATATAAATTTTTTATCACCAGACCTTATGTCGTTCAATCCGTGATATTGCAGATAAAATGCTCCAGTAGTACTCCACTAAAACCCGCGCTGTGAACGTTGCATTCCAAAGAAGGCAGCTGACTTGAGCCGCTGGAGTGCCACAACCGACAGGTCGGGGCGGCGGCTGTATCGCAATGTATATTCATCAACTACCCCAGAAAATTTACTGGCCTCACGACCAACCCCTACGCTTCGCAAGCTAGTAAGGACAGTTGTTGCTCTCGTGCTTTTTTACTCGACGGCCAAAACTTAGCGTGCCCGAATGTTTAGATTCTTTCAAAAATGAAGTACTACCAGCACCAGTTTGATAAAGTAACGAAGTACCTCCATCACCGCCCTCCTTATTTGCTTGTCGATAAAGTTGTCTCAATCACGACGAAAGAGGTAGTAACTCAAAAAACGGTAATCGGCGAAGAAGAATTCATCCAGGGGCACTTTCCCGGAGCTCCGGTTTTTCCCGGTGCGATGATGCACGAGTTAACGACGCAATCGGCAGGCATATTGATAGCATCCCAATACAATCCGATGAGAGACTTCGACACCGAGGATCCTGACCACAACGAGTACGCTTTAGGGGTCCTTGTGAAAACCGATTATGCAAGATACAGGGGATTTGCGAGACTAGGTGATGTACTAGTGGCGACGGTCTGGCTGAATGATCAAGTTAGCGAGATGTTTGATTTTTCTGGGAAAGTATCGGTTAATGGAAAAACGATCATGAAGAATCGCTTCCGCTTGATGAATATCAAGTCTTCCGCCCTCCAAAAACCCGATTGATCGCAGTTAGCGACATCCCTGCACCGCCAGGCGTATCTTGCAAAATCTTCAAAGCTGCCATTCTTTCGTTTGTGGTTTTCGCATTCAAAGCACTTCTTATTCTTTCACTTAATGGCTAGTCGGCTGCTCAAAAACCTCAGCGGAGCCGAAGATAGAGGAGCCAATGCTCACGCCCATTGAAGACTTGGGCTTCTCCCAAGACGTTGAGGAGGACGATGGCGAGTGGAATGATTGAGAGAGAGACTTGTCCAGCTTCACTCTCTCAAATGATTTGTTGAAGCTTGCCGGTGGAGCCAATACCCAACTTCAGCAAGGCGCCTTACGTGCATCCGCTCATTATGAAGGATTTTGTCGGATGGGTAAGCGACAAGTGTGTCGTCATTCAATCTGTGGATTTGCTCAACGTTCAGAACAGCAGCCGTTACTCCAGAGACATCGAGCCGAGGCAGGACGGAGAAACCTTTTGGGTTTCAACCCAAGAAGACGGAGGCGGGGGGGTCTTGTCAGTGACGCCCTAGGATATGATTATACATCGATAAACCCCTAAAAAATTATTATGCTTATGGTTTTCCAATGGGATAGAGAAAGCCCATTGGTACCTTATTAGTGCCCCCTAAAAGGAAATTGGGTGCTAATACATCAACTGCCCCAGAAAATTTTTCGTCCTAAGAGGCTCTGAAGCTAGAAATTGCTTACCCCAACCTGGTTACCATTGAAGTGGGCGCTCGTTGCCTGGTTTATTCGAAACTGCTCAATACTTCGCGGGTGATAGTCAGACAAATTTTCTATACTTTGGATAGCGTCTGAAATAGCTTGCTCGGCCGATGTACAAACTCAGGACCTACCAACAGGAAGCGGTTGATCGCACCCTTTACCACTTTCGGAGGCAACGGACCCCAGCGGTCATCGTTTTGCCTACGGGGGCAGGGAAGAGTTTGGTAATCGCTGAATTGGCCAAAATTGCTAAGGGGCGAGTCCTCATACTCGCTCACGTCAAAGAGCTGGTCGAGCAAAATCACTTGAAGTACGAGAGCTATGGTTTGCAAGCGGGGGTCTATTCCGCGGGCTTGAATCAAAAGGACCGCGGGAGGAAGGTGATCTTCGGCAGCATCCAGTCCGTCGCGAATGCGGACGACGACTTCTTTAAGGACTTTACGCTCCTCGTGATCGATGAGTGCCACCGCGCCGGGCTGGAGCCTGACAGTCAGTACGCTAAGGTAATCAAACGGCTGAAGCAGAACAATGAGCGTATTTGTATTTTGGGCCTTACCGCCACCCCTTTTCGGCTAGGAATCGGATGGATCTATAACTACGCGATCCGTGGAGAGTTGAAGACGCAGGAAATGCGCTTCTTTAAGCAATGCATCTACGACCTACCCCTTGAGTACATGATACGGAACCAATACCTTACGCCTCCAGTTAAGGTAGATATTCCAGTGACGTCGTATGACTTCTCTGAGCTGACTGAAGGGGGCATTACCTATACGATGGCCCAACTGGAGGAAGTGCTCCATCAGCAAAGACGCCTGACGCCCCTGATTATCAAAAATATCATTGATATCACCGATAGCTACAAGCGTCAGGGCGTGATGATCTTTAGCTCCACGGTGAAACATGCCCAAGAGGTGATGGAGAGCCTTCCGAAGGGACAGGCGCGGCTCGTCCTGGGAGAAACTGAGGCCAGCGAGCGGGATCAGATTATCGATGATTTCAAGAGGAGAGCGTTTAAGTATTTAGTCAATGTATCTGTCCTGACAACCGGGTTCGATGCCGCCCATGTCGATGTGATCGCTATTCTACGTCCCACAGAGTCGATTAGCTTGTATCAGCAAATCATCGGCCGTGGTTTACGTTTGGATACGGATAAAAAAGATTGTCTAGTCTTAGACTATACCGGAATGGGGTATAACATTTTCAGCCCAGAGGTTGGCGAAAAGAAAACCGTATCCGAATCGGTCGCCGTGCAGGTGCCCTGCCCTGAATGCGGTTTCGTGAATGACTTTTGGGGTATCGTCGACTTTGATGGAAATATCATCGAGCACTTCGGTCGCAAGTGTCGCGGCGGGCATCACAATCCGGATACCTACGAGTTTAGGCCCTGTGGATATCGGTTTCGCTTTAAGGTCTGCGACCAGTGCTCAGCTCAAAACGACCTCACTGCTCGCGAGTGCCGCAGATGCGGCAATATACTGATTGATCCTGACACAAAACTGAAACAGGCCAGGCTTTCAAAAAACGCTCACGTGCTTACGCCAGATTCGATCGAGATGCTCGAGCGCTTCGACAAAAACGGGACCCCCTACCTACAGGTAAAGTACTACGACTATGATGCGCGACACCTAGCGGAGATTCATTACCTCGACAATCAAACCAGCCTTAAGAAGTTTAATGTCAATTTCTTGAGATCGCATCTAAAACGGCCCGAAATGACCCTCAACATCCATTCGGTCAGCGAAGTAGTTGAAATGCAATCACAGATCAGGATGCCTGCCTTTTTAATTGGTCGCAAGCAGGGCAAGTTCTGGAAGATTACTGAAAAAATATTCCGCGAGGAACTTTAACTCTACTTTACTAGATTTCGAAATGTTTTTACTAGATAGGGCAATCGCTTCGCAAGCAGAACCCCCGCCGTTTCCTGCATGTTAAGGTAGGGCTGACTATCCCTAGTCATCCGGTTTTCCCTACAGTAATCTGTTGCTGCTTAAGGACAATCTACCCTACCTTCGGGAGTCACTCAGAGCCATATGAACTTGGTGCTAATGACCGCTACTCACCTCCACGGTCAACGACCCTGCACGAGCCCAATGGGCGTCCATCTGTATTCAAAATACACCGCAAGAAGACTGACGCTACACTGTAGACCCTCTGCTCTTAACAGCCGTCCTTCAGGTGCGCTCAGAGTTCGGTGATTATGTCGTCGGCTTCTTTGGCGATATCGATGTTTCCACAAAGACTACGTCCATTATTTCGACTGCGATCAGCTTCTCTTCCTCCGGCGACAGCTCCCAATAGGGCTCACCGACAATCTTCAGCTCGTAGCTCGCCGTCTCGATGACCACTCGACCGTTTGATTGGCTGAACCATTCTAAATACAGAGCATTGCCCCAATTTCAGGGAAACGGTTTCTTCGCCAATTAGTAATCGCCGATTTCGTCCAGCAGGATATCGGGAACCTTGACTTTTCGTGACGCGGTTATGTCGCCCACCATTCCTTGCTTTTCGGCCGTCAGTCCATCGCGATCCATGTGTTTCGGTTCTGGATTCGTGAACTTCAATAGCTGCCCGGCTAGGTCACGCCAGCAGTCGCCTGCTAGATAGAGCTCTATCGGCTAAACTCGACTCGAAAGCCAAAGCCGACCCACCACGTGCCCACCCTCACGATTGTCAATTTCTCCCCGAATCACCTGTCCGTCGGTACACCATGCCTTTTCCCATTGTTGGCCGATTCTGCCCTCCGTGACGAGTATCGAAAAAGGAGATAAGCCGTACAACTCGTCAGTCTCCTAACGCCTATCTTTTTCCACTGTTTGGCATCTGACCTAATTCAGATAAGGCGGTGCATTTGCACTAACAGTGCAAATGCACCCAAGTCATCTCTACCTTCTTTCATAAAGCACCATCGCACATTAGGCACAACGGTGCACATGTCACATCAGAAACCGCACTCCTGTCAGAAATCATTACCTGCAAACCGTATTTTTATGGTTTACGGTTTAAGCATGAATTTTGATCAGATAGATGAGAAAACGGCCGTATTGGATACACACCGACCACTGGGGCTTTGTCTAGCCGAGAACTTAAATGCGCGGTTCCACATCGAGCTGAACTATACGAGCAATGCCTTCGTGGGCAGTAAAACTTAGTCGTCTCCCCTGCTCTATTCCGACACTTGCCACCGAGGATTGACTAGTCTGTGCTGCGTTCCAATGAAGCCCAATGTAACGCTCGCTGAAACCATGACGCCCAACGGCGCCCGGATGACCCTCGTCGAGCACGACGGCAGCTTTTGTATTCGGGTGAACGGCCAGCAGCTCATGCATTCCAAGGTAACGACCTCCGAGATCAAGCTTGGTACTCTTGGTTGCGAACGGCATTCGGCGGAAGATCTTCAGCCCAAAGTACTGATCGGCGGACTCGGCTTGGGGTTTACCTTGAAAAGTGTCCTTCAAACGGCCGGGCCAACGGCGACGGTTCACGTCGTCGAACTATTTCCAGAGATTGTAGAGTGGAACCGCACTTTTATGGCCGGTCTCAATGGCGACGCCCTCAAAGACGAACGCGTGAAAGTACTCACGGAAGATGTACGCTCCGTGATATCGCGCTCGGTGCAGACGCCTTATGATGTCATCGCACTCGATATCGACAACAACACAACGGCCATGGTGAAGGTTGAAAATCATCTGCTCTATAAGAAAGGTGGGGTGCAACAAATCTGGGAAGCGCTGCGCCCCGGCGGCCGTGCGGCGATCTGGTTCGCAACCGCCGATGTCGCGATTGAACGACTCCTGAAGAAGGTGGGCTTTAACGTTCAAGCAATCCCGGCCAAGCTCTGCGGATCCTCCAAGCGTGAAACCTACATGATCTACGTCGCCGACAAGCCACTGGCAGCAGCGATGGAGACGAAATAACGGTATCCAAATTAGTTCACTATCCTAAATCGAGCGTGATCTAAAAAATTTGGAACACGTAGCCAATTAGACAATACGGCATGGCGTAAACGCTAACCCTGCGAAGAAGACTCCGCGGGCCTGATGTGGGCCAGCAAACTAAGTCCTAGCCAAGACTTGATGGTTCGGACGATGACTGGATTTCTACACCAGAGCCGGCACTTCTTTACCGAGAGGTACGCTTAGAATTTCCGGGCCGTCTTTATTGATGATGACGGTGTGCTCAAAATGCGCGGACCGGCTGCCATCAGCGCTTAAGGCGGTCCACCCATCGGACGCCATTTTTACGGAGTACTTGCCCATGTTCACCATGGGTTCGATGCAAACGACACAGCCTTCGCGGAGCTTGGGTCCATTGCCCGGCTTTCCAAAATTGGGAATTTGCGGTTCCTCGTGAAGGTTTCGCCCTACACCGTGTCCCACGAAATCTCGGATCACCGAAAAACCGCCCTTCTCAACCACTCGTTGCACCGCATGGGAAATCTTGCCCACACGATTACCGAGACGAGCCGCTTTGATTCCTTCGTACATCGAAGCTTCGGTAACGTCGAGGAGTCGTTGCACATCGGGAGCGACGCGAGCTACCGGCATCGTACGGCAATTGTCGCCGATGTATCCGTTGTACCGCGTGCAGACGTCGACGCTAATGATATCGCCTTCGCGCAATACGCGGTCGAGACTTCCGATGCCATGGACGACCTCGTCGTTTACTGACAGACAAGTGTAGGCGGGATAAATCCGCGAGCCGACTTGGTACTTGTAGCAAGCGCTCTCAGCTTCCAGTTCATCGATAAAGCGACGCCCCGCCTGATCTAGGTCATAGGTGTTCATACCCGGAGTTACAAGCGCACACATTTTGTCCAATACGGTTGCGGCGACCTGTGCCGCCTCGCGTATCGATTTCATCTGTTGCGCATTCCTGACAATCATACTTCCCCTAGAACAATCGGTGATCTCCCTACCAACAATAGCCAACTTTTATTGATTACAATAAAATCCTTCTAAACCACCCGATTTAGTAAGTGTGAAACAAAAGGGTAAGCTCTTAAAATGCGGTGTTCCATCCTTCGCGAACGCTGCGAAGGACTGAAAGAAAGCGGCTCTGACGGCTACAAATAGCCAATGACTGCTAGACGGCTCAGGGATCGTTCCGCTCGAGAGATTGCTTCTGAAAGACGCGTCACCTCAGGCCTGTGTCGGAGGAGCATCGCAGAGACGGTAGGTCATTGCTCTACCCTCTTGATACGTGCCATGGCGTAAGCGCCCGCCCTACGGGTTCGACACATTAATTACTCTCGTCGGTGCGCTCTTCCAAGAGAGAGTCTTCGACAGCATCAGGAGGGAGCGCCTTCCTTGCTTTCGCCCCCAGCGTCTTGATATCTTCCACGCTTTTGACGAGGTTTCCTCTCCCTGTTTTGAGTTTGCTAAAGGCGGCATCGTAGGCCTCTTGGCTTTTGCCCAGGCGTTTCCCGATCTCCTCCATATCGGCGTAGAAGCCCACAAACTTGTCGTACAATGCCCCACTGCGGCGGGCGATCTCCAGCACGTTTCTGGTCTGCTTTTCCTGTCTCCAAATATTGGCAACGGTCCGCAGCGTAGCGAGTAGCGTGGATGGCGTCACAATGACTACACCTTGACCAAAGGCGAAGTCAAAAAGGGCGTCGTCGGCCTGCATGGCCATGGTAAAGGCCGGTTCGATCGGAACGAACATGAGAGCAAAATCGGGCGAGTTGATCCCGTACAACGATTCGTAGCTCTTCTTGCTTAGACCGGTGACATGAGTCCGGATACTAAGAACGTGCTCCTTAAGTCGCTGTTCCGATTTTTCCTTATCCTCCTCATTTGCGCAAGCCTCGTAAGCAACCAGGCTAACCTTTGAATCAACGATGAGATGACGCTCTTCCGGCAAGCGTACAAGCACATCAGGATGATATCGTCGCCCCTCTTCGTCGGTTAGATGAGCTTGCGTAATGTACTCCTGTCCCGCAACCAGTCCTGACTTTTCCAATACGCGCTCAAGAATCATCTCACCCCAATTCCCTTGCGACTTAACCTGCCCTTTTAATGCCGTCGTGAGATTTTGGGCCTCTTCCGTCATTTTGCGGTTCAGCAGGTGCAAGTTCTTGAGCTGCTCATTCAGAGCGGCCCGGTCCTTGATCCCCTCTTCGTGAACTTTATCCACTCGTTCGCGAAATTCCTTTATCCGTTCACTGAATGGGTTGAGCAGCTTGTCTATGGTCTCTTTATTCTGAACGACAAATTTCTTGCTCTTCTCGTCCAGAATTCGGTTGGCCAGGTTTTCAAATTCAGTAGTGAGCTTCTTCTGAATCGCAGCGAGCTCCTCCTTTTGCTCAGCGAGTCGTTTCTCTTGCGATTCGGCCCGCTGTCCCGCGGCCGCCAGTTTTCCATGAAGGCCTGTATTCTCTTCCCGCAATACCTCCACTTCGCCTTGGGCTTTGGACAAGGACTGGTCTAGATTTTCCGCGCGCTCCTTTAGTCGGGCCACCGCTTCAGTTTCTGCCGTCCGCTCGCGCTCCGATTCTTCCAGTTCCTCAGGAGTCGGCATCTTTGCCATGCTCAAACGGTACTGCTGTGTTACCCAAGCCGCTACAAAACCAAGCAGTAGAGCGACCGCCCAGTCAAAATCTCCCAAGGACTCAATCACGGCGTTCTACCTGAATTTTTCGAGCAGCAGGAAACCCCATAGTGCATTGGCTACCGTCTGCGAATTGCACCGACAAGATCCCTGCATGTCCGGCCCGAGCCAACACCAAGACTCCGATGCCCGGAGTCAAGCCGTTCGATTCGAGGTACTGGAGAAAGCCCTCCCCTTGGTCCTCGATCCGGCTTATGATAACCACTTGACCCTGATCGCACTGATCCAAGGGAATCAGGTCACGCTTGGCGATCTTGCCGCTTGCCGACGGGATCGAGTCCCCATGCGGGTCCACTTTAGGATTTCCGAGCAAGTTATCGATCCGCTCGAGAAGGCGGTCGGAAATCGCGTGCTCCAAGGTTTCCGCTTCCTCATGAATCTCGTGCCACTCCATCCCCAGGATTTCTACGAGAAACAGCTCGACCAATCGGTGTCTTCGCAAAACTAGAAGGGCCAGTTTCTCACCAGGCTCCAACAACTTGACACCTACGCGAGGGATGTACTCCACATGATTGGATTTCGCGAGAGACTTGACCATTGAGGTCGCCGTACCCGGTGTTACTCCCAGCGAAGCTGCCAAATCACCCATGCCAACGATCCCCCCTTCGCCCTGTTCAAACTGAAGGGCATAAACTTGTTTAATATAGTTCTCGACGGTACTGGATGCCATGGGAGCCTAGCGAATCGCTATTGGTGGCGAATTAAGTTCCAGATTGAAAGCCTTTATGTAGAAAACCGTGATCAATCTGCACCGAAACGGAACAGGAGCCGGCTACGTTCAACGAGCGATCCAATTGGAAAAATGTTGTAAATAGGGGAAGCAGAAAAGCGGCCGATTCACAGAGGGTAAATCATGCCGATGTACTCTTTTAGCACTATGAGCCAAAACTTGATAGTTCACATCGTAGAGGACGATCCCTCGACCCGTCGTCTCCTCGAAAATCTCACCAGCTTGCTCGGCTATGAAACTGCCGGATATGACAATGGTGACGAGGCTTGGGACGCCTTTGCCGTCGAGAGCCCTCAGATCGTAATCAGCGACTGGAAAATGCCCGGAAAGGACGGGCTCGAGCTTTGCCGGCGTCTCCGTCAGATGCGTGCGGAAAACTATACCTACTTTATTCTCGTGACGGCTCAAAGAAGATCGCGGGCGAATCTTGAGCTAGCCCTAGATGCGGGGGTCGACGACTTTCTAAAAAAGCCGATTGGATCAGACGAAATCTGGAATCGCTTGCGAGTCGCCGAGCGCATACTTGGTTTTAACAGGCAGGTTAAGACCCTCGAAAGCTTAATACCCATTTGCTCCTACTGCAAAAAGGTCCGTAACGAGACCGACCTTTGGGAGCAAATCGAGCAGTATGTCAATCAGCGTACCGGAGCGGACTTCACGCATTCCATCTGCCCCCCTTGCATCGAAAAGCATGTTCGGCCCCAGATGGACGCCTACAAGAAGGAGCAAAAAGCGAAACGAGCCTTATCAGAGCCCTAGCCTCCTATGCTCCCCAAGGAATCTACTTGAGCCGGACCAAGGTCGCGCCCCAGCTACCCGAACCTTCGTCACCCAGCCTAAAGCCCTCCACGCGATCTGACTTTCGCAAAAGGGCATGCACGGTCTCCCGAAGCGTTCCCGTTCCCTTGCCATGAATCACCCTGACCTGACGGATGCCCTTCTTTTCACAGGCATCGAAATAGTCCTCTAGTAGATACTTCACATCAGAGGGCCGAAACGTATGCAAATCAAGTTCTCCGTTTATTGGTATTTCAATGGGGTCCGGCTCTTCCACTACTCTCTTCTCTCCCTTGATTCTATCATAGCTGAAACTTTCTTAAATAGCTCGTTAAACTGTCGAACTACACGCAAGCACCCGTGCATTTTAAATTGCTTGGCTGTAAATTGACGCCCTTCAATTCATCGACTCATGAAATTCTGGAAAACATCGATCACTCTAGCGACTACGATTCTAGCCGCAACGATGGTTTTTTCCGATCAGGGGGAAAACCGCAACCTGCTTCCCCCGGTTCCGATTTACAAAGTGTCGCCCAAACACCCGGACGACCTCTACGCTAGAGCAATCGAGGGTAAAGCAGTAATCGCGGTTACCGTGGATATATTTGGCGGCGCGACAAAACCGAAAGTGGAAACCGCGACCCATCCGGATTTCGGGATCGCCGCATCTCAAGCCGCATCCGAATGGATCTTCGAGCCAGCGACAAAGGACGGCGTTCCGATCGAATCACGCGTCAAGCTGCCTTTTGCGTTCGAAATCGCGTTCGAACACAAATTCAACGTTGAGATGGGTCGCGAGATATTCGTCAAACTAAACCATACCGTTGTGCCTTCGTCAGAGCTCGACAAGGATCCACTGCCTAACTACGTGCCTCCTTTCTCCAACTTTTATCCGGAAAATTTCCGGAATAGCGGGAAGTCCGCCGCCGTAAATCTCGAGTTCGTCATCGCGCCTAACGGTGAAGTTCTGAATCCCCGTATCCTCTCGATCACTACGTATGGGTTTGAAAAAGCGGCCCTCCAAGCAATTAGCAGCATGAAGTACCGCCCTGTAGTCGTGGATGGCAAACCAGCTTATGTATCCATGATTCGCCCAATCCAGCTTACGGAGTGAGGCGGAAGGTGTAGCATCTAGTCGGTGATCTCCAAGTGATCATTGAGCGAATCATTTTGGGTGTTAGAAATGTATCTGCTAAGCCTAGCGAAGAAGTGAGATCGCCCGCTCCCTTTCCACGTTAGACATCAACGAATACGGCCACTGAAGACGTGTATCCATGAACAAAGTTCCGCCCACCCACCGGTCCGAATTCTCCGTTTCCGAAAAACCCGACCTGAGCTTGTGGCGTTATGAGTGGGTAGATGCTCGCCGCATCGCGGTTTTCAACGCCAAACAATCCCATGCCGCGGCCTGAACAACTGCTCAAGCAGGCCCCATAGATCCGCTTCCCTTCCAGTTCCTGACGGAAGACTGCAATCAATTCCTCAAGCTCTTCGCTAGCGCCCTTTCCATCGCGGATTTGAAACTGCACGGATTGCCCAACACGAGGGAACGCCCCGACCGCTAGCGAGCCCTTTGACGGATCGGCAGCCAATAGATTGCGTGCCAAAAAATCGCCCCGTTTGAATTCCTCCAAATACTCGTCGACCGCAAGCCCCACAAAAACGTGCCCTCGACTCCTCCGGTGCATCTCTTCGCCAATGCCCTGGAAAGTCTCTTCGAGAATGGTCGCGGCAGGTCGGTTGCCGATCCTCTCAAGAACGTTGCCATTGGCTTTGGTCACCGTCCAGGCATCACCGATCGGTGTGCAACCCTGCGCCGTGACGCCTAACAGCTTAACACCACCGCCAAAACCCACCGCAACGCCGCCATCAGCGATAACTGAGTCGTTCCAAATCACGGCACTTGTTCTCGCTTCGCTATCGAAATGGGCCAATCCACCGTAGATCGGGGCATTGGGGAAATCTCGCTCCCAGGACTTGATCAAGTCCTCAACACTTAAGTGTAACGGCTCAGCAAATACAATCCAACCATTTATTCCTTCGCTCCCAGGATCAAATTGCCTTCGCCAGAATCCGGGCTCATCGCATGTGATTCCCTTTTGCGACTCTTTCGCTGAAAATCCTAAATCTACGATACGCCCACCTGGGAGGCAGAAAAGCCCAAGGGCAATGCCGCCTGTCCTCTCGAACTCAAACTGATTGGAAATCACCCCATTGGAAACGCATCCCGCCAAGGTGGGTATACCCAAGGACGACCGAAGTACATCCACAATATCTTCCGCAAAATCGATCCAGTCAGAAGAAATGAATACAAGCCCCAAGTTTACCTCTCTTGGCAAAAGAGCGCGACGCAGCCTCAAGGCCCAACGCTTGAATTCCAATTTGTCCCACGGCTCGTTCCATCGATCCGCGATGCTGTAAAACGGTTCATCCACCTCAATCCTGTTGCTCGTTGATTCTCTTCGCCAAAACCAGTCGGTTGATTTTGGCATTGTGTCGCACATCCACCGGAAACGCTCGATCGAACAGGAAAGTTTTTATGTCGCTCGTAACCGATGTCTTCGCCGCTGCCTCTTGCAGATCCTCGATAAACTGGGAACGTTCCTTTTCGGTTTGAGGAAACGCGCTTTTAAGTGGCTCCACCACCATCGCCGGAATCGTGCGGCTGTTTTGCCGCAAACCAATCAGAGCCGACCGAAATACCTGAGGCACCGCATTGAAAACACCTTCACAGCAATCCGTATGGTACGTCTTGCCTCCAGATTCAACTCGCTCCGCTTTTCTGCCACAGAACCAGATTCTTCCCTGATCATCGAAATATCCCAAGTCCCCCATTCGATGCCAAATTTGTCCCCCAGAGTCGATCTTCGTCTCACGGGTTGCTTTCGACAATCCATCGTATTCCCGCGTCACGCTCGGTCCTGTGGCGACAATTTCGCCGATTTCTTCGCAGGCTGCGGGCTTCTCGAGAGCCGATGCATCCAAGGGTTCGTCACTGACCGGGATAATCTTAACTTCCACCCCCGGCAGCGGACGCCCCACACAGGTCCCTTTACCCTGGGTCGTTAAATGGGCGGATTCACCCAAGACTTCGCCATCAGAGATTGAGGAAACGGGCAGAACCTCGGTCGCTCCGTAGGGCGAATGCACCTGCCCTTGATCCAGGATTTTTCGAAACTGCCCCATGAGCGGCGGGGGAACGGACGCTCCGGCCATGAGAATTCGCTTCAAGCTAGGCAAGGTTTCCCCTCTCTCGACGCAGTAGGCCCCAATCTTCTTCCATAAAACGGGTGAGCCAAAGGAATTGGTTACTCCGCACTGCTGGATAGCTTGAACGATCTTTGCCGGGTCGACCGTCGCCGGTTTACTCGGGTTGATCTCTGGCACGACCGTCGTCATGCCCAAGGCGGGATTGAAAAGCGCAAATATAGGCAGCATAGGAAGATCCACTTCCCCTTCAGAGATTCCGTACTGCTCCCGAATCGCGGAGACCTGGGCTTCGAACATTCCGTGCTCGTAGCACACCCCCTTTGGAGGACCGGTCGAGCCGGAAGTGAACAGGATCGCGGCCAGATCGCGGGCCGTGGTTTCGGCTGCTGCAATCTCTCCCGAGCCCTTTGATAAAGGGGCTCTCGAAAGCGCTCCCCCCGCCTTGACTCGCGTGCGGAGTGACTTGAAGGAACCCCGGAAAATCCGGGAAACCCAAATCGCCAAGGATATACCAACCAAAGCATCAGGCCTGGATCGTCGGACACAGGAAAGAAACGAACGAAGCCCCATACCCGGATCGATCACGATCGGGACCGCACCGATTTTAAAAAGGGCGAAGCAGAGAGAGATCAAGGGCAGTCCAGGTCGAGCCATAAGAAGTACACGAGATCCTCGACCGATTCCCCGCCTAATGAGGTGGCGGCCCCAGTTGTCCTGCTCTTGGGTGAGTTCACGGAAGGAGAGAACCAAATAGTCGATTCGCCCGCTCGCGTCCCGCCCTCGAGGGATTTTCAGGGCTTCTCTTTCGCCCATTTTCTCCGCCGTCTCATCGAGATAACGTGAAACGTTGGAAACCAATGATTTCGAAACGCTGTTTCCCACCCCCTATAAACAATCCAAAGTAATCTTGCCTTGGGGCACTGGTTGCAAAACTAACGGGCCCCTGGCTGGAAACTCGGTTCGGAAAACGGGGTTGAGAGGCTCAATCGTCCGCAATTGTGAAAAGCCCCCAAAGAAAACGCACCCGTCCGCCACTGGTATTCTTTCGCGGCACCAACTCAGAAGTTTTCACTCCGATGGTCATCGGACCCGTTTTGCTGTAGGTTTTATTTTCCACCGTAACCCACCCAGCAACGGTCGCTTCAGAGGAACCGTACTTCGTGGTCGCGCAGCCTGAGAACAAAGCGGCAAACAGAAAAATGACTAGAATCGATGCGAGTTTCGTTTTCATAGCGACAGCAGGGGTTAGTAAATTTTTAACAATCCATTAAGACTATCAACGAGACCCCTGAATGCATCAAGGCAATAATCCAAGCCGAAATGGGCTTTTTAGCCCCCATTAATCTCCTGCAGGAGGATCATTAGATTCCGCCGACTCGATAATCTGTCCCAGATGCTCTTTCTGCCAGTCGAGCAGACCTTCCATCGCATTGGAGTCGCGGGCTAGCTGGGCCACATGGCTCCTTGTGGCAATCAAAGTAGGATCGATACCCAGCTCCTCAGCCACTCTATTTCGGTGCAGCTTGATCTTTTCCTGCCGATCCAGCTCTACCTGGCTCAGGGGACCTTTTGATTCTTCGCGGGGAGGCAACTTCGGAAGTGAACTCGCATCGCGGGCCTCCCCTCGCTTCAAGGCATCCACGAGGCCTTGCTTTTTACGACGCCGAATCCCGGGAGGAAGCGACTCGAAAACGAACTCCCAGTTCCCCTCGGAAACCGCCTCAGCGAGCTTCAGCATGTACTCGTTGCCTAGCACTTTGAAAGGGGGGCGGTCCAGTCGGCGGGCCAAGTCGTCTCGCCAATGCCACAGCTCATAGAGGGCCGCCTTCCCTTTGCCATCCAATTTGTTCGCCCGGGATATTCGCCAGGAATGCTCGCTGCCTTCGGGAAATCCGCTCTGAGCGGTCTCAATCTGATATTCACAGCGTTGCTCGAGCCAAGCATTGCGACCGTGTTCACGGATCCGCTCCATGAGGAGATCCCTGAGTCGGTGCAAGTAAAGGACGTCATTGGCCGCGTATTTCAGCATCTTCTCCGTTAATGGACGCTGTGACCAGTCACTCTTCTGACTGTCTTTGGGCATTTTGACCTCGAAAAACTCTTCCAGCAAAGCGGCCAATCCAAACTTCTTAATCCCGAGGAGTTGGGACGCTAGCATCGAGTCAAATATACTCGTAGCCCTAAAATTGGCGAATTCCTTAAACAGGCGCAAATCGAAGTCGCTACCATGCATGATGAGATGTATTCCATTGAGCGTCTCCCAGAATCCGGAGTATTCAATCTCCGCGAGCATGTCCAAAAGATAGGTTCGATCGTCGAATCTCAGTTGAAGCAAGCAAAGCTGCGTGGCATAGTGATGGAGATTGTCCGCCTCGCTATCCAAAGCGATTTCAGTTTGCGAATCCAGCCGGTCACACAGATAGTTGAGGCCTTCTTGGGTATCGATGTATTCAAATGATTCGTCTTCCATGCTCGGTTGCGAGAGCGACTAAGATCGATTCCAGCCTTTCAGGAAAGCCTCAACAAGCAAGGGTAAATCATCGCTGTATCCTCCTTCCAACGTCGCTGCCACTGGTATCTTCGCCTCAGCAAGCCAACTCCCTAATGCCTCAAAATCAATCGATCTCAATCTCATGTCCGTCAAGGGATCGAGTTCGTAGGCGTCGAATCCCGCGGATACAAGAACGAGCCCTGGTTCAAAATCGAGAATAGCCTCCCAAGATTTCGCCAAAACTTCCAAGTGGACTTCTGGCAAAGTTCCTGGTCTAACCGGAAAGTTCCTCGCATTGCCGCGTGAAATCGTCCCCGTTCCCGGATAACAGGGGTGTTGATGAACGGAAACATATAAAGCTCCCTCCACCCCTTCCAGAATCGCTTCGGTACCGTTCCCATGATGCGCGTCAAAATCCCACACAGCCACTTTTTCAATTCCGGTTTCCAAGGCCTCCAAAGCCGATATCGCTATATGGTTGAGATAGCAAAACCCCATTGCCTGGGTCTGCTCCGCGTGATGCCCTGGCGGACGCATGAGTGAAAATGCCTTCTCTCCACTTAGGGCAGACTCCATCGCAGCAAGCGTGCTGCTCGTGCCCAATCGAGCGATTTCAAAAATGTCATTGTGAAAGGCGGTATCCGCGTCAAACGCTCGCTCTTCCTGGAGGCGATCCAAATGAGAACGAGGGTGCACCCTCAACAGTGACAGTTCCGAGGCCACTTCAAAGGGTTCCCAAGTCCACTCGGGTTGCCTTTCCTTTAACCAAGCTACGGTTGCTGCAACTCTTGTCGGTCGTTCCGGGTGTCCTGGGGAATGATAGGTCAAGCACTTTGGGTCGGAGTAAATTTTCATGAAATTCGATGTCCGCCTGTTAAGTTAGACCTAATACCCCTTCTAGGCAAACGGAATATTATGCCGACTGCCGATGCGACGCTCGAGCCCAACTCGAGCGAAAAAACTTTTATTGTCCAAATCGAAAACGCCGCCCGCGACCAGCGCCGAATCCACGTCGTCGTTCCAAGTAAGTCGCGTTCCAAAGAAAAATCTCGATTCAAGGGATTGAATGCGTTTGAACCTCGGGAATCGAAGTGGCCCTCTAAAAGAAACCCCGCATCAATTGTGCTGCCTCCGATGCCGTAAAGCGTGTATTCAAATCCTACCACCATGGCACTGTATTTTTCCGACGGGGTGTCCCCGGCGATTCCCTCAAACTTTAATAGCCAGCCTTCGTTCGCGTACTGGAGGTCGAGTCCGACTTGGTCCATCTGCTCATAGTAAGGTCGAAAGATCGAATTCCCATCAACGTCTAAACTCGGAACCAATAACGGGTCGCCCGTGTCCCACGGAAGCAGTGTAGACCCACGTCGAAGTCGACGATAATGTTAGACCAGCGAATAGCCCCATCAATATGGCTCTCTTCCACTGATGGCTCATATAGGGGCCTATCTGTATCCACCCATCGGCACTACGCAATCGGCCTTCGCTTCCAGAAAAAGGCGAGCTCCTCAAGAAGGGCTGTAATATTTTGGAGCGAGCCCAAGACCTATCAATTCTACCCGAAAATCATTTCTACCCGAAGGTCTACCAGCCCCCTATTTGTATGGCCAAAAAAGTTTAGAACCTTCTAAAATTTTACGGCCTTAAGGGTATTCTGCGAAGTTCTGGTTTTTTGATCGGAGCGACGGAAGCGAGGAAGGCACATCCTTATCTTTTATAGTCGATCGGTCGGACTCGCTCAATACACATCTCGGCCGTAGCGCTTATCCTTTTGCATCTGCTTCACGTAAGCTGCGGCTGCGGCCTCGGCCATTCCGCCCTGCTCAGCCACGATGTCAATGAGCGCTTGATTGACGTCCTTGGCCATCCGGCTGGCGTCACCACATACGTAAAAATATCCACCTGCATTGATCCACTCCCAGATTTGAGCGGCGTTCTCGCGCATTCGATCCTGAACATATATCTTCTCTGCTTGGTCCCTCGAAAAAGCCAGATCCACTTTGTATAAGTACCCGGATTCGAGGTACTTCTCCCATTCAGGTTGATACAGGTAGTCGGTTGCTTGGTGCTGGTCCCCAAAGAACAGCCAGTTTTTTCCGGTGGCTCCTTTTGCGATTCGTTCCTCTATAAAGGCTCGAAAGGGAGCGATTCCCGTTCCGGGTCCAATCATGATGATCGGAAGCGATCCGTCTTTGGGCAGCTTGAAGTTGGGGTTGTGGTGGAAATAAACCCCAGCGGTCGCTCCTTCATCCCACATATCAGAAATGAAAGTCGAGCATACCCCTTTTTTTGGTCTTCCAAAAGCCTCGTAGCGCACCGTCCCTACGGTCAAATGAACCTCATTGGGATGAGCGTTTATACTGGAGGCGATGGAATACAAACGGGCCGCCAGCGGACGTAGAAATCCGGCGTAGTCGCTCGCGCAAAGGGAACTCGGTGGGTACTCTTTCACCACGTCCACCCAATCTCTCCCCCAAATATATTCCTTTACCCATTCCCTGTCCGCACACTTTTCCAGAAGCTCATCGAGTCCAGCCGCTTTTGCGAACTTCGTGAGGACTACTTTTGTCACAACACGTAAATCGAATTTGTCTCGAAGCGCCTCTCCGAAAGAGAAAACCTCTTCGCCAATGGTAAGCTCATCCGCGGCGTCGATTCCTGTCGCCGCGAGGAACGCCTCGACGAGATCAGGCGAATTCTGAGGAACCACCGCCAAAGCGTCCCCCGCGTCGTAGCTAAGTCCCGAACCTTCGATGGAGACCTCCGCGTGGATAGTCTCTTTGGCAGAGCCCTCAACATTGAGGTTGTACTTTTTAAGTAGAGGAGCGGGGAAAGGGTTGCTCTTCCCGAACACGGATTGCGTAGATTCAGCAGCTTCGCTCATTGAATAGTTGATAGGAATTTTCTCGCCTGACGCCTCCTGCTTCGGCCGTCAACAACGAAGGAAAAAGCCAAAGCCGCCCACTGAACGCAAGAACAGAAACACAGAAGTGGGTTAACACTCGATCCGACCAAAATGGGGGTTCCCTGAAGTTCGCTCCTAGGAGGCAACCACAGAGGCATCTACGACTCTTCAAGATTGCTAAATTCCTTCAGGAATCCTTCCGCGTCACGGTAACCAATGAATCGAGAAACCTCGTTCCCGTTTCCATCTACGAAGATAACTGTAGGCAACGAATGAATACTATATTTTGCGGCGAGCTCGCTGTTCTCATCGACGTCCACTTTAACAGCTACTGCCTTGTCTTTCAAAGTCGAAATAACGTTTTCGTCCTTCCAAGTGGTCCGGTCCAGCATTTTGCAAGGGCCACACCACTCTGCCTTGAAGTCGATCATAACCAACTTTCTTGTCGATTTCGCTACTTTCTGCGCAGCCATTAGGTCTCCCTCGAAAAACAGATCTTCCGCCCAAAGGACCGGCGTTAAGAAAATTCCTGCGAGAAAGGAGATAAGAGCAAGTGATTTCATAGTGTGCTCAATGTTTTTACACCAAAAGACGCGCCAAAACGCCTCATAAGTTCAATAAAATGTTCTGGCAATCCCCCTGTTTTTGCAAACCAATTCCCAAAAAGCAACAATTCGGTCGTATCAGGACCCCGCTCCGTATTTTTGTGATTAGTCCTCGAATCCCCGTTTCGAGGTCTCCTCCAGTAATCACAAAGTCCATGTCCTTATTCTTCATGATATTAGGCAGCTTGAGCGTGTTCCTATTTGGTATGCGCCTCATGAGCGAGTCGATCCAACAATTTTCAGGTGAGCGGCTTCGTAGGATCATGCGCTCGATGACCGGAAACCGATTTGCCGGTGTTATGACTGGATTCCTCGTCACCTGTCTAGTCCAGTCCTCCTCGGCCACCACAGTCATGGTCGTTAGTTTCGTCCACGCCCGCCTCCTGACCCTAATCCAGTCGATCGGCGTCATCATGGGGGCTAATCTCGGCACAACGACAACGTTTTGAATCATCTCGTTTCTGGGTTTTAAGTTTAGCCTCTCAAATATCGCCATTCCCGTAATCGGCGTTGGGGTTGCAATGACTTTCTTGAAGACCGCTCGCCTCAAGGAGGTCGGCAACTTCTGCACAGGATTCGGATTGCTTTTCCTCGGCCTTAGCCTTCTCAAAAACTCGGTTCCCGATATCAAGAGCAATCCAGAAGCCTTGGAATGGATCGCCTCTTTGAGTAACTACGGGTTTGGTTCGATCCCCATCTTTCTCGCGGTCGGTGTGGTTCTCACCATTGTCGTGCAGTCCTCCTCGGTCGCTGGTGCAATAACGCTAACCATGGCGTACAAGGGCTGGATCGACTTTCCTCAAGCTGCCGCGGTCATTCCAGGGGAAAATATTGGCACCACAATCACCGCCTACCTCGCATGGCTAACGGCCAACACGGCTGCTAAACGAGCGGCTCGAGCGCATTTCATATTCAATATGCTCGGTGTGCTTTGGATGTTCGCCGTATTCTTCCCCTTTATTTCTATGGTCGACTGGCTGATGCCCGGTCCACCAGAAGCTCTTATCGTAGATGGTCAAGGACGGGCTGACGCGAATCCGGATCTACCAAACCACATGGCGCTTTATCACACGCTCTTCAACTTGCTTAACATCCTTCTACTGATCGGTTTTGTACCCAAGATCGCCCAACTCGTCGAATGGTTGGTCAAAGAAAAACCCACTACTGCCCACCTTCCCACCTTCCGGTATCTCGACACTATGTCATGGGGCTCCGGGGAACTGAATTTCTCCGAAGGCAAGCAAGCGATTCGGAAACTCGGTGATCTAAGCAAGCAGATGTTTGAGCAGTTCCTTTTTGTATATAACAATCCGCAGGAAGACCTTTCCGAAAAAGTGAAAGAGATCAACCGGATGGAAGAGGAGAGTAACGAAATCACCTCAGAGCTGTACGATTTCCTCATTCATTACTCCTCCGACCATGTAAGCAACGAAACCCGACAAGAGGCTACGCGGTACCTCCGAGTGATCGCAGAGCTCGAGGAAATCTGCGACTGCTGCCACCGAATCACGAACCGGGCTGCAAAACGCTATCGGAAAAACCGCTTTATCAATAAAGAGATTGAGGACGACATTGTCCAATTCGGTGAAAACGTTGAACGATTTATAGACTTCTACCAATCCCGAATTCAGTCGAAAGTATCAGCGGCTGATATGGAAGTTGCGATCGATCTCGAAGATATGATCAACGAAAAGAGGCGGAAGCTGCGAAAACGTTCTGTCAATCGGATGACCAATAATAGTGCAGAGGTGCACTCTGAGCTCATCTATATTGAGATTGTGAACAATTTCGAACGTATCGCAAATCATTCGAAAAACATCATTCAGTCATTGCCGAAAGAGACAACCTAGCTACTGAAGGGAGAAACGCTAAGATTATCCTTTGCTAGCTTAGCGACAAGACGTCCTTCATCACCTCGACCGAGGCCAGCTTGCCCGCCATGGCTCGATAGGCCTGAATGATTTGACGGGGCAATCCATAACGACGAAATCGAATTTCCAATGATGCAGAATCGAACCGAAAAACCGGTTCCAGTCCTTCGATCCGAGTTTCGCAATACTCGCAGGTAGATGGGTAGTCTACCGTTACTTCGCTCCCTTTGCAGTCTTCGATTCCGTCTATCATAGACTCCACGGAAACGTCGCGCCTGAACAGGCAGCACATTCGCTCGAACAGCGGCCCTGTCGCTTGATTGAAAGACTCGCACTCGAGCAACTCTAGGCCGCTCGCGTTCATAAGCTCCGTTTCGACTAGGTAACTGTCCGGACTGTCTTGATTCAACGAATACCGCCGCTCCAGAATGAAATCCTTGCTCTCGATCCGAGCTACCCCTCCCTCAACGAGGGACGAAATGTCTTTCCGCCTATAATCCATCGCCTCTCTATAAGCGGCGAAAAGCGATTCGCTCCATTCCACTAGTTCCGGCTCCGCAAGTCGTGCCAGGAACTGCTGGGCCCGATCGCTGGCGTACTTCGGCACGGTGTGCCGGGATTTGTCGAAACCATCGAAACGCTTCACCATGCCTTGGTGCTCCCCTACTAGGGTAAGTTGGCTGATAAGCCTTTTGTCAGCAACTTTCTCAGTTTCGTCCATCGAGATTGCAGGAGATGCCGGCAGATACTTGACACTACTCAGCGACACGCAAGCCTCTGTTCCCATGCCGATGCCAGAGAAAGCCCTTACCTTTCAATCCTTGGCACCTCGACGCGTACTTGTCACCGGCGCAAGTGGATTTCTCGGCGGGAATCTCATTCAACGGCTTCTAGATCAAGGTTGCGCGGTAAAAGGGCTCTGCCGACGACCTCAGCCTAAACTGGAAGCGCTCGGAGTAAAAATGTTCTATGTCGATCTGGCTGACGCAAAATCGGTTCGAAACGCATGCCAAGAAGCCGATACCGTGTTTCATACCGCGGCTAAAGTTGGCATCTGGGGAGAGTACCGTGAGTTTCATGATGCGAACGTAATTGGAACCCAGTCGATCGTTAACGGGTGCCGCGACTTTGAAGTAAGCAAACTGATCTATACCAGTACTCCGAGTGTCGTTTTTAATGCCGAGGCTATTTCAGGAGCCAATGAATCGTTGCCCTATGGCGATGGCATTCCCTGTCATTATCCAACGACGAAAGTAATCGCGGAAAAAGCGGTCCTCGCCGCACACGGGCTTCCTCCAGGGAACCTCAAGACAGTCGCCCTCCGACCCCATCTCATCTGGGGCCCAGGAGACCCAAATCTTATACCTCGAGTACTGGATCGAGGAAGAAAAGGGAAGCTGCGCATTGTTGGGGAGGGGAACAATCGAGTCGACCTGAGCTACATCGACAATATCGTCGATGCCCACCTCTCCGCGGAGGCGGCCCTTGACAAACTCGAAAACAACCCAGGGGGGAAAGCGTATTTCATAAGTAATGACGAACCCGTTCTACTCTGGGAATGGATCAATGGTCTTCTGAACCGAAACGGTATTTCCACAATAAAAAAGAAGATCAGCCTCGCCCAAGCTCAAAGAGCGGGAGCGGTATTGGAACTGATATGGAAAGCGCTACGCCTGCGTGGGGAACCCCCGATGACCCGGTTCGTCGCTTCGGAGCTAGCCAAAGACCATTGGTTCGATATCGCGGCGGCCAAACGCGACCTCGACTATCATCCACGTGTTTCCATGGCAGAAGGGATGAACCGACTCCTAAAAGCCAGCGCCCTCGCATCAGACTAACGATAAAGCCAAATTTAAGATGGAACAGACCCTATATCTCGTTCGGCACGCCCACGCTGGAGCCTTTCAGCCTGATTCCGAGCGTCCCCTCAGCGTTAAAGGTAAGAAACAGATTGAAAGAATATCTAGTGCCCTCCGAGAGAAAGGACTTATCGAGCCTTCAGCCATATGGCACAGTCCGTACCTTCGAGCGATTGAGACGGCAACCCTGCTCCACGAGGGTCTCGGGCTTTCAGTGGGATTGGAAACCATTGACGGAATCACTCCTTTCGACGACCCATCAAAGATTGCTGAATGCATCGACCCGTCCAACGAAGATATCATGGTGGTCGGTCACGAGCCGAACCTATCAAGCCTCGCATCTCTTCTCCTTTCAGGATCGCAATCTTTCCAATGTATCGTTTTTCCCAAGACATCGATTCTGAGTTTGACTCGACTCAAGGTCAGCGACCAATCCACTCCCTGGCAAATCAACTGGCATATTAGCCATAGACACTTCAAGTAGCAGATTTGTATGAAAATTATCCTGACAGGAGCTTCGGGATTGCTAGGGCACGCGTTCGCTCAAGCCGCAAAACGGCGCAAGCATGAAGTTATCGGCATCGTAGGATCTTATGCCGTGCCAATCGCTGGACTGAGTCAGCAGAAGGCAATAGACCTCAATGATCTCGCCGTACTTGAGCGTTTCGTTTTGGAGCAATTCCCCGATGCGATTGTGAATTGCGCGGCAATGTCTATTCCCGCCTTATGCGAATCCGATCCCAGCGCGAGCGAACGTATCAATGTTCTCGTTCCCGAAAAGCTGGCTTTGCTTTCCCGGCATTTGTTTGCTCGGTTTATCCATATTTCTACAGATCAGGTATTCGATGGAGCTTCCGTGCCTTACTTCATTGGAGATCCTCCCAACCCTTCCAGTATCTACTCGATGCATAAAGCGGAGTCAGAAAAGCGAGCCCTAGACATGGCATCCGAATTCGCATCTATTATTAGAATACCTATTCTCAATGGAAACAGCCCACGTGGAAATCGAAGCCTGCACGAGCAACTTATTGCCGCCTGGAGTCGAGGCGAGAAAGCCCACCTGTTTACAGACGAGTATCGCCAACCTTGTCTTTCCGATAACTTGGCCGACGCCATGGTCGAACTGTGTGAACGCAATGACCTCCAAGGCCTTCTTCATTGGGCTGGAGCCGACCCGCTCTCTCGTTTTGAGATCGGCCAACAGATACTGGACCACTTTGGGCTTTCGCCCGATTTAATATCAAAATCCAATCGAGGCAACCACCCCGAACATTCCCGACGCCAAGAAAACCTGACCCTAGACCTTCAACCTTTGGCAGGCAGATTGAAAACGCGTCCTCAACCATTCTCAGAACAACTGGAGTCGCTGATCGTACCCAAGCAATTTCGAGTGTGGTACAACTCCATTTGATAAAACAAGTCCATGACTCCACAAGAACTCCACGTTCTCCCCGATTCCACTCAAACCGCAGCCCAAAACATGGCTCACGATTTTCTGCTGCTCAATCGCTACCCGGACGTGAACGCGCTAAGGATCCGTCACTATGACTGGATTCGCCCTGCATTTACTTTTGGAATGAGCCAAACTTACAACTATGCCTTGTCTGAAGTCTCGGATTCCAGCGCTGAGATCTGCCGGCGTCCTACTGGGGGCGGTGTGGTCAATCACCTTGAGGACTGGACCTATTCACTCGTGATACCAGCAAGCCACCCACTTGCCCGGTCGCAACCCTCTGAAAGCTACCGCTCTGTCCACGACTGCATCGTGTCCTCCATGCATGAGCAAGGAGTGGAAGTAATTTTGAATTTCGCCTCGCCGGAACATACGGCGCCCAGCGTATGCTTCGAAAAGCCCGAGGTATACGACATCGTCCTTAGAAACCTTCCCACAAAAGTAGCGGGCGCCGCCCAAAAACGCTCCAAAAAGGGCTATCTGCTGCAAGGCTCCATCTGTAGACCCGCATTGCCAGATCTCGACTGGACCCAATTTTACAACGACTTTATCCAGTCGCTTTCTCGTCTCGCTGGCGCAGAAACCCAATTTAGATCATGGCCTGATTGGGACGAGTTGGAGGAAGAACAGCTCATCGAGCGTTTCGAGTCGGAAGAATGGAACCAGAGGCGTTGATCTAGCTGCCTCATCCGTTGCCTTCCAATCCACGTTGAACAATGCCTGGCCTATTTCCTCGCCACCCCAAAAAGACGAAAATTCGGTGAATCAACGGCAAGAGCCTATTCAACAAATGAATGGGTTTGGGCGAAAGAACGCTCGATCACCTTCATCGGCCATCACTCGGATCTGTCGGCCATACGCAAAATAGGGACATAATCGGTCACGGTAACTAAACCAGCCCCTGGATGTCCCGATCTACTTACCTAGTTAAATAGATTCTCCTAAGTAAAAACCATAATACCCGAAAAGCGGCTTGCCGGCAGTTCCTAACGGGAAGACATTCGATTTGCCATGCCACGTCCCTTATTGACTCGATCTGGTCAAGCAAGCAGCAATAAATAGTACATACTGTAACGAACGCATCGAGATATTTGAATTAAGCTCCGCCATCTCATGCGGGTGTTCCTCCGTATCAAATCGGTTCAATTGTACCGAACGAAGAGACACATTCATTCCTATCAACATCCACCTTAACTCCTTTCTATGCGATACTCCCTCCTTTTTTCACTCCTTCTTCCTTTAATCGCTTCAGCCTCAATAGACCCCCACATTCCCTCCCACTGGACCGAGGGCTACGTCGTAGCCAACAACATCCGTATCCATTACTGGCGCACAGGCGGAGACAAGCCTCCCATGGTTCTAGCCCACGGTTACTCCGATGATGGACTGTGCTGGACAGCGGTAGCGCAAGAGCTGGAAGACCAGTATGATGTGATTTTGCCTGATGCACGAGGCTTTGGACGCACGGATCCACCCTCCCAAACGGAACCGGCCGATGTGCAGGTAGAGGATCTAGCGGGATTCATATCGGCTCTTGAACTGGAGAAGCCAATCCTCATGGGCCACTCCATGGGAAGTTCTTCAGTGGCCTGGTTTTCAGCACGTTATCCGGATATCCCCCGAGCATCCATATTGGTCGACCCTCGACTAGTGCCACGTACACCGAAAGCGCAAGCTGCACGCAACTCTGTGCCCATGGAGAATCGGGTTCAGGCTATTCTAAATAGAAACAACACCAACTACCGAGAACTCTTCGACTCTCAAAAGGTGCGCAATCCCCACTTTAGTTTTCTAGAGCTCCACTTCTGGGCATTGTCCAAACAACAGTACCATCCCAACACCGCTTATCGAAGTCTAGACGACCGTCCTCAAGCGAGCGACCTCTTTGCCAAGACCTCCTGCCCGACGCTAATTCTGAAAGCAGACGATCAAGGAGAGCTTCGTGCAGGCAACGAATCGGTTGCCTCGAACCTGAAGAATGGCGAACTTGTCCACATAGAGGGTGCTGGCCACAGCGTCCACCGAGATCAGCCAGAAAGGTTTCACCTAGCCCTGAACGCATTCCTCTCAAAACTTTAAGGGAATTGGTAAAAGGGGCAACCCAATCTCACCATTTAGTATCCATGTATCAAATACAGTATTCGCCTAAGGCAAGCAATTGAACTTCCTATCAACCTGCCCTCCGTATCTAATCGGAACAGTTGAATTTCCTATCAACAACTTTGGTTTTGGCCAGTACATTAGAGATTAAGATATGATTTCCACAAAATACAAATGTATCTATATTCAAATTTCATTCTATAACCTTCATAACACCACGCATTACTAAGTGATGACCTGGGAAGGTACAAACATACTCATAATCTCCCACCGTTGAAGGTGCTTTGAATTCGATTAGTTGCTCTTCATTCTGCTCAAGGAGCCTCGAGGCAAAAATAACTTTTTCGCTTTCTGGAATATAACCGAGTTCAAGGCCAGATGCACCCATCGCAATCGCAGCTGAACCAACCTCATCTGCTGCTCCCGGTGCTACCATGACCAAATTATGATTCATCATATCGGGGTTCGAAAATATGAGCCTAATATTTGCTGCTCTCTTCACGGCAAATTCATCCAAATCGAATCTCATCTCACCCGCTACGGCAGATATTCTAATTTCGTCATTAACGACCAAAGTCTCTGGCTTCCCCCAAAAATCAGTAAAGCTTGGTCCTATCACTCTTTTAAGCTGACGAGCTTCGCGCTCAGATATATCCGATCGTTCAATCTTGCCTGCTCGCAACGCTGCGAATAACGTCATCGCACCGCTCCTTTCAGTGCCTAGGATTTTTACCGCAATATCTTTTTCCAATTCATTAAAATGGTCGTATCGTTTTATTATTTCCTCGGATCGGCTTTCATTCTCGTAAAACGCAACCGTTGTTAGGGCAACTTCTCTCAAGGCTGGATCGTCAAGTGCGTCGACTATTGTCTTGTATGCAGGCCGATATAAGTCCCTGCCGAATCCTTTGAGAATTTCTCTCCTTTCTTCGAAACCTGTCTCTTCCTGAACATACTGTGCAAGACGAGCTTGGCCAACCTTAACACTGCCAAATAATTCTGCGAGAGCCATCGCTAGTTTGCGTTCTTTTACATCCCCAGATTTCATTAGCTTCTCTTCAATAGAAGCCCATTGCCTAGGAGATTCAGAATACATATGACCTTTGAGGCCTTCGTGAAATCCCTCAAGAAGCTGTACCCTCCTTTCCGAGTTATCCGATCTTTCGATTGCAGCAACCACAAGATCTGCAGCTCCAGCCGCGATTGCTCGCCGTGCAATAAATTTTGAAACCATCGGAATCTCACTTTCCAGAGCTAGATTCAATGCCACCTCAGCGGAGCTTTCCACGCCTCCCTCTAACCCGTACCAAATCATTTTTGGCAAGTTATGATCATCCGAATCCCCCGCGTGGCTCAGCAATCCTTCCGCAACTTTCCATACGCGATTAGACGGGATGCGTTGCAGAGCGGATGCCAAATACAAGCGGACCACCGGCGAAGGATCCTCTACCGCCATGGTCTCAAACCGATTTAATGCCATTTGACCTGGATTGAAATCCTCGCAGAGCAGTTGAATAGCCCAAGCTCGAATGTGTGCATCCTTGTGATCCAACAAATGCGTTAGCTGGTTTCGATTTAACCCGTTGGTAACATGCAATGCCCATAGTGAACGCAACTTTCGCCCTTCGTCGGGCCCAGCTTCGAATTGATCCCACAATTTATCATGAATATGTTCTGACAACTTTCCTTCGAATGCCCGTTCCTGCAGGATTACGCGTGCCCTCCGCACATACCAATCGTTGCGATGCATTTGCAATTCGACCAACTTATCGTCAGAATATGTAGCAATATCGAATCCTACTGGGGTTCTTGTTCCTGGGGGAGCTACTCTGTAAATACGCCCCGTATCTTTGTAGAGCACTTCCCCTCCGCAAATATCCGGGTCGTGCCAATCGAGCATGTAAACCGCTCCCTCAGGGCCAATCTCTATGCTAAACCCCACCCATTGCGGGTCGTTGGCCATTACAGTCTCATCGCCATCCCTACCGATGAATCCAGAACCGCTCGGCTCCAGTATGTCCGTCAGAAGTGCATGCTCATGGATATTGGCCATGAATACACGATTATGATACCTTTCCGGGAACGTATCCGCTAAATATATACGAGCTCCGCCATGGGCAGAACGATGCCTGTGATCCGCTATCGTCTTTATGTCCGAATAGACATGAGGATTGATATGCCGGCCACCCTGACGATGATAAATTCCTCCAGGAATGACGTGCCACAAATGCGGGATCACACAAGCCGTAATGAAAGCTTGTCCGTGATCATCAAAATCGACTCCCCAAGGATTACTAAACCCGTGGGCAACCACCTCGAAACGGTCTTTTATTGGGTGATAACGCCAGACGCCTCCATCGATATAGGTTGGATCTTCCGCCTCGAATTCTGCGGGGAAAGCTTCCCCATGCTGATAGATCCGCCCTCCGCCTGCTGGTTTACCCACCATCGAGGGTGTAGCGAAGCCCTGGCAACCGTAAAGCCACCCATCGGGCCCCCAGATAAAGCTATTAAGAACTTCATGACGATCGCGAATACCCCAACCACTCAAGCGGATCTCGATATTATCTATATCCGCCTTGTCGTCGCCATCTCGATCCGGAACAAAAAGTAGATTCGGTGGAGCACCAAGCCACAAACCGTTGAATCCCCATGCCATGGCAGCTGGGAAAGGAATGTTTTCCATAAAGACTTTCTTAGAATCCATGACACCATCACCGTCTTCATCCTCTAGTATCAAGATCCGGCTGTTTCCATCTGCTGAGAACCCCGTTCGACGCGTTTCGTAATCACGGTTTTCCGCAACCCACAAACGGCCTCGGTCATCCCAGCAAAAAGCCATTGGCTGAGTGATTTCGGGCTCCGATGCGTAAAGGTTGACTGCCAATCCATCTGCTACAGTCATTTTCTCGACCGCTTCCGGACCCGACAAAAACTCCGCGTTGCGACCCTCTTGCTTGGCGAGATTCCAAAGTGCCCAGTTACCTCCTTGACCAGTGTAGGTTTTCCACTGATCGTTGACCGTAATGCTATCGAACTCACCACCGTATACGACAAGCTGATGCTTAAAAGTTTCTTTTTCGCCCTTCTTAATACTCCAATTTCCCATACGAGAGGGAGCCGGACCAATTCCTAACTGTCGATCAACTCGCCACTTTTGCGGAAAATTACGGTTTTCTGGATGATCGAAAATTGCAATGTGCCCCCAGTCATCGCGTCCCTCGATTTCCATGCCTACATCCACCCACACTGATCTTTGTCCCTCGGCACGCTCATTTTTCTGACGAGAGCTGTTTACTGCCATTCCATCGGTTTCCCCTCGCTTGTATGGCATTCTTAGGAAAAGACCTCCGTAGTTGTATTCGTCAAAATCGAGATCGACTAAGGCCTCGCCCGTCCAAGTCAAATCGATGAAATACTGTTTGTTGTTATCTCGCATCGACCAGATCTGTGATTCTCGCATAATCGATTTCCCAGACTCGTCGAGTAGAACGTACACGGTCTCCCACTCAACCACATTTCCCTCGCTGGCAATGATCCGACTGCTCTCCCGCTTCCAATATCCATTCGCTGGATTATGAAAGAAATCCCGTCCATTGATGCGAGTAAACCCCCAATACAAACCAGTTTGATGCGGATGATGACCAGGACTGTATTCTGTTAGAACGCCCTGGCCATCAGGTGATACGATCGGATGAATGTAAGGACGATGATCATCTCTGCTATGCTGAATCAAAATCGCATCCGAACTCCCGTCGCGAAAAACAGACAAAGTTTGTCCATCTTCTTCTTGGACAACGTGTAAAGCGTCCGCACACAAATGACGGCTGAAAGCTAGTATTACCAGATATGCAATTATTCGAGAGGTTCTCATGATTTTAAAGTCGGTTAGCGAGCTACGAGTCTCTATTATGGACTATAAAACCGATGTCTTGGGTCAACAGCTTTGTAATTCGAATTTGTCGGTAAATTTTTAGATTTCCTGATTCCCGCTTTCTGTCAGCTTGCTTTGCATAATTACCGACGGAACAATTTTCCTATCAACCCCCTCCGAATCAAATCGGAACAATTGAATTTCCAATCAACAACGGAAGACGAAAAGCACCGCATCCGCGGGCGGGCCGAACAAGGAATCGGAATTCGATTAAGTTGAGGGTGGTATTTAAACAACGCTCGCTTAGCTCACTTGATCCGGGCGATATCCGGGCAGGATCCGCTCCAGAGTCGCGGGTAGGATTTTATAATATCAACCACAGCCTTATGCCTTAGTCCTCATTGCCCTTGTTCGTCAAAGTCCGAATGAAAAACGCTTCCCGAGAGCGGCGCGACTCTTGCAGATGCTGCACATAAGCGCCGTGGCCGGTGCCGTCGTCATATCGTACATAGGTGATGTCTTTGGTGCCAATTTCTCGCAAGGCCTTAACGTATTCATCCAACTGTGACACAGGAGCCATTCTCGTGTCGGCAGAACCGTGTATAAAGAAAAGGGGCGGTGTATCCGCACTGACGTAGCTCATCGCATGCAGCTTCGTCACGTCTTGACCGCCCCCTTTCCCTCTCCTAAAACGGGGCTTCGTCGGTGTTGAACTGCAATGGGCTGACTGGACCCGACTCGAAAACTCCTGATAGGGACCGTCGCCTTCGAGCCCTGCAGATTTGGGACAAATTGCCAGCAGCAAGGCCAAGTGAGCCCCAGCGGAGTTTCCGGCTGCGCCAATGCGGTTGGGATCGACGTTGTACTGTTCCGCGTGAGCCCGCAACCAGCGGACCGCGCACTTCACATCCTCGACGCAAGCGATCTTGTCCAAATCAAGCCGGTAGTTTAGGGAAATGGAAACGAAGCCTTTCGTAGCGTACCCTAATGAGGTTTCAATGCCCTGGCCGCGCTTGTCACCTCTAACCCACCCACCTCCATGGATATATATGATGGCCGGCAGTCGTCCATCGCGACGATCTTCCGGCATGGCAAGGTCAAGCTTCCATGCGTCATTTCCTTCTCGATACGAGATATCTGGAAAAACAATCACACCCTCTGGAGCCAGCTCCACAAGCTCTTCGTCCGAAATCGGCTGATTGACGGCCGCAGGCGACTGCCCATGACCCGTTTCAGAAAAAATAACGCACAGCAATGAAACAAGAAGCACCAGGTGAACCTTCATGACGTCCCAATACAGTCTCTGTTCGATCATAGAAAAATTAGCTTTTTATTAAATCAAATTTAGAACCGTCTCAATATTCTCATTCAGGCCAACTTTCCGCACTCTCAATGAGTTTCCATGAGGTCAGGGTGGCATCCGTATCGCTCAGCCTTCCCAATCTCATATCTCTTCTTAAATGACTGGGGCCACCCGCCTTTGAGCCTTCGCCGCCGGCTACTGAAAACCCCAATTCAGGGTTATCGACCAGGACAAGCGCACCTTCTTTGGTAAGTTTAAAGCGCTGCAAAGGGGAGTCGCTCGGCTCTTTGAGTAATAGAGTAGCGCCCTGCTTCGCGCTTGCCGCTTGGATACAAAGTCCGTACTCGCTGGCGTAGATTTGCCCTTTAGATGGGTAATCCATGGTCCACATTTCATCAGCTGATCCAAATCGCTTCAGCGTGTGAGCCATCAACGGCGCCTGCAGCTGTACGTTTTGCCGAAAACCTGGTATATCCACGCAATAGAACTCTGGCTCGTCAAGCGGGTCCACCAATCGGATCATCACCGGATCCGGTTCTGCAACGATATTGTTTGTGAATGAAAGTAGTATCGGGAGCAGGGATAAGATCGGTCTCATAAGTAGATACTGACATTCTTTCCCAATCAATCAAGCTCAGTTACAAAAACTAGCCGCATCTAAACGACTGTCCGATAAATCAGAATGTGCCTCCGAGCTAGCATTTTTCTTTTCGGCAAGGCGTAGGCGAGGTGCCAATGCCTGCAGGGCCTTGGCCTTCGGCTGCAACACAGCCATAAACGGAAAAGGACGCTGCCCCTAGTGGGTTTCCAACCAGACGGGACCGCGTCGCGTTGAACGCATAGCGGATAGCCATTCCATGGATACCCCGCAATGTACACGCCTTGCGACAGACTAATCTGGACGAAAACGACCCAAAATCTGATTTGTTGGACAGTCTCTAAGACTTCTAAAGACCACAAAGAAGCCAGAGCCTTAACTGTGCCAACTATCTAATTTAGGATCCTGAGAACCTACAGGACCTTCCTTTTAGATCGCCATCCGGCTAGCAGGGTTCTAAAACGAGCCCTATCTAATTTTTAAAAAACCAATAATATCCCATGAAACAGAGCCGCATCAGCAGACGCGAATTTATAACAAAGGCAACAGGTGCCGCATTGGCCTTCCCTACGATCCTTCCCGCTTCGGCACTGGGCCGTGACGGTAAGGTGGCTCCAAGCGAGCGGATAAATATGGGCATGCTGGGAGTCGGAGCCCGCGGCCTCGGCAATACCAGGAATTTCCTTGGCCTTGACGACGTTCGCATCGGTGCCATCTGCGACGTCAACCAGACGCATTTAAGCCGGGCAAGTCAGGCTATTTCAGAGCAAAGCGAAAGCAACGACCTCAGATCCTACACGGACTTTCGCGAGCTAAATGCAGACCCGTCCATCGACGCGATCATGATGGCCCTGCCCGTCCACTGGCACACCATTCCCTCGCTGGATGCGATCGCCCAAGGCAAGCACATCTACTACGAGAAACCCATGGCACTCTCTCTCAAAGAAGCCCAGATGGTCCGTGCCGCTGTAAAAAAGCACAATATCATCTTTCAGTTTGGCACACAGCAACGGTCTAGCATTTATTTCCGGTGGGCCTCCGAGCTAGCCATGAACGGACGACTAGGAGAGATTCAGAAGATCGAAGTGGGGGTACCGGGCGGCGAAGTGTCCGAAGAGTTTCCTGAGGAGCCGATCCCGGAATGGGTCGACTGGGAGCGTTGGTCCGGTCCCGCTCCATCGGCACCATTCAATGAAAAACGCCTAAAGCGCTCTTTTCACGAACTCATCGCTGACTATTCCCTCGGCATGATCTCTTGTTGGGGTATCCATCATATGGATATAGCCAATTGGGGTAACGGAACGGACAGCACTGGACCCGTAAGCGTCGAGGGAACGGGAAATTTCCCCAAAACGGGTACCTGCGATACGGTTTTGGATTGGCGGGTCCGTTTTGAGTTTGAGAAAGCGCCCCCCATCGAATTCAGCGATCAGGGCCACCACCGCATGGGGGTGAACTACGTGGGCGACCAGAGTTCTCTCCACGTCACCCGTGGAGCCATCAATCCCGAAAGTAAAGGATTTCTTCGCGATCCTAATAACAAAGAGGACGCCCTACCCACTCGTCTACTGGTAAGTGCGAATCATTATCGTAATTTCATCGATGCTATCAGGAACGGGAGCCAACCGATTGCCCCGATCGATTCCGCCGTACGTTCCGACACGCTCTGCCAACTCGCCCTCATCGCCATCAAATGCGGCCGCAAACTGCAATGGGATCCCAAAAAGGAACAGTTCGTCAACGACGCCCGAGCTAATGGAATGCTGCAGCCCCGAAAGCCCCGCAGCCCATGGAAGCTCCCCCAGATTGCCTGAGTACAATTATACACGATTGGTAACCGTGTAAATAGATTAGGATGTTTTTTAATACCACATGCAAAAAGATTTGATACAGTGGTGCTAGTCGAAACGAAAGTAGCGCAAGGCGGCGAATCGCTTGCTCAGCGAGTGTCTGACGCGATTCACCAACGCCGCGAACTCTCGTTTCGGCTGCATCCCTCCGCATCAAATCGGAACAATTGAATTTCCTATCAATCAAATTCATTCTATTCCTCTAATTATATGATCTTCAAACACGCATCGATCCTCTTTTTTACCATTGTAGCTTTATCTCATGCAGTCGTGGCCGAGAAGCCTGTCCCTACCCATGCGGATGTTTCCTATGGCGCACACGAAAGGCACGTATTCGATATTTGGATAACACCATCAGATAACACCACACCGCTCGTCATCTACATTCACGGCGGAGGCTTTCGCAAAGGAAACAAAAATACCATCACGGAAGACTCATTGAAACGATTTCAAGAAGCCGGTCTATCCGTAGCAGCTATTCATTATCGCTTATCCGGGACAGGACCCTACCCGATCATGATGGAAGATGCCGCTCGTTGTTTGCAGACAATCCGCAGCCGAGCCAAGGAGTGGAATTTAGATGCCGACAAAGTTGCCTGCTATGGTGGTTCGGCCGGAGCCGGCATCTCACTTTGGCTAGGTTTTCATGAAGACCTGGCCGATCCCAAAAGCGATGATCCGATCTCACGACAATCAACCCGGATTACCGCGGTGGCTACCAGGAACGGACAATCGACTTACGATCTTCGCGACTTCCGCAAAATCTTCAATGTCCCCGAACTGCCAGCCGAAGAGGCCCTCTTCCCCATGTTTGCTGTTACCGATGCGACGGAATGGAACTATCCGCATGTAGAGGAACTCATGGAGGATGCATCACCCATTAATCACCTGACAAAAGACGACGCTCCCGTTTACATGAACTATACGCGAGGAAACCTGTTTGTGAATCGAGAAACAAAAGCAGGAGCTTGGGTTCATCATGTAAAACTGGGGCTGCACCTGCAAAAAGCCATGAAGAAGCTCGGGGTGGAATGCTCGGTGGTTTCTCCTGAACATGCTGAGACTCGTTACGGAAGCTTCGAAGCGTTTTTGATCGAGAAACTGACTAACAGTTAACGTGGGCAACTAACCCTCTCAGCATCTCTAGGTGCTTCTTATTAATCTCAATGAGTATCCGTATCGACTGATCGATCTCTTTCTCAGTCAGCTCCTTGTCGAGCATAGTTAAAATCTCCCCTACGCCTTCAATGCGTTTAGCAAAGGCAACGGTGGCCCAGACGCTGGCAACGACTCTATCCTGTTTTATCCCCTCGCCGTTCAGGTACATCTGCGATACATGGAAAACAGAGCTGCCATCCCCTTGCCTCGCGGCTACATTGAACCAACGAGCGGCTAGCTCACTGTCCTTCTTAACTCCCCAGCCATCTCGGTATAAAACCCCTATCCCATTCATTGATTCAACGTGGCCTCTTTCAGCGGCCTCTCTGACTAAGGCTAATATCTCTTCTGATGCCGCTTATTCCTCATCTGCTAGGGGGATGTGGTTATCCCCAGCTAAATCAGAATTCCCCTTGATTCTAAGGTGGGCTTGCTGCTGAGACAACTTAATGGACATGCGGCTGAAAACAAATCAGGCCAATAAAGAGCATAACAGAATGTTTCGCCGGCTCCCATTGAAAAAACTCCCATGGCACGGAATCTCTTTCTTGCTTTAATATGATAGGTCTTTTCTGTGCACGGCACAAACTCTTCATATTGCCAATCTCCTTTTTAGTAAGTAAAAAAGATAAGATAAATAGATTAATAAAAATTTATTGAGAATAAATAAAAAAGAATTCGGTATCGAGTTTAGAGATTTTTAAGATATAGATCAATTGTTGTTGATTAAAATATAACTTCATTATTAATCTTTCTAATCTTATCAATTAAATAAGAAAATCCACCTAATGATTTAATAAAATATTTCGAATTACATAATTTTATAAATTCGATATCAGGATTTTCTTCATATGATATATCTACATTATACTCCTTTTCTTTAAAAAAATTATAAATTGCCATTGTATATTTAAATGAATTACTATTTTTGTCTTTGTTATATTTATAGGCTATAATAATAATTTTATTTTTCTTACCTATTTTATTATCAATTTTTTTTTCGATATCTTGATAATATTTCATTGGATAAACATAATTTACACCATTCCAATGTGTTTGTGGTTTTAATAAATATTCCGTATAATCTAGATCTTTACTGCGATTTTTAATAGGTGATGTGATTTTATCGATAACATCCCCTATTCTTAGATGTATATAAATATGATCAGTTTTTTCTATATTATTGTTTCGTAATCTTTCTTGAATAATATTATTTAGTAGATTAAAGTTTATATTTTTATCATCATAATATTTAATTTCGTTTTGTTTATCATTTTTATTTAAATTATAATATTCATCGCATATACTTCTAGGATATTTCTTCAAAAATTTAGTTGTATAATTTTTATCATTACGCCAGCCATTCTCTCTGTATCTTCTTGACCTGATAAAATCACCTAAATTATAAGGAATATTTTTATTTTTGAAAATGAAATATAAAAATCTGAAATATCGTATGTGGAATTTCATAAAATAGATGTTATTACTGTAAATCTTGCGGATATAAATAATTTTAGTTTAGGTATTAAAGAATGGGCACAGGAAATAGTTTTGATCTTTAGTTTTTATTTATTATTATCATTTTTAATTAAAGGACATAATTCATCTAAATTAAAAATACCATACTTAAACTTCTAGTAATAATACTTATTAATGATATTGTAAGGATTATATTATTTTCCGTTCCTGGTTTCTGTTGATTTTACCGAATTGCAATAGCTTTTTTTACTTCACTGGCAACGGGCATTACTATTATCATTGATAGGGCGCCTCCCAATTCTGTTACTTTATCATTAGTACTTTTAACATCACCTCGCTGTATCCAATTTGTTTTGACACTTCCTCTTCCATGCAACCGGTACAATACCGTTTAGCTAGCAATGCTAGGACTCTTAAACCGTTTCTATATCCCATATTTACTATACGGGTTAAAGATTTTACTTCCTATTTTAAAATTGTCAAAAACTCTTCCTCCTTGTGCTAGTAAAATAAAGGGATATAGTAATCAGATAACCATCATATTTTTTTATAATATGAATTTTTTAGAGGATATTTTTATCTTAAATCATTGGTTTCATTGCAATTTATAGTCATATCATACATTGCCCAATCTTTTCCATTAAAAATGGCTTTATAATAACATAATATAATGGGAGATAGTAATTTTCCACCCTGAGAATTGCTGTCTTGTCGACAGCTAATGAGCGGGAGCCAATGTACCCTTGGGCTGTCCGATTTCATCAAGCAGCTCTCCAAACCAGGGCTCTTCCGCATTGAAAGGCTTACCTCCTTTGATCCGCTCAAACTCGCAAGCCCTCATGATGCCATTGCTGTCCTCGTCGTGACCCACAACCCCACTGAGTCCGGCCAATGCGGATTCGACCGCCGTATCCACGCAACTCTTAATGAGGTTCAAGTCCTTCGGATTCGCCGCGGCCGCTCGAGAGTAATAACCACTTTTCTGCACGAGTACCTTGTCGGCCTCGATTTTTTCCGCAAACTGCTTGGCGAAATACTGGCCGGGATTTATGAAGTCGAGCTGTACGTGGCCGAACGCATCACGAACGATTTCCTCGCCCGCCGCTTCTTTGGCAGCAACGATCGCATCGACCCCCGCCCCTTCGCTCAGGAAAATGTTCACGTTGTCATGCTCATCCATGATCTTAGTTAGGCGTTCCGCTTCGGAATCGAGGTCGACTTCGAGTTCGGGCAGGTAAACCGCATGCACATCATGGCGTTCCTGGCTCAAGCCGATCTCGGGCAACCACTGCTTGTGCTTCAACCGGTCATGATACTCTTTCGCGGTCGCCGCGGCAAGCCATCCGCAATGACGCCCCATAATCTCATGGATAATCAACATCCGCGAGTTCGAATTGTGTTCCGCGACTACGTTCGTAAAGTGGTTGGCGGCATGCTCGGCTGCCGTCCAGGCTCCCAGTGTTTGGCGAATCGGGTAGACGTCGTTGTCAATCGTCTTGGGCATCCCAATGACTCGGAGCTCGTAATCGTTTTTGGCCAAGTAGGCCGCTAAGTCCGCTGCGGCAGTGTTAGTATCGTCGCCGCCAATCGTATGCAGCACGTCGACGCCATCCTTTACGAGTTGCTCAGCTGCGACCTGCTGAGGATCCTGACCTTCCTTGACCAAGCCCCGCTTTACGCAATCCGCAACATTGGTTAACTTGACTCGTGAATTTCCAATCGGACTCCCTCCGAACAAATGGAGAATCCCTGCGTTTTCACGAATCTGAGGGGTCACGGTGTAGCTGAGGCCTTTGAGAAGCCCCCAATAACCATTCTTGTAGCAAATTATCTCAATATCTGGAGCGATCTCCGTGTAGCGCTCGATGAGACCGCCTATAGCGGAAGATAAACAAGGGGCCAAGCCGCCCGCGGTTAAGATGCCTACTTTATTAACAGCCATGGAAATGGATTTGATTTTTTGAGTTTTGTCGCGGGGCGAAAGAAACCTCCCCCCAAAGAATGGCTACCGCTAGACAGTTTGCAAATGAAATACAAGCCCCCTGATTGAAGGTTTTTTAGTCCTACGGTCCCTTAAAGCGGATGTGTTCTGCAATTTCTTGACCGACAAATCCAGGTAACTCAACAAGTCGGGTCCTACAGGGCTTCCGCTCGTGTCATGCAGCGTATGTCAATAACTTTGGGTTGCTAAGGTAGGGCCGTTTATCCCTAAGCGGCCAATACCTATAATTTTAAAAGCGACTGCTCAGGGATCCGACTTCGCCAATGCTTCGACCGATACGTAAGAAGCTTACCATTCCTTCACCAACACTACTCCACCGTAATAGTGATCTTCTTGGAGATTACAGCGGGGGAATGAGGCAGGTGTATTTTGTCGCCCAATACCAACTGCAGGGTATGCTTGCCCGGAGAAAGCTCAATCTTCTCTTCTGTTTGCCCTTTTCCAAAGTGCTTTATATTGTCTGTGGCCGGTAAGGGCAAATCTAAACTGGGCAGCTCGTCCAGATCAATGATTAAGTGATGGTGACCCGTATCCGGTATATCGACACCGGCCGGGGCCACTCCCATTCCGATAAGCCCAAAGCGAACCCGCACTGGAGACTTCACCGTCGCCCCATCCCGTGGAGAAATGATGTAGGCCTTCGCTCCCTTTGGCGAAGGCGTCTTTGGAAGCCCGTCAACAGCGATAAGCGGTGACGCAATTAAAGATAGAATGATTAAGGATAGAACAGTTTTCATAATAGATAGATTTGATTAATTGAAAAATTGAGAGCAATAAGTATCCGTATTTTGGATAATTTAATTTCACTTTGGGCCAAAAACCTACTCCGGCATTTTAAAGAGCGTTTCATCCACCGGAACATTGGGCTCAAAGCTGGTGATTTTCATTACCATGCTCATACCCATCATTTGCGCTTCGACATGAACGGGCATGCACAAATCACCCATCTTTTCGTAGGAGACCACTTTGGCTGAAACGGGCACGATCCCCTGCTCGCCCATGTCCTCAATGGTTTCCATCTTTTGCATGAGTCCCGTCTCTTCTTCAAAATACAGGGTTTCCGGATGCGAGCCCTGGTCCGTGATACACTCCACGATCGTCAGGCCGTCATCACTCCTGCCCTTCACTTTTGCGGAGGTGTAGTTCTCCGACAGTTTCAGTCCCTCTTTAAAATCCGTCTCCGACAGCAGCTTTTCCAGTTCGGCTGCCAAGAGCTCTCGACTTCCTTGAATCGGATCCATCGACCATCCCTTTTCGCCGTCAAAACCCTGTTTCATTTGCCCCATCCCCGGAATATCCATAACCACGTAAATCTTATTCGGCTGCTTAAAAGAAACCTCCCTCTGCATGCTCATGCCAATTGCCGGCATCTCCATCGTCATGCCCATCAACGCCGTTTCTATATCCGCATAAGCTTCCTCCCCGCCGAGAGCGATCGCATGAGAATCAAAGATCCTTTGAGCCGCTGGTTCGATCTCCGCTACCGCCAAAGAACCTGAGAGGACCGATGCGACCGAAAGAAAGCAAAATACTGGGATTCGAAATGTCTTCCTCATCAGACTCTATTTATTCGGTGAAATCAGTTTTGCCGCAAGATCCATTTTTGGGCTGCTTCTATAACGTTGTCCCGGCCTTGACGGAGACGGGCAGGCGACAACTCAACTTTAAAATCCGGGTCCACCCCGACACCCTCAATCCGGGTTCCATTAGCCGTTCCGTAATCCGCGATCGCCATTTGGAGGAAGTAGCGATTGGGCAACCGCTTAAACAATGATGGCAACGCCGCACCAGGGGTTCGGCTTCCAAAGACACGACCTCGCCCGGTTTCCTTCATATCGGCGACAAAAATCTCGCTGGTCGAAATCGAGTTGTTGTCGACCAAAATCGCCAACGGCCCGAGGAAAGCTCCCTTTTGCGGATAGACATTGTAGTTCAGGTGACCTTGCCGCAATCGCATTGTTCCCATTAGGTATTCATCGTCCACTAGCATTCCCGCCAACCCTGTCGCCATAAGTCCAATACCACCCGGGTTTCCGCGAATATCGATAATCAGTCCCTTCACGCTTTCGTCGATCGATTTGATGTATGTTCGGATTTCCTCCATCAGGCTAGGCACCCATAAGTTGAAGCGGATATAGGCGACATTGTTTTCAAGGATCCGTTTATCGATTTCGATGGGCGACTCTCCCATGTTTCCCAACGGAAGGGACATGCGCCCTGAATACTCTTGGAGCTCGATCGAATACGAACGCGTCCGGCTAAACCGAGCGGGCTTGACGAGGAGTTCGATCTTCCTGCCAGGCGGGCCGTACAATCGATTCTCAATCGCTTTCAGAAAATAGTAGGGAGCTGTCCGATCGAAAACATCGGCCTCATCAACCAACGAGCCCAGGCTTTGAACGGTCATGCTGTCTGCCGACACCAGCTCGTAACCGGGTTTAATGCCATTCAGCGCGGCTCTGCTTTCCGGCCGCACTCGGTGAATAATAGGACGATTGCCGACTATCGCGAGAGTGATTCCTGAATCACCTCTTTGCCACGGATTTGGCATCAATTTATTGAATGAGGGAGAAATAACGGAGAAATGAGATTCCCCTAGCTCTCCCAGCATTTCCGAAAGCAACGCATCGAAGTCCTCCCTTTCATCCAATGTCCCGAGTCGGTTTCGATATTTTTCCCCAATCGACCGCCAGTCCGTCCCACCAAAATCCGGGTCGTAGTAGCTTTGGGCAATATCGTCCCAAACGGCTTCGAAAACCGTTTCATAATTGGAATTGGCCCGCAAAGGCATCGCAACTCCAAGGCAAGACGAGCCCAATAGCCCTATCCGAACCCAGTTTCGCAAAATCCGATATACCGCCAAAATTTTGAACACTCCCCTAGCTTAAGCACAATAGAGACTTAGTAAAGCGGCGAGTCGCGAATACAGTAGGGCCAAGGTCGAAAAGGTTTGATAATCAAGCTTTGCACTTTGCGTTAATCACGTCCTTGGCGGTTGAGGCCGCTAATCACTTTTTCCACGAATCTCAGCCCCGTACCAAGCCACCATTTTCTCCAGCCCTTCACGCAAAGAGGTCTTCGGCTCCCAGCCCAGCCGCGATCGGATCTTTTCGATATTGGCATGGGTCGCTCTTTGATCGCCGGGTCGGGCTGGCCGGGTCGCAATGCGAGCTTTTTTTCCCATTATTTCTTCCACCGTTCGAATCGCTCTTCGGGTCGTAAAGCACTGATCCGTCCCTAAATTGAAGATTTCCCCTACCGCTTTGTTCCAATTTTCGATTGTAGTGTGAATTCCCTCACAAATGTCCCCCACGTAACTATAAGAACGCTGGTGATCGAGGCTTCCTTTGAAAAGAGGGAAATCCGAGTCTTCGTCTATTGCACGAATAAGCTTGGGAAACAGCTTTTCCGGCCGCTCCCGCTCCCCGAAAACGGAAAACAACCGCAGCGAACAGGCAGGAAATCCCGACAAACGAAAGGCCCCCATCACTTCCAGTTCCGCTGCGAGTTTTGTCTCGCCATACCACGAGGCTGGTTTCGGCTCAGTCACTTCGGCATCCATCGCCCTGATTCCATAAACCGATGATGAAGATATGTTTACAAATTTATCTACCGTGCATCGTTGCGATGCCTCCAGCAACCGGTGGGTCGCAACGGTATTGTTTCGGTTGTAGTCCGCCCAAGGAGTCTTTTCAGAAATTCCAGGTTGCCCTGCAAGGTGCACCACGCAATCAGCCCCCACAACAATTTCGTCTAGGGGATCCACAGCTAAATCCTTCCCATAAACCTTTACGCCTGACCGATCTAAAAATGCTGCGTTGGCTCGCTTGATTTTCGGATCGTAATACTCTGAGAATGAATCGACTCCCGCAACGTCGTGCCCTTTGTCAACCATACGCAGAGCGAAATTCGTACCGATGTAGCCAGCGATTCCTGTAACGAGCATTCGCATCAGACTCAAAAAGAAGCATTGAGCTAGCGTGTCCAACCTAAATCCTATTTCGTAGCTGTTTGGTACCCAGAGATAATCGACCTCGGAAACATTTGGAGGGGGCTTGTCTGAAAGAAATGTGCCGCAGTCCTAGTTTGAATAGGGCCTGTTAGATTTCAAATCTGGAGCTGAGATAGCTAAGGAAGCCAATCTGGTGTATGCCGCTTCACGTGCTTGGCAGAGGGAGCAGTCTGCCGCTCAGCTCGCAAGGCAAGCTTTTCGCTGCAGGTCCAACAACCAAGACCGCGGCACAAGTGACGAGCGTCCAAGCCAATACCGCTATTCGATTACTTTTGGGCCTAAGAAGACTGATTTCCAGCAAACTTCCCAGCTACGAATTTAACGTAGAAATCTAAACCTACGAAAGCTAGTTCAACCCCTAAAATCTTGTTTCTTATTTTGACTGAAATAAATATTGATACTTAGTGCGTCGACCCCAACGAGAGAGCGCCGGTAAAGCACTCTTCAAAACGATGAATCGAAATCTTTTCGTCACCACAAAACTATATTTCATCGTATTTGTCGCGAGCCTCTGTAATACCCTAATCCTATTTCAGGATTCAGCTCCAATGGGAGAATTGATATTTTTAATCATTATCAATCAATTGGTTACCAAATTGATATTGTTCGATTACCCATACTCCTTTCTCAATCTAGGAAAGACCCGATACCTTGCGTAGAGAAATCCCTGATCACCCACTAAGAGTACCCTGATCAACACGGCGCTGGTCTCACTGATTCGACATTAACGCACGAATTGACGTTGCAAACCCGTATCGATCCTCAAGCCTCCTTAAACGAGACCCATGCTTTCACTAACGAAAACTACTCATATCACTCGCGGCGTCAATCCAACGGAGGTTTGTTCGTGAGTGGCACTACTGATATGAACTGGTTCTGCGTTCACACCAAACCCGGTAAAGAGTCCTTCGTCGAGCACCACCTCACGAATGAAATCGGGCTTGATTGCTACTTTCCCCGCCTGAAACGGAAGAAAATAATCCGACGGGTTAAACGAATCGTCACTGAACCCCTTTTCCCCCGCTATTTGTTTTGCCAGCTAGATTTAGCATCTAGCTACAGAGCTGTTCGCTATGCCAAAGATGTCGTCAACATTGTCAATTCGGGCGAAAGGCCTAAAGTCGTGGCTGACCACACTATTGCCCAATTAAAAATTTGGGCGGGTGAAAAAAATGACATAATCACCCTGGAGCCGAAACCATTTGAAACTGGCGAGAGCGTTGAGATCACCTCCGGTCCGATGCAAGGGTTAGAGGCGATTTTTCTCCACGAAACCAACCAATCAGAAAGGGTCGCCATACTCTTAAAATTGATGGGGGCTGAATCGAAAACAGTCATTTCTCGCTCTCAGGTTGAGCCAGTCAATAATTGAATTCCCAACCACGCATCCACTTTCTCATGTACTCTCAGAACTTCGGCCAAGGTCCCACCAAAGTGACCAAAACGCTCGTAAAGCACCAGCCAAAATGGGAGCGGGCACTGGACCTACTACTCAGTCTAACAGCTCTCGTTTTGGTTTCGCCCCTTGTGCTCATCGTCGCGCTTCTAATTAAACTAGTTTCCCACGGTCCTATCATTTTTAAGCAAGAGCGGATTGGTTGTAATGGAAAGCCCTTCCTGATTTACAAATTTAGGACGATGGAAGTAAATACGGACGACAAGGTTCACCAAAACCACGTCAGCCAATTGATAAAACAAGACCTGCCCATGGGCAAGCTGGACCGAGCTGGCGACAGCCGCTTGATTCCATTCGGACGCTTTTTGCGAGCTTCAGGGATAGACGAGCTTCCTCAGTTCCTCAATGTACTGAAAGGAGAAATGAGTCTCTCCGGTCCACGTCCCTGTCTGAAAACCGAGCTGCAAGCCCTGACTCCAGAGCAGTATTGCCGATTCGAAATCCTACCCGGCCTAACGGGTCTCTGGCAAGTCTCTGGCAAAAACAAAGTTTCGTTTTCTAAAATGGTCGCTCTCGATATCAAATACGCTAACGAGAAAACGCTCTGCCTGTACCTCGCAATTCTTCTTAAAACTCCCTTTGTAATCCTTCATCAAATTTCCGATTTGCGACATTCAGATGAAATTGCAAAAATGCCTCTGGTCGAAGGGAAATTAAAGAACCCAGACCTAAACCAAAATATACCTTTAGAACAGGCTTAACAAAGCCGATCCTAACCTCTATGAGGAATCCATTAAACGTTGGAATCGTTGGCCTGGGCTACTGGGGGCCCAACCTTGCCCGAAACTTTAATACGCTTCCAGGCTGTAAACTAGCGATGATAAGCGATCGTGATCAAAGACGCTTAACGCATGTCCAAGAGCTGTATCCAAGCGCCAGAGGCGAACCCGACTATAAATCGCTTATCGACAAACCCGCCTTAGACGCCATCGTAATAGCCACTCCGGCGAAAACGCATTTCCCAATCGCGAAAGCGAGCCTTCTAGCCGGGAAACATATCCTCATTGAGAAGCCGCTCGCCTGCTCTGTGGCCGAGTGCGAGGAGCTTGTCGACCTCGCCCACTCCAAAGGCTTGATCCTCATGGTAAGCCATACGTTTCTTTATTCGCCCGAGATAGCAAAGATCAAGGAAATCGTAGATTCCGGCGACGTAGGCGAGATTCGGTACATCAGCACTCGCCGTTTGAATTTAGGGCTTTTCCAGAATGATATAAACGTGGCTTGGGATCTCGCCCCCCACGATCTTTCCATTATTCTTCACATAATGGGCGAAAGTCCTAAATTTGTAAATTGCCAAGGAAGCGCGCACATCAACCCTAGTATTGAAGACGTTACTGCGATGTCGCTACAGTTTGAGAACGAGCGTTCCGCCGTTATCCAAAGTAGCTGGCTCGACCCGAGGAAAGTCCGCGAAATGACGATCGTGGGGAGCAAGCGAATGATCCTCTACGACGATGTCGCTACACAGGAGAAGATAAAGATTTTCGACGCCAGAGTTGAGCAGCCGCCTCATTACGACACGTTCGCAGAATTCCATTATGCCTACCATCACGGAGATATGTATGTTCCCTACGTGAAGCAGGAGGAACCGCTCAAGAATGAATGCCAACACTTCATTGATTGTATTATCGATGGTAAAACTCCTCTCACCAACGGAAAAAATGGCACCGAAGTCGTTCGGATATTAGCGGCCTCCTCAGAATCGCTCAAACGAAACGGCGAGCCGGTCAGCCTCGATCGTTCAGAGATATCTGAAAAGGGCAAGACAACGGCCATTAAGGATACCTTTTCGCGTGTCCTCTCGCAGAAAAAACAGAAACGCGACAAATTTGTCCCTAGCTACTAAAGGGAAGCTTCGATGAAAAACCCTCCCGGACCTAAGCTAATATCTTCGGACGTAAAATTGGGGTTCAACGTAACCATTCATGCCTTCACCAACCTCTACGGCTGCGAAATTGGAGACGATTCGAAAATAGGGACCTTTGTCGAAGTACAAAAAGGGGTAAAAGTTGGCAAACGATGCAAGATTTCGAGCCACAGCTTCCTTTGTGAGGGAGTTTTGATAGAGGACGATGTATTCATCGGCCACAATGTCGTTTTCACGAATGACAAGTTTCCAAGAGCGACCAACGAAGATGGGGCGCCTCAAACAGATGCCGATTGGAAAACCGAGCGAACAATCGTAAGGAAAGGCGCTTCTATCGGTTCTGGGAGCACTTTGCTTCCTGGTGTAATTATCGGCGAAGGAACAATGGTTGGAGCCGGCAGCGTCGTCACTAAAAACGTAGCATCCCAGACAGTCGTCGCCGGAAATCCAGCACGAGAATTGAAAGCCCTCTGAGGACAATCCTATCAAGCTTTCCTAATTAGATCGTAGCCCACTGCGACCCGAAACCATTCAGGGAGCGAAGCTGATCCGATGCATTTGAAATTAGAAACGGTAGAGAGGCCGCTAAAATCATTTAAAATAGAACAGCTCTTCAGCTTTACACTTCGCTCTACCATCCGATTAAGTAATTTACGGGGGTTTCTCTTGAAGTCTACTTACCAAGGGTCCTTATCGAAAAAATTCACGCAGCCTGTTCTAGCCAATCGATCCTTCAGAGTAAATTTGCCTGAGGCACCGAAATGGCGGCAGCGTGCCAGCAAAGCCGGTTCAATCCAAATTCGCCCAAAGTGACACTCACGCGAAAACGCATGGAAGTTCCATTCCTTGACTTGAGCGCCCACCACTGTCCGATTCAGCGCCAGCTGATGGAGGCAATTCAGGAGGTCGTTGAGTCAAGCGCATTCTCAGGCGGGCCCTTTGTGGAGCGTTTTGAGAACGCCTTCGCCCAATACTGCCAGACGGACCACGCCATCGGCGTCGGGAGTGGAACAGAGTCACTTTGGCTCGCGCTCAAGGCCCAAGGGATAGGGCCCGGCGACGAAGTGATCACCGTCCCCAACACATTTTTCGCGACCGCCGAGGCGATTAGCCTTACAGGGGCCAAACCCGTGTTCGTCGATGTTTCAGGTGAAACGCTCAACATAGATGTCTCGCTCATCGAGGCGGCGATCACCGAGCACTCCAAAGCCATCATCCCCGTACACTTGTTTGGCCAGCCCGCGGACATCGATCCCATCATTGAAATTGGGAAGTGCCACGGCCTATTCGTTTTGGAAGACGCTGCCCAAGCTGCCGGTGCGGAATACCGAGGACGTCGTTCGGGATCGCTCGGCGACTGCGCAAGTTTCAGCTTTTACCCCGGCAAGAATCTCGGGGCACTTGGCGAAGCAGGCGCGTTGACCACTAACGACGCAGACTTGGCCCGACGGCTACGAGTCCTGCGAGACCACGGCCAGGCGAAAAAACACCAGCATTTAGATATTGGATGGAACGCGAGAATGGACGGAATCCAGGCTGCGGTGCTTCGCGTAAAACTCCAGCGACTAGACGAGGCGAATGAAAAACGCCGTGCCCACGCAGCACTCTACTCAGAACTGCTCCGAGAATGCCCTCTCGTGAAGACTCCTTCGGAAAGTGCCTGTAACCGACACATCTTTCACATCTACGCTGTTCGCGTCCCCAATCGAGATCAAACTATCGAAACGCTCGCGCAAGAAGGCATTCGGTGTTCTATCCACTATCCCATACCCATCCACCGACAACCGGCCTATCAACACCTTGGATACGTGGAGGGGAGCTTCCCTTGTGCAGAACGCTCTAGCTCGCAGCTCCTCTCTCTGCCGATGTATCCCGAGCTCACACAGGATCAAATCAACCATGTTGCGGAAACGCTCAAGGCCACTGTAGAGAACCAAGCCAAATGGGATGACTAGCTTTACTCAACAAATATCCAGAGAATCGCTCTCGAGCTCTCAAATTTCTATCTTCAATCCCCTCGAGCGATCGGACTGGGATGCCCTCGTATCTCGTTTTCCACAATGTTCCTTCTTCCACACATCTGCCTGGCTCAAGGTCCTCAATGAGACTTATGGCTATCTACCTATAGCGATCGCTCTTACTGACCAAAACACTACAAGAGCCCTGACGGTTTTCATGGAGGTCGACAGCTGGATCACCGGAAAACGTGGGGTTTCGCTTCCCTTTACAGACGAGTGCCAAACGCTCCTGTTTGACGAGGGCGATCTCCCTTTACTGCTCGACCAAGTCTATGCCCTAGCGGCTAAGCAGAACTGGGAATCGCTCGAAACGCGCTCGGCTTCAGTACTCGAAAAAAATGCCCTCCCCTCCCTCGTTCATTACACGCACAAGCTTTCGTTGAACCCCAACCCCAACTCACTCTTCTCGCAATTCAGCACCTCAAATCGCCGAGCTATTCGAAAAGCAGAAGCCTCTGAATTATCAATCGATCAAGAATCCAGCTTGGAGAACCTGAAATCCTTCTACAAATTGCTCTGTCTCACGCGCAAGCGTCATGGGATGCCTCCGCAGCCCTGGATGTTCTTTCGAGCAATACAAGAGAGAATTCTATCTCAGGGGCGGGGTTCTCTTTTTCTCGCGACCTACAAATCCGCTCCAATCGCCGGGGCTCTCTTTTTGCAGCATAAACAAAACGCCATCTACAAATTCGGGGCCTCTAACGAATCTTTTCAAGCCATGCGTCCCAATAACTTCGTTATGTGGAATGCCATCAAATCATTCGCCCAAAACGGCTGCCAACAACTTGATTTCGGCCGAACCTCCCTCGAAAACAAGGGTCTTAGACGTTTCAAGCTCGCCTGGGGATCCTCCGAAAAAACACTACCTTACGTTCGTCGTAACATCAAAACCCAATCCATCGAAATCCAGTCCGATCAAACCCATGGCTGGCATAACCAAATTTTCAAGATCCTCCCCACTCCACTGTCCCGTCTCGCTGGTCAACTCCTATACAAACACGTCGCTTAAAAAGCGACGTCGTACGTCGAAGATCGTGAACTCTGCCGAAGCAAAGGTAAGGTCCCTATTCTCCTATAAAAGACTTCCAAAAAAGTTAATAAACCCCATCCGGGGACGTTAATAGGCTACGAGGACCTATTTTCAGTTACTCCATTCTACTTCCACTATCAATCGTATCCTCACCACACGTTACTCGCAGAAATCCAATTAGTAATTTTCAAACAATAATCTTCAATTAGCCAAAGGCTATATAATGAACGATCCAAACCTAGCTCCAGAACCCGCTGCCATCAAACCTGGCGACATCTTTTACGCCTTATTCAAGCATAAGGTGAAGATTGTTCTTTTTACCGTAATCGGTATAGTCGTCGCACCATTTGTCTACAAATTCTATCCAGAGGTATACTCTTCGCAATCTCGTCTCTTCATTCGCTACGTTGAACAAGCACAAACTCAAATTTCCGCGGGTGAAAATGCCAACGTTCGTACTGTAGAACAGGGGGACTCCATCATCAACTCAGAAATGCAGATCATCACGAGCATGGATCTGGCTTCTCAAATCGCCGAGAAGATTGGCCCTGCGGTTATCCTCAATAACCCTGAATTAGCGCACGAAAAAAATAAGGCTGCCAAAATCATTAACTCCGGAATCAGAGTAAGTGTACCGCGCCGAAGCAGTATCATCACAGTCGAATTTTCCAACGCCAATAGTCGACTGGTCCGACCAGTCCTTAAAGAATTGATCGATTTATACTTGGCTAAACATTTGGAAACGCGCTCCAGCGGCTCTTTCGACAGCTTCGTAAATCAACAAGCCGAGCAATATCGTGCTCGACTCGCACGCACGGATGAGGAACTGCAGAATGCTCTCCGACGCGCTGGAGTAATTTCATTTACAGGAGCCCAAACAGATCAGGATCAAAAGGCCTCACGAATAAAAGATGCCTTACTCAGCAGCAATGCCGAGCTCGCTTCAAGGAAAGCCACTCTAAGTGAATTGCAAAGACTCTCCACTCAAAGGGTGGAGGGCAATTCACCCCAAGAGACAGTGGACAACTTCCAGGTGGAGGAAGCTATCGACCCGGGAGTCTTGCAGTCCTATGGTTCGCTTCAGGCCCGGCTGGATGTGATAAAACGCAGAGAGCAGGATATGCTGCTCCAATATACCGATGAAAATATACTGGTTGTGGCAGTTCGTTCTCAAATAAATGCATTAGAACTTGAAATAGAAGAATTGGAACAAACCCATCCCATACTAACCGATTCAAATTCTCCTTTCGTGCCAGGGGAGAGAGGGAAGCCGATAGACTTCAGCTCCAACATCATTCAAACGTACGCATTGGAAGCGAAAATCGCTATGCTCAATTCGCAATACGAGCAAATCGTTGCAGAGACCGAACAATTGAGGTCCGTTCAAACGGAAATAGAGGAGTTAAATCGACGCAAAGCGATCGAGGAGCAAAACTATAGATACTTTTCTCAATCCAGAGAAAAAGCGAAAATCGACGAAGCCTTTGGAGCAGGGCGCATCAACAACATTGGAATTGTACAACAACCAACTCCAGCCGTTGAAGGGAGTGAGAAAATGAAACTACAAGTCTCCCTGGGAGCCCTTTTGGGATGTATTGCCATTCCTCTCGCTTGGGCTTTGGGATTCGAATTGTTTTTAGATCAGTCCATCAAGCGCCCCATCGACGTTAAACGAAGCCTTAAAATTCCGCTCTTCCTATCCATTCCCGACACGAAAAGCCGAGCGTACCGGAAGCTGCTCAAAAATACGGGCCAGCAGAATGTGCTCGATCGCGAGAAACGAATCAAAGCCAAACCCTCTAAGAGCAGCTACCAGCCTAAATCGCCAACCCTTGTGGCTGCCGCGAAATCCCAGCCAGATCGTTTTGGAGCCGGTGCCGTGGCCAATATGGAAGCCTCTTCCCCAGCCAACCCATGGGAAGTAGATCACGCGCTCCACTCGTACTACGAAGCCCTGCGCGATCGCCTTATCGGCTTTTTCGAAGGCCGTGGAATGACCCATAAGCCCAAGCTTATCGGCCTAACGGGGATCGGGGTTGCCCCAGGGACAACCACCATGGCTGCGGGTCTGGCCGCCACACTCTCGGAGACAGGCGAAGGCAACGTACTGCTCGTTGACATGAATCTAGGTAGCGAATCCGCTCAACAATTTTACCTAGGCAAAAACATTGCCGATTTAGATGAACTCCTCGGAGGAGGACCGGTGACCGAAAAGAAAAACGAGGCCAAACTCGTCGTTGCCGCCGAAGGAACAAATGGGTTAAAACTGCCAAAAATATTGCCCAATCGCTTCAACGAAATCGTTCCCAAACTCAAGACCAGCGAGTTCGACTATATTATTTTCGATATGCCCGCGGTAAGCCCAATCAGTGTGACTCCACGCCTCGCTAGCTTCATGGACGCCGTATTTCTTGTCATCGAATCCGAGAAGGCCAACAAAGACGTCGTAGCCCGCGCCACCGAATTGCTTCTAAAAACAAACGAAAACATAGGGGCAATCCTCAACAAAACCAAAAGCTACGTCCCCCAACGCCTCCAAGAAGAATACTTGGGAGATCTTTAGTCCCGCGGGCGGGACGAGTGCTTTGGGTCGTTAAGCTGTTAGGCCATAGCTTTTTAGGTATTCAGCACGGCAAAATCCACATCAGATATTGCCACGAAAAGGCACAACAAAAACCGCTTGAGCGGCCTTCGTTGTAAATTCGGCGACTACTCTAGATCGCCAATTATTCATCAGCGAATCCTGCAATCAAAAATCCAAGAATCGTCGCTCCGCGAACTATGTTCCGACTCAAGCTTTACTACCACGCCAAACCCTTCTTGCCCTGGGGCTTCCGAATGGCCATTCGCCGTGTTTTCGCCTTTCGAAAACGCCAACGTTACCAGGCCACTTGGCCCATTGATCCGTCCTCATCCCTTTCTCCATCCGATTGGTCCGGATGGCCCGACGACAAAGGTTTCGCCTTCGTACTTTCTCACGACGTGGAGACTCAAATTGGCTACGATAAAATAGGCCCCCTAGTCGATCTCGAAGAAAGTCTCGGATTTCGATCCGTTGTTAACTTCATCCCCGAAGGCCAATACCGCGTAAGCGATAAATTGATACAGGATTTAAAAGCTCGAGGTTTTGAAGTAGGTGTCCACGGACTCCACCACGACGGAAAACTCTACAACAGCCTAGTAAGATTTAAACTTCGGTCCAAGAAAATCAACAAGTATCTAAAAGACTGGGGCGCAACCGGCTTCCGGTCGCCCCTCATGCACCACAACCTCAATTGGCTACACGCTCTGAACATCGCCTACGACGCCTCCACTTTCGACACAGACCCCTTCGAACCGCAGCCCGACGGTGCTAAAACCATCTTTCCGTTTTGGGTCCCAAAACATACTGAAATCGGCAGTCAGAGACCAGAAGTCGGAGAACAGATGCCGGAGGGCAGACCTCAGACTTCGGAACATAGAACTCAAGAATCGAGTTCAACCCTTCACCCTTCACTCGACGGCTACGTAGAAATCCCTTACACTCTACCGCAAGACTCTACTCTTTACCTTCTCCTAAAAGAGAAGACCAACAAGATCTGGAAAGAAAAGACCGCTTGGCTATCCCAGAACGGTGGTATGGCCTTTATGAACGTCCATCCAGATTATATCGACTTTAACGAAAACGGCAGTCCGTCTACTTATCCAGTCTCTCTATACAAAGAATATTTAGAACACGTCAAAGCCGCCTATGGCGGCCAGTACTGGCACGCCACTCCCTGCGAAGTCGCTTCACGATTTCGACCAGGAATCGGAGTTCTGAAATCGGAGATTAGAGACCCAAATTTATAACCAATCCTAAGACCTCGGATCTCCGTTTCAAACCAATACCAGAAAAATTCTCATTCGTTCCGCGAAAGACTTAGAATTCTGCAAGTTGGCATATAAGCTTGCGATCGAGATATTGAGAGGCAGCGAATCATTTCCCAAAGAAGAAACCGACGCACCAACCGACCAGATTAGACGATCTTCGAGATCCGTTTGTGCGCACTCAAGGGAAGCCTGGGCCAAACGAAGATACGAAGCCCATTTACAAGCAAGCTTGCAGACGTGGATCGCGAAGCGAGTGAAACCGACACTTGGCTAGATTTTGCATTAGATGCGGACTACATTAACCAACAAACCCACGAAAACCTTTCAAACAAGCACAGACACATCAGGTCCATGCTCGGTTAAATGATCCAAAACCCAACAACATTCCTTCAAAAGAAAGAGGCACCGCCTTCAGATCTCCGTCCTCTGACTTCAAACCTCAGCGATTCATCAATAGATGATTAGATTAAGACATAAGGTATTCATTCACGGATTGCGTATTTACGACCAGTTCGTACTGTCCGTCAGCCTATTCGTTACCGTCGCTATCGCAAAGGGCGTTACGAGTTGGATACAGATTCCCATCATATTCCAACGCGAGTACAAGCTCATCGAATCCGTCGGTCTAATAGCCATGCTGATTGCGTGGACGATCCTTTTCAATCGATTTGTCAAGTACGATACGAATCGATTCGTGAGCCTCTACCGGCAAATCTATGGGCATGCCAAAGCCAGCACAGCCACGGCGTTCCTGCTGCTACTCGCAGGCGCCATTTTTGAATTCGAGACGCTTGGGCTCAAATCAATCGCGGTATTCTGGTCCCTCAATTTGATTTTTGGAATAATCGCCCGAGTCGTTGTCAGGCTGCTTTTAGTTCTGACACGGCAAATCGATTCCAATAAGCGCAACGTGCTTATCGTGGGAACCGACCCGGATACCATCGAATTAAGCCAACGCATCGCCAAAAATCGCGAACTTGGATATCGCATTAGCGGCTATATAGCGCTGAACGATGAAGAGGCATCGCAGAGTTCGCTAGAATTGCTTGGAACATTAGCGGACCTCGAGGTGATTCTCGAAAAAGAGCGTATCGATGAAGTTCTCATCGCCCTCCCTTTCGAGAAGAATGTCGAGCAGGTTTTGGAAATCGTCCGCCTCGGATACGAACTCGGCGTCGTCGTACGCTACACTCCTAGCTCGAAACACGCACACATCTTGAAGACTCTACATCTAGAAACCTACGAAGGCTGCTACGTCTTAACTTTCTTTCGAGAACGACACGTCCTCCAACTTCTCGTCAAGCGATTCATGGACTTGGCCGGATCAGCGCTACTTCTAATCCTCCTAAGCCCGCTTTTCGCTCTCGTTGCCCTACTCGTGAAGCTAGATAGCAAAGGCCCCGTTTTCTTCGCCCAAGAACGCGTCGGCATGAACAAGCGCAGTTTCAAGCTGCTCAAATTCCGCTCCATGGTGGTCAATGCCGAAGAGCTAAAGGCCCAGCTCGCAGAACAAAACGAAGTCGACGGCCCCGTCTTCAAAATCAAGAAAGACCCGCGCATAACCCGAGTCGGAAGATTCATCCGAAAGACCAGTATCGACGAGCTGCCCCAGCTCTGGAACGTCCTTGTCGGCGATATTTCCCTAGTCGGACCACGCCCTCCGCTTTTTGGCGAAGTCGAGCAATACGATTGGCTTTTCCGAAAACGCATTTCGATAAAGCCCGGTATCACCTGCCTTTGGCAAGTAAGCGGACGCAACAACCTCAGTTTCGGAGAGTGGATGGAACTCGACAAGCAGTACATCAATAATTGGTCCATCTGGCTCGATATCAAAATTCTACTACTTACTATCCCCACCGTCCTCCTAGGCCGCGGAGCCTCTTGACGCTACGCATCGAGATTCTCGGTCAGAAGTATGAGATCCGAGAGCAAAAATCTGAGATCAAAAAAGACAGAACAAGAAACGTAATTAAGCGACCTCAGTTCTCCGTCCTTTTCCAAGAACCCTGCATAGCTCAGAAGCGACCCAAGACCAACCTCAACCTTGAAAAAGCAGACTTCAGATCACCGATCTCCGACCTCCACTAAAAGGCGTCCCCGCGTTTTAGCCCTCTCTTCGGGTGGCGGCCATTGGGTCCAACTTTTACGACTACGTCCTGCTTTCAAAGATTGCGATATCACCTATGCCACAGTATCCAAAGGTTACGAATCCGAGGTACAAGGAGCTAAATTCCGCATTGTCGTCGATTCCAACCGAGATCAGAAGCTCAAACTCATCTTATCGTTCTTCAGCATCGCCTGGCTCATCCTAACGGTACGTCCCCACACAATACTATCAACCGGAGCCGCTCCCGGTTTCTTCGCAATCTTCATCGGCAAACTCCTCGGTAGAAAAACAATCTGGGTAGACAGCATCGCCAATGCTGAAGAACTTTCAATGTCTGGACAAAAAGCCGGAAAATACGCAACCCACTGGCTCACCCAATGGGAGCATCTCGCCAAACCCGAAGGTCCGCAATATTACGGAAATGTCCTTGGAGATGTTTCTGAGGAGCAGAATTCAGAAAGCAGAGATCCGGAGCCGGAAATCAGCCATAGACCCTACGAAGCTCATAAGCGAAGCACGGGCAGTCAAAGATTTTCGATCTTTGTAACAGTCGGCACCGACCAGCATTTCGATCGGATGGTCAAAATCATCGACCAATGGGCGGCGAACAACCCAACTCAAGAAATTTTCGCTCAAATTGGCGAAACCGACCACCAGCCGACCAATATCGAATATTCCAAATTTCTAGCTCCCAAAGAGTTTGTCGAGCAGGTCAAATCCACTTCGCTCATCATTGGTCACGCTGGGATGGGGACAATTTTAACCGCGCTAAAGCATCAAAAGCCAATTCTCGTAATTCCAAAACTCGCTAGTCTTGGCGAACATCGCAATGAGCACCAAACCGCCACTGCGAAGTACCTCTCTAACCAGGGTAAGGTAAACGTCGCTTTTGACGAAGACTCACTAGTGGCGAAACTCAATAACTTAAAAGAATTAGCAGTAACAGCTAGAGTGGGTGCTTATGCGAATACTACTCTTACCGGACAATTAACTGCTTTCACACAAAATTAAGAACGTGCCTGCAAAATCGACCAATTCCCAATCACCTATCACCTATCAGCAATCTGACCGAAGGTCAGGATACGTTTTAGTTACTCCCGTTCGCAATGAGGAGAAATTCATCAGTCGCACCATCAATTCGGTTATCAACCAAACCATTTTACCCCGAGAATGGATCATTGTGAGCGACGGCTCAACCGATGCGACTGACAAAATAGTCGCAAGCTACCTGGCAAAGCACACTTGGATTAGGCTCATTAAACTTCCTAAACGGAAATACCCATGCTTCGCCGCAGTCGTGGAAAACACAACACTCGGCATCAATTCGCTCCAGACAAACGACTACCAATACTTAGGTCTGCTCGATTCCGATCTGGAGTTTCGACCGGACTATTTCGAAAAGCTAATTGGAGAATTCCATCAGGATTCTAAACTCGGACTAGCGGGTGGCGTAGCAATCGACGTCGGACATTCCAAAGAGGTGCTACCCAGAAACAAGCAAGACGTTCCCGGAGCTTTGCAGTTCTTTAGCAGGGAGTGCTTCGAAGCCATTGGCAGCCTCACTCGTATACCAGAAGGAGGTTGGGATAGTATCACTTGTACTACAGCCAGAATGAAAGGCTTCAAGACGAGGCTGGTAACCCACCTTATCGTCGACCATCTCAAACCTAGAAATACAATTTGTGGTGGCGTCCTAAGGAGGAAATGGCAACTAGGAGTTCGCGACCACGCACTTGGCTATCACCCTATTTTTGAATTCGTTAAATGTACAGGCCGCTTATTTAGAGATAAGCCATATATAGTATCCAGTATCGCATGGATCTCAGGCTTTTTATACTCCTCCATCGCCAATCGAAAACGCCTAATATCCAGTGACTTCATCCAGTACGTAAGATCTGAACAAATGAAGCGCCTCACCGACAGAGCGACATTCCGCCGGAGCCTCAAACTTTAATATAAGATGGTCATACTCACTTTCCATGGTGTTGGTCCTGTGACTCGTGAAATCAACGAGGGAGAACGTGACTGCTGGATAGAGCAAGACTTTCTTAAGGAAGTACTAGATCTTGTAGCCAAAACCGAAGCGGTAAAAATAACAGTCGACGACGGAAACGCATCAGACCTCCAATATATTCTCCCAGAACTAGAACAAAGAAACCTCTCAGGTACTTTTTTTCTCTGCTCTGCATTACTCGGGAAAAAGACATACCTTTCGATAGACGGCTGTAAGGAACTTCTTGAAGCTAATATGACCGTTGGACACCATGGGAAAGATCATCGCCCGTGGCGAAATCTCTCCACCGCTGAGTTGAACGAGGAGATAGTGAACAGCCGGCGAGAGCTCGAGGGACTCCTTTCGATATCTATTACTGAAGCAGCCTGTCCATTTGGGGCCTACGATAGAAAATCGATTAGGGCTTTAAAGTCCTCAGGCATCCAAAAAGCCTACACAAGCGACATGGGCGGCACCGACGAGAACAGTTGGCTATGTCCTAGAAACACGATCCGCCGCTCCATGAGCATCGATGACGTAAAAGCAATACTGGCGGAACGTCCCCCTTATTCCCGTAGTTTCAAGCGTACCCTAAAGATAAAACTCAAAGCATTCAGATAAGGATGAAACCACTCGCACTCGTATTTTTTGCCGACGCTCTCTCAGCCATAGAAGTATGCTGGAGTTTACACGAAGCGAACTTTGAAGTACTGGCACTCGCCAAGCAAGGGGTCCCATGCCCGCTACGCTACAGTCGCTTGATCAAAATAATCACCGTTCCCAATCCCGAGATAGACTTCCAAGAAAGCGGAGAAAGAATACTCGACCTTCTAAATAAACAAGGACTAAAAAATGACCCCCAAATCCTGGTTCCACTGGACGATGCTTCGGTACTGCTATGCAGTACCTTAAAGCTCCCAAAATCGACCCGTCAAGCCTCCCCCAAATCGAACATTGCCGAAATCGCAATAGATAAATGGCAGCAGATACAGCTCGCAAGCCAAAGCGGTTTTAATGTTATAGAAACCAAGATCGTAGATAGGTTCTGTCCTCTCGATTCTATCGAAACGCCTTGCATACTTAAGCCGCGCCTTGCCATCGAAAAAGAAAATAACCAGATCGCCAAACGAAGTTTCTACAGCTGCCCAGATGCAACCGCATTGCAAGAGGCTTCGATAGAAGTCGCTGAAAATGCCACGCACATGTCTCAGCCATTCCTCAACGGAGTGGGAGAAGGAATATTCGGGTTCGCAACAGATGACACAGTACACGTCCTCAGTGCACATCGACGTATCCGAATGATGAATCCTGAGGGGTCCGGCTCAAGTGCATGCAGAAACAATGCGATAGAGCCAGAGCTCGAAGCCGCCGCCCACAAATTTGTCAAAAACTCTGGCTGGACCGGGCTCTTCATGATCGAGCTGATCAGAGATGAGAACGGTAAGGCATGGTTCATGGAATTCAACGGGCGACCTTGGGGGAGTACCACCTTAGCTCGACGCATCGGATTAGAATACCCAGCGTGGCATGCTCAAGCAGCCCTTGGCATCGAACTACCTCCGATTTCAAAACCGACCTTCACCCCGAAAACTTGTCGACACATAGGCAGAGAAATCGTCCATCTACTCTTTGTGCTTCGCGGTCCTAGGAAAAATGTAAACAACAAATGGCCATCAAGGTTTGGCACCTTTATCGAACTACTTACGCCGAGAGCGAATCAGCATTGGTACAATTTTCGCTGGAGCGACCCCATCCCTTTCTTTGCCGATACCTTCTATACAGTCATGAAAACAATCTTCAATCGGAAGGCATATTGATATGACCGTAAAAGTTGCCTGCCACATCCACTCGGAGTGGTCCTACGACGCGTCGTGGACTCTCCCCGAACTCGCCAAGTTCTTCGCCAAACGGGGCTACCAAGTACTCCTCATGACCGAGCACGACCGTGGCTTCAACCAAGCCAAACTCGACGACTTCAAGCAAGCCTGTTCCGAAGCGAGCAATGAGGACATTCTCCTCATACCGGGAATCGAGTACAGCGACCCCACTAATACGATTCACATACTAACCTGGGGAAACGTCCCCTTCTTCGGAGCCGACCAGGAGACCCTCCCCATGCTACAGCATGTCGCGGGCCACCACGGGCTTTCCGTCCTTGCCCATCCTTCTAGGAAAAGCGCTTGGAAACGCTTCGACACCAGATGGACTCCCCTGCTGAATGGTATTGAGCTCTGGAACCGAAAATCCGACGGTATCCGCCCCAGTCCACACGCACGAACACTCGTTCATGATACGAAGCTCCCTGGCTTTTACGGTCTCGACTTTCACCGGATCAACCAAAGCTTCCCGCTCGCCATCAATCTCGAGATACCGAGAACCCAAATCAACGAATCAACCGTACTCGAAACGATTCGGTTAAAGAATTTCAGCCTCAACGCACTAAACTTCAGCTCCAGACATATCGAAAATCAACCGATCCATTCAACCCTCAATTGCGCAGAATTCGCCAGACGACTAATCGCAAAAACCAACCGATCGCTTCGCAAGTACCCTCAACCCAAACGCAAACCAGCTGCATGAAGCTAAGCATCGTCATTGTAAACTGGAATTCCAAGGATCAGACACGGGATTGCCTCGATTCTCTTCGTGCACATTGCTCCAATCTTAAACTGCAAATCATCGTCGTCGACGGCGGTTCATTCGACGGATGCGACCAAATGATTGCAAACGACTACCCCGAAGTAGAATTCACTCAATCGGAGAAAAACATCGGCTTTGGCAAATCCAACAACCTGGGCGCTGAAAAAGCCACAGGGGAAGCTCTACTGCTGCTCAACCCAGACACGGAAGTCGAACCCAACTCGTTGCAGACATTATTGGCAGAGCTCGAGAAACAGCCCCAAGCCGGCATACTAGGCCCTCTTCTCCTGAACTCCGACGGTACCCGACAAGAAGGAAGCGTGCACGCCTTCCCAACCCCACTCAACCAAGCGCTGGATTCCGACTACCTGAAGCATCGTCTCCCAAAGTCATCCCTTTGGAAAACCTACAAGGCCTTCAAGACCGACTCAACCACAGAGGTCGATGCAGTAGGAGGAGCTTGCATGCTCATGTGGCGATCCACATTCGAGTCAGTGGGAGGGTTCACCCTGGACTATTTCATGTACGCCGAAGACTTGGACCTTTGCAAAAAAGTTAGTGTTGCAGGGTTTCGCAACTACCACGCTCCTCAAGCCAGAGTTTTCCATCACGCAGGTTGCAGTTCGGAAAAACAGTTCAACAAGTTTTCAGCTGTACTAATACCCACTTCAATGTCCATCTACATGCGACTCAACCATGGGCTCAACGCAGCTATTCGCTATCGGGTGTTCATATGCCTTTCAGCTTCTTTCCGCACCCTTGCCATTGGATCAGTCTATGCTCTATCCAGCCAAAGCAAACGAAGTCGCCTGATTGCCTCGCTCAAGCGCTGGACTGCCGTGTTGAGCTGGTCTTTCGGAGGCCAACGATGGATAAGGGAGTACACTTGACTGAATCAAGGATAGGATGAGGCTCTTATTGCTAATATAATCATATATTAGTATTTTGTAAAACTATTGCCAATCCATAGTCAAATTAGCTTTCCCCATCCAGTAAGCCTATTTTATAGGATAAGAATCCCAATTTAACGAAAAACTTCTACCGGCAGAGGAATCTAAATATTCTTGCTAATTCTTCTTAACGTTTACCTAGGAAATATCGATATCTAACTTGGCGAACCATCCTTTAAGACGAAGGTTCTCATCCCTCTTCCACTAGTCAACCGTCCTAAATATAAGCTTATTGAGTCATGCCTTTTTTGAAAGCCAGTCACCTTTTAATTTTCTGGAGCCTCATTTCAGTGCTCGCACACGATTCCAACCTGCACGCTGCAAGCTCCATAACTCGGGCTGGCGTAACTTGGACGTTCAATCAAGACCTTATCACAGGCGTTTATGCAAATGGTGATCCTTGGGTGGTTGAACCTAGTTCAGGATCTGGCGTGACCATAATCACGATTTCCCCTGAATCTGACGGCCTTTCCAACGGAACCGTCGTAAACGTTCCTCGGTCGAGAAATCAAGGCTTCGACAGCCGAATGCAGAGAAGCCCGTACCGACCTGAGTGGAATATCGCCACCCAGTTGCCATACACGGTGAGTGCCAATTCCAGCGTAATGTCAGCGATCAGCCTCGAACAAAAAAGTTTGAAAGACGATCCACAAATAAAGTCGTACTCGATACTCACCGTTTTGGCCTCTACCCCACCCATTGCCGCCTTTAGACCCGGTTATATAAATGGCAATTTTTCACATCCCTGGGCTGAAGAAGATCTCAACTACAGCAAGCTCGCAAAAATGAGCATTAATGGGTTCGGCGGCCCCGATATAACCACGATCAAACTAACAGTCCCAGTCAATGAACAGGATCTTAATTGGACTGGGCGCTACAAACATGCCGTTGACGCCTCGCCCGCCTACGGAAGAGATCTAGCGAGAAAGTTTAATACCTACCTGCTGCTCTTAAATTCCGATGCTAGCAATTCAGATAAGCGAGACTTGCTAGTCGGGATGGTTCAATATGGCATCGACATTCACAGTATTATTGAGACGGGGGGACAATGGTATGCTGATGGCGGCCACAACCTAGGGCGCATAGGTCCTTTACTGGTCGCAGCGATGACCCTCGACGACGCAGACATGAAGGCTAACTTATCAGGAGGCGAAATGAATTTCCAAGAATTCCAACAAACTTTTTACGTTTCACAGACCGATATTGACTCGACGAAATTGGGTGATCCCCCAGACAAAGTAATACAATACGAACAAAATGATCTAGGAATGCCCGAATGGGGAATCCGCCACCACAAAAAACCTTCACGAGACAATAATCGATGGGACGCACGCTACCGCCACATCGGCGGAGGGCTTCTTCAGGCTCCAGCAATAGCTGCGCATCTGATGGGAGCACGCAATATTATAGGACATGATGCATTCTTCGATTATGCAAAGAGGCACATCTACTATAGAGAAGGTCGCTATAAGAATCCAACATATTACAATGGATACGACGACGATGACGACTACGGAGAAGGGAACGTTTTAGGCGATAATACACCGCTTTCGGACAATGAAACTCCGAGTTTTCATCGAAACTTTTATTTGGCTCATGAGGATGCACTACCTATCGGTAAGCTGATGATACCAATCAGTCCGACCGACTTATACCTAAAACAGCCATAAAACATCCATTTCAATTGAAAAACTAAGGTCCAAACGATGGATACTAACCAAATGTAAGAGGTAGAGTTTAATCGAACAGACTTTAAATATCTTAACTAAACTATTTGTTAGCTAACTTCTCGCCATCAAAATAGTTGTAAGCAACATCTTTCGATTAATGATTATCTCCAAATTAAATATATCCCAAAAAATGTTTGGTAATTAAATTAGCGAGTATACGAACGGAGGCATTCACCGCGACATTCGGATTAACAAGTCCCAGGCCATCTACCAGATGGAGGCCCACTCGGATCAGAATTTAAAGGGTTGAGAAAGTCGGCCTCCTGTTATTACAAACGAAACCGACTAAGTAAATACCTTCGCTTTTCAATTTCTCCAACGTGAACAAAAATGTACACATCGCTTCTTATAATCACTACCGCTCTGGTAGCAGCTCAAATATACCTCCCCAAACGCCTAGCGTTCCTGCCCCTCATTATCGTGGCCTTACACACAAACTATAATGAGCAGGTTATCCCAAGTTTTACAATTGCGCGAATCATCATTATAGTCGGTCTGTTCAGAGCCGTATTCAGCGGCCAATTTCGCTGCTCGATGAGAAACCCCATCGACCTTTTAATGGTCCTCTGGGCCACATTCCTTTTAATTAGCACCATTTCCCATGAGCCGACTATCTCTCACTCAAACCCTTTTATTAATAGGGTTCGTTTAGTTATAGATATTTGCGGAAGTTTTTTCTATGCGAAAGCCTATATTCGTAATTTTTCCGACCTCAAGCGACTTGCTATAGCGATTTCAATTACCCTTGTCCCCCTTGCCTTAGCAATGGGCTATACTAAGCTAACTGGAGGATCAAATATCTATTCTTTCATTGGCGCTGATGCATCTCTCCTCGTTCGTAACGGTTCGATACGAGCTTTCGGGCCTTTCGGCAACGCTATCTTGGCCGGCACGGTCGGCTCCCTATTGATGCCCCTCATTTTAATATTATGGAAAAAACAAAAAAAAGTAGCTCTTATCGGCATTTTTTCCTGTTTTACTATGATTTTTTCTTCGGGTTCATCGACCCCAATAGGCGCTCTACTAATTGCACTATTCGCACTCAGTCTTTGGCGCTACCGACAGCACATGAAAGGTATCGTAATATCAGGAATCACCTTGCTGATACTTATGGATCTCGTTAAAGAACGACCAATTTGGTACCTGATGGCCATCACAGATTTCACAGGTAGCAGCACTGGTTACCATCGGGCCAAACTCATAGATCAGGCCATTCTATACTTCGACGAATGGTGGTTTTTCGGCACTGACTACACGAGACACTGGATGCCCTACGGACTTGCGTCCATGCCTGAACATGCTGATATTACCAATTATTATATCCATATGGGCGTAATTGGAGGACTCCCTTTGATGCTCATAGTCTTAGCTCTCATCTGGAAAGGTTTTGCAGCCATAAAGCCACCGCTCAAAAGACTAAGACTACTCGGAAGCGAAAATGAATTCGGAATCTGGTGTATAGGTTGCCTTCTTTTCACCCACACCCTCACTTGCCTAACCATTTCCTACTACGATCAAAGTTATATTTTTTTCTATCTCCTGTTAGCCTTCATTTCAAACCTAAAGGACCTACGCCTTGAACCAGATTCCGAACTTGAAAGTATCAGTACTTCACCGATTCGTTATTAATCAAACGCTCAGGCTCAGAAACGCTGACGATGAAAGTAGCCAATGCTCAGGCGTTTTGAAAAAACGCTATACCGATGCAATCGGGATTCGCATATAAGAAATAATTTCAAACAATAGAAATGACCCGTGTCCTATTGATTACTTACCACTTCCCCCCTCAAGGCGGAAGTGGTGTCCAACGTGCTTCTAAATTTTTCACATACCTACCTAAATTCAACGTTGAACCAATTGTACTAACGGGCAACGACCTTATGGATTCTCGATGGACGCCAGAAGACCAATCACTCCTAACCGCCCCTCACCGAAGCAAATCTATACACAGAATGGATTGGCCCGCCTACCGCAGAGGAACTCCTACTGAGACTGCAGAACGTACAACGCGATTGATTACAAAAGGAATCGAATTAGTAAACAGGCTTAATATCTCTTCGATTTTGGTTACGATGTCGCCATTTCAAGACGCCACAATAGCCCGTAGTATCTCTACTGCGACTGGTCGGCCATGGATAGCGGATTTACGCGACCCATGGGCCTTAGACGAATTTCAAACATACCGCACTGCTTGGCACCGATACAAAGAAAAAAAGAGAATGCGAATAAGCCTAGCGAGTGCTTCTCTTATAGTAATGAACACGCCGCAAGCTGCGAAATTGCTAACACATTCCTTTCCTGAGATACCCAAGCAGCGAGTTAAATGTATTACGAACGGATATGATGCTAATGATTTTTCATCGGTCGAGGAAACAACTCCAACGCATATAGATCCAACTAAATTCAACATAGTTCATACCGGCACATTCCATACAGCATTAGGTCTCAAGCGAGTTCGACAGAAATGGATCAATACATTTCTCGGCCGCACCCACAAGGGAGTTGAAACATTACCACGCTCTCCACATTACCTAGCGGAGGCGATATCCAGCCTACGAAAATCCCACTACGAAGCTATTTCAGATTTCAATATTGTTTTCGCTGGATCCAAAGAAAAAGCCGATTCCGACTGTATTCATAAATCCGGACTACTAGATCTTGTCAAATTCACGAATTACATACCACACACAGAAAGCGTACGATACCTCAAATCTGCTAATTTGCTTTTCATGCCCTTGCATTCGATAGAAAGCGGACCTTCATCCATCATCCCTGGGAAAATGTACGAATACCTAGCAAGCGGGAATCCGATCCTTGCGACCATACCTCAAGGCGATGCGCACGACATCCTAAAGAAAAGTGGCGCTTGCTACATATGCGAACCAACCGATGTACTCGCGATGAAAAAATATCTGTTAACCAACTACCAGCGATGGAAAGTCAAAACACCTCAAGAAAAGCGTGATATCGTTTATATACGTAGATTCGAACGCAGAGCACTCACAAAGAAACTAGCATTAATCATCGAGTCTTTATCATAGAAATAAACATTATTCCCAGTCCTTTCCCAGACTGGCAAGCTCGCAAATCTACAGCATAACCAACGGTTACGATAAAGAGAATTTTCAGGAAGCCGACCTTGAGCCAAGGAGTGATAAAATTAGGATAGTTCACGCAGGCTTCATGCACACTAAATTCGGCTTAGACCAAAGACGAAACTCCCTATTCTATCGACTTCTAGGGAGTACTCGTTCAGGTATGCAAGCTCTCTCAAGATCACATTACTATATACTCTAGGCTCTAGCCAATTGGTCCAGCAATAGACCGAATGAAATAAAGAGTATAGAATTAGTATTCGCGGGCTCACTAGAATATAGCGATGAGAGAATAATCGATAAATCACGCGTTGAATCGTTGGTAAAACTAACTTTTCATCTAAGCCGCAAAGAGAGCGTGGACCTCATTAGCGGCGCCTACCTTCCCATCCATACCCTGCGTCCGGGCGACAAGTCTACCTTCGTACCAGGCAAAACCTACGAATACATGGCAACAAGCAGTCCCATTCTTGGTGCTATTCCAAATGGTGATGCGAAGGATTTCCTGAAAAATGTGGCACCCTATCAATATGCCAGCCATAAGACGTCGACACAATGCTCGAAATTCTCAAAACACAATATCGTTCATGGAAAGAACAGGCCCTGATCCTATCTTTAAATCATCGATTTATCCACCAATTCGAACGAGGGAATCTAACAAAAAAACTTGCCAACAAAATTAGTGGACTTGCTTAGATGATCGTTCCGGCAAGCGACCACTTCGGCTCAGTCAAGCCCAAAATCCAACAAGACCAAATGCATAAAAGTGAGAGTTCTGATGTCCAAAAACAAAACCTTCCAGTCATCGCCGTCTTTTTACCAATGTACGGGATTGCGAGCGAGATTTGGGTCAAACGCCAGGCAGAAGCTTTTGCAAGGTCCGAACCCGTCTTGCTAACATGGGAAACTCATCACTCAAAGTTTTGGAAATTTCCAAAAAAACATATTTGCATGAGCCTCCCCTGGACCAGCGATGGTTTCGGCTACCGCATTTCACGTAATTTCAAGCTATTCCGCTGTTTATATCGCCTTCGCGAGTGCAAAACAGTCAGAGACCATCTCAGTCAACAAAATGCATCTATCGCGATTTGTCATTTCGGGTGGACCGCGAGTCGAGTCTATACCGTGTTGCGGGACCTGAAGATTCCCTATTTCATTATTTGTCATGGGCTGGACCTTGCAACTCCTGCACTCGTCAAAAGCTACCTAACCGATCTCAAGTCATCTATAAAAAACGCTGCTGGAGTGGTTATCGTTGGTTCGCACATGAAAAATGCCATTAATCAACTGCATCCAACAATTGATAAAAACAAAATTCATCAAATTCCATGTGGCGCTCCAATTAAGTCTTTTTCAAGAAACAGACCAAGCCGACGTCAGAAAGACGAACCCCTTAAGCTAATTTCAGTCGGACGCCTCTTCGAAGGTAAAGGCATCGATCTCTCAATTTCAGCTATTTCCCAGTTAATTAAGAGCGGTCTCGATCTACATTTCACAATAGTAGGAGAAGGCGTAGAACTTTCGCATCTCTCAAAACTGTCAGAAACCCTCGGAATCGAACAGCACGTAACATTTTGCGGTAAGCTCCAGCAAGTAGACATAGCAAAGCTGCTCAAATCAAACCACGTATTCCTTCAACCATCTCGCAAGTCGAAAAGCGGCTGGATAGAAGGATTTGGTGTCTCCATCACCGAAGCAATGGCGTCTGGGCTGCCTGTGATTGCAACTCTTTCAGGAGGCATCCCCGATCAGGTCCGTGACCAGAGAGACGGGTTTCTCGTCGAAGAAGAGGACTACAAGGGAATCGCTGAAGCCATTCTTACTTATTACACTTCTGAAGAGACACGCTTCCGACACAGCCAAAACGCTCAAAAACAAGCTACTAATTTTGACTCAGCTAAACTCGCTCAAAAACTTGAAGGGCTACTCCTGCAAGAGATCGCGTAACGATCGGCGATAGAACTTCAACATCACCAAAGTCACTCATTATCGAAATAAGTTACGACAAATTGCAGCTTTTTCAGTCCTAACACAAAATATATCTCCGATTTCTTTAGCTCCCTTCGGATAAATCGATCTAATTCAGATAGTCAAAGTATGGAGTCACATATAGTTCTGTCTTTCAGCAAAGCTCCATTCAACACTGGGCGATATTTCGGAACAATCAATATCCAGCTAGATTCCAATCAAGAACAAGCATGCTTACCACGAAATGTATTCAGTTTCACGACAAGTCATTCAACGACTGGCTATACTCCGATTATACTTTCCCAACGAAGAGCATGACTTGGACTCAACCTAATAAATAGGTCAGTCAATCCTCCACTAGTCGACTAATAAATTTGATTTATAAAACCCAAATTGAGTGTATATTTTAGCTCAAAAAATTACTACAATTAGTATCAATAAAAAAATGACACGAGCACTTTAGAACGAAATTATTATAGCATGGAACATCCGGAAAAGGAACCCCCAAACTAGAAGATGGTACATCAAGCAGAAAGGCATGTTTAAAAGAACGATGCTCCTTACAAAAGACCACATGGTATTCGGAGCTAAGTCACCTGCTTAAAATTCCGAGACACTGATTCTTGTAACCCAAAACTCAGACAATATTGTATAAATAATGAGTATAAATTAATATCTCCTCTGCCAGCGAGCCTTTATTGAAAAATGAATAAACCACTTATAAGTATATTGCTACCGATCTACAACGCCGAGGCATTTCTGGAAAAGACCCTTTCATCCTTAACCTCCCAAACATTCACTAATTTCGAACTCATTGTGATAAATGACGGATCAACCGACGGATCTTTAAAGATAGTTGAAGAAATAGCAAAAACTGACTCGAGAATTTTCATTTATAACCAACCTAACAGCGGACTTATTGAAACGTTAAACAGAGGTTTAAAGCTCGCAAATTGTGAATTGATAGCCAGAGCAGACGCGGACGATATCTACCATCCTGAACGCCTCGAGCTTCAATATCGTCGAATGAATGAACGCCCCGAAATCGTTCTCCTTGGAGCCCGGACAGTCAAGATCGACAGTAAAGGCAGAACTTTGTATCAAGAATTTCAACCTACGATTAAAACTGATATCCTAGACAGTCTTGCCGGAGGGTTCGGCGTAATTCCCCACCCCGTAGCAATGTATCGCAAATCTGCTGTGATTCAAGCCGGTGGATACTCTCCTAAAGCTAAATATTGCGAAGATGTAGACTTGTGGATTCGCCTATCTGAGATTGGCGAAATCGCTAATCTTAATGAGCATTTGGTATACTACAGAGTACATTCCGAGTCGATTTGTTCGGTACACTGGAAAGAACAACGCGAAAACATTAAAAAGATCGCAACTAAATGGCAAAAATCTCGAAACAAGGAAGTTTCAGAAAATTCTATTTGGAATAGACCTCCACAGAATGCAGTCGATCTTGCTCTGTTTCGAGCAGGCCAAGCCTCCCAACAAGGCTATCATCAAAGTGCAATTAGGCAGTCACTTTTGGCTATCAAAGAAAGCCCAAAGAACATTAGAGCCATAAAAACTCTAATTAGATGCGGCCTAAACGCAATCAATCCTCGATTCCCTTCAGCCAAAACGAGCTAACACGATCAAATGCCACCACAAGTATCTATAATTGTGCCCGTATACAACTGCGCAAATTCGATAACGCAGTCTCTTCAATCACTCTTCGAGCAGAACCTAACCGAAATTGAAGTAATTGCCGTCAACGATGCCTCTACAGATACATCTCTCGAAATTCTAAATAAATTAAGCAAACATGAAAGTCGCCTAAAAGTAATTCACCTAGGCACAAATGGCGGGGTGCACTACGCACGGGTAGCTGGTCTTAAAGCCGCGAATTCGCCTTGGATCGGTTTCTTAGACGCTGATGATTTTGCAAAGCCCGACATGTTTCGTCAATTACACCAAGGAGCATTGGAGAGCGGCTCTGACATCGCGATTTGCGGAGTAGATCAAACTACCCCTCATCGAAAGTTTTTATCAAGAAAAGTCTCGTTTCCTCAAACCGTAACAGTGTCCAACCATATTTTCGAAACATTTTGCGATATCGGGTTTGGTACTGGGGCCCTTTGGAATAAGCTATACCGTAGAGAAATAATCCTAAAGCACGGTCTTGTTTCATTTCGGAAACGACGAGACTCAGGCGAAGACACATTAGTAAACGTAGGGTGCTTTATGGACGCAAATAAAGTTCACCTTATTAAGGATTCTCTCATTGATTACGTCCTTCATCAAAACAGCGTTACTCAAAGTATCGATTCCACAGAATCATTTACACGAATCATCGGAGCCTATTCAGAGGCCGTTAACATCTATCGCGAACACGGACCCCGAATCCTCGAGCAGATCACAAATCTTTATTCGAAACAACTTGATTACGAAAGCTATTGGGTAGACAAAATCTCAGATCTATATAGATATGAACTAGAACTCACCGATGCCATGCAATCACTTGCTCAACAATACCCGATCGGCCCTGCTGCATTATTAAATCGAGGACCTGTTACAGGTATAAAAAAGCTATCCATCAAACGATCAGTTAAAACATGGATTAGTCTTTCATTGAGTATTCCCAAAATATGCGTTCAATTATTGTGGAAAAAGATATGCAGAAAATTTTTTCAATAACGCAATCCAAGGTATCGTAAATTGTAAATACATAGTAGAAACCGACACGAACACCGTAACTAATCGATAGCCAATAAGCCAAACCGATTTGTGTACCACGAAGGTGCATCTCTTTTAGTACTTATTTTGGGAACACCTGCCAACTCAAACTAGATCCCAAATCAATTCGTGCCTTCAGGGTATAAAATCTACTCATTGTGCGAGTTTTAATAGAGTGGCCCATTTAAAATTGTAGCTCCGTATTTTTTGTAGGTCGCCTCGCTGAGACGACACATTCTGGTAGCTGTCGGGTCAGTTCCCTTCCATACAATTTATAGCAAAAACAGATACGAGATGACAGTAAAAATCGTACCCATCCTAAAATAGCAGGCGTTCGCAAGGCCATCAAACTACGGCCAGCCTTAGCTGAAAAAGTGGGCGTCACCCTTTCCTTCTTTTGCGCAGAAACGCCTCCCACTAAAGCCACGCTATCCTTGCTTGAAACGTTTAGGGAGGAACCAAACAAATTGAAGGCTGTCCGGTATCGCGGCCACGGCTGGCCAGGTTATTTTACCGTGAGCGACGAAAACGGAGAAAGCCAGGAGCATTGGATCTACCAGAAAAGCTGGGCCCACTTGCAGAGCTTCCGGCCTTGATCCACTCATGTGTCGCAGGACGGTTCAGGAGAGCTTGAAGACATATCTTGCGGCGATCCCTGGTACGAGGAGCCAGATGGCAAAAACTCCGGTTTCTCACTAATCATTGCACGGACTCCCATAGGACGGGAGATTGTCAAGGGTGCCATTACGGCGGGCTATCAGTTTGCCCCGTTCTTGAAAGAGTCAATTCGAGGTCATCATATTGGGTTTCACTCCATAGCGGTGCATCACGTATTGCGAAGATATATTCGTCTGATTTGGGCGGCAGTCACTTGATTAACATGTCTCGGATTATCAGCAGATCGCATTTGAGGTAGCGAGTCATTATCCTCGTGGGTCTGACCATTATATAGTCCTCTAAGATTTCCACCGAGACGTCGAAGATCGATCGGTAGGGCACCGTCCTTCCTGCCTTTATCAGCGATTGGCTGATGGCTTTTGCTTACGCCGGGCGGATCAATCAGCACAACGTAGAGGGTTTCGTTCATATGCTTTTCCCTTAGCTACTTTTGTTTTTAAAATGTAGCTGGTTGCCATCTATGATTTCCTGGTCGTAGCTTCCGGGCTACCGGATGATCTCGTGGCTTTCCATGAAGCTAAAGCTTTCCTGGATTTGCGTACTGAATATCCCGCTTTTAAGATCCCTTAGTCTATACTGCCCATGAAGGGCTGCCTTGTCGCACGCCTTCTGGATTTGATTCTTGCTGTATTTCCCTGTAAAAGACTCGAGTCGCTTTATTATTCGAACAGCCATCTGGTCGCGGTTTGATATTTCTCCGTACGCCCAACTGCCAGCTCCGATGCGCGAGCAGCGTTTTCGCCAGCACGCGAGTGTCCTCCTAGAAGCTACCGTGCCTGCCGCCGGCCCCTAGAGCAGTAATGAACTCGCCTGCGGCGATCCGGGCATGCTAGCAGATCAACTCGCTCGAAGTATCCAAGACGTGCTCCATGACCGAGTCCCAACGGACCCATACCTGACGTCCCACGTGTTGCTCGGGAACGTCGAAGAATCCGCCTTCTTTGACGACGTAGCAATCGCGTCCCACTTTGCGTCCCACTTTGCGTCGCCCTTCCAAGTAGCAGGGAAACAGTCCAGAAGAAAGCGGCCTCAGAGAGGACTTCTCATCGGAAAAGAAATGCCCCTAGAATCGCTACTTGGTGGTTCCACATATCCCCTGTTCGGAAACATTTGACTCTTAGGATCGGATGTAACCGTTCAGATCGGCGAGACTCTTGATGTTACACTTTATCTTTCCTTTGTACTTCGGGCCGTTCGGACATGTCGGTATAATCGCCGTTTCGTAGTGACGAGCGAAGGACGGCCGCTTCGGGTTGGCTTGCGGGTCATGTATTTGGCCTTCCGAATCGCCGCCTTGAGATTGTCAGAACACAGCCTTGCGGGAACTCTGCAGAATTAGCGTAGCGCGTTCTCCAGCCTCCTTACAAAGCTCTTCGTATCCTGGCGAAATATAGCCTCGATATAACTCTTGCGCGAAAACGACAGGGGTAATCCGAAGGGGTTAGCTCCGCCTGTGGCGATCATCCTCGCTTTGGATAATACCATCGTTCCGTAGTCAATCTGCACCTTTTCGCCAAGCTTGGCTTCCATTCAACAGGCCCGCTTGAGGTTGACACTTTGCACCACCTTTACGACGTGTTGGACCGATGCGTGCGAGTCCTCGAATGCCACTTAGCTCCGCAGCAGATCTCCGTAGATGCGATTGGTTTCTATGCCGCTTAAGGCTGGGTCTCGATGACGGCTCGAAAGGGATCGCATTTGCTCGTCCGGCCTAGGCTATTCCCGGTCGTCGATCCAACAAAGGCATCTGGCCGATTTTAGGCATCCATCTCAAGCAACCAACAACAAAAAGGTGCAGTCGCTTACGACTGCACCTTGGATTTTGCAAAAACTCAGGCCTAAATCTTGCGACGGAAGACCGCCAGACTAGTGAGAGCCACACCTAGCAGCGCTAGCGTTGCACCATTGTCAGGAACGCCAAATCCTACCAAACCAAAATCCGATTCACCATCACCTTGATCAGTACCACCAGTGGCTGCTACTGCGGTGAGTGTTAGTTGAGTGACACGCAGACCGCCAAACGGATTGTTAATTCTCCAGATAGCAGCTTCTGAACTATCAGCTAACGAAAGGTTATCGACTGTCCCAGGTCCAGTCCACGTCGCAGTATCCGAGCCATTGGCTGTCAGCGTGTATTCCGTGGTGCCGTCCGCGTTGAGTGCGGCGATCTCATGGGGATCCCCATACTCTGGCCCATCGAATAACAAGCCTAGCGTGATATAGTCGAATCTCATGGCTTCGTCGAACGTGATTACGAGATTCTCGCCTATACCGATTTCAGGACCTGCCGCGCCCCCAACGACACCCAGGTAAGAGCCAATGCCGGCTACGGCTATGTCTGTGACCTGCAAAGTGTTAGCACCAGCAGAAAAGGAACCGCCACTAAAGCTCGTCCCGTTGGTCCCCGCATCATACGTTATTGCACTTGCTATCGAGGCAGTCCCTAGAGCAGTGGCCGCAATTATTGTTTTCGTTGTTAACCTCATATTTTTTTGTTGTTATTTAAACTTCAGTTATAACCTGTGTTGCATAAGGCGTGCCAACCAGAACACTTCAAATCCTAAAAGATGTCTAAATACTCTTTATCTCGTTTAATGATAACAGTTTAAGATATATTTTATTTCTACTTTCGACCACCCTCCTAAAATCCATAACTGTCAAGAATACTTACACTCCGCTCTCTAAAAATTCTATACTCTTCATTAAGCGCTGGTCATTAATTACTTACAAACAATATTGATTTTGTAAGAAAAACCGACACTAATCAATTTTGTTGAGGATGCCGTTAGCAAAACCATTACTATTTACCATTCAATATCTCACAGAAAAATTAGGCCAAAATTCGATCTCATTTGGCCGAAGTTACGAGACCTGTGCCACTTGAATGATTCGCCTAAGCCTTTCGAAAAGACCCATACTTGAACGGTTAAGGTATATCGTGGGACAGAAGATCAGGGTTCTGAGGGAAGCGGAGAATCCGAAACTACCTCCTAAGAGATCTTCCTGCCAGTGCTTTATCGACCTAAGTTCCGAGGCTCAACGTAGATGAGATGACATATACTGGTGGTGCGACGCCCCTTGTTTGAATGCAACACGCACCTAGCGGGTGCATCCAGACGATCGATCATGGTGCTGCAGCCTATTAGATTGAGCCATATCGCTGCAGATAACAGCGAAATCTAGGATCAACGAGGAATTCCTTCCAAATGGAAAAGGAAGGCGCACAGATGAAGCGGCAAAGACTCTCGAACTACCCACGATATCACTTCTCTTTGATTTTAACAATGCTTTCGCCACGCTCAGAAAGCTCAGTTTTAATTCCGACAAAATTTCGCCCCCCTCGTGACTAGAAAACCGTTGCGGTATTCGCTTTCTTTACGGTTTAATCATTCTGATTACAGTCCGATCTCTATCTACTATGAAACGTTCTATGATTATGATACTCCGCTCATCAGCGACCGCATTCTCGCTAAGCTTCTTAATATTTCAGGGCCATGCCCAAGAATCTTCGAATTCCTACACCCCTATGGTGCCACGCGAATCCCGCAATGTCAGCGAAGCCTCCAATGTATCGCTTAGCGCACTAACTCCCCAATTACGTGAATCGACCCCCCTTCAACTCGGCCCCGTTCTCCTTCGCCCCAGCCTCAATTACCGCTATACTCAGTCGGATGGATTCTTGGCTGGTCGCGGGAATCGGCAAGATTCAGTGATTGAAACGATTGGGGCTTCATTCGCTTTCGATTATCGCGACCTGTGGTCTCTTAATTACAACCCTTCTTGGACACACTATTCGAATGCCTTTCTGGAGGATAGAGACTCTCATTCCTTGAATTTCAATACCGGCTTCGATCTTCAGGACTGGTCAATGGGCTTCTCGCAACGCTTTCGTAAGGGCGGACAGGCCCTAATCGAAACGGCAGCCCAAACCGATCAGGAAACGTTCGGCACTACTTTAAGTGCTTCGCGCCAGCTTACTTCCACATGGTACCTTGACCTCAGTGCGGGTCAGGATCTGCGATCTACTCGACGCTACTCCGACGTAACACAACATTCCGTATCCAGTTGGCTACGCCGCCAGGCAAGCTCGAAAGTAAACTCTTCTATCGGCCTCACTTGGGGATATTCCGATATGGATCCAGGCTTGAACACGGAATACCATCAGGCGTTGGTTCGCTTCGGGTTTAAACCAACAGTCAGACTAAGCGCTAATCTGCAAGGCGGAATAGATTCCCGCAAAGTCGATACGGCAGGATTCAAAAAAGAAGAGAATCCGACCTACAGTGCCTCGCTTCGGTATCAAGCTTTTGACTACACGACCATTGCCATTAATCTCTCCCGGAGAATCAACGCTTCCTACTTTAGCAATTTCAACAGGGAAACCGAAGCTCTCACCTTGAGTTTAAATCAACGTTTGCTCGGGCGCTTCAGCCTAACGGCTTCCTACGGGCAGCGATTATCCGACTACCTTGGACTCCTCGGCAATTTCGTCGTTGGCCGAACCGATAAATACGATTCGTTTTCGGTGAATTTGAGTACCCAACTCGTAAATAGACTTAGTGTTTCCGCATTCTATCGAAAGAACGAAAACGCTACAAATACAAGTGGGTTTGGGTTTTCAAGCGACCAGTCAGGGTTCAGTATTGGGTACCGGTACTAAGGCGAGCTGACTAGACGGCTGACTGTATGATTCTAATTGAAGATTCGTTGGAAACACAGGTCGAGATTCTTTCTGAATTAACAAGATTCCGCACCACCTTGCATCGCAGCTACGCGAGGGACTCGCGTGGATCTAAGATGGTTTTGGGTTAATTAAACCTATGAGTTCGACGGGGCCATCACTCGGAATAGCCAACTCCGCCTGCGTGGCTGTAGCGGCACGAAGGCATGAGATCGTCCGATACCAAATCCAGCAACGAAGCCCATCGACAGGCTCAGGATTTTCGAGAGTGTCCAAGAAGTCCTGAATACGGAAGATTTTCTACATTTTATTAGAAATTTTCCTGGACATACTCCCTACTGCAGGTACTCGATGAAAAAACCATATCCATGCTCCCTTACCGACGCCGAATAGAGCGTAATTGAACCACTGATACTGGAGTCCCCCGAGCTCGGTCGACCGCCCCGCTACGGGAAAAGGCGAGTGCTCTACTCTGTCCTCTATCTGGTTAAGGGCGGTATAGCCTAGAGTATATAGCCCAAGGATCTTCCGTCCTAGAGAGTATGCTACCACTACTTCTCGAAACGGAAAAAGAGCGAGAACTGGGAAAAAGGCTCATAAAGAACTTCGCGGATTCGTGCGAGTTTTGTATTATTAATTGCTGATCGCTAGTCGAAAAATACTTATCGCTAATCAGCAAGAGACTTAGGCCCCTTGGACAAATTCGCTCATGTCGTCGAAATCGTATCTTTTTGACCGAAATCGCAAATCCTTGCCGCTAGATATTTCAATTTTACTCGGATCTAAACTCGCAATTTCGCCTTGAAATGCTCTCGACTCGATCCGGGATTTGTCCACACGACCTAAACTGAGGAAACCTTATGCCATTGTATTGAGTTAGCGATTGAGAAAAACTCTGATCCTCCGATATAACTTCATAACTTAACCTATTCAGAATTATCAATTCGCAATCTATAATAAGCTATTGGCGATCGCTTTCACCGCAAACGCGGCGATTCGTTTTCGCGGTATCTGTGCTTTCGCTGGCGTTCTCTAAGTCGCTTTATGGACTGGTTCAACTGGCTTTAAATATCGAACTCCATTCGCATATCATTCTGATACCGGTCGTCAGCGTTTATTTCGCGTGGATCAAGAAAGACACGCTGCCTGCTGCCTCCCCTCCACGCAAAGCCCTAGCAATCGCTCCTGGCCTGGCCGCAGCAGCCTTATTGATCTGTTCCTGGACTACAGGGAATTTCGAGGCAGCCGAAGACGCTATGGCTCTAACCACTCTCGCGTACGTCCTGTTGATCATAACTGCGGCCCTATTTCTTAACGGCCCGAATACCCTGAAAAAGCAGCTCTTCTCTTTGTGGTTTTTGATCTTCCTCGTCCCCATGCCTCTGGTCATTCAAGATTGGGTAAACACCTTTTTCCAATACACTTCCGCAGAGGTCTCTCACCAAATGGTAAAGTCTGCCAACATTCCAATTTTCCGCCCCCACCCACTGACCTTCGAGCTTTCCACCATAGAAATTTACGTCGCTCCCTCATGTAGCGGCATTCGGTCCAGCTTAGTCCTCTTAATCACTAGCATTGTTGCGGGCGAACTTTTTCTCCAATCAAAGTGGAAACGGTGGCTTCTAGTCTTTTTCATCATACCTCTCGCTATCGCTCGAAACGGGTTCCGGATCTTTACAATCAGCTACCTCTGCGTAAATGTTGGACCACACATGATTGGCCACTGGATCCACCACAAAGGCGGTCCCTTCTTTTTCGGTCTTTCGCTTATCCCATTCTTCGCTCTGCTTTATTGGCTTTGGAAAAAAGAGAAGAAGCAGCCTGTGGCTGCCGTTAAAGATTGATAATTACGAGGCCCTTCTATCAATCGTCCCGGCATTTAAAAACAGTTTTGCGTTCTTCTCTGACTTTGCGGTTAATTTCAGCTAGTTTTTAACATTTTCACCATATCACTAATTTTAGCGATCTTCTATCCGATCTCTCAATAGTCATGAAAACTCAGCAACTATCCATTTTCTTGCTTCTCGTGCTGTCGCCTATTGGCCTCTTAACGGGCTGCTCGCAGCAGGCGCAGCTCGACGAGCACCTCATCCTCGGAAATGAGAGCTTCGAAAAGGGCGATTTCAATACAGCCGAAATCGCATACAAAAACGTCCTCCAAATCAACTCCAGCATAACTGAAGCGATCGGGAACATTGGTCTAATCTACTACCGCCAAGCCCGCCTAGCCAAAGCCTTCCCCTTCCTATCTCAAGCCCGAGCACTTGAACCCGACAATCTAATCTATCGAAGCAAGCTATGCTCGTTGCTTACAAAAGTAGGTAGGCCCCAATCCGCCTGGGACGAAGCGTCTTTTATATTAGAAAAGGACCCAACAAACAAAACTGCTCTTTTCGCCCTACAAACCGCCGGGCTTGATCTTCAAAAGATGGGCGAAGCTAGAACAAAAATCGAGCAATTAAATGCAACCCAATCATCTGCCGCTGCAGTCCTAGCTATCGGCTTATTGGATGCCATCGAATCAAATTTCGACGCGGCCGAAGTACGCTTTCAGGAAGCGGTTAAGATGGATCCCAATTTAGGGGAAGCCCACGCCGCTATTGCCATGCTACATTTAGCCCGTAACGAAATCGATGCCGCAAATACCTCCTATCAAAAATCATTCGATCTCTCTAACGGCGAACCTTCGAGGCAATTCATCTACGCCCAATTCAAGGCTCGAATCGGCGACAAAGAGGCCGCTGGCTTACTCATTGATGATATTCTTGAAAATGAACCCCGTTTTGTGCCTGCCCTGTTATTGAAAGCTAAATTGATATTCGCAGACGCCAAATTCGATGACGCTACGAAACTAACGAACCATATTCTTCGCTTAACGCCCCACAACCCTGAAGCGATACTCCTAAGCAGTCGATTGAAATTGGCTCGAAATCAAACCGATGAAGCCATTCTTGAACTCGAACGAGCCCTCGAACGCTTCCCCGAATCGGATGCCATTGCCTACGGGCTGGCTCTCGCTCAACTAAGCAACAACGAGCCCATTAAAGCTTCTGGCAACCTAACGCGAAGCATCGCAATTAACCCCAATCACACAGAGGCCATTATGATGCAAGCAGCCATTAACGCTCGTCAGGGTGATCCTGAATCGGCCATAGTTTCGTTAAAACAAATTTTGATCCAGAACTCCCAAAATGTTCAGGCTCGAAAGCTGCTTGCCCAAATCCATCTCGAAGCCGGAAATTTAGAAGATGCCTTAATCCTATACAACGCTCTAGGCAACCAATTGGAGGCCAACCCTGCTCTCCCTCAACTCGAGGCAGAAGTCCTACTCCGTATGGGCAAGACAGACGAGGCGAGAGCAGCCTTGGCTCGGTCTCTTGATCGCAATCCGAACTACTTGCCATCGCTTCAGCGAATAACTGATATCGATATCGCGGGCAGCCGCTTTGACGAGGCCGTCTCTCGGATTGACTCGATGTTCCAGAATTCCACGGTGCAGGCCCACCTACATATGCTGAAAGGCAAAATTCTCCTCGCTGGAGAAGACTATACCGCTGGTGAAATAGAATTGAAACGGGCGATAGAATTAAAGCCCACATTGCGCGATGCCTACCTCTATCTCGCTATTCACTATACGATCACCGGAAAAAACGATGAGGCACTATATAAATTACAAGCGATGGTCGATCTCAATGCGAAGGATATCGAAGGGCTCATGCGAATCGGCAGTCTTTACGAGCAACGCCAAGAATTCAATTCCGCGAAATCCAATTACGAGAAAATATTGGAAGTAGACAAGAACAACAGTCGTGCCCTCAATAACCTCGCCTACATCAACGCCGAGCATTTCAATGAACTCGACTCGGCTTACGACCAAGCTTTGCAAGCCCGTAATCTAAGCCCAACGGATCCCATGATTGCGGATACTTTGGGCTGGATCAGTTTCAAGAAAGGCGACTACGAGCTCGCCTTGACCCTGATCAAAGAAAGCGTCGCCAAAATCAGTCAGCATCCGGAAATTCAATACCATCTGGGCAAGACGCATGCGGCTCTCGATAATGACACCGACGCCAAAGCCGCCTTCTCCAAAGCCTTGGAATTCGGCCTCGAAGGTGAGAAAGCCGACGAAGCGAAAAAAGCACTCGGCCAATAAAAACGATTTTTAACTGCCCACCCGTAAGTGCACTCGAGGACACGGGGTATTTGAAAATTATGGATTGTGGATTTTATATACCGCCGGATAGAGTTGAGCGTCCCTATAGCAAACATGGAAGTCGGATCATTCGCTGCTGTTGCCCGGAACGGCTAACCCTACCAATTAATCCATCCTTGAACGCCAACAGCGAAGTCCCTATTGCTAATCGTTGATGAATCACTAATCGCCAATCCAGACCTTCCGACCCCAGACCCACCCCTCAGGCCTCATCTTCACTCCTTAAAAAATGAATCTCATCGCCCCAATGGCCTACCTTTCCGCTGGGATCTGTGGGGTGATTAGCGTCGCTTACCTTGTCCTGACGCTCATAGGCAAACGTCGTTCCCTCGCTCGCTGGACCTTTAGCATTAGCATAGCCCTCCTTGGTTTCGAAAGTTTAGTCACGGGCTTTAGCAGCGCAGCTACGACCCAAGCAGATCATTTTCTTTTCTGGCAGCAAATCCGATTGGTCGTTCTATCTTTTTTGCCAGGTACCTGGATTCTCTTCAGCCTGACCTATGCCCGAGGAAGCACCCGCAAATTCCTCCATAGCTGGCGATATCTGTTAATCGCCGCATTCGCCCTCCCCGCCTTGCTCGCCACATTCTACAGCGATAGCTATATTCTTTTCCGCCAGTTGCAAGGAGACGGCCGTATCGCCGTTTTTTTAGGCTGGCCCGGGCAAGCCAGTCACTTCCTCATGATATTGGGCTCTGTCTTGAGCATGATGAATTTGGAGCGGACCTATCGAGCCGCAGTCGGAGCAATGCGCTGGCAAGTCAAATACATGCTGCTCGGATTGGGGACGCTATTTTTGGTACGCTTCTACACCAGCAGCCAAGCCTTGCTTTTCGCCAACGCACATAGCGATATAGATACCATTAACTCGATTGGCCTAATCGTATCGTCCTTACTGATCATTCGAGCTATAAGTAGGCGAGGGCACTTCGATATAGAGCTCTATCCCTCCCATGCAATTCTGAGCAATTCCCTTACCGTTTTGCTGGCCGGCATATATCTATTAGCCGTAGGCCTCCTCGCTAAAATCGTTACCCTCATTGGAGGCGACATCAGCTTCCCCCTCAAAGCGCTTGGCGTACTGATCGCCTTAGTTCTGCTCGCCACCCTTCTCCAATCAGATCATTTCCGATTGAACATTAAACAATTCGTCAGTCGCCACTTCAAAAGGCCCATGCACGACTACCGAACGGTTTGGATGCGCTTTACCGAGGAAAGTTCTTCCCACGTGCGACAGCCAGATCTCTACAGCGGTCTCGCCAAACTAATCGCTGAGACCTTCGATTCTCACTCCGTAAATCTTTGGCTTTTCGGAAGCGACCTAGCCAAACTAACGCTCGGCGCATCTACCGTTATCCCCGATAAAGCCTCTCCCATTCTCGATCTTTCGAATGAAGAAATCGTAGCTCTGAAATCTCAATTTTCCGATTCGCGCAGGCCCATTGACCTAGATAAGAGCAAGGCGGACTGGGCCAGAAAACTGAGAGATTCGAATCCCAATAAATTCCCGCATGGTGGAAATCGTATCTGTGTTCCCATGACGACTCGAGAATCCATTTTAGGTGTTATCGTAATCGGCGACCGTGTGAGCGGGATTCCATTCACTGAGCCTGAATTCGACATTCTCATTAGCGTTGGCACGCACGCGGCCTCGAGTCTTCTCAATCTCCAGCTATCCGGAAAACTTGTCGAGACCCGAGAGTTGGAAGCCTTCCAAACGATGGCCACCTTTTTCGTTCACGATCTCAAGAATACCGCTTCTACGTTGAACATCATGGTGAATAATCTTCCGATACACTGGGACAATCCCGAATTTCGCGATGATGCTCTGCGCGGCATCACTAGGACAGGCGATCGGATCAACGACATCATAGGTCGGCTCAGCACTGTGAGAAATGAAATTGAGGTGGACCTGAAGCCTCTGGAAATGGGCGCTTTTGCAGAACAGGCTATCGACATCTGGCACGCTCCCGAAAATACCGAGCTCGTGACGCGTTTCGAATCTCGAGCCATCGTCAAAATCGACAAGGAGCAACTCGGCAACGTGTTGCTCAATCTCGTTATCAATTCCTCCGAAGCCATGGAAGCCGGCGGCCGTATCGAAGTAAGCATGAGCACGAACGAAAAATATGCCATTCTGAAAGTGAGCGATAACGGCTGCGGCATGAGCCAGGAGTTCGTGAACAAGGATCTTTTTCGCCCTTTTCAGACAACTAAGAAACACGGTCTCGGAATTGGAATGTTCCAGAGCAAAATGATCGTCGAAGCCCACGGCGGACGATTCGAAGTCGAGAGCGAGTTGGGCAAAGGTTCAACCTTCAGATTGCTACTGCCAATCGAGAAGGAAGATTGATTGGGATGAAAGTGTTTAACCGCAAAGGTCGCTAAGGACGCAAAGGGATTTTCCAGAGACCTCATTGCTGCGGATTATAGATAACCAGGGGAGGAAACGATTATGAATATTGAAGAATTGTGTAAGATCGTAATTTCCTCGTCATTTGAGATTCATCGCGAACTCGGCCCGAGTCTGTTCTAATCGACTTACGAGCACTGTTTATTTCACAATCTGACGCTCAAAGGCATCAAAGTTGAACGGCAAAAGTCAAAACCTATCGAGTACAAAGGCCTGCGAATCGACGAGTGTTATCGCCTCGATCTCTCGGTCGAAGGCAGAATCATATTGGAATTGAAAGTCGTCGATAAGATAAACGACATCCACTATGCTCAATTACTCACGTACCTTAAACTATCCGTTTGTAATCTTGGCTGCTTAATCAACTTCAATACAACATTGCTCAAGCTTAGCCTCAAATGAGTCGTGAACAATCTTCCACAATAACTGAGAAACATTAACCGCCCACCCGCATAGCAGGTCCAAGGACGCAAAGGGGTAAAGCCATTCTCAATTCGCCTCAATTCTTCCATTACCTTTACACAAGCATCGAAATCTTAAAACTAGCCGAAGGCCCCTCGCGATCTTAGCGGTTAAAAACTTCAACAAGCTCCAATTAGGTCGTTAACACCTTGTAAGAAGCGCGAAAAACTCCGAGATCTTCAATTCCTATTTTGTCGCAGGCTGCATCCCATGAATCCCACTTTACTAATAGTTGACGATGACGAGGAAATTCTCACTCAAATGAAGTGGGGTCTTTCCGAAGATTACGAGGTGACCCAAGCCTCCGACCGCGAATCCGCTCTGGACCGATTTCGCGTCCACAAGCCGCTGGTGGCGATCTTAGACCTCGGGCTCCCCCCCCATCCCAACTCAGCCGAAGAGGGACTGGCGACGCTGTCGGAGCTTCTCGAGCTAGATCCTAAGGTCAAGGTGATCATTGCATCGGGACAAGGGGATCGGAGCAATACCCTGGACGCCATCGGAACTGGAGCTTACGACTTTCTCACCAAGCCAATCGATATGGACGAGCTGCAACTTCTGCTAAAGCGTTGCTTCCACGTTGCCGAGCTTGAACGCGAGTACCTCGAATTGAAACGGCAGACCCAGGCTGACACATTCGAAGGCATGATCGGCTCCAGCCAGGCCATGCAAGAAGTTTTCGATACAATCCGAAAAGTCGCGACGTCTGACGCATCGGTTATGATTCTAGGCGAAAGCGGAACGGGCAAGGAAGTTGCCGCACGAGCGATCCATCAGCAAAGCAATCGAAGGGGTGGGGCATTCGTCGCCATCAATTGCAGCGCTATCCCCGAGAATCTGCTCGAAAGTGAACTCTTCGGTCATGAAAAAGGGTCCTTCACAGGGGCCCATGCCCAGCAAATCGGCAAGATCGAACAATCCAAAGGCGGCACCCTCTTTCTCGATGAAATCGGCGAAGTGCCCCTCCCGGTTCAAGTTAAGCTCCTTCGATTTCTTCAGGAAGGGTACATCGAACGCTTGGGAGGTCGGGAAACCATCCAAGTCAACTCCCGCATTCTAGCTGCAACCAACGCCGATTTGAAGAAAGGGATGAATGACGGCAGCTTCCGCGAAGATTTCTATTTCCGACTCGCCGTGATCGAACTAAATCTGCCGTCGCTTCGCGACAGAGAGGAGGATCTCCTCGTCCTCGCAACGGCTCTATTACAACGCTTCGCCACCGAAAACGACAAAGAAGGACTAACCTTTGCCAAGAAGACTTTAGCCGCCATAGAGCAACACACATGGCCCGGCAATGTGCGGGAACTGCAGAACCGAATCCGAAGAGCGGTTATAATGTGCGACGCCAAAGCCGTTTCGGCTGAGGACATGCAGCTATCCGGCTCAGGATTTATAGCTCCTGGGCAAACCCTCAAACAAGCTCGTGAAGATCTTGACCGCGAACTGATACACTTTGCATTGAAAAAGCACAAAGGCAAAATCACCTATGCCGCCTCGGAGCTGGGTATCAGTCGCCCCACTTTCTACGAACTCATTGACAGACTCGGCATCGAGCGGCCTTGAACTTGCTATTCCTTGATCTAAGCCGCAGCAGAGCCGCTCAAGGACTTTTTTCCTCGAGCGGCTCAAATCTATGAAATGGCACAATATTATTTTCGAACCTCGAAAAATTTAGCGACAACAGGCAATCCAAAAGAATATTGTTAAGCCTTTAAGTAACTGATTACAAACCCCTTTCAATTTATTCCGTCCGACATCCTAAAGACGGATAAATCGCTAAAACTCCCCAATCAACCTGTTTTTTTACTTACTCCTATTTTTTGCCCCCCTTGCCAACAGCTCCAATCAGGATGAAATTACAGAATTTGAGGGAACCTTCCTATTAACTCCCCGCTCTTTAAGTCGTTAACAAAGCCATGGAGTCGCCAATCTTCGAATCGCCTTGCGAAAGCGGATTGTGCAGACTTAACAATCTATCACTTGCACAATGAAGCCCATACTCAATTTCCCCTCGCGACCTTCGCATATCTTGAGCGTCGCAGCCTTCCTAATCGGTCTTTTCGCAATGATCAGCCTTACCCCAATCGCAGTCGCCCAAACGGATGAGACCCAAGAAGCCGCAGCGATAATCGAAGGAGATGTGCTTTCAATTTCCTTCCCAGCCGCCGGCGAATTGAATACCAGCCAAAAAGTTCGCCGCGATGGGCGCATCACACTGCCTTTGGTAGGCGAAGTGGTAGTAGCCGGGCTGACCCCGAAGGAACTCGAGACCGCTTTGCTTGCACTTTACGACAAGCAGCTCGTCACCAAGGAAGTCAGCGTGTCGATCACGTCCTCTTCCTACGCATTTTACGTCAACGGAGCTGTACTGAGAGCCGGTAAGCAAATGTCGGATCGCTCGCTTACTGCCCTCGAAGCGATCATGGAAGCCGGTGGCCCCAGCCCTTCAGCAAATCTTAAGAAAGTTACGGTGCTGCGCAGAGAAGGCGAGGACTTCACCCTTTACAAAATCAACTTGAAGGACATCCTGTCCGGCAAAAAAAAGGGTGTCTTTCAAATCCAACCCGCTGACATCATTACCGTCCCAGAGAAATTCGTTATCTTCTAAACTCGAGGCTTTAATTTGCTCCCTCGCAGGAGAGGCCCTCCTCCCAAGCCCTTAATGGCAAGGAAAACTTCTTTCTAATCTGGAAATTGCCTCCCACCTAGAATCACTTTCTGGTGATGAGAAACCGACAGGAGGGCTCATCCTTTCCCATTAGTAAGCACAATTTTAAAATAACTCACTCGTTGCTTCTAAGTCCCTGAATACAGTCTAAATTAAATACTCGCAAATTTGTGCGGAAGCACGGGCTTAGTCGTTAATCTTTCAGTAGCCCTTTGGATCTCAATGGCGTCAACCAAGAAGGTACTAGCCGGCGAATCTTAGATCTCTGAAAAAGGCATTCGGCAAACAATTGCCCTGCCACGCAGGATCAGCTCATGCTTTCAATTTCACCTGACACACCTTTAACCCTATATCAACGCCCACCCGCCTCAGCGAGTGGATTATCTGCTTTTAATGGACCTAATTCCTTTGCGTTTCGTCGGTCTTCCGGTGATGCGAAAGCTAGCTAAGCCTGCCCAGCTTCATGGATCCAAATCAGTCGGTCCAACCCCAAAAATATTCGCAACAACGGCCTTATACTATAGGGTGATAATCGAATATTTTGTCCCAAGACCCTCGGATTTTTCTCAGTCAATCATTGGCGACCTCCAGATTAGATTGTCTACCTAAGTCTCTTGTTATCTTTGTTTTATAAGTTTATAGCAATAAAGAATTCATTGCCATTAGAATGAAAATTCTAATATAGATTCTTTCCTATACACTTTTTATTGGCACATTAAACTTACTTTCTAAGTTTATGAACCTAAATGACTAATTTTTATAACTAAGCTACTGTTACCCTGGCTTCTTAAAACCTCAACCCTTGTATCCCGTATACCACTGAGACGGCTTACTGCCGCCTTCGCCTCTCTCCTTCTGGTTCTCAATCCCCGACTGGATCAATGAGATCCATTATGACAACGCCGATGGCGAAGTTGGAGAATTTGTCGAGATAGCCAGTGTCTCCGTAACGAATTTAACCAACTATTCCATTTCCCTCTAAGACGGAAGTAATGGGATCATTTACGGAAGCATCAGCCTCAGCGGTATTCTACCCAACGAATCAAACGGCTTTGGTCCCCTATCGCTTAATAAAACAGGAATTCAAAACGGGGCTCCAGATGGTCTGGCAATTATTGTTCTACTTGACCCGATCGTTCAGTTTATCAGCTACGAGGGAAGCTTTACAGCCATAAATGGAGCTGCCAATGCCCCTGACAAGCAATGACATCGAGGTGGCAGAATCCTCCTCTACCTTTGCAGGACATTCGCTCCAGCTTATTGGCTTGAGGTCTGACTATTCAGATTTTACTTGGTCCTGCCAACCTGCTGCTTCACCCGGAAGTATCAACACCGGTTGGACCTTCCCGAGGAAATCCATGCCTGGCAGTGGGTCCACCGCATGGATGCTAATGATAGGACTTTAAGGCTTGGCATTCGTTAAGCGAGGGAAACTGCGATTCAACAAGTAACAGGGAATCCGTTCATCAAATCGCGGTGTTCCTCCCTTCACCAAGGCTATGGCGGACTAACGAGAATCGCTTAGATATAAAGACCTTGTTATCGAATTATTTCCGGTCACTTCAACAGATTCTTCAGGTAGTCTGCATATTGCGTTTTACCCAAAAACTGAATTCTGTCATTCAGTTGTTCCACAGATAACCATCCCTGCTCGTATCCAATTCCTTCGAGACAGGCCATCTTCAATCCCTGGCGTTCCTCGATGACTTGGACGAATTGCGAGGCTGCCATGAGAGATTTGTGAGTCCCCGTATCCAACCAAGCCGTGCCTCGGCCTAAAAGCTCTACATTCAGCTCATTTTGCTCCAGGTAAATTCTATTCAAATCCGTAATCTCCAGTTCTCCGCGAGCCGAGGGTTTTATGCTCTTCGCGAATTCAACCACACGCTTATCGTAAAAGTAGAGCCCCGGAACCGCATAGTTCGATTTCGGACTTTGCGGTTTTTCCTCGATGGAAATTACTCGACCACTTTTCTCGAATTCAACGACGCCATACTCTGAAGGATTCGATACCTGGTAACCAAAGATGGTTGCCCCCTCTGACTGCCCATCTGCCGCTCGCAAAGTACTTACCAAATCGTGGCCATAAAAAAGGTTGTCCCCCAAAACAAGCACCGCAGGTGAGCCGCCGAGAAACGAATTCCCTATCAAAAACGCTTGTGCCAGTCCCTCTGGCTTCGGCTGCACCTCATAAGAAAAAGTGACGCCAAATTGCGATCCATCTCCAAGCAGTCGCTCAAACAAAGGCGTGTCTTGAGGCGTCGAAATGATCAAGATATCCCTGATACCCGCTAACATTAGCAATGATATCGGATAGTATATCATCGGCTTGTCGTAGATTGGCATCAATTGCTTGGATACCGCTATAGTGCAGGGGTAAAGTCGGGTTCCGGATCCGCCTGCCAAGACGATTCCTTTTCTATTCGAAGAGTTGTTCATAATGGGTTAACCGCAAAGTACGCATTGATCGCAAAGGGGTTATTTGGATTTAGGAAACGATTTTGATAGCTCACAATCATTTCTATCTTTGGAGAAATTCACCCAAACAACTGGATTCGATAATAAAAATTATTGCCATAATTTTGCGATCTTCGCGGTTAATCTAATTTTCCAATCCTAGGCGTTCTCGAGTATATTTCTTTTCGGCAATTTCGCTGCTCCAATCCGAATTCTTCAAGTACCACTCCACTGTCTTGCGGATTCCCGTGTCGAAGGTTTCTGCGGGGGACCAGCCACATTCCGCTTCGATTCGATCGCTATTAATCGCATAGCGCCGGTCATGGCCCGGTCGATCTGTAACGTAGGTAATTAAATCCTCATAACGAGAATGGCCACTGTCCTTGGCCTGTTCGTTCTCTGCAATTGGTCTCAATTCATCGAGCAAGCCACAAATGCGTCGCACGATCTGGATGTTCTCCATCTCACTTCTGCCTCCAATACAATAGGTCTCGCCCAGTTTACCCTTTTTCAAAGCCGAAAGAATTCCAGTGCAATGGTCTTCCACATAGAGCCAGTCGCGAATCTGTTTCCCATCACCGTAAATAGGCAAGGGATTGCCTTCCAATGCATTCAGCACTACCAGCGGTATCAGCTTTTCAGGAAACTGGTAAGGCCCATAGTTATTCGAGCAATTGGTCGTCACCACCGGAAATCCATAGGTGTGAAAGTAAGACCGCACGAGAAAATCGCTGGACGCCTTAGACGCCGAATAGGGGCTGTTCGGAGCATAAGAGGTCGTCTCGCAAAAGGCGGGATCTTCCGCGGTCAACGTACCATAGACTTCATCTGTGGAAACGTGCAAAAATCGGAAAGCGTTCTTTTCTTCGTTATGGAGTTGTTCCCAATGATTTTTGGCGGCTTGCAGCAGTCTGAGAGTCCCAACTACGTTTGTTTGAACAAATGGCTCCGGACCATCAATCGAGCGGTCCACATGACTTTCCGCGGCGAAGTGCACAATCGCGGACACACTGTTTTCAGACAACAACGACTCCACCAGCTCTTGATCGAGAATATTCCCGTGTACAAATCGGTACATTTCGCTCGATTCGAATTCAGAAAGATTGGACAAGTTACCCGCATAGGTTAACATATCCAAGTTAACGATACGATCGAATCCGCTTTCGGAGAGCGATGCGGCGTTATCTCTCAGCAAGAATCGAATGAAATTCGAGCCGATGAATCCGCAGCCGCCGGTTACTAGTATTGAGTTCATAATTATGGTTAACTGCAAAGTTCGCTAGGAACGCAAAGGATCTTCGAGAGTCGAATAAGACTGGGATATTTCGAATTTGAATTTACTTCTTCAAGCATTTCAGGCTTTAGGTGCTTAGCGAACTTCGCGGTTACGTATTTTCCCGTTTCCAGTTTTTCAAAGACCATTCGAGAGCTTCCTCAACCGGTCTTAAGTTAATGCCTGATTTTTCCAATTTTGTTGTATCTAGGACGCAATTAGACCGCGGTGCCTTGGCGGCTTTTTCCATAAAGTCTTCTTCATTTTCAAAGAACTTGTAGTCCTTATTATTAACCCCGTGTTTTAAGATGAGCTCAACTACGTCTGACGTAGTCACTGAGCCTGGGTTTGTCACGTTGTAGATCCCGTAAGGAACTTTATCCTCAACGCACCTCCAACAGGCCTTCACAAAATCGTCTAGCTGACTAAGAGAATTACGTGCTTGCAATAGATTTTCGTACCGCTGCAATTTTGAGAGAAAATTTCGAGGTCCGTCAATTTCGTTGAATGGTATCCGAAGTCTCCATACGAATCCTTCCGGCTCTGACTCGTGATCCCACTTTGGCCACTCCTCTCCATTATCTGTTTCCTTCCAGCCAAGAACTTCTTCTCCCAATGCTTTGGTTCCGCTGTAAAAGGAGCAAGGTGGGCGTCGAAAAGAAAAATTTGGGGCGTCTTCTTCCCGCCATCCACCCCCATCGGGACGCTCGCCAGAGAAAATGCACCCGCTGGACACATGGCCCCAGCCTATGCCTAGTTCGCCGCATACGTCTCTGATAACCGCTGGCAATATCGCATTCCCATCCAAACAGTTCCCTTTGTCCAATTCACAAGCGTCCACATTCGGTTTACCCGTATAACCCGCACAATTGATGACAAAGGAAACCTTAAAATCTTTTAGGTCCTTAATAAGTTCCGTTTTGCCTGAAAAGCAAAATCGCCGCCCACTCACTGATGTCCACGCCACAGACTTGGAATTGAGCAATTGCTTGAACAGATTTCCAACATACCCAGTACTTCCTAACAATAAGATCATATTTACTTTAATTGATAATAAATTTTCGCCATTTAGCCAACCGATCTTACCCGCCTTAGGTTCAGATAAGCTTTTCTGTCACTTCTTTCTCCCCCACAAAGGCTAGCGTAATCTTCCCATCTCTTCTTACTTTTTGAGTACCGCTAAGCTGCGGTGGTAGGAGCAGATTTCAATCACGCAACCCTTAATTAGCTGAAGTGCATCGGCTTCACTCGATTCAGAAATAGGCGACACCTTCATTTCCTTGGACTTTTCAGCTCCCCATAATGTAGGAGACTGCAATGCAACCAGAGCAAGAAATAGAGTAGTGGTAATTATCAGTTGAAAGATGACGTATTTGGGCTTCATTTTCCGTTGGTTTGACTGGGGGCTAGCTAAAGGACGTTGAGCCAGCAAGTAGAATGCTCTACTTTACACCATTTTGAAGGAAACGCCCCAATAAAGCGAAAGTTGATCCCGTTCTTCAAAAATCTAGTGAGTTACATACAATTGTCGGCCTCGCCTTTTCATTCCCAAGCCTCGGAAACGTGGCGGAATAGGTAACTGAATGCAGATACTGTCAGAATTAGGATCTATCGAACCCCATAGACCTCGACCAGAACCACTCCTGTCGAGTTGTCAGAGCTTTCTGCGACGGCGGTGTATAATCCAGGATCGAGCCAAATCACTTTCGCCGACGACTTTGATCCTTCGTCAAATCCAAAGGCCCCAGAACTATTACTAGCCTCCAAGGCAATTTCCGCCTCCTCTTGCCAATCATCGTTTTCGCTGATCAATACCGACCCCTCGCTCGTGGACTGGAAGATTTTGAGCCTCGGATCCCCCAGCGCGTTGCTAACTCCGCTTTTTTCTAGCTCGGTACCCATTGCTCGAATGAGGAATTTTTTGGGTGTGTCACCCGTCACCACAAATCCAGCAATGGCCACGTCATCGCCACGGCCAACCTCACCGCGCATCGAAATATTCGCGAGAGCAGTATTGGCTTCCACTCCCTCTGCTTCGCTGACATCAAACACCTCTAGGAGGGCTGTTCCGGCTTCAGCCGCACCGTTTTCGATGATGGCCGTGTAGACTCCGGCACTCAACTCAACCAAGAGTGCGGCATCGGCACTGTTAATATCCAGCGGCGACGCTCCAACAATTTGAGAGCAAAGCTCAATATCCGACGCATTTGCAACTGAGCCCCAATCATCGTTTTCAGCGATAGGGTCCACTTCACCTCGACGGAAAATAGAGATTCTTGGATCCACAACAGCATCCAAGACTCCACGGCTCGACAACGATGGACCCAATCCTCTGACGAGAACTTTTTTAGTGCCGACTCCATCCACCACAAAACCAACAATCATTGTTGCTGATCCACCTTTCACCTGACCGCGAGCAGAAGTATTGATGAGCAGGGACTCAGACGTAACATTCTCGCTTTGACCATCCACAGGGTAGCCTTTTTCGCCAATTAGTACCATTCCGTCCAAGCTCAGATAGGACTCGTCGATGGAGAGGGCAATTGTGTAGAGAGTACTCAAATCAGCCGTCAAAACACCCGAGGGGCTTATGGTCGCAAAGCCAGATTCACCTTCTTTACCCAAGCTTATAGAGACAAAACTCTTTCCGCTCGGCCCGGCAATCACAAAAACTTGCCCATCTGCCGTATTTGGCATGACTGCTGAAAAGAATCCTGAAATCGATTTGTTAACTCCGTCTTCCCCTGACTTCGAACCGGAAAAGCTCAAATTCGTACCCGTAAAGACTCCTGAGACTGAGTTCTCGGACACATTTCCGGAAAATCCTGTCTGACCCTCATCTTGGTATTGAAACGCGCCCTGCCCGTCGACAACAAGATCCAATACCTCCAAACGAGTACTCAGCGTACTTAGATTCGCGAGAAAAGCAGCGCTTCCGTCCTCTCGCAACATCATTGCAAAAGAGCCTTGATCGCCTGGTCCAATCTCCCCAAAGAAGAATCGGGAACGTTGCTCGAGATTTACCTTGATGGTTTCCCCATTGTATACTTCGACGCCTTGGGCGATTCCACCTGTTTTTATTTCTACCCAATAGTTCGTATCTTGAGTAATTTTATCAGTTTCATAAACCCTGTTGGAGGCCCCTTCAATGGGGTTACTCTTATCCCCCGAGTTGCCACGGTACCACTGATAAGTCAGCCCAGGACCCTCCGCACTAACGGACAGGGTCACGGTACCTTCACTATCAATTGCAACATCCAACGGCACTTGTACAACGTCTATCAAGGCATCAATCGTCAATCGAGCGGTAGCACTTGTTACGCTTCCATACCGATTCGTAACGATTGCGTAATAGCTTCCCGCGTGCGATCTTTCGACCTGTGTTAAAAGCAACTCTGCTCCGGTAGCTCCGGGAATCGCCTGCCCTTCAACAAACCACTGAACACTGGCTGCCGGAGTCGCATCAACGTCAATCGATAAAGCCGTAGTGTCTCCCAAAAGTACAACCGTGTTTTCCGGTTGTGAGACAATGACGGGGGTCCCTTCAGCACCGGTCGGCCTACTTACCCCACTCGCCGAATTCGAGTATCCAGAGTCTCCGAATCGGTTGAAAGCCTTTAATCGGTAGGTGTAGCTTTGATTATCCTCTACTGTGACATCGGTATATGTCGCTACATTCACTCCAACTGTTGCGATTTGTTGGAATGATCCCCCATCCACCGAACGCTCAATTTTAAAGCCTTCTTCGTTGTCAGAGCTTTCGTTCCAGCTTAGTGTCAGCTGACCTGCATAAGCTGTGCTTAGCAAACTTCCAAAAGCGAGGAAGCGAAGAAGTTTCCTTAGTCGCTTCCACAAACGACTCAGTGATGGGGATAAGGTCTTGCCAGTCATGCTCACGACAAGACTTCGCCAGTAAGTCAGGCAACTGAAGGAGCACACAGTAAATTGAAGCCTATTTTACAATGTGATTCTTGTTCGGAGTTTCCCATCTTCGCATTTGCAGAATGCGGCCCTATTGAGTCTTACGCTAAAGTCGTTTTCTTAATGATACTAACTGTCAATTGATGGCTAAAACTTTGCAAAAAGCTTTGGTTTTGACCAAGAGACACCGCCACTGAACCACACTTTCCCTCTCTCTCCTTCAAGGCAGCAAAGTTTTGCGAATTAGTGCCGACTAAAGAAGTTACATATGGCTCTGCTCACAACCAAACGCACTCCGTCTTCCGAGAAAACTGATCTCAGGCATAAGGAAAGCAGTGCCTCCTTCGGTTTCTGGGATTTTCAAAAGCTCGCCAGAGAAAAGGGCTATGAAAAGAAAGCGAAGAAATATAAGCTGAAACTCGAATCGTTGGCTATTTTCACCCAGCAGCTAGCATCGATGCTCGAAGCGGGCTTGCCACTTGTATCCTCTCTGGAAGCGTTACAGGACCAAACCGAGGATCCCACATTCCGCGTTATCATTAGAGAAGTCCGAAATGACGTGTCTCAGGGAAACAACTTCTCCGCCTCGTGTGCGAAGTATCCTAATGCCTTCAACAACCTTTTCGTTTCGATGGTCGAAGCGGGTGAAGCCAGCGGCGGTCTTGCCGAAATTTTGGGCGAGGTCGCTCTTTACTTTGAGTCGACCAACAAGCTTATAAAGAAGGTCAAATCCGCGATGACTTATCCGATAGCGGTTATCGGCCTCGCTGTTATTCTTGTAAACGTACTTTTGATTTTTGTAATTCCCGTATTCGCGGACATGTTCGCTGATTTCGGGAAGGAACTTCCCGCCCCCACCCAGGCGCTTATAGATCTGAGCGACTGGCTGAGAGGGAATGTCCTCTGGGTTATTGGAGCAGGATTTCTCTTTTTCCATGTTTGGGGTCGTTTCACAAAAACGCCCAAAGGCCGAAGCTTCCAAGACAATCTTCTCTTCCGAGTGCCCGTGTTTGGTAATCTCCTTAAGAAGATTACGCTTTCCCGTTTCTGCCGTACCTACGCAACGCTCCTAAGAAGTGGAGTCCCCATTTTGAGATGCCTAGAGATCGTCGCTTCCAGTAGCGGAAGAATTCAGACCGAGAATGCTTGTAGCGCCATTACGAAAGCTATCTCCGAAGGGGGCCAGGTCTCTGAAACGATCGCTAGCATTCCGTTTTTCCCCCCAATGATGAAACACATGAGCAGGGCGGGAGAACAAACGGGTAACGTCGACGGCATGATGAACAAGGTCGCCGACTTCTACGACACGGAAGCGGACTCAATCATAGCGTCTCTAACCTCCTTGATCGAACCCATGCTTATCGTTTTTCTCGGTGTTGTGGTAGGCGGTATCGTAATGGCCATGTTCTTACCGATTTTCAACCTGTCTTCTGTCGCCGGCGGCTAACATCCTTCAAGCAGGGGCCTCCAAAAGAAGTCAGAGTCAGTACAGTCTTTCACTAAATTTTTTTAATCGAAGCATATGCATTCTATTCTGATAGTAGACGACATGGAATCTATCCATGAAATGTTGGACACGGCGATTCAGCCTATTGGCTACTCAACAGTGTAAGCTCGAACGAGTGAAGAGGCCATATCGATATACAAAGAATAGTGTCCTGAAATTGTACTTACCGATTTGAAGATACCTAATATAGACGGGCTTAAGCTGATGTCCCGTATCAAGGAAATAGATTCAAACGCCGTCGTCATCATGATGCCAGGTAACGCGGACATCGACAATGCCCTAGCCTCTCTCAAGCTGGGAGAATTCGACTACCTTACCAAGCCATTAAAGGTCGATCAGCTGATGTCCGCCCTAAACCGCGCATCCGAGCTAGTCAAAGTGAATGTCGCGACCGAAGAACATGATTCTTCGATCGCTCTTCTTGGAGATTCGGCCGCAGCCCAAAAACTGAAGGAACGTGTCAGCCAAATCGCAGATTCCCATTCACCCGCCTTAATGAAAGGACGATGTGGAGTACAAAAATCTATCCTAGTGGTAGCAATCCACCATGCTCAATTTGCCGAGGAAGCCGCTTCCAGGGACTGCAAATACGATGTTATCCAGCCAGCCGACCTTCCCAATCGAATTGAGGAAACGGACAAGTGGCCTAATCTTGCGGACTTTACCGAACAAGCCAGTGAAGAATACAAGACGCGGATACCGCGTACGTGCTTGGGCAAACCCAAGAAAGCATCTGCCATTCTTGGGTGTGAGGTTTCTGACATCTCATAAAACTAAGAAAGTGTCCTATGTGTCACTTCCCGAATTTAAAAAGGTAGGGCTGGCTATCCTTCGTCAGCCGAATACGGGAAAGCTCATCGACACGGCCGACTAAGGATAGTCAGCCGCACCATGCCCAACGCAATCGAAACGCCATTTTGAGACACTTTCTAAAATCTAAAAACGCACGGGCATAGCCCGAGTCGACAGGAGCGCTAGTCAATTCTAACTCAACCCCTTTCTATTGAAGGCATTCATAGACCACCGGCAGGGCCATTCTGCCAGACGTTTACGTCTTCCAACAAAAGCTAGCCAAAAGCGCTTGCTTATTGGGAATATTCGATTCTTTTCACCCTTGCCCAGTATTCCTCTACTGTGGCAAGTTTGAGAAGTTTATCATGCCAAAACGCGTCGACATCGAATCAATTCTCATCATCGGAGCCGGTCCCATTATTATTGGTCAGGCTTGCGAATTCGACTATTCCGGAACCCAGGCCTGCAAGGCTCTAAAGGAAGAGGGATATAAAGTGATACTGGTCAATAGCAATCCAGCCACTATCATGACCGATCCGGAGTTTGCCGATGTGACTTACATCGAACCGCTTACGATCGATGCGCTCAAAAAGATCATTGCCAAAGAAAAGCCCGACGCCTTGCTACCAACACTCGGGGGTCAAACCGCTCTCAACCTTTCACTTGAACTAGATGCGGCTGGCGTGCTTGCAGAGCACAATGTCGAGATGATCGGGGCTAGACCCGCCGCGATCAAAAAGGGAGAGGATCGCGAGCTCTTCAAGGAAGCGATGGTTAAGATTGGACTGGATGTGGCTAAATCCCGCACGGTCAAGTCTCTCGCCGAAGCCAAAGACGCTGCCAAAGAAATCGGAGCCTTTCCGCTTATTATTCGCCCTAGCTTTACCCTGGGTGGGGCCGGGGGCGGTATCGCCTACAATCGGGAAGAGTTCGAAGATATCGTAACCAACGGACTCGATGTCTCACCGGTTTCGGAAGTCCTGATCGAAGAGTGCCTTCTCGGCTGGAAGGAATACGAGATGGAAGTTATGCGTGACCGAAAGGATCAATGCGTCGTAATCTGCTCCATCGAGAATTTCGACCCGATGGGGGTCCATACCGGTGACTCCATTACGGTGGCGCCGGCAATGACGCTTTCCGATCGAGAATACCAAGCGATGCGCGATGCCTCTTTCGCCGTAATCAGGGAGATCGGGGTCGAAACCGGTGGATCCAATATCCAATTTTCTCTCAGCCCTGAGACGGGCCGAATGGTTGTCATCGAAATGAATCCGCGTGTATCCAGAAGTTCTGCACTGGCCTCCAAGGCGACCGGGTTTCCTATCGCCAAATTTGCTGCCAAACTTGCCGTTGGATACAGTCTCGACGAAATCCAGAACGACATCACAAAGAAAACACCAGCCTGTTTCGAACCGACCATTGACTATGTCGTAACGAAAATTCCGCGTTTCACATTCGAAAAGTTTCAAGGGGCAGACGATACGTTAACCTCCTCCATGAAATCGGTCGGCGAGGCAATGGCGATCGGCCTAACCTTCAAGGAGTCTTTCCAAAAAGCGCTGCGATCCCTAGAGACTGGGGCCTGGGGATTTGGGGGAGGGAAGCTGGGCGGCGACGATATTCCAACCGAAGAAACCATAAACGGTAAACTCGTTCGCCCCAATGCGGAGCGCGTCTTCTACCTACGCTACGCCCTGAAAGCAGGATACTCTCTAGAAAAAATCTTTGAGCTGACGAAAATTGATCCCTGGTTTCTCTACCAGCTCAAGCAGATCAGCGACCTTGAGGATGAGCTGAAAAAGGAAAAGCTGGATACAATAGGTAAAAATCGCTTGCGCACGGCTAAAGAATACGGATTTTCAGATCGGCAAATTGGAGGCTTTTGCGGATGCGACTGGAAATTGGTAAACGAGAAACGCAAAGACATGGGTATCCCAACCGTTTTTCGTCTAGTCGATACGTGCGCCGCTGAATTTGAAGCCGAGACTCCGTACTACTATTCTTCATACGGAGCCGAAAACGAGGTCATTCCTTCAAATAAAAAGAAGATTATGATCATCGGCGGAGGGCCCAACCGAATTGGGCAGGGAATCGAGTTCGACTACTGCTGCGTTCACGCTTCATTCGCACTGCAGGAACTAGGTTACGAATCGGTAATGATCAATTCCAACCCGGAAACCGTATCCACAGATTACGACACGTCTGACAAGCTCTATTTCGAGCCCCTTACACTTGAAGATGTACTTGAGGTCTATAACCAAGAAGGTTGTAGCGGGGCAATCGTTCAATACGGCGGCCAGACTCCTCTCAATCTTGCAACAGAGTTGAAAGCCAACGGAGTCAATATTATCGGCACCTCTCCCGAAAGCATAGATGCCGCTGAAGACCGCGAGCTTTTTAAGCAAATCCTCGATGAAGTCGGCCTTAAGCAGCCCGACAATCTCACGGCCCTAAACGAGACTCAGGCATACGAGTTGGCAAAGAAAGTCGGATTTCCGCTTTTGGTAAGACCTTCATTCGTTCTCGGAGGCCGCGGCATGTTTATCGTCCACGATATAGATGAGCTGAGATCCGTAATACACGAAGCCTTTGAAGCCTCACCCGGAAAGCCCGTACTTCTCGACAAGTTTTTGGAGGATGCAATTGAGCTCGATGTTGACTGTATTTCTGACGGCAAGAAAACCCTTGTCGGAGGAATGCTTGAGCACATCGAGTTTGCCGGTGTCCACAGTGGTGACGCAGCGATGGCTCTGCCACCCCACACACTCGACGAGGAAATGATCGAGATCGTCCGCCAAGCGAGCTACCGACTCGCAAAGGCTCTGAAAGTTGTGGGACTGATGAACATCCAATTCGCCATCAAGGACAACGAGCTCTACGTTCTCGAAGTGAATCCAAGGGCCTCCCGCACCGTTCCATTCGTCTCGAAGGCGATCGGAGTTCCTCTTGCCAAATTGGCGGCTAAGATCATGACGGGTAAAACATTGGATGAACTCAATTTTACGGAGGAAATGAGTCCCAAGCATTGGTGCATCAAAGAAGCAGTGTTCCCTTTTGTCCGCTTTCTTGGTTCAACGATCCGTCTCGGTCCGGAAATGCGATCAACGGGTGAGGTCATGGGGCTGGACGAGGACTTTGGCATCGCCTTTGCGAAGACCCAGGCTGCGGCAAAGCCGGGCCTTCCCGTTGAAGGCAATGTCTTTCTCAGCGTGAAGGATCAGGACAAACCCAAGGCGGTAGAGCTTGCCCAGAAGCTTGTCTCGCTCGGGTTCAAGGTCTATTCCACGATTGGAACAGCTGATTATTTCAAAGAGAACGGCATCGAGGCGGAAAAGCTATTCCGCATAGCCGAAGGGCGCCCCAACGTTCTCGATCTAATTAAGAATGGTGAAATGCAGATGATCATCAACACTCCTTCAGGTATGATGCCTAGAAAAGACGAGAACCGAATCCGATCTGTCGCCTATGCCAACAATATTTGCATCATGACGACCTTGACCGGCGCGACCGCAGCAGTCGCCGGAATCAGCGCATTGAAAGAAAAAGAATTCGACGTTCGATCGCTGCAAAGCTACGTCAACAAAAACGTCGCTACTGTCTAAGGAGGTGGCTGTTTAGTTAGTCCGACTCTCGACTTTTTAGGTTCTGATGAATCCCAATTCTTCAAGAATAATTGCCCTTCTTTCCGGCCCTGACCAAAAGGGCCTAGTAGCGAAAGTCGCGAGCTGGATCTACGAACGCGAGGGCAACATTATCCACGCTGATCAACATCGCGACCAGGAAGAAGGCGTCTTTTTCCAGCGAGTTGAGTGGGCCGTCGAAGGCAACAGGTCCGCCGAAGTCGAAGCAGCCGCTTTTCGTGATTTCGGCGATTCCATAGGCATGCGAACCAACGTTGCCATCCCCGGAACGAAGCCTAAGGTCGCACTGTTCGTATCTAAGGCCAACCACTGCTTCCACGATTTGGTCCTAAGATGGAAAGCGGGCGACTTTCCATGTGACATCAACCTTGTGATCTCTAACCACGAAACGTTGAAGCCTAGTTCCGAATGGTACGGGATTCCGTTCGAGCACGTTCCAGTGACCAAGGAATCTAAGTCTGAAGCCGAAGCGAGGCAACTCTCCCTGCTTAGAAGCTACGACATCGATCTAGTCATAATGGCAAGATACATGCAGGTGCTTTCAGCCATCTTTCTCGATACCTGGGGTAAACCGGTAATTAATATTCACCACTCTTTCCTTCCCGCATTCGCTGGCGCCAGGCCCTATCATCAAGCGCACAAGAAAGGCGTAAAACTGATCGGGGCAACCGCTCACTACGCCACGGCCGAACTCGATCAAGGCCCCATAATCCACCAAGCCGTTGCTCAAATCACACATCGAAATAGCGTTCAGGACCTTATCCGTAAAGGGCGCGACTTAGAGAAGATGACCCTCGCCCAAGCCGTTTCCTGGCATCTAGAAAACCGTATACTGGTCTACGAAAACAAAACGGTCGTTTTTGATTAGCGGAACCGGATTGGTGCCAATAGATCTTGGATTATTTGGGCTCTAGGCCAATTGCATCTGGTTTTCACCGTAATCCGGGAGGCCGTTCATAATCTAATTCAACCGGTTTGATGACGAAAGTGCTTTAAAAAGCCTAGAAATCGCGCTCAATCACCTTCTCCCAAAAACAGGCGAAGATTATGGCCCAACCAACCGACAAAAACCCAACTCCAAAAAGCGACGAGCGCAATATCGTCGATTCCGCAATTTTCAGTAGTGGCGATCTTCAAGATCAAATCACCCTGATTTGGGAGAAGAATAAGAAGTTAATCATCTATTCCATAGCTGGGGTCTTCGCCGTTTTCGGGGTATACCACCTGAGTGGTTTTATGATTGAGCAAGGTCGACTCGCCGTACAGGAGGACTATACATCGGCAGACGATAGTGCCTCGAAACTCGCCTTTGCCCAGAAAGAGTCCGGACATCCACTCAGCGGCTTTGCCTATAAGGAACTCGCCGCCGAAGCCTACGAGGAAGGCGACTATGCGAAGGCATCCGAGTATTTTGAAAACGCTTCAGATTCAGCCAAAGGAGTGATCAAAGAAGCTGCCCAGATGGGCCACGCCATGGCTTTAATTCAAACCGGTCATTCCGATCAGGCAGAGTCTATTTTAAAAGAGCTAGTTTCCAATGAAAACGCCGGAAATCTTGCTGAAGCGCGCTACCGGCTAGCTGCCCTCGCCGTTGAAAATGAAGATTTTGAGTACGCTCGGACGCTGATAGCCGACCTTCAGACCAACTTTTCCCAAGAAACGTTTTACTGGATTCAGAAGGCAATGACTTTGCAAACCAAGCTACCGGCGGAAGAACCCTCCCCTAATCCCGAAAGTTAACCCGCCCATTCGCCCACCGATCATATTTCAAGCAATTCTCACGCCCAATCTTAACAATTTTTATCGATAGCTATTGATAAAAACACACAAAATTGCCTTGAAACTTGGCCCAAAAACAAGAGACATACTCGAATTAATTTTGCTCGTTGGGACCGACGCACTGACTAGCCTTCCTCTGAGGAACTATCATTCTCTCGCCGGATGGGAATCGGAACACGCTTTGCGAAGGCAACTCCGAGCGATGCAAAATCGAGGATTGATCACGCTAAACGGCGAAAAACCCGCCGATTGGGTGCCACAAATAACTAAGGTTGGGCGACACCTGGCCAGAAACGAAATCGATCCGCAAGTCGCTTGGTCAAGCCCTTGGGACGGCAAATGGCACATCGTTTCTTTCGACCTTCCTCAAGATCAACCCTCTCGACGGTATCAATTGAATTCATGGCTGAAACGACAGCGTTTCGGACGGCTACAAGGGAGTTTATGGATTTCGCACAGGTTTTCCCAGAATTGGTCCGAAGCCGTCTCCCAAATTGATGCAAATCCGCACGACATAATCTTCCTGGCCAGTACTTCCATTGGGAAATTGAGTGCTGAACAGATTGTAGCCAATGCTTGGGATTTTAAAAAAATCAATGCTCTTTACGGCGAGTATCTCCAATTTTTAACATTTAATCCACCCGCCCATTCGGGTGCACGTCAGATGACAGAATCCCCAATAAACTGGTTTCGTTCTGAGCATTCACTCTGGAGGAAGGCGTATTCGCTGGATCCCTTTCTTTCGAAAGAACTTCTGCCCTCCGGCTACCTTGGTTATAAGGCGTTCCTCGCAAGACAAGAAATGTTTAAGACCAACGTACTACAAGATGTACAGTAACAGATCACCTTTATCAATTCTCATCGATAGCTATTTAACTCAATTGCTAAGATTGGGAGAGCTTTCTTGTCTTGGAGGAGTTCCGCTTTTCAGGGGTTCTATTGTTCGATGAATTCTTTCTGGGAGCCGAACCGGGCTTTTAGGCGGAGTCCCTGTAAGCGGATAAATCCTGTCGCATCGTCCGGATTGTAGTCGCTTTGCACCCCTTCCATCGAAGCAATGTCCTCATTGTAAAGTGAATAAGGAGACTTACGTCCGACGGTAGTTACATTGCCCTTGTATAGTTTTAGCCGTACGGTACCGGTTACGCTTTTTTGGCTGTTGTCGATAAAGGCCTGGAGCGCTTCACGCTCGGGCGCATACCAGAACCCATTGTATATAAGTTCTGCATACTTGGGTATTAAACTATCACGCAGGTGCTCTAAATCTCGGTCCATAGTGATAGACTCGATCTGTTTGTGGCCCATCATCAGAATCGTTCCACCAGGCGTTTCATAAACGCCTCGACTTTTCATACCAACAAATCGGTTCTCCACTATATCCACTCTTCCGATACCGTGCTTTCCTGCTAGAGAGTTTAAAGTTTTTAGTACTTTCGCAGAGCTGAGCGATTGTCCATTGACCGCCACGCAATCACCCTTTTCGAAATCAAGTTCAACGTACTCGGCTTCGTTCGGAGCATCTTCAGGATCGACAGACAATTTGTACATTGCCTTATTTTCCTTCGTGGTTGGGTCGAACCAGGGATCCTCCAAAATACCCGCCTCGTAGGAGATGTGGAGAAGGTTACGATCCATCGAGTAGGGTTTTGAGGCAGAAGCTTCCACGTTAATGCCGTTTTCTGCGCAATAGGAAATCATCTCGCTTCGGCCTGGAAATGCTTTGCGGAAAACTTCCATTCGCCAAGGCGAAATCGTCTGTAAATCGGGGGCCAACGCAGCATAGGCCAGTTCGAACCGCACTTGATCGTTGCCTTTACCAGTGGCGCCATGGGCAAGTGCGTCCGCTCCGACTTTGCGGGCGAGGTCAATATGAGCTTTACCGATTAAGGGCCGCGCAATGGAGGTGCCCAAAAAATACTGTCCCTCATAGATTGCGTTGGCCCGTATTATTGGGTAGATAAAATCTGACGCAAACTCTTCAACGAGATCGAGTGTATAGTGCTCGGAGGCACCTGTAGCCCTGGATTTCTCCTCAAGACCCTCTAGCTCCTCTTCCTGCCCAACGTCAGCAGCAAAAGTGACAACCTCCGCGTTGTAATGATCTTTTAACCACCGAACGAGCACCGAAGTGTCTAGTCCGCCTGAGTATGCGAGTGCTATCTTCATTTTTGATACGATTGAATGGTTAACCGCGAATTACACGAATAAATTTAGAAATATCCAACTCATACCTATCCGTTCTATAATTGTATGGGAAATTTAAGCCCGGACCCCTTGGGCGAGCACCGCCATAATCGCCTTTTGGGTATGGAGCCGGTTTTCAGCTTGGTCAAAGATGATTGACTTGGAACCGTAGAGGACGTCTTCCTTCACCTCCATACCCTTATACGCTGGAAGGTCGTGCATAAATAACGCGTTTGGCTGTCCTAGTTTCATCAGATCCGAAGTGACCGAATAGGGACTCATTACAGCGATCCGTTCAGTTGATTCTTCCTCCTGTCCCATGCTTACCCAGGTGTCCGTATATAGCACATCCGCATCGCGAGCGGCGGCCTCAGGATCGTTTGTGAAGCGATAGGTTGGCGTATAACCACTCTCGGCGAGTATTTTCTTGATCTCCGATCCCGGCTCATAACCGTCTGGCCCAGCGAGTACTAATTCCATCCCAAAAAGCGCTGCTCCTAGAATCCAGGAATTTGCAATATTGTTGGCCGTATCACCAAAGTACGCCATCTTCTTACCTTTTAGAGACTCTAGATGGTTTGTTCCGTCGGACCATCGTTCCGCCATTGAGAACGCATCGGTATAGGTCTGGCAGGGATGAAGAAAATCGGTCAATGCATTGATCACAGGAATCGATCCCATTTTCGAAAGTTCTTCCAGTTCGCTTTGTTCGAAGGTGCGTACAATGAGTCCATGGACAAAACGCGACAGCACATTTGCGGTATCATAAACGGACTCACCACGACCCAATTGGATATCGTTCTTGTTTAGAAATATAGGATGCCCTCCCAGTTCATGAATACCCACGTCGAAGGAAACTCGTGTTCGAGTACTCGATTTTGAGAAAATCATCGCCCAAGTCTGACCTTTAAGCGAAGGAGGCGTGTGACGGCCTCGACCCTTTTTAAAGCTTTGAGCCAGTGCTAATACTTCGCTTGCTTGATGAGGAGCGAAATCTGTTTCTTTCAAAAAATGTGCCATAATTGGTTTTTCCAACTTAATTGTATTAACGATGCTGCGTCACCTATACTGCCGCGTTATTTGCCGTTGCTCTTTCCCTTACCGCTGCGCTAAATATTTCCAGAGCCTTATCGAAATCCTGTTTCGTCGCCGTCAATGCAGGAAGAAAGCGAACGACATCAGCCCCCGCCGGAGGAAGGATTAGTCCACCTTCTCTTAATTTGGCAACCACATCAAAAGACGAATCCGCAATCTGGATTCCGATCATGAATCCCGCTCCACGAATATCCAGAATATACTCAGGAAGTTCCGTCTTGAGTTCATTCAAACGCTTAAGTACGTATTCACTATTGGTTACGACGTTTTGAAGGAGATTCTCCTCTTCGATCGTTTCCAGAACTGCGAGGGACGCAGCGGCGATGAGTGGAGTACCTCCAAAAGTAGTGCCATGCGTCCCTGGCTGGAAAAGCTCCGCGTGCGGATCACGGATCCAAACCGCCCCGATGGGAACCCCACCACCCAGACCTTTCGCCATTCCAATTGCGTCTGGCCTAATACCCGCTTTCTCAAAGGCAAAGAAGTGACCGGTTCTTCCCACGCCACATTGTACCTCATCAATTAAAAGCAGCACTCCACGCTCATCGCAAAGATTCCGCAAGCCCTGTAAGAATTCAATGGTTGCAGGGAAAATGCCTCCTTCTCCCTGTATTGTTTCTATAAATACAGCTGCCGTTTCTGAGTCAATCGCCGCGGTGAAGCTCTCAAGATTGTTAAGTTCGGCAAAAACGAAGCCTTCAACAAGAGGTGCGAAACCTTGCTGGATTTTCACTTTTGGCGTAGCGCTCATTCCACCAAAAGTACGGCCATGGAAGGCATTTTCCGCACAAACAATTTTGTATTGCTTGCCTTCCAATCCGGCATTCTGGCAACCGTAGAGCCGTGCTAATTTTATTAGCGTTTCATTCGCTTCAGCTCCACTGTTGCAAAAGAACACTTTTCCCTTTCCACCCGCTTTTTCATTCAGCTTTGCGGCCAGAATCGCCTGGTTCTGATTGCGATACAAATTGCTAACACACAACAGTTCCGCCGCTTGTTCCTGGATTGCGGTAACCAACTTTGGGTGACAATGCCCGATACTCGTCACTGCAATTCCAGAGCAGAAATCCAAATATTCCTTCCCTGTGTCATCCCATAGTTGAAGCCCACGACCACGCACGTACGTTACGGGCGGTAATCCGTAATTGCCAAGTACATTATCGAAATAGAGCTCCTCAGTGTTCGTATTTTCTTTCATCTCAATTTTTGTATAGCTAAGGCGTATCCAGTAAGTTCTCTTAGTGAACGATTTCCGTTCCGATCCCCTTATCCGTAAAGATTTCCAGCAAAAGGCTATGAGGAAGACGTCCATCGATAAAGTGAACCCGATGTACGCCCGAATCCAACGCCTTTATCGAACTATCGATCTTAGGCAGCATTCCTTGGCTGATCGTGCCATCAGCTTTCAGTTTGTTAATTTGATTTACCCTCAGTGTTGGGATAAGAGAATTGAGATCACTTGGATCGCTCAGCAAACCTGGAACATCGCTCAGATAAACCAGGCGCCTCGCTCTCAAAGCGCTGGCGACACAGGCTGCAGCCACATCTGCATTCACATTGTACAAATTAGCGTCTGCTCCTTTGGCTACTGGTGAAATCACTGGCGTGTACCCGTCTCTGATCGCCTTTTTGATGATCTTGGACTTTACTGCCAGCACGTTGCCGACAAAACCCAAATCGACCGAATTGCCCTGACTATCTTCGGTATACTTTTCCCCTTCTAGTACCGTAGGGCCCGGAATTCCGAGTGGGCGATCGTTCCGAATTTGCAACATTTCGCATACATCGCTGTTCACTTGGTGGCTGAGGACTTCGTCTACCACTTTAATCGTGTTTTCATCCGTATACCGAAGGCCATTAACGAACTTAGCTTCGAGACCCTTTTCCTCGAGAGCCCGGCTGATCGCTTTGCCGCCCCCATGAACGACTACTACATGAATCCCGACAGCTGAGAGAAAGGCAATATCTCCCGCAACACTTGCTCGAATCTCAGGATTTGGATCATCCATAAAACTCCCGCCGTATTTTATCACAAATACAGAATTACGAAACTCCTGGACGTAAGGTAGGGCTTCGACCAATACCGCAGCCTTGGAGATAATATCATCCATCTTTTTCTGTCTAATATTCGCCATCGCTTGCGCTATTCGCTCTTGTTAAAATCAACGTAATCTTCTGTCAGGTCACTAGCCCTCAATCTGAAATTACCATCACCTTGGTGCATGTTTATCCGAATCGTAAACCTCGGTTTCGAAACAACCTTCTTCCACTTAGGTTTATTTTCCGGTACGGGATCTCCCCCAACGAGAGCCGGTACGCCGTCATAACTGATATCAATAATGTACTGATCAATCTGAGCATTCGCATAGCCAAGCGCCTCCATCAATCGGCCCCAGTTAGGATCGTTGCCATACCATGATGTCTTCACGAGCAATGAATTGCCGATTGAGCGAGAGATGCTCTCAGCATCTTGATCACTTGCAGCTCCCGCAACTAGTATTTCAACAACCTTTGTAATTCGCTCGCCGTCTGCCACGATCTTGTCGGCCAGGCAATCACAAACCTGGAACAACGCTTCCTGGAAGCGTTTCATCGAAGTTTCATCGAGTGATACCCCTGATTGTCCGTTCGCCAGAAGCAGTACCGTATCGTTGGTGCTCATATCACCGTCAACCGTGATCGCATTGAAGGAATGTTTGACCGACTCTTTTAATAGATCTTGGAGAACCGTTGATTCCGCAGCGATATCAGTGGTGATAAAAGCTAGCATCGTTGCCATATTAGGCTGGATCATCCCCGCACCCTTGGCAGCCCCTCCAATGGTCACTGTATTGCCTTCTACTGCAAAGGTTGCAGTGCATGTCTTCTTCCTTGTATCTGATGTTAAGATACACTCAGAAAATTTTGTCCCTTCCTTCTCTCCATCAAGAGCCCTCGAAGCTACAGACTTAACTGTGGGAGTAATTTTATCCATCGGCAAAAAATCGCCGATTCTTCCGGTGGAGCAGACAAGAAAGCTGCCCTTCGGGCTACCACTCGCTGACTCCGCTGTCTGGAGCATCGACAGTGAGTCCGAAATTCCCTGGTTTCCTGTACAGGCATTCGCATTTCCACTATTAGCAACAAGGCCAAAAACGGGGCCCCCAGCTCGTAAGACTCTCTCGCAGTCGAGAACCGGTGCAGCTTTCACTGCGTTCTTCGTAAAAACTCCTGCAGCGGCACAGGGTGCAATCGAATACAAGACCCCGGTATCCAATCTTTCGTCACCCTTGCCACGAATATCCGCCGAGTCTGCAGAAGCAAAGAATCCCTCTGAATCCGTAACACCTTCCGTGTCCGTTTTGAATGTGATAGAACTAGACATTGAGCAATCCCGTTGTTTCGTCCCAACCTTGCCATAGGTTCATGATTTGTACTGCCTGCCCAGCTAGACCTTTCATAAGGTTATCTTCCGCAGACGTAATCACGAAATTCCCGGTTCTTTCATCCTTGGTGGCAGACATATCGACCCGATTAGTTCCAACCGTGTACTTCGTCTCAGGTCTAGTATCCGCTGAAAGGATATAAACAAACGGACGTCCACCGTAGGCTTCCTTCCAAGCGCCATAGAGATCCTCGATAGTCGACTGCCCAGCCGGCACCGTAATCGTAGTTAGAATACCACGATTCATGGGTGCAAGGTGAGGATTGAACTGGAGCACTACCGGTCCCTGTCCGGCGAGCCCAAGTTGCTCTTCGATTTCTGAAAGATGCCGGTGCTTGGGAATTCCATACGCTTTTGCACTTTCATTTACTTCACAATAGGAGAATGCCTGACTAGACTGCTTCCCTGCACCGCTGGTGCCGCTAAAGGAGTTCGCCACGATGTGCTTCGTTCCAATCACTTGCTTTTTCAAAAGAGGATAAAGCGGAATCAGAATACTCGTCGGATAACAACCTGGGCAGGCAAAGAGCTTTTTCTCAGCCCATCCGTCTTCAGTAATTTCAGGCAATACATACTGAGAGTCCTTTAGGAGCACTTCATCTGGATGGGGCTGCCCATAATACTCTTTGTAAATAGCCGGATCAGAAATCCTAAAATCCGCACTACAGTCTATTACCTTTTTTCCCGATTTTGAAATTACTCCTGCATACTCGGCAGCTACCCCATGCGGGACCGCCAAGAACACGCAATCGATATCCGTTCTGGCTGCCAAGGCGTGTGGATCAGAGTTTTCAAACTTCAATGAATCGAGGACACTTCGCAACTCAGGCATCACTGAGCCAACGCTTTTGCCCGCTTCGCTTCTCGAGGTAACAGCCACGAGATTAGCTTTCGGATGAGCCGCTAGTATTTTGACGAGAATCTCTCCGCCATATCCGGATGCGCCTACGATTGCCGTGTTCATTGAATAATTCGCTTAAATTGTCTGTCTTGAAAATTAGTTCCAACGGGTTTGATCGCTGGATAGAAGAGGTAATATAAAATTAATGATGTATGAAAACAAAAAGACCCCCTGAGGTAGTGAAACCAGAGAGGGCCTTGTCGAAAAAGTATTTTGAGTTGGCTTAGCGCTTTGAGAACTGGAATTTCTTACGCGCCCCTGGTTGTCCTGCCTTCTTGCGTTCCTTCATTCGAGGGTCGCGAGTAAGGTGACCGGCTTGCTTCAACTGTATTCGAAGCTCTGAATCAAACTTGAGTAGCGCACGTGCGATACCGAGTGCCAATGCACCCGCTTGGCCACTGTCTCCGCCGCCTTGCACTTTGGCAACTACATCAAATTTGTCTTTCGCTTCGATTGTGGTGAACGGAAGCAGAGCGGACCGGGAGAAATTCTCGTGAGAAAAGAAATCGGCAGCGGCTTTGTCGTTGATCTTAACCTGACCTGAGCCTTCCGTTAGCCGTATGCGAGCGACCGCCGTTTTCCGGCGTCCGGTTCCAAGGTATTCACTGTTGGTGTCTGCCATTTTCTGAGAGTGTTATTAAACTGATACCGCTTTGGGTTGTTGTGCTTCGTGAGGATGTTCCTCACCTGCGAACACCCTGAGCTTGGTGAGCATCTTGCTGGCCAGCCGGTTTTTAGGAAGCATTCCTTTGACGGCGTGCTTTACGACGAAATCGGGGCGTCTTTCCTGCATCTGGGCGACACTGAGATATTTTTCACCACCCACGTAGCCGCTGTAGAACATATACTTCTTCTGCTCGTTTTTCTTTCCCGTGAGAACGATTTTGTCGGCATTGATCACAACAACGAAATTTCCGGTGTCAACGTGCGGCGTGTAGGTGGCCTTGTCTCGGCCACGAAGCAAATTCGCTACTTTTACGGCGAGGCGGCCTAGGACTTGGTCCTTGGCGTCGACTATAACCCAGTCGCGTTTAGTGGTTTCCTTTTTGGCGAGAAATGTTTTCATCGGATTTCGAGAAAAAGAGGAAAACTCCTACCCCCTCGCTAAGGCATGTCAATGATTTTGCGAGTTTTTTTGATTGGTCTGCCAAAGGGGATTCGAGTCCTTCTCGGACTAGAATCTCATCGTTAGCGAGGTAGAGCCATGAAAGTGCGCTTCCGGAGTCGGCGACCCCTCTTCACTGTCCGAGTAATGGACCCCTATCGAGAGAACGGCGTTTTCTTTGAGTTGGACCGGAAAAACCACGTCCGCTCCGTAGTAAAGGTACTTACCAATATCGTCCACATTTAGGAGTCCAAAGTGCACCCCAAGATCGACAGAAGTCTTCGCACCCAGAGGAACGCTGTACCGAGCGGACCCTTCGGAGGTAGTGGCATCGATGTCCAAATCGCGGTAGAGGTAGAATGAGGCAACCACTCCCAAAATCTCACGTGTCACTCCCACGTAGGGCTCCAGTCGGCTATCACCGGTAGGGAAATAATAGTAGGCTGCTCCAAAATCGACACTGGTCTTTTCGCCGATCGCCCAACCTTGGCCGACATAAAAATCCACTTCGTCGTCCCAACTCTCTGGCAATCCACGATTTTCGATCGGCTGCGATGCCCAGATTCCCGCATAGAAGTCGTCTTTCCCAAACTCAATCGAAGGGTGAAATACATTGTCCGCCAGCTGGGCTCCGCGAAAAACGTACTTGGTGTCAAAGGTCAGGTCTAGACTGAGTGTATACTCCTCACTTTGCGAAATTGAGGCAGTAACCAGTGCAAATAGCCCTGCTGTGGTGTATCGAATGTTCATTTCAGGTTTGGTTTGATTCGAGAAACAAGTCTGACAATAGAACCCACCATTAGTTGCTCATTTGCAGCATGCGAGCCGAGAATTCTAACAGTTTTGCCCTATTTTCGAAAATTTCGCTTAGGCTTCCCAAGTCTTGGGTGTCATCGCAACATTTTCCAAAGGTAGGCGTAAGACAAGGCTGACGTGTAAGCTCGCTGATTTGGATTAGTTCCGCCACCATGACCTCCTTCCGTGTTTTCGTAATAGTAAACCAGCTTACCAAACTCCTGCAAACGTGCAACCATTTTGCGGGCATGGGCAGGGTGAACCCGATCGTCTCGAGTGTTGGTCCAGTAATAGACTTCCGGATATTCTTTGTCAGGACTCAGGTTTTGATAGGGAGACCAAAGCTTCATATACTCCCAATCCTCGGTATCAGGATTTCCATATTCAGCCATCCAACTGGCACCCGCCAGCAATTTGTTGTAGCGTTTCATATCCGCTAAAGGGACCGCACTTACAACTGCCTTGAATAGGTCGGGCCGCTGGGTAAAGGCTCCGCTCACTAACAGGCCCCCTTGCGAGCCACCCTGTATCCCGAGGTGTTCAGCCGAGGTGATTTTTCGCCTGATTAGGTCTTCAGCTACTGCAATCAGATCATCAAAGTTTGTCTGGTGTTTTTCTTTTATGGCCGCGGTATGCCACTTCGGGCCAAACTCTCCCCCTCCACGAATGTTCGCCAAAACGTAAACGCCCCCACGCTCAAGCCAGGCAGAACCCACCGAACTTGAGTAGCGGGGCTTTTGAGAGATCTCGAATCCTCCATAGGCATAGACGAGGGTTGGATTTTTGCTATCCGCTTGAAAGCCCCTTGGCATCACCAAAAAATATGGGATCTTCGTGCCGTCTTTGGACGTAGCTTCGTTTTGCACAACGCGCATCCCCGTCGGGTCAAACCAAGCAGGGGACGTTTTAACCTTTCTGGGAAGCCCACCATCGTCTACATGGAAGAGACTGGAAGGTGTCAGAAAATCCGAATAGAAGAAAAAGAAGCTGTTATCTCGCTCACTACTACTAGCCAGTGCAACCGTACCCAATCCAGGCAGGCCTATCTCTTCTTTTAACCATGAGTCCTTAGACAGTCTCAATCGGTAAAGGCGACTGGAGACGTTATCTAGAGTGGAGTAGATCAAGTGATCGCGCGTGTGGGCAAGGCTGTTAAAGGCGATCCTTTCTTCTGGATAAAAGAGAATTTCAAAGTCTCGATTACCCTGCAGGAAATCATCTAGACCAATAGCCAGCAGCGCATCACCTGGATAGTTGCTACCGTCGATCGCCCAGTCCGATCGCAAGTAAATCAATAGCCTTTCCTTGAATATGAATTTCAGCTCAGCGTCATCTGGCAGATCCAGCTTTACGAGACGCTCTCCCAGTTTCAGATAACTAGTGTTCCTGAAAAATTCAGGTGAAACGGATACTATCTCGTAGCGGTTCTCTGGTCTATGGGAAACGTAGGTACCGGCGGAAACATCTTCAGTCCGCCCTTCGAAAGTGATAGTCGCCTCAGACAATGTTTGGCCACGGCTCCACCGTTTGGATATACGAGGGTATCCAGAATCCGTTAGCGTTTCGTTGCCGAAATCTGTTCCCACGTAGAGGGTGTTTTCATCGAGCCAAGAGACGCGGGACTTGGCTTCGGGCAGGTAGAATCCATTCTCAACAAATCGTTTTTCCTGAGTATCAAATTCCCTCTGGACCGTGGCGTCTGCCCCACCTCGAGAAAGCCGAATCATCGCAAATCTGTCTTCGGGAGGCAAAAAAGTAACTCCCTTCCATACCCAGTTTTCACCCTCAGCGGCTTCAAGCGCGTCAAGATCAAGCACGATTCCCCAATCTGGCTCGTCCTCAAAGTAACTTTCCACTCTTGTACGCCGCCAAATTCCCCGCACGTGATCTGTGTCCTGCCAGAAATTGTAAAGCATCCCCCCACTATAGGCAGGACCTGGGATTCGGTCCTTGGAATTGTAGATTTCCACAAACTTGGCGTGAATGCCTTCGAACTCGGGAACTGCCTCAAACTCAGTCGTCGTCTTTTCGCTAATCTCCTTGGCCCAGGCGAGCGCCTTTTCGCTTTCGACCTCCTCCATCCACGCGTAGGGATCATCTTCAATAGCGGCAGAAACCAAAAGGGCGGCAACAAGCGAGCAGGCAATTGCTAAAATGGGTTGGGGCTTTCGGCCGAGATGCATAGACGAAATATAGTGACTCAATCTAAATTTGGAAGGCAAAGTTCACGTCGGACTCAGAAAGCGGAATGATGATTTAAATAGGCGATTGAACAGCGGATGAATGGTACTGGGTGAAAATTTGGCTAGATTAAGACGCTGCGCCGATTGATTCTTGTCCCATGAACTTTAAAAATGTCGGTGCCCTATCGTCCGCACTCGCAATCGGCCTAGGAGCGTTGGGAGCTCACAAACTTGAAGCCCAATTAGTGGCTCATGGAACACTCGAAGCCTGGAAGACCGCAGCGTTTTACCATTTGGTGCACTCGGTAGCTCTGTACTTCCTCGCAGCTTTAGAATCTCGAGATCTCGACCGTTTAGCCCAAGTCGCCATGTGGCTTTGGTTTGGCGGCATTCTTTTGTTTTCCGGATCGCTTTACGGACTGGCTCTCACACGATGGCCCGTACTGGGACCCATTACACCTTTGGGAGGATTGAGTTTAATCGCCGGCTGGATAGTTTTGCTCTTTTCGAGGAGCAAATCGTTTTAAGGCATTCATGACAGCACACCCGACAGTAATACCCTTCAAAATCCGAATCCCTCGAGGACTCAAGGAGGCCATTGCTCTCTTAAATGAGATAGGGGGGGAAAGCCGCCTTGTCGGTGGCTGTGTCCGGGATGCCTTGCTCGGCAATGAACCGTCTGATTTCGACGTGGAGGTGTACGGATTGGAAATTGAAGCCATTGTCGAAGCGCTTCGTAAAACGGGGAGGACTGACTTGGTGGGGAAGTCATTCGCAGTCGTCAAATTTTGGACCCAAGGGGCAGAATACGATTTCACCGTCCCACGAACAGAATGCAAATCTGGCACGGGCCACCGTGGCTTTGAAGTGCAGGCTGATCCAAATCTCGAGCCTGAAGTAGCACTGAAACGTCGGGATTTCACTATCAACGCTCTCCAATACGATCCCAATAAGGGCGTGGTGATTGACTACTTCGGTGGTCGGGATGATTTGGAAAAGGGTATTTTGCGCCATGTAAGCAAAGCGTTTTCAGAGGATCCGCTTCGGGCCTTGCGGGCCATTCAATTTGCAGGACGTTTCGGGCTCTTGCTCGATCCCAGTACTGCCCAACTTTGTCGGGAAATGAAACGGGAGTATTCTAGTCTGGCGATTGAACGCGTTTGGGGTGAGTGGTGTAAGTGGTCAACCAAATCTATCTTCCCATCCAAGGGCCTAATCGCTCTAAGAGACTCAGGCTGGATTTCCTTTTTCCCGGAAATCAACTCGCTCGTCCGCCTACCACAAGATCCCGAATGGCACCCCGAAGGCGATGTATTTATTCATACACTACATTGTTTGGATGCCGTAGTTGATTCACCCGAATGGCAGGACTATGCCGACCATAAACGTTCTGTATTAATATTCTCAGTACTGTGTCACGATCTCGGCAAAGCTCGATGCACCCGTTTCGCGGAAAAGCGAGGGAAACTCCGCTGGATTAGTCCAGGACACGATCAGGAAAGCGGTTGGCTTTCGGAATCTTTTCTAACCCGAATCGGGACTCCTCTCGGGATTCAAGAGAAGGTAAGGAAACTCGTTGAAAACCATCACTACCTAAATTCATTTCCGGATTCGAAGCCTTCAGATGCAAGCCTTCGTAGGCTTTCAAGACGTATCAATCCCGCCACGACAGAAGAACTTCACCAAGTTATGCTAGCGGACCACCAAGGAAGACCACCGCTTATTTCCGAAGCCCAAGAAAAACGCTTGGTCGAATTCAAAGCACGAATTGCCGAACTAGAGTTAAAAGATTCTGCACCCAAGGCTCTGTTGCGCGGGCGCCATTTGATTGAGCACGGCAGAAAACCAGGTCCCGAATTTAAACCCATTTTGGATCGAGCCTACGAAGCACAGCTGGACGGGGCGTTTGAAGATGTGGGTGGCGCTCTTGATTGGGTGCGTTCACAGTCATTGTTTTGAGATTGTAGGAACGGTTTTACACCGGCGATGATCCTTAACAGTGGATCGCGGCGTAAAGCCGTATCCTACGAGATACTTGAGGGTAGATGACACAGCAATGCGGTCGTCGCAATCGACACTCCTGTAGAGAATTGAACCGAGTTGTGTCAAATCCAACCGTTGTGGCGCGAGCACCAGCCCTACGCGCTCACCATAGTTTGGTTTGAATCATTGTCTCTAGCTTCCGAATATCCGCGGCAAAGTTTCGAATTCCTTCAGCGGTTTTTTCACTCGCCATGGCGTCTTCGCTCATCATCCATCGGAAAGACTTTTCCGAAACTTCAATTCGCTCAATATCCATGCTTTGAGCCGCATCAGGACTAAGTTTTCGTTCAACGTTATCGTCGCTTGACTGAAGCTCAGACAGGAATCCCGGGGAAATTGTCAGCAAGTCACAACCCGCTAGTTCGACGATTTCTCCTTTGTTTCGGAAGCTTGCTCCCATGACTTCAGTACTGTATCCAAATTTTTTGTAGTAGTTATAGATACTCTGGACCGACTGAACGCCGGGATCATCTTGTGGAGCATAATCCTGACCTGTCTTCGCTTTGAACCAGTCCATGATTCGGCCCACGAACGGGGAAACTAGAGTGATTTCAGATTCTGCACAATGAACCGCCTGAACCAAAGAAAACAGGAGGGTTAGGTTGCAATGTATGCCTTCTTTTTCCAATTCTTTCGCGGCATTGATTCCCTCCCAGGTTGAAGCGATTTTAATCAACACGCGATTGGAATCTACGCCTTTAGATCGATAGAGTTTAATTATTTCCCTAGCTTTGGCGATCGTGCCTTCAGTATCATAGGAGAGTCGGGCATCCACCTCCGTCGATACTCGTCCCGGAATAATATTCAAAATCTCTATACCGAGCAAGACGAGCAATTCACTAGCCACGGCATCCACTAGAGCCTGACCTGACAATCCACTGTCTCGGCAGCTTGCTACTGCTTTATCCGCAAGACTTGCATATTCGTCTTTTTCAACCGCTTTTAGAATCAAGGTAGGGTTGGTAGTCGCGTCTTGAGGGGCGAATTCCTTAATCGTTTGGAAGTCTCCCGTATCTGCGACGACGGTTGTGAATTGCTTTAGTTGGTCGAGTTGGCTCAGTGCCGAGACATCAGTCATAGTATTACTTGGATTATCGGCTCACTGTCGCTCGTGTTTCATACACGTACGAATGGCCTTTGAATTGGCTTGTTGCAAAACGATCCGTTTGCCGCAATTTCTAAAACGACGATACAAAAATTTCACGACTCCTTTCAATTTACACAGATACGATACTCATGCTTAAGGAAAGCTATTTAAAAACAAGCCTGTCTCTACTCGACCGCGTCTACTTGGAAAATAAATTGAAGATCGAGGCGCTGGCTCCCTTGATCGCCGATTCCGTGGCAGCTGGAGGAGTTATCCATACTTTTGGTAGTGGTCATTCCGAAATCATAGGTCGAGAAATGGTGGGCCGAGCTGGAGGACTGGTTTGCGTGAGCGCTATTTTAGATACAACAGGTGGATTTATCGAGAACCTACCAGGATATGGTCGCGCTTTGGCAGCCCGCTACGATCGAAATCATGGACTGAAATCCGGGGAGTTTATCATCGTTATTTCCAATTCTGGAAAAAATTGTTCACCTATCGAGATCGCTGAATACGCTAAGGAGAAAGGTCTAACGGTGATCGCTCTCACTTCGATGACGATGACGCGACAAGTGAAAACGACTCACGCTTCTGGTCAGAAACTGTATGCAGTGGCTGACTACACCCTCGATAATTGCGGGACGATGGGGGATGCGATCGTCGAGCTACCCGGTCGGGAACAATCTGGTGGCCCCACATCTACCCTCGCAGGCGCCCTTCTCATTAATCTGCTACAAATGGAGGTTTTGGAGATTCTCATCGCCAACGGGAGCCCTACCCCCCTGCTCCGCAGCCAGAATACAGAAGGGGCGATGGAAGCGAATATCGAGCTAGCCCGCAGCTATAAGGGTCGCTTGAGTAAATCACTCTAGGGAAACATGCCGATCTTTTGAGGGTCGCAGTCCGTTATTGCGTCGGAAACGCATTGGTATCAAATCTTTTCCCAAGTTACGAATCACGACATGTTTCAAGTCACTTTCAGCGACCAGTGCTTAGCAGAGCTAAAAAAGCTCGAGACCCTTGAGCAACTCGAGGTGATCGGACCGCTGAGCCAGTTATCGGAGTCTCAGCTCAACGATCCAAGGGAGCCCCTTGGCAGTTTCTCTCGCGGCAAGAAGACAATGTATCGACTGCGCTCAGGAGACTATCGTCTTTACTTCGAGCGGGACGGAATCACCTTACACACGGTTTGCATTCTCCATAAAAACACGCTTACGGACTTCATTTTCAGGACTAAACTACCCATATCTGAGGAACAATTAGTAGAGCAGCACTCTTCTTTCTGGAAGTACCTCGAAACACTCACCCGATCCAATTGATTTGAGCTCCCCACATCCGAAGGAATCCGGAACGTCGAAGATCGACAGTTCTCAGGCCAGCCGAATCTACCTGCTTCCGAACCTGTTTACCGCGGGCAACTTGTTTTGCGGATTTATGGCGATCATGAAATGCATTCAGGCCCGGTACAACGTGATGCTCGACGATCCTTTCGAGAATCCCGCCCAGTTATACGCGGAGGCGGTGCTTTTCATTCTTGGGGGCATGCTTTGCGACTCACTCGATGGACGAGTCGCGCGACTCGGAGGACGCGAGTCTCTCTTTGGGAAAGAGTTCGATTCAATCGTAGACATGGTTTCCTTCGGGGTGGCTCCCGCGTTGATGGTCATGTTTCTGATTTTAAATCCCGAGGAGAGCCTCTTTTTTCGAAATATAGGTTGGTTTCTAGGCTTTGTCTATCTCCTGTGCGCAGGGGTACGACTTGCTCGTTTCAATGTGATCACTCATCCCCTAATCTATCCTGCGAATATCGATCGGACGAACAGCGACTTTATTGGCCTGCCCGTACCAGCTGCTGCCGGGATGATCGCTACGCTGGTTCTCGTAATCAATAATCACGATCTTCAGAGGTGGGCCATCGCACTCCCCATCCTTATGGTGTTCATTTCCTATTTGATGATTAGCCCGATAAGATACCCCAGTTTTAAAAGTGTCGATTGGAATACCAAAGTTCGCCTGAGAACCTTTATCCTTATGCTGGCTATCGCCGCATTCGTCTACCTATACAAACAGTACGCGCTCGCCCTTACTTTCCTCGGCTATCTGTTCTACGGAGTTATTCGCCATCTATTGATGATTCAGCGAATACGGCGTAAAGAACGCGCGAAATGAGCTAATTTGCTCCCTCAACAACTCGTGAATAACTGCCCAACAAGCCCGATTTTGCAAAAAATACTTAACATGTTGGTGTCAGGCACCCAAAGACTCAGCTTAAATCAACAATTGTAATTCTTGATTAATAGCTCGCATCCAAATGCTTACACCTGTTATACCATTAATTCACAGAGCATAGTAATAGAGATTACTTTAAATAGATATTAATTCTTATTCATTCGAATTGTCAGTAACTAGAAATTACTCCTAATTACAGACAAATGAAATTCAAAATCCACCGCGATCATTTCAGCAATGGCCTCCAACAAGTCCTAAACGTGGTTGGATCTAAAGCGTCCATGCCGATCCTCAGCAATGTGCTGATCGAAGCTGACGGAGAAACGCTCTCTTTGACGACAACCAATCTAGATCTTGGAATTTGTGCTCGGATTAAGGCGAATGTCGAGGAGGCAGGAGCGATTACCTTGCCGGTCAAACGTCTGGCGACTATCATCAAAGAGCTTCCCAACAGCGATGTGAAAGTTGAAGCTTCTCCCAACAACCAAGTTAAAATTACTTCTGGTGGTTCGCTTTTCAAGATCATGGGCATAAGTCGGGATGAATTTCCGGCGCTTCCTGAATTTTCGGATGATCGCTCTTTCACGATCGAGCAGTCCAATCTCGCCAGCATGCTCAAGAGCGTTTCCTACGCTCAGTCTTCCGACGAAACCCGTTACATGTTGAATGGGGTCTACTTCACGTTTTCCGAGCCCGAAGATTCGGATGGTTCTGGAAAACTGAGCCTCGTTGCAACTGACGGGCGCCGGTTGGCAAAGATCGACCACGAGATGGAGGTGGGCGAAGGGCTTTCGGGGAGCTTGATCTTGCCCGCCAAAACAGTTTCGGAACTGACCCGCCTACTCGATAAAGGAGAGAATCTCAAAATTGCGTTCAATGACCGACGGGTTGCTTTTCAGATCCATACAAAGGACGAAGCGGAGGGCTTCGTCGGAGATATTCTTCTCGTGTCAAAAGTAGTGGAAGGAAATTACCCGAACTACCAGCAAGTGATTCCGAAGGAAACCCATCAGAGGATCAAGGTAGAGCGAGAGCTCTTCTTGCAGTCCATTCATCGGGCAGCGCTGGTCGCAACCGACAAGTCGAACTCAGTCAAGATTCAGATCAGCAACAATCTTATGGAACTCAGTGCATCGAGCCCGGATTTCGGTGAATCGCATGAATCACTGGCTATAGACTACAGCGGACCGGATCTACAGGTTGCTTTTAACCCTGCTTTCCTGATGGATCCGCTCAAGGCGCTGTCGAAAGACGAGATATTCTTTGAACTGAAAGATGAAGTGAGCCCAGGTGTGTTTAAAACGCTAGAAAGCTTCCTCTGCGTCATTATGCCTGTCCGGTATACCTAAAGCATACTCGTTTTAGGTAACAAATTTGTGGAAGAGAACTTCCATTTAACTGATTGGTGGTCTTAGAAAAATTTACCTTCGATTTTAATGCGTATTAACGAGATCATCACAATCGATGGACAAATTTCGGTTTCTGCCCTGCTTGTCCTGTCAATCGTTCTTAGCTATGCAAACAGCAAGACCAATTTTTTGGCCATTAGTGTATTGAATCGTTGGGTACGATGGCTTTGCGTTTCGTTTGGCTTAGCTTTTTTGGTAGATAAGATGGAATGGGCGGATCGGCCTTTTTGGGCATTAGCGGTCATATTTTTTCTTTTCTGGCTTTTATTGGAAACGCTCTATACCTGGGTAGCCATTAGTGCGATGAGCCAAAGCGATATACCCTTGTTTCCCCGCTTCCGCAACAACACTACTGGTGAAGAATGGCCTGCACAGCAGAAGCTGATCGAACTTAGGAATTGGCTGAGAATTAACAAGTTCAAGAAGGAACAAACTTTGATAGCCAATATTGGATACGAAGTCGATATTCGATCGTCGGTGTATCAAGACGAAACAGGAACAATAAGGGCGCAAATCTTATTCGTGCCTCTGGGAAATGGTTTTATAAGCCACTGTATTTCGTTTACGTCGGACTCGGTTGATGGAGGGCATTTTATCACGGATAATCTGAATACACCGTACGGGGGCTATTATCCTGAAAATTGGGATGTCTGTCGGAAACTATGGAGCCGAAATCCAGCTCGGCTGTTAAAGTATCACAAAAAGCGCATCGAAGGCTTCGAACTAGAGCAGTACGAAATCGATCCGATAGACGACATTAACCAGCAACAGGGAGTTTTAGAGCGTACTAACATTGAGGCGGGTTTTCTGGTCCCTCACCATCTCCAAGAAGAAATGGGGCGTATTACATGGGAGGGTCGGTACCGTGTGTGGAAAGAGGTCTGGCTACTGAGCTATTTCGGTTTTACGAGCCGGGGATAGCTTCCTTCGATCAGCCTCCAATATAAGACATCTCAATCTTCCTCTGGCTATTGGTTTGAGACGAACGCTCTTCAGAATACCGATCTTTTCGGGCTCTCCAAATCCCTGAAATGTGCTTAGTCAATTCCGACCGACTGACTCCAGACTTCACAATCGTTTTTAAATCGTGTCCGGAAGTAGCGAAAAGGCAGGTGTATAGGTATCCGTTGGCTGACAATCTCGCTCGGTTGCAATCTGAGCAAAAAGGTTTCGTTATCGAATTGATAAGCCCAAATTCAGCGGGTACATCGGTGTATCGGTAGCGAGCAGCTACCTCCCCCCTATAGCTTGGGTCGATGGGCTGGAATGGAAATTCTTTTCCGATTGCATCCAATAATTCCTTCGCAGGAAGGACTTCTTTTGATCTCCATTGGTTCGAGTTTCCAACATCCATGTATTCGATGAATCTAAGAGTAATCCTTTTGTCTCGAAAAAACCGAACCATTGGAAGGACCTCCCCTTCGTTTACTCCCTTCTTGACAACCATGTTCACCTTGACCTCTAGACCAGCCTGTTCAGCGGCTTCAATGCCTTCCAGAACCGCAGCGGGTTCGCCGCGACCGCCACTCATCTCTTTAAAGACGATTGGACTGAGCCCATCGAGGCTGATGTTGATACGATTCAGTCCGGATTTCTTCAGATCTTTAGCGTAGCGGGGCAGAAGTGTTCCGTTTGTGGTAAGAGACAGATCTTTTACTAGGTCAATCTGAGACAAGCAGTTCACTAGAGGAACGAGATTTTTTCTCAGGAGGGGTTCTCCGCCGGTTAGTCTGATTTTCTCGATTCCCAACTCAGCGAAACAAAGGGCGAGTTTGTGGACCTCCTCGTTTGTAAGAATCTCGTTTTTCGACAGAAATGGGTAATCGGGTCCAAATACCTCTTTGGGCATACAGTAGGCACAGCGGAAATTGCACTGGTCGGTAACGGAAATACGGAGATCTCTCAGGGGCCTACCGAGTTGGTCGGTCGGCGTTTTTCCACCATTGTTCTGGTTCATCTTCTCGAACCCGTCCCCTCAATGCCATTTTCGTGAGCTTCAACCACATTCCGTTTTTCAGCGATGAGTTTTCTTCTGAGCAGGTCGAGGGCGGCATGAAGGGCCCTCTTCTTGGTGGCCAAGCGCCCGCTTTTCCAACTAAACCGTTGGGAGAGTGTTCCGCTCGGCGTGTGGAGCCCGATATAGACAGTCCCTACAGGGTCCTTGCCGGTACCACCAACTGGCCCAGCGTAGCCGGTAACGCTTAGACCATAGTCTGTATCCAGTTTTTCTGCTACTCCTTGGGCCATTACGATCGCAACGCTTGAACTTACAGCAGACTCCTCTTGTATGAGTTTTTTTGGAACACCTAAAATTTGAATCTTAGATTGATCGCTATAGCTAACAATGCCTCCGTTAAAGTATTCTGAAGAGCCAGGAAGGTTTGTAAATGTATCGGCGATAAGGCCACCAGTACAGCTTTCGGCAGTTGCGAGTGTTAGGCCATTTTTCCCCAAAATATTGGATACAACCTCAACAGTAGATTGGTGCCCGAAGCACAAGAAGTCATCTCCGAGAAGACCTTTGCAAGCTTCTGCGATTTCTAAGAGTCGAGACTTGTTCTTGTCAATATCGTGAAAGCTAATACGGCAATCTACTTGGCCCTGATGGGCACAATAGGCAACTGACAAGTTTTCGTGTTGTTGAAAAATGGATTGAAACTGGTTTTCCAATGCGGACTCACCTATCCCTATCGTTTTAATCTGGAGGTAATTTTCTTGTTCGTCGACGTAATCCAGTTCTTCCAGTCGCGGAATAATCTGGTTTTCGAACATTGGCTGTAGCTCGTTGGGTGGTCCTGGAAGCATGATAAGAATTTTCCCATCCTTGCTCATCCAAAGCCCAGGAGCGGTTCCCATCGCGTTTTCTATAACCTCTGCATTCTCAGGCCGGTACGCTTGCTTGCGGTTGTTCTCTGACATCGGCTTGCCTATACCCCTGAATCGATTTTCTATGGTAGCTAAGATGGATTGGTCGAAAACGAGTTTTTCACCGAGCACACCAGCAATTTCTTCTTTAGTGCGATCGTCGACGGTAGGACCGAGGCCCCCAGTCGTTATCAATACGTCAGCCCGTTCCCAGCAATACCGAAACTGCTCCTCGATATCAGGACCCTCATCTGAAATAGTGTAGTTGCTGTGTAGTGTAATGCCTCGTTGCCTAAGCTGACCGCCAATGTAGGTAAGGTGCCCGTTGGCGGTAAGCCCTAGAAGAAGTTCTTCTCCAAGGGTGATGAGCATGAATTTTTTGACTTTAGGCATCTGGTTTTCAGTTATGGGAGACCAAGCTTCTCTTGGCTTGGGGGATTAATGAGTTAAGTTACCGAAAATGCCAACAGCGGGATCAAGCAAATTGAAGGAAAAGGTGCGTCGATTGCCTTCTACCCCGGGCGTATATCTGATGAAGGATCGTTTGGGATCCGTAATTTATGTCGGGAAAGCCAAGAGTTTGAAGAAACGTGTGTCGACTTATTTCCAACCTTCGCGATCCTTCACGAGCCAGCCGAAAATTAGGGCGCTGGTTGAGATGATCCGAGACTTCGAGATTATCGAAGTTAATTCTGAACCGGAAGCACTGTTGTTAGAAGGCCAGCTCATCAAGAAATGGCGGCCAAAGTACAACACCGATTTTACGGACGACAAACGCTTCCTTCTGGTTCGCTTGGATCAAACCAGAAAACTGCCTCGATTTACGCTCGCTCGATTTAAAAAGGAAGACGGGGCAAGGTACTTTGGGCCCTTCGCCCAAGCCTATCACATCAGAAAGACGCTCGCGGAGATGCGCCGGCAATTCGGGGTCCTCTTAAGCGATTCGAATCCGAAGACATTGGGCGATGGACGATTTCAACTCTATGAAGACGTCCGTGCTGAGCTTTACGGGTTTTCCAACATCGTTACCAGAGATCAGTATCTGGCTAGAGTTGAAAAAGCGTGTTCCTTTCTCGAGGGCAAGTCCAGGGAGTTGCTGGCTGATATTAAGAAGAAGATGGTCTCTGAGGCAGAGAATAAGAATTTCGAGAAAGCAGCGGAACTTCGAGACATTGCCTTCGCCCTCGAGTCCTCGTTAAGGAAGACAAGAAAGTTTGAACGAGAACGTGGGGATTCAAGAGACCTGTCGAATGAACTCACTGAGCTCAAAGCGGCCCTAGCATTAAAGAGTCTACCGGTTGTCATGGAGTGTTTCGACGTATCCCATATCTCCGGAACCTTTGTGGTCGCATCAATGGTGCAGTTCAAAAAGGGCCATCCAAACAAGGCACAATACCGCCGTTATAAAATAAGGAGTTTTGAAGGCAATGACGACTTCCGCTCGATGGAGGAAGTGGTTGGGCGTCGATATCGTCGCCTGGCGAAAGAAGAAAAGCCGTTTCCCGACCTGGTAGTGATTGACGGCGGAAGGGGCCAGGTGAGCTCTGCCATAAAGGCATTTCTTGTGCAGGACCTAGAGCCTCCGCAGATAATTGGCTTAGCGAAAAAGCACGAAACAATTATCTTCGCTGACGAGCGGCCTCCGTTGCGATTGCCGCTGAGCCACGGAGGCTTACAGCTGCTTCAGAGGCTGAGGGATGAAGCGCACCGTTTTGCAAATACGTACAATGCAGATCTCCGCAGCAAGAAAGTAAAGGAAAGTATCTTGGACGACTTTCCGGGTCTCGGGTTAAAAAAACGAGCCTTATTAATGAAGCGGTTTGGAACGATTGAGAATCTTCGCAAAGCCCCCCTCGGCGACTTGTCGACGGTGGATGGGATTGGACCGGTGATCGCAAAGCGGCTCGTGGCGTTTTTGCAGACGAACCAAAGGTAGGTCTGGACACGAATTTTAAAAACAAAGAATCCCTACAAAGAAAGAAGGGATTCTTGTGCAATAATTGAAACCTTAGCTAAGTTTGCACCGCGATATTTAGCGACTCGAGTTTGAGTACGTTTTTCGGAATGTCAGGGGATGAAGGATGTGGAACTACCTTCCAGAATTTACTGACGGTTCTTTCCCAATTCTCCAGCAGAGACGCGGCATGCGGGCTTAAGGTTGCGGTCGCATGGGCTTCAACGATCTTCTTAAGGGCATCCACTTCGCCGCTATCACTCAGTCGCTCAATCCCCACCATTTCGGGGTTGTAGTTGTTTTCGAAGTGATCGTCTTCATCATAAACGAAAGCCAGTCCACCACTCATGCCAGCTCCGAAGTTGGAACCGGAGCCTCCAAGTGAAACAATGAGCCCGCCTGTCATGTATTCACAAGCATGTTCTCCAAGGCCTTCGACTACAGCAATCGCGCCGCTATTTCGAACGCCAAACCGTTCTCCTACGCAGCCCCCCACAAAGAGGTGCCCGCCGGTTGCTCCATAGAGGCAGGTATTTCCTGCGATCGTGTTGTCTTTCCAAACGTAGCTTTCCTCTTCTCGGGGACGGATAATGATTTCGCCGCCACTCATACCCTTGCCAACATAGTCGTTTGCTTCTCCGAAAAGGTGCATTCGAATACCTGGAGCGAGGAAAGTGCCGAAACTCTGCCCTGCGGTTCCGATAAACTTAAGGTCGATAGATCCAGGGGGGAGGTGGTTGCTTCCACGAATGTATGCAACTTCTCCTGACAAGTGAGTACCCAAGCAGCGATCCGTATTTCCAACTTTATATTTGCCGCGGAACGACGCAATCTTTCCTGAAATCACATCTTTGGACTCTTGAATGATCGTCTGATCGATCCCTCCCTCGAAACCGAGACGCTCATTTCGAGGACGTGTATGAATTCGAGGAGACTCGCCAGTCGGGTCAGGATCATGAAGCAGCCCGCTGAGATTTACCAAACGTGTCTTGGGATTCTCTGGATCGTCGATCTGTTCGAGCAGATCGACTCTTCCTATGAGATCGTCCAATTTACGAAAGCCCAGTTTTGCCAAGTATGACCGTACGTCTTCAGCAACTGCGTTAAAATAGTTGATAACATTCTTCGGTGTGCCCTTGTACTTAGCCCTAAGATCTTCGCGTTGCGTTGCGACCCCAACAGGGCATGTATTCAAATGACACACGCGAAACATTGCACAGCTGGCTGCGATCATCGCTGCGGTTCCAAAGTTGTATTCCTCCGCACCGAGCATTGCTGCAATAATGATGTCTCTTCCAGTCTTCATACCGCCGTCGGTTCGTAGTGTAACACGATTACGGAGACCGTTCATCATCAGTACTTGATGTGTTTCTGCCAAACCAATCTCCCAGGAAGATCCGGCGTGCTTGATTGAAGATAGCGGAGAGGCTCCGGTACCCCCATCGTGTCCTGAGACAAGTATTACGTCAGCGTAGGCCTTTGCAACCCCTGCTGCCACGGTACCGACTCCCGAGCTGGATACGAGTTTGACGCAAACTTTAGCCCGTGGGTTTACTTCTTTCAGGTCGAAAATTAGCTGAGCCAAATCCTCAATCGAGTAGATGTCATGGTGTGGCGGCGGGGAGATCAAGGTGACGCCTGGTACGCTGAAACGCAAGCGAGCGATCATTGGTGAGACTTTGTGCCCAGGAAGCTGACCGCCCTCCCCTGGCTTGGCACCTTGAGCCATCTTGATTTCAATCTCCTTGGCCGTTGAGAGATACTCGGCGGTAACGCCAAATCTTCCAGAAGCCACCTGTTTTATTGCCGAGGACGCATTGTCTCCATTTTCTAGTAGCGAGTAGCGCCGCGGATCTTCCCCACCTTCTCCGGAATTGGATTTGCCCCCAATGCGGTTCATAGCAATTGCGAGCGTTTCATGGCATTCGGGGGAGAGTGCCCCCAGCGACATGGCTGCGGTCGTGAAGCGGCGTCGAATGTCTTCGATCGGTTCAATCTGCTCAAGCTTGGTACTGGTTGATTCAGGAAACTTGATCTTCAGTAAGTCCTTGATCGCATACGGCTGATGGTTGTCTGATTGTTCCTTATATTTTTCGAAGTCTTCATTCTGGCCTTTTTTGAGAAAACGGTGCATCCCTCCGACGACTTTCGGGTTCCAGGCGTGAAACTCCCCTCCTTTGCGGACGACTTTGTAATAGCCGGCACTCGTTAATTCTGGATTTTCGTCACCGAATGCTTGTTGGTGACGGATGAATACCTCCTCACCAATTTCATTGTATCCGATACCTCCGATTGGAGTGGGGGTGCCGAGGAAGCAATCATCTACAAGGGTCTGCGAAAGACCTATGGCTTCAAAAATCTGGGCACGACAATAGCTGGAAAGCGTGCTGATACCCATTTTGGCCATTATTTTTAGAAGCCCCTTTTCGATCGCGTTTCGGTAATTAAACAAGGCTTGGTTGGGATCTAACTTTAGGTCTTCCTCTTCGGCATCTTTTGCGAGGCGTTGTACCACAGAGAGGGCGATGTATGGGTTGACCGCGTTGGCACCAAATCCGAGGAGACAAGCTATTTGATGTACATCCCGAGCTTCCCCAGTTTCCGCAACGATATCACACTTCAAACGAAGCCCCGATCTGACCAACGCTTGATGGACCGCACCAGCTGCCAGAAGCATAGGAATCGAAACCCGTTCACTATTCACTCCTCGATCCGTTAGGATGAGGACCTTAGTCGACTTTTCTTCGACGGTGGCTTTGGCTCGCTTGGTTAGTTCCTTCACTGCGGTTTCCAGCCCTGCTGCGCCATTGGAAATGTCAAACGTTATGTCCAGTCGAGCCACTCGATCCTTTAGGCCATTGACGTTGAAGAGAGCGTTAACTTCGTTGTTGTATAGGACGGGTGAGTGGATCTTAGCGAAACCTGCACTCTGCGGCATGTCTTCAAAGAGACCGAGCCGCCCTCCCAGAAACATGTTGATCGACATGACCGAACGCTCTCGTATGGAGTCGATTGGCGGGTTGGTGACCTGAGCGAAGAGCTGCTTGAAGTAGGTATAGAGTAGTCTTGGTCGACGGCTGATAAAAGCTAAAGGAGTGTCATCCCCCATGGAGCCGGTTGCCTCCATCCCGGTCAGAGCCATTGGCTTTAGGACAACGTCGAACTCGTCCTTATCGTAGCCAAAAGCAAGCTGCTTTTGTAAATTGTTGTCCTCTGAACTCGCGGTTTCGGAGGACAAATTCTTAGAAAACTCGTGGAGGTCGGTGAGGTGTCCCTGACACCATTCTTTGAATCTAGGATCGGCACTAATGGTGCGCTTGATCTCGTCGTTATCGAGAAATCGCTTTTCCTCCAGGTCGATGGCGATCATTTTGCCAGGACCCAAGCGGCCCGAGCGGACGGTCTTCAGGTCCGTTTCGTCAATGAGGCCAAGTTCTGATGCGAGAAGTATGGTCCCATCGTCATAAATTTTGTACCGAGCGGGACGGAGTCCGTTTCGATCTAGTGATGCGGCGACGTAGCGGCCGTCGGTGAAGGCGATTGCCGCGGGTCCGTCCCAGGGCTCGAGCATGCACGCGTAATATTCATAGAATCCGCGCAGCTCATCGCTGATCTGGTCGTTGTTCTCCCAAGCTGGAGGCATCATCATCATGGCGGACTCAAGAGCGCTCCTTCCTCCGAGTGTGATAAGTTCCAGGGCGTTGTCGAAACTGGCCGAGTCAGACAAATCCGGTTGGATGATAGGACGCAGGTCGGAAAAGCGATCGCCCCAAACGCCATGAATGTTGGAACGTTCGCGTGCTCGCATCAGGTTGCGATTGCCTCGTATGGTGTTGATCTCACCGTTGTGGGCCATCATCCGGAACGGTTGAGCGAGGTGCCAGAACGGGAAGGTGTTGGTTGAGTATCGTTGGTGAAAAATTGCGAATGCGGTTTGGTACGCCTTATTCTTGAGGTCCTTGAAATAAGGCCGCATCTGGGGAGAGTTGAGCATCCCCTTGTAAACAATCGTACGATTGGAGAACGAACAGATGTAGAAGTCCTCGATATTCTCGTACTCCGCCTGACGCTCAGCTGATTTCTGGGCGAGGAAGAGTTTTCTCTCGTAAGCGGCTGCATCGAGATCATCTGTCTTGGCCGTTAGAATCTGCACGATCTTGGGCTGAGTCTCCTTCGCTTTCTGACCAAGACAACTATCATCAACGGGGACATCCCGCCAAGCGAGCACGCTGAGCCCCTCTCTCCTCACGGCCTCTTCCACGAGTTTCTTGGCATGAGATTGAGCGTATTGGTCGCCTTTAGGTAGGAAGATAACGCCGACGCCTAGATCCTCCTCGTGGTAGAGGTTTTTGCCCTCCTCTTCCAGGAACTCGCGAAACAGGTCGTAGGGAATTTGTGTTAGAATTCCGGCGCCGTCGCCTGTGATGGCGTCAGCATCGATAGCTCCACGGTGGGCAAGGTTTTTGAGGGCCTGGATCGTCTTCTTGAGCAAATCATGGGACTTTTCTCCGTTGATGTTGGCGAGAAAGCCGACGCCACAGGCGTCATGCTCGAACTCTTTCTTATACAAGGGTGATGGAATCATGGAACTCATAGGTAAATTGTTTTTATGGATTAGAGCGCGTTTAGCGGCGTCGGCATTTGAGGCCGGAACAGTGCCCGGTCTCGTTTGCGCCAAAAATTGAAATTTGCGGGAACGCTAGAAAAAGCGAACGGATTGAGATTGTCGCATTTTTTCGTGCTCCTCATCAGAGCAGCCACGGTCAGTAGGGACATCTGCTTCTTTAGTCGGCGAGGCGGCGAGGTTATTTTTAAGCAGGTACGCTTCAACTTCTTCGCCACTGACATCCGCAAGCATGATCCCGTCAATTTCGACACATGGCGAAAGGGGTTGGCCTGATTTAGCAACCATTTCAGCGTAGTTTTCCCGGCTATTGATGATGTCAATATCCTCATACTCGAGGTCGTATTTGGACATGATGGCACGAACGCCCATGCTCCAGCCGCACTGTGGTTTCAAGTATGCTTTTATTTTCATGTGTTGTTGGTGTTGCAGATTCTGTACCGAGTCAATGGACTGAATGCGTTTTTTCAATTGAGGAGCTTTGCATCTTGCAAGAATTTTCCTTTTGGCCTTCGAAGCAAGCTCATCTTTACATCCCTTTCTCTAGGACGTTTCTTTCGGAAAAGCGAGAAAACGTTTTCAATGTTCTTAATAATGATAGGTAAAGAAACCATAGCCCGATCAAAAGGGAATGCTAACTAGATCGAGCTCAGGAAACTAATTATCGTTGAGGAGATTTTAGCGAAATGAGAAGAATTAAGAGCAAACAAAGGATAGGACAGCGAATGTCCTAGGGAGTCTGTATTATATTGAATTCCTAAGCGCTTAATCTTGCGCCATGAAAAACTCGGATCCAGATTGGATCCCTAATAAACAAAAATTTAAACTCATAACACTACGCAATGGCCAAAGGCAAAACGACCCCCCTTCCTTCATCGGAAAATAAAGAGAAAAACGTAGAGATGGCGATGTCCGCCATAACTAAGCAATTTGGAGAAGGGTCCATTATGCGTTTAGGTAGTGGCTCGAGTATGAAAGTGGAAACAATTTCCACGGGCTCTCTTTCAGTCGACCTGGCACTCGGTGTCGGAGGCCTTCCCAAGGGGCGAATTTGCGAGATCTATGGGCCAGAGTCTTCGGGAAAGACAACGCTTTGTTTGAATGTGATTGCTGAGGCCCAGCGCCAAGGTGGCATAGCGGCTTTTATCGATGTGGAGCATGCTCTCGATCCGAAGTACGCTCGAAACTTAGGAGTCAATGTGGACGAGCTACTCGTATCGCAGCCGGATAGCGGTGAAGACGCACTCAATATTACAGAAACACTTATCCGTTCCAATGCCATCGACGTGATAATTGTCGATTCGGTGGCGGCCTTAGTTTCTCGTGCGGAGTTAGATGGTCAAATGGGTGACGCCACAGTGGGTTCACAAGCGAGGCTCATGAGCCAGGCGATGCGCCGCCTTACAGCTATTGTGAGCAAGACCAATTGCATTTGCATGTTTACGAATCAAATCCGCGAAAAGATCGGAGTCATGTTTGGGAGTCCCGAAACGCAGCCTGGTGGCCGTGCGTTGAAATTCTTTTCGTCCGTTCGTATGGACATTCGTAGAATTGGCCAAATTAAGGATACCTCTGGTACGGTCATCGGAAACCGGACAAGAGTTAAGATCGTTAAGAACAAGGTCGCACCGCCTTTTACTGATTGCGAGTTCGACATCATGTACAATGAAGGTATTTCCCGAATGGGATCGATCGTCGACCTGGGCATCGAGCACAAAGTCCTCGATAAGAAAGGGGCCTGGATTTCATATGAAGGAGACTTGGTTGGGCAGGGTCGCGAAGCGGCGAAAAGCTTCCTTAGCGAAAATCCGGAAATCATGGAGAAAATCTCTGATGCGATTATCAAAGTGGTTAAACCGGATTTGGAGGAAAAGAAGGAGCTGGAAGAAGTCGCTGCAAGCTGACCTCGTTCTTAATCTTGTTTTCAGGACCACTTCGGCGGTCCTTTTTTGTTTGTAGACAAAGTTATTTTACAACACGAAGACCATAGATAGGTTTCAAGTCCTTCATGGAGAACCTTCATACTGTATGGTAACTATAGATACTATTGTCGCTATTGCGACTCCCAATGGGGAAAGTGCGTTAGCAATACTTCGCCTGAGCGGTCCGATGTGTAGGGAAATATGCTGCTCCGCATTTGGAAGAGCAAGCGATCCGCAACCTCGCTATTCCTACCATGGATCTTACTTGTCGTTCGAAGGCGACACCCTCGACGATGTGGTTTATTGTTTCTATGAGGGCCCTAGGTCGTTCACCGGTGAAGATACTCTGGAAATTGTTTGTCACGGAAATCCACTAATTGCTTCGAACATACTAAAGGACCTTGTTAAGCGAGGCTGCCGACAGTCGGATCCCGGCGAGTTCTCACGTCAGGCTTTTTTAAACGGACGGATGGATCTGACCCAAGCGGAAGCGATTATGGAGTTGATCCAGGCCCGTAGTGATAAAGCCATTAAGGCGGCGAATAATCAGCTTAGGGGTTTGTTTGGGAGGCAGTTGCATACCTTTAAGGAGCGGCTTCTGGCTACGATTGCCTCGATAGAGGCCTATATCGATTTTCCAGAAGAGGACCTTCCGCCGGAGCAAAAGGAATCCCATCTTGCAGGTATTCGTGAATTAAAGACGTATTGTTCCCGGCTCATTGATAGCAGCCAGTATGCAGCGTTTTTGAGGGATGGTGTAAAAACACTGATTTTAGGAGAACCCAATGTGGGTAAGAGCTCACTGCTGAACCTTCTACTGGGATTCGAGCGGGCGATTGTGAGTGAAGAGCCGGGAACCACTCGGGACTTTCTGCGAGAGCGTATTATTCTAGGACCACACAGTATCCAACTACTGGATACTGCTGGATTGAGGGAGGCTGAAAGTAACATTGAAAAAGAAGGGATTAGTAGAACGATTGAGTTGGTGGAAGAGGCAGATATTTTCCTTCTGGTCGAGGATTGCTCCCTCCCCTCCCCTCATTTGCCCGATGCGATTGCTAATCGTTTGTCTGCCACCAATTGTATCGTGATTCGAAACAAGATAGACCTCGTCGTGAACGAGAATCCCACTAGTAGCATTGATCCTTTTAGGATAATTGGATTTTCGGCCACTCGAGGTGATGGGTTGGAAGACTTAAAGACTTCTCTCGTTGAGTTGATCGACTCGAATTACGCTTTTGATGATGACGACCTCATTCTCGTGAATTCAAGACACAGTGCTGCTTTAGATGAAATCCGTAGTTGTTTAGCCTCAGCAGTAGACAAATTTGAAAGCGACGAGGCGATTGAGTTGATTGCTAGCGACTTGAGGGGGGCCCTCGAGGCCATTGGGATGATCCTGGGTAAGATTGACAATGAAGCGATGCTTGATGTTCTCTTCTCAACGTTTTGCATCGGTAAGTGATTCCTAGGCAGTAACCTAGAAAAGGGGACCGTTGATTTCAGTACTCCGATAGAGATAGTGGTTTTACATAAAATTAGCGAGTAGATCATTTCTTGCGGGCTTTTGTGATGTATTCGCTTCTGTGAGCACTTCTCTGTTTATCGCTTGAGGTCCCCTACTCCACTGTCTTTATCTCCCGCCATGGAAAATCCTCGAAACGGCTACGATGTCATTGTTTGCGGAGCGGGTCATGCTGGTTGCGAAGCTGCCCTCGCGTCCGCAAGAATGGGTGCTCGTACTCTCATTCTTAGCGGGAATATTGATACGATTGCTGCCATGAGTTGCAATCCTGCGATCGGCGGAGTTGCTAAGGGCCAGATTGTACGTGAAATCGATGCTCTCGGAGGAGAAATGGCGTTGAATGCGGATGTGTCCGGAATCCAATTTCGCTTGTTGAATGCCTCCAAAGGAGCTGCGGTGCACTCCCCTCGTGCCCAGTGTGACAAGAAGGTTTATGCTTTGAGAATGAAGCATGTGCTTGAGCACCAAGAGCATTTAGACGTTTTTCAAGCCACAGTCACCGGGTTGATCTTCAAGGGAGATGCAGTCGTTGGCTGTCGAACGAACCTTGATATCGAGTTCTTCGGCAAGACGATCGTTATAACTACCGGCACGTTTCTTCGCGGATTGATGCATATCGGCAAGAATAAGAATGAAGGAGGTCGCATGGGTGATTATTCTGCCAAGACCTTATCAAGCAGTTTTCTCGAAGCTGGAATCGAATTGGAGCGACTAAAGACAGGGACTCCGCCCAGGTTGCTGGGGCGATCTATTGATTTCACCCATCTGGAGGAACAGAAAGGCGATCCGGATCCGGTTCTCTTCGGATTCTATGACACCCGGGAAAAGTCAGACATGTTCCACGTGGAACATCATGGTGAAACATTCGCGGGTTGGATGCCGGGCTCCGACCAGGTTTCCTGCTGGATTACTTACACAACGGAAGAAACTTCTGAAATCGTGATGCGTAATCTCCATCTTTCAGCAATGTATGGTGGAGAGATTGAAAGTACGGGGCCGAGATATTGTCCCAGTATTGAAGACAAATTTGTGCGATTTGAGGGCCGCCCACGGCATATGCTCTTTCTGGAGCCTGAAGGCCGCAATACGAATGAGTACTACATCAACGGGCTTTCAACGAGTCTTCCGTTTGACGTACAGCAAGAAATGATGGCGTCTATTCCGGGGCTCGAGCGAGCACATCTGCTGCGTCCAGCCTATGCAGTAGAGTATGATTTCGCACCACCCACGCAAATTTTCCCTCATTTGGAGTCCAAAAAAGTCGAAAATCTATTTTTCGCAGGTCAAATTAACGGCACTTCGGGTTATGAGGAAGCGGGATGCCAAGGGCTGGTCGCAGGGGTAAATGCTGCTCTAAAGGCTAGGGGAGATGAGCCCTTTGTCCTTAAGCGGTACGATGGCTACACGGGTGTGCTCATTGATGACCTTGTCACTAAGGGGACACAGGAGCCTTATCGAATGTTTACGAGTCGAGCGGAGTACCGACTATTGTTTAATCACGGAAGCGCAGAGCTTCGACTGCTCGAGTACGCTAAGCGATATAGACTTTTATCCAATTCTCGTATCGCTCGAATTGAAGACAAAAAGAAATCGGTAGATCTAGCAATACAATGGATGGATTCTAATAGAGTGGGGGAACATACTTGGGCAACACTAGCCCGGAGAAATGATCCCGGATTTGAGCTGCCAGAAGAGCTATCGAAACTCGAGGAACCAGTAAAAGACGAGGTTCTATACCGTGTCCGATATGATGGTTATCTTAAGCGAGAGTTGAGGCAGGTTGAGAAACTAAGCAGTGTCGAAGCGATCAAGGTTCCGAAGGGATTCGATTTCCTTATGGTTAAGGGCCTCAAAAAGGAATGCGCTTTAAAGTTGAATCAGTTAAATCCTGCAAACCTCGGACAGGCCAGTCGTGTAAGCGGGGTAAATCCAGCTGATATCAGTGTGCTGATGGTCGCCTTGGGAGGTCTATAAGTATTTGGTATACAACATAATAAGAGAATATAAAAGGTTCTCTTACTCCAGAACTGGATTCATTAGGCTTCTATTCTGGTGTAACGAAATTGTAACGCTTAGGCGGTTGCGCTAAGGGTGTTGTTTGCAACAATTAGTATTTAATTAGTCAGTAGACAGCTATGGTAGCATCAGAAGAGCCTAAGAAAATACTGGTCGTCGATGACGAGGTCGACGTTACCGAATTGCTCGGTTATAATCTGAAACAGAGAGGTTTCCTGACGCAATCTGTCAACGACCCCAGGCAGGTTCTGGAAGCGGTTCGCGCTTTCAAACCAGATCTGATTGTGTTGGATATTATGATGCCGGATCTGAGTGGGATTCAGGTTTGTCGGCTGATTAGGCAAGAGAGCAGTCTCAAAGAAATCCCGATTATATTCCTGAGTGCGAAAACTGAAGAGGGGGATCGTATTGAGGGATTTGAAAGCGGCGCCGATGACTATGTGTGCAAACCATTCAGTCCCAAGGAGTTAGTTTTGCGTGTCTCCGCGATACTCAAGCGAGGATTAGAAGGGTATGAGGCCGTAAGTGTTCTTAATGTAAATGGAATCAATCTGGACGTTGAGCACCACCGCGTTCAGGTGAAAGAGAGACCTGTCGAGCTGACCGCGACGGAGTTTCGGCTTCTCAGGCTTCTGATGCAGGAGCGAGGCAAGGTTCAAACCCGCGAAACGCTGCTTCAAAAAGTTTGGAACTATGAGAACGACATTGAAACCCGCACCGTCGATACACACATGAGACGATTGCGTGAAAAACTTGGGGATGAAGGTTCTTGGCTTGAGACTGTGAGAGGGGTGGGGTATCGGATGATTGAAAACCGGTCGTAGCCGGATTCTATCACTGATGTCCTATTTTTTGTTAGCCGTCACAGCGATAATCGCGGCCCTGTACGCTTTAAGATACTACAGGCAGAAGCGTGCGATTAGACTGCTTTCGGAATCCCTGGCCACACGAACGTCGATACTCACCCATTCCTCAGAGTTTCGTGGTACTAGTCGGAATTGGATGGAGCTTGTGGGTGAGCTGAATAAATTGATTGCTGAGATCGATCGCTTGGATAAGCAAAGCTCCGATCGCTTGAGACAAATTGAGACGACGCTCGGCAATCTACAAGAGGGGGTTCTCATAGTAGATCGAGATAATTATATCCTATTGGTTAACAATGCCTTGCAGAAACTCTTTCCCGCTCTAGGAGCCAGTGTTGGCAAGCGAGTGGAAAGTGGGCTCCACAGCTCGGAATTCCTTGAGTTCATACGAGAAGTAAAGCGAGCGGGTGGGGGCATCGGCAAGGAAATCGTCTTTTCGGACCCTCAGGGAGATGTATGGATGGAGGTTTCGGCCGCACGTCTTGAGGCGGCAGAAGAGGCGAACACCCCTTGGTATTTATTTGTTCTGCACAATACGACAAAGCTCAAAGTGCTCGAGAGCATGCGAAAGCAATTCGTAGCGAATGCGTCTCACGAATTGAAAACCCCTGTTTCGGTCATCAAGGGATACGCGGAAACGCTCGTGGCGGATCATGCCGGGATGGAAATTGAAGATCGCCATCGGTTTCTCGATGTTATCCAACGTCATTCAGAGCGCCTGGCGTTGCTTATTAACGAATTGCTGAGCCTTTCTCGTTTAGAAAATGAATCGCCTAAGCTAGAGTTGTCCGCGATCGATGTTACTGGTTGGCTCAAGGAATTATCATTCGATTACCGTCAAAGTTTAGGCTTGGAAGGACGAGAGCTGTTATTGAATTTGCCCGAGAAGCGATCAGTCATGCTCAGGATTGATGTTCTGAAGATTCGGCAAGTACTTGATAATCTGGTGGAAAACGCGAAGAAATACACCCCAGCCGAAGGCAAAATAGGGATAGGGTGTTCAATCGAGGAGAATTCGATCGAAATCTGGGTAGAGGACGAAGGGCCTGGGGTTCCAGAGGCAGACCTTTCGCGTATCTTCGAGCGCTTCTACCGCGTGGACAAAGGCCGCTCCAGAGATACGGGTGGAACGGGTCTAGGGCTGAGTATCGTAAAGCACATCATCGACTGGCACAAAGGGCGTGTATGGGCAGAAAATGTTGGTAACCAGGGACTTCGCGTTTCCTTCCGTCTACCGGTGGCGGAAAGTCCTGTGGTTGCAAAGGCGATCTAAATGGCAACTGATCGAAAGTTACTAGGGGAGGCTACAACCAGCTTGAAGGAGCATCAGCAGCGAGTTGCACAGCGGAAGTCCTTGTTAAACGCGAAACTCAAGTCTTGCCTCTCTGGTAAGTCCCGCATTGTTCTAGAGATCGGTTGTGGACATGGGCATTGGCTTACAGATTTTGCAGCCGCCAATAAGGAGGTGCTCTGCGTTGGGATAGATTTGATTGGGAATCGAATCGAGCGAGCGAATCGAAAGGCGAGTAGGGTAGGGCTGGATAACGTTCACTTTCTGAAAGCGGAAGCGAACGAGTTTTTGGATCAGTTGCCGGTCGGCCTAGGGATTGAGTTGGTATTTATCCTATTCCCGGATCCGTGGCCGAAGAAGAGGCACTGGAAGAACCGTATAATGAACACCGGATTTCTCGATAAGCTCTCCGATCGTTGTCTGGAAGGCACTAGGCTCCACTTTCGAACGGATCACCGAGATTATTTCGACTGGGCTGCAAATGCAGTCGCTTTTGCTGGGAAATGGAATTTGTTGAGTGATGCTCCTTGGCTTTTTGAGCGTGAAACCGTGTTCCAGTCAAAAGCTGATTCCTACCAATCCTTGATTGTGGAAAAACGTAAGATTTGATCCGCGGATCAGCTAAAGGCAACAAGCGCAACAACTTGTACTGCGATTGCGAGTACGAGAAGAACAAAGCCAAAAAGGTAAAATGTGTCGAACGCCCTTCGTTTAAAAAGAGACGGGTCCTTTGGTCGAAGCGTGGACGCTCGAACGGCGGACTTTGCTGCTCGTTGATTGTCCTTCACTTCAAAAATTGCTTCCGATAGGTCTCTTTTTGCCATAGTTTGAAAGTCGATTCGATGGGAGCGGCCCATTTTGAAAACCGCTTCTACTGTTGGGAACTGTTGTAAATCAGATGTTATTTTCTTCAATTCAAATCATATAGATTGGATTTGAGCTTAGAGAGTTGACGCACGCAAATCCATCTATCAACAACACGTTTTCTTAAGGCCATATTGCTATTAAGATGCGATTTAAAAAACCATCCTCAATCCTCTTTGCGATAGCGGGTACACAATCCTCCTTGCCGCTGGCGAACGCTGCAGTTTCGCCCGCCCCCGAGAGTCTCTTCACTGTGTTTGGATTGCCCATTACCAACAGCTTGGTGACGAGTTGGGTGATCGTGATTCTATTAATAGTAGGGATACGCATCATGATCGGTGGTCGTCCGCAACTGATTCCGGGTCGTGGTCAGGCGATCATTGAGAATTTGCTCGTTGGGTTGAGGGACATGATTGAGCCGATCGTCGGAAAAAAAGCGGTTATGGCGACACTACCGTTTGTGCTTGGTTTCTTTGTCTACATCCTGATCCAGAACTGGAGCGGGTTGCTGCCGGGTGTGGGTACTCTGGGTATGGGCTATGTGGACGCAGATGGCCACTTTCATATTACGCGGCCTTGGATAAGGCCGGCTAACGCAGATTGGAATGGCACGATGGCGTTGGCGATCGTCGCGATGGTGGGCTGGGCTTACATAATTTTAAAGTACGCGGGTTTCAAAGCACTCGTAGTCGACCTTTTTGGCAACAAAGCAAACAAAACGGAAGTGGGCACAGTGATGTGGGTGATGCTCATCCCAATCTTTCTCTTTGTGGGGCTGATCGAAGTTGTTTCGATAGCGATTCGTCCGCTAACTCTTTCCGTCCGCTTGTTTGGAAATATTTTTGGCGGTGAGAATCTGCTTCATGGGATGAACTTCATCCCTGTCTTCTATTTTCTAGAGTTGCTGGTCGGAATCGTCCAGGCACTCGTATTCATTCTCCTATTTAGCGTATACATCGGTTTGATTTGTAATCACGACGATGGACATGAACATGCCGAACACTAGCCACTTTTGCGATTCGGGACCATGCAAAAAGCGTGGGCGGTCGCATTAATACTAACAGAATAATATATAATACAATGTTGAACCTATTAGCAGAAATTAACGGAAATATCGCTTCGGGCCTTGGTGTCCTTGGTTGCGGCCTCGGTGTTGGACTGGTCGGAATGAAGGCTGCGGAAGCAGTGGGACGCAACCCAGGTGCTTCAGGAAAGATCCTTGTTCAAGCCATTATCGGTATGGCGCTTGCGGAAGGTCTGGGCGTTATGGCCCTATTCTTGGCGAGTTAAAAAGATTTAGTGGTGAGCCACTCCAGACGGGTGGCTCACCTTTTTAAATATCATTAATCTACTCATGATCGACCTCATTTCAGTAATTGCTGCCGCAGATCCGCATGCCGCGGCTGAATCTGCAGGCCTCGTGGAGAAGTTCGGCATTCACGTGGGTCACATCGTGATGCAGGTGATCAGCTTTTCGATTCTTGCCTACGTACTCTATCGATTTGCTTTTAAACCTGTTCTTGCGACCCTTGATGATCGCAACAGCCAAATCGCTGATGGGCTGAAGTACGCGGAAGACATGAAGTCCAAGTTAGCGGAAGCTGAGGCTGAGCACAAAGAGATTATTCAAAAGGCGTCTCAGGAAGCGCAGCAGATTGTGAACGAAGCGAGAACCGTAGCCGAAGAGAATATATCGAAGTCTTCCCAGGATGCTGTCGTTCGGGCCGAGGAGATCATCTCAAAAGCGGAGCAGCAGATCGAAATGGATCGGAAGAAAATGCTGTCCGAGGCAAGAAGCGAGATTGCCCGGCTCGTCGTGTCCACGACCAGCAAGGTCCTTTCAAAGGAGTTGTCTGCCGACGACCGAAATCGTTATACCGAATCAGCCAGTTCTCAGTTGGTCGAGAGCAGCAATTAATTTATTGAGCTCCATGAAGCAGGACAAGCAGATCAAAAATTTCGCCAAGCAGCTTCTCCAGGCCAGCCTAGATAGTGGCGAGGTGTCTGCGGAGCGGGTTGACGGAGTCCTTAAATCCTTGTCCAAGAATCCTCCTCGCCACCATGTCGCAACTTTAAAGACGTATTTAAAGCTTGTCGAAAGGGAAGTGGCCAAAGGCACCGCTGTCATTAACTACGCTGGCGAGCTTAGCTCCGACATGATCGCAGGAATCGTAAATCAACTTTCTGCAAAGTATGGACGCACCATCACTTCCGTCTTACGTGAAGACCCTAGTCTAATTGCGGGATTGCGCGTGGTGGTTGATTGTGACGTCTATGATGCCTCGATCGCCAGTAGCCTTGCCTCCCTAGAAACCTCACTCTCCTAATTTTTCCTTAGAATCCATTTAATAAATACAGAAGTATAATGAGTTCCGTCATCGAACAGATTGAACAGCAGATAGCAAATATCCAAACGAAAACCGTTGCCACCAATACCGGCAAGATCTTGTCCGTCGGTGATGGCGTAGCGAAGATCGATGGGCTTTCGGAAGTGATGTACAACGAAATGATCGATTTCCCTGGTGGAGCGATCGGGATCGCTTTGAATTTGGAGGAAGACGAAGTAGGAGCGGTTATTCTTGGTGAGTCAAATCACTTGAAAGAGGGCGACGAAGTAAAATGTACGGGAACCCTGCTTTCAGTTCCGGTTGGAAAAGGGATGCTCGGCCGAGTAGTGGATGCATTGGGTCGTCCGGTTGATGGTAAGGGTGCGATCGATACAACGGAATCTTATCCCGTTGAGAAAATAGCCCCCGGAATTATCGAGCGGAAATCTGTGGACCAGCCACTTATGACCGGTATCCAGGCAATCGATTCGATGATTCCGATTGGTCGTGGTCAGCGTGAGCTCATTATTGGTGACCGTGGAACGGGTAAAACAACGATCGCGATTGATACGATTATCAACCAGGCGAACATCAATAAGGTGGGGCTCGCTTCGGGCGATCCTGATTTCCGTCCGGTTTATTCCATTTACGTCGCCGTAGGACAAAAGAATTCAAACGTCGCTCGTACCTTGGGCGTTCTGGAAGAAAAAGGTGCCCTTGAGTATACGATTGTGGTTTCGGCACCGGCAGCTGACTCGGCAGCGAATCAGTATTTGGCTCCCTATACAGGGGCAGCTTTGGGCGAATGGTTTATGGCCAATGGTCAGGATGCCTTGATCGTCTATGATGATCTTTCTAAGCACGCGGCGGCCTACCGTCAGATGTCTTTGATTTTGAAACGACCATCGGGACGTGAAGCCTATCCGGGAGATGTTTTCTATCTTCACTCACGGCTGCTCGAACGCTCGGCTCGGGTCAATGAAGACAATGGTAATGGATCCCTCACAGCGCTTCCCATCATTGAAACGTTGGCCGGTGACCTTTCCGCCTACATCCCGACTAATGTAATTTCGATTACAGATGGGCAGATCTTTTTAGAAACCGATCTTTTCAACCAAGGCATCCGTCCTGCTGTATCAGTGGGACTTTCCGTATCTCGAGTAGGATCTGCTGCCCAGATTAAAGCGACTAAGCAAGTCGCGGGTAAGATCAAACTTGAGCTGGCTCAGTTCCGTGAATTGGCGGCGTTTGCCCAGTTTGGTTCCGACCTCGATGCCAAAACGAGAGCTCAGCTAGATCGTGGCGCGCGGATTGTAGAGCTTTTTAAGCAACCCGCTTTCAACCCAATTGCGATTGAGCAGCAAGTAGGTGTGCTTTGGGCGATGCAGAATAATTACTTCGACGATATCGACGTCTCCAAAATGGTATCGGCTAGTGATTCCCTGAGAGATTTCCTAGTATCCCGAAAAGAAGCATTACTTACCAGCATACGCGAGAAGGCTAAGATTGACGACGATCTCTCAAGCCAGCTTAAAACTGCTGTTGATGAGTGGAAAAACAGTTTTCAGGCATAGCGGACGGCAAATACTAGTTAGCTGCGATTAACGATTCTAAAGAATGCCAAATCTAAGAGAAATCCGCCGCCGTATTAAGTCGGTTAAGAATACTCGCCAAATTACAAAGGCGATGGAGCTTGTTGCGGCCTCGAAGATGAAAAAGGCGCAGCAAGCAGCTATCTCTGGGCAACCATACGCAGCCTTGCTCGCAGAAACGCTTTCCCATATTTCGTCTCGTATTGAGGAACTGGATCATCCGTTTTTCAAGGAGCGGGAAGTTAAGACAAGAGGTATCATTATTGTCAGTACAGACCGTGGATTGTGTGGACCTTTGAATGGAAATTTAATTCGCGAGATCTTAAACTCCAAAGAAGAGATGAAGTTCGTGAGTGTCGGTAGAAAAGGAAGACAATTCCTTAGCCGGACAAATCGCGACTTGCTGGCCGATTTTGAGATTGGAGACGCGGTTAAATATACGAAAGTTAAGCAGCTTACGGAGTTTATGATCGATAAGTACCTCTCTGGCGAAGTGGATACGGTCGAGATTTTGTACCCTCGTTTTGTAAACGTACTGACTCAAGCTCCTTCATTCGGGAAACTACTTCCAATTACAGGACTGGACGACATGATTACAGAGTTGCGGGGCAAAGATTCCCAACCTTTTGAATCGTCCAGTGATGATCGCAATTTCGTTTTCGAGCCGGATCCTGTCTCGATTTTGAACGAACTTCTACCGCTTTTCGTTGATCGCCAAGCGTACCAAGCAATTCTGAGTGCCCGAGCTTCAGAGCATAGTGCACGAATGGTTGCTATGAAAACCGCTAAAGACAATGCCTCGAAACTACTTGATTCACTTACATTGCAATTCAACAAAGCGCGTCAAGCTGCCATTACCCAAGAAATCCTAGAAATCGCAGCTGCTACCTCGCAAGAATAGGCGACTAACTAAACACTTTCCCAATTCATCTTTAATAAACAATGAGTAACACTGGAAAAATCCTCCAAGTAATCGGCCCTGTCGTGGACGTCCAATTTTCTAAAGACGCTTTGCCTTCGATTTATCAAGCGTTGACAATTGATTTCACTGTCTCCGGTGAAAATCAGAAACTGACTCTAGAAGTGCAACAGCATTTAGGTGAAGGAGTTGTCCGCTCGGTCGCGATGTCTTCCACCGAAGGTCTCAAACGGGACATGGAGGTCACAGATTCGGGAGCTCCCATTTCGGTTCCCGTGGGCGAGGGAGTTTTGGGACGCATTTTCAATGTAACAGGGGACGCTGTAGACGATCGAGGTCCTGTTAAATATGATAAGCACTACCCGATTCACCGTCCAGCACCTCCTCTAACTGAGCAAGACACCAAGGCCAATATTCTGGAAACCGGAATTAAGGTCATCGATCTCATTTGCCCTTTCATCAAGGGGGGTAAGGTTGGCGCCTTTGGTGGTGCGGGTGTAGGCAAGACCGTTGTTATCATGGAGTTGATTAACAACATCGCCAAGACCCATGGTGGTTATTCACTATTCGCAGGGGTGGGGGAGCGTTCTCGTGAAGGTAACGATTTGTATCACGAAATGTCCGACTCAGGCGTTATTGATCAAGAGAATCTCGAAAACTCAAAAGTGGCTCTGGTATACGGACAGATGAACGAGCCACCAGGAGCCCGTATGCGCGTGGCTCTCTCCGCTCTTTCCATGGCGGAATACTTCCGCGATGAGAAGAATCAGGACGTACTTTTATTCGTCGACAACATTTTCCGTTTCTCTCAAGCGGGATCGGAGGTATCCGCTTTGCTAGGACGTTCGCCTTCTGCTGTTGGGTACCAGCCGACACTCTCTTCTGAAATGGGTACACTTCAGGAGCGTATTACTTCCACGAAGAAGGGTTCGGTAACGTCTTTCCAGGCTGTCTATGTTCCAGCGGACGATTTGACGGACCCTGCTCCGGCGAATACATTTGCCCACCTCGATTCAACGATCGTTCTGGAACGTGCGATTGCCGACTTGGGAATCTATCCGGCAGTTGACCCTCTCTCCTCGGTTTCCAAAGCGCTCGAACCTGCAGTTGTGGGCGACGAGCACTACGATGTCGCTCGCGGTGTCCAGCGCGTTCTGCAACGTTACAACGATTTACAGGATATCATCGCAATCTTGGGACTCGATGAGTTATCTCCAGAGGACAAGCAAACCGTCTATCGGGCCCGAAAGATCCAAAAATTCCTATCGCAGCCCTTCAATGTGGCGGAAGTATTCACTGGCTTCCCCGGCAAGATCGTTCCTGTGGCCGACACGATTAAAGGATTCAAGATGATCCTAGATGGTGAGCTCGATCACATCGCTGAAAACGACTTCTACATGAAGGGTGGAATCGACGAAGTTCTCGAAGCCTCCAGTAAGGAGTAAATTTGTAATCCCCCCAGTAAAACCAAATGAATATCGAAATCGTTACACCAGAGGCCAGAGTCTACGAGGATACGATTGAATCTGTAGTTATGCCGACGACTTCAGGAGAGATCGATATTCTTCCAGGCCACATTCCAATCGTGACCGAGGTACAAGCCGGTGAGCTTATCGTTTCGAAATCCGGAACCCGTCAAAGTTTAGCCATTAGCAAAGGCTTTGCCCAATGCGTAGGCGATAAGATCTCAATTCTAGCAGAAGACGCGATTCACATCGACGAAATCGATGAATCCGCGGTGGAGGAGGCCCAAAAACGTGCGGAAGAGGCTCTCGCCACAATGGAAAAAATGTCCGACGAAGAAGTGGCCATGCTAGAAACACAAATTTCGTATGCTAGAGCACAAATTCTGGTTAAGCGGAAAAGAAAGTAGCCTACAAGGCATACAAGAGCAAATCGAAATCAATTCAACTAAAACACATTAGCGTGTCGCATTGGTGTTTCAATGCAAAATGAACTAAATAAAATTTTAAGAGATTCGTTCTTCTATTCAAAGTCTGAGTTTACTACCAAATATCGAGATTCGGTTATAGGCGGGCTCTGGATCGTACTAAATCCTATCCTTATGTTAGGATTGTATGTCTTGGTATTTGGATATATCTTTGGGGGAAGCTTTAGTCCTTCAGGTACTAAAATGGAGTATGGAATAGGGATATATGTTGGCCTTTCTCTTTATGGTTTAATTGGTGAAACTCTGAGTTCGGCACCAAACCTAATATTGTCGAAAAGCGGATTGGTTGGTAAGATATCGTTCCCGTTGGAGATTATTCCTCTGACAAGCCTGTTACAATCAATATACAGATTTTTAATATCGATCTTTATTTCTCTCATTTTTGCGATTTTTTATAAATTGGAAATTAGCCCAATTTTGTTTATTTTGCCGATAATAGTGGTACCAGTATTATTATTAGCCTGTGGAATAGCCTTTTTGTTTTCTGCACTAGGTGTTTTTTTTAGAGATCTTCAGAATGTTACTAATTTGCTCAGTAGGGGATTATTTTTCGCTTCCGCGATATTCTATCCAATAAATTCAATACCGGAGGATATTTTTAATTATTTAAAATATAATCCAGTTGTTCTGGCTATTGATTCTGCTCGAAATCTTATATTATGGGGGGAAATCCCAAATTATAACCAACTAATTTATTTATATTGTTTTTCTATCGTAACTTTTATCGTCGGTCTTACAGTGTATCGTAATCTCAAAAAAGCATTCGCAGATGTCATTTAAAGAGGCCAGAATACTAATAAAAATAGAAAACGTAAGCAAAGTTTATGAAATATGGAAGTCTCCTGCTTCAAGACTTTTAGTACCCTTTTATAAATGGATAACAGAGAGGATAGCTTCTGGTAGACTTTCTGAAATGCTAAATAATCGCATTAATCAACAGTTAGAGCACTTTACTGCACTTTCATCAATTAACTTTGAGTTGAGACGAGGTCAGGCAATCGGAATAGTCGGTCGCAATGGTGCAGGTAAGTCAACGTTGCTAAAAATCATTACAGGTGTTTTGCGGCCAACTACTGGGACTGTGGTAAAAAAGGGTAGAATCAATGCACTCTTGGAGTTGGGCACTGGCTTCAATTCTGACCTAACAGGAATTGAAAATATCTATCTTAATGGTTCATTGATCGGTATCAAGAAAGCGGAGTTAGATGAGAAATTGGGTGACATTGAGAGGTTCGCTGAAATCGGGAATTTTATTAACCAACCGGTAAAAAGATATTCGTCTGGAATGAAAATGCGTTTAGCTTTTGCTGTTACAACCTGCTTAGATCCTGATGTTCTTATCATCGATGAGGCTCTTGCTGTGGGCGACGACGCGTTTAGAAGAAAGTGCTATTCAAGAATTGAAGATTTGAGGGCTAAAGGTTGTGCACTTTTATTTGTTTCCCATGCAGCTGGAACAGTAATTCAACTTTGTGATGCTGCGATACTCTTGTCTGCGGGTAAGATGGTGCAGAAAGGTTCTCCAAAATTGGTAATCGGTACCCATCAAAGACTGATGAATGCTTCCAAGGAAGAGGAAGGTAATATAATAGAGAAAATTGAATCCGAAAATTTGGATTCACAAGAAACATTCGATAGTAAGCAGAAGCAGAAAACAGTTTCGCTTGAGGGTTTTTATGATCGGAATTTGACCTCGAAAAGCAAAGTAGAATTTGAGCCAAAAGGAGCTATAATTGAAAATATCCGCTTAACTGATTTTGAGAACAACAAACTCAACGTTTTGGAAAAAGGTAAACGGTATAGATTAAATTATGAAGTTTCATTTTGCGAAAATTGCAAATCTGTTAGATTCAGTATGCTCATCAAAACAACTGAAGGATTTGCGTTAGGCGGAATGGTTACCGATCAAATTAGCAAAGGGATAAGAAGCGTAAAAAAAGGAACACGTATATTTTTAGATTTTTATTTTCGTTGTAATTTAACACCTGGAACCTATTTTATTAACGCTGGTGTGAAGGGATTATTCGAAGAGACTGAAATATTTCATCATAGAATTCTTGACGCTTTAGTTTTCAGGGTTAGCGAAGAAGATAACAATGTTATAACTTCATTTGTAGATTTTGATATTAACTGTAAAGTTTCAACCTTGTAGGCTGATTCTTAAACGTTTCAGATTTTGACCTACTCCTTGTATCTGAGTTCCGCTAGAAGTGAAGGGCCTCTTTCGTCGTATTTATTGGACTGGTGGCTGATTCTAAAGTAAACATAAAGGGATTCTAAATCGCAAATTTGGCAGAGATTATTGTTTGCATGGTTTTTGTTAGAGATTGCAGATCGATCTGACCTGATTGTGGCTGGGGCTCCAGTCATACACTAATTGACGAATTTGGTTTAAGCTATTCGAACGGATGTCCTTTGAGTGTTTCTGGGCTAATCCATTCTGTAGAATTATCTCCACAACAATTTGTCAGCCGAAACGAGAATATACTATACAAAGTTAGCAATAGTCCAGCTCTCCATGGCTAATCCTGCGAATTCAAGTCGGACACGGGATTGACCTACCTTGCCGAGAAGATCGGCGAGGTAGTTTAGGAACTGGGGCACTTTACGCTCAGAATTCTATTAGTTAGTTTCGACTTACAGGGTAAGCGTTAAAAAATCGACGCTCTTTCAAAATACTCATTATTTGTCTAGATTGTCTTTGTGAACAAGGGCAAAGGCAAGCGATACAGCAAAGAGGAGTGCGACGAGCTACTGCAGCTTTTCGTCGAAAGCGGATACAGTTCCTTGCGCTTCTGTAAAGAGATGGGGCTGTGCTGCGGCACATTAAAGCACTAGCTTTTCAGTGAAACCGGTGGAAATGTAGAGATTCATCCGCGAGCACCTTGCCTCGGAGGAAGGCTTCGGGGACGGGCAGGCCAAGGCCTTCGCGTGGAAAAAGCGTCCAACAATCACGCTCGAACAAGGTGCATATTGAGGATCATAAGACACGAAAAGCTTCCGGCGGGCGAGTTCGACTCCGCCAACGGCTACTCTCTCTTCCACTGGGACTATCTCTCGGCCTATCTTGAAAAAGCCAGGTGGAGATAGACAACAACGGAATGGAGAGCTCGATCCGTCCTTCGGCAAAAAGAACTGGCTCGTTGTTGGCCACCCGGAAGCGGGCAACCGCGCGCCGGTTCTATACTTATCAGTTACCTGCAACTTGACGTCGCGTCGTTCGATTACCTGACACCGCCTCTCAGGACAGACTTGAGTAAGCTTTCGCAAGACGAGCTTTCTAAGCTCACGTCATCGGCATAGGCAAAATCAAGGAGGCAGATTTAGTACCGCTTACACTGAGTCTAGAGGACAGGCCGATCAGTGAGCAAGGACGACGAAAGCCCAGAGTTTTTGGACCTAATAAACATGATTTTTTGCTCAACCCTTGCCTGAGGAAACGACCGGTTTCTCGAGCTTGATCTTCTTGAATGTATCTATGGTCCAGCGTCTGGTTGGTGACTTAGTGCTTCAGGCAGAGTGTTTTCCCTTGCTCGCGCCACCATCCGGTGTGGACTGGTTCTTTTGGTAGGAGCATTTTTCTGTTGAAAATCTGTGTTTGTGAAGCAGCTCCCTGAACGATACGCAGTTCTCCGCCTCCCGAAGGATGCGGATGATCTCCTCTTCCTTGTAGCGTTTGCCTTTTCTTCCGCTCATATTGATGATCGAAATTCTCTCAATCTAAATGGCACTGTTTAAGGGGAGCAGGTCAAACCAGTTAAGATTCAGCAGCCTTCAACTGATACCCTAGAATAGAGTAATTTATCAGACAAAGGTTAAAAAAGGCTAATCTAGAAAAGGTGGAACTTGACAGCTTTCGCCAAGATAGTCTGATCAAGGTAGTTAGTAACTAAGCAATTCCTCAATCGTACAATCTTAAAGACTAATCAAATAATATAAATGCAGTTAATTGTCCTTGGAATGCATCGATCGGGCACGTCAGCTTTAGGTCGCATATTGAATATGATGGGTGCCTATTTTGGTGATGAAGGTAGTGGTACCGGTGCCAACGAGGAGAATCCCAAGGGATTTTGGGAAAGACGAGATGTGCGCGAGCTAAACGATGACATTTTGAATTCTGCAGATTGTGATTGGAATCGGATTAGTGCCTTTGAAGTAGACAAACTTAGCGCATCCGTCAAAAAATCGTTTAAAACTCGGTCTGCAAAGATCATTCTAGAAATGGATGGCCATAGGCCTTGGTTTTTAAAGGAACCAAGACTTTGTCTCCTCTTTGAGCTGTGGAAAGATCAGTTAGAAATTCCGATAGTTATTCATATTTATAGAAACCCGATCGAAGTAGCACAAAGCTTATACAAAAGAAACAAGATTCCAAATAGTACCGGAATTGCATTATGGGAAAAATATAATTCGACCGCATTTCAAGCTTCTATAGGCAAGCCTCGAATCATCATATCTCATAGAAATTTGATGATCGATCCGATAGCTGAAACTTCAAAATTATATAATCAGCTTAATGAATTTGGAGTTCCGAATCTAAGAATGCCTTCGAAGAGAGAACTTTCGTCTTTTATTCAAAAAGATTTATATAGGCAAAAATTTTCAGATAAGGATCTGCCACTTTTCCTGACACGACAACAAACGCGTCTCTTTAGGGAGATCAAAAGTGAGAAAATACTTCATCACAAAAAGCTCCCAGAGGTTTCAACGGCAACGGTAAAGAATCTACTACAATACGAAGAATCCCTTCAGCAACAAGAGTATGAGTTGTCTGAGTATTTGAACAAAAATCAGAAGTCTATAATTGTGCAATCCAATGATAGGATAGCCTCTCTGAAAATCGAGTTAACCAAAAAGGAAAGCCAAAGGAAACTGATAAAAGGTGAACTCGACCAGTCACGTAGGGACCATGGGGCCCTCAAGCGTGAATTCAAGGCGCTCGGCGAAAAGGAATCGAAAGCCAGGATTGAAATGAAGCAGGTTTTCGGAAAGGAACTTGAATCGCTCAAGGGCAAGTTGGGGGAGAAGGAGGTTCAACGGGAACTGATAAAAGGTGAGCTCGACCAGTCACGTAGGGACCATGGGGCCCTCAAGCGTGAATTCAAGGCGCTCGGCGAAAAGGAATCGAAAGCCAGGATTGAAATGAAGCAGGTTTTCGGAAAGGAACTTGAATCGCTCAAGGGCAAGTTGGGGGAGAAGGAGGTTCAACGGAAACTGATAAAAGGTGAACTCGACCAGTCACGTAGGGACCATGGGGCCCTCAAGCGTGAATTCAAGGCGCTCGGCGAAAAGGAATCGAAAGCCAGGATTGAAATGAAGCAGGTGTTCGAAAAGGAACTAGAATTGCTCAAGGGCAAGTTGGGGGAGAAGGAGGTTCAACGGAAACTGATAAAAGGTGAACTCGACCAGTCACGTAGGGACCATGGGGCCCTCAAGCGTGAATTCAAGGCGCTCGGCGAAAAGGAATCGAAAGCCAGGATTGAAATGAAGCAGGTTTTCGAAAAGGAACTAGAATTGCTCAAGGGCAAGTTGGGGGAGAAGGAGGGTCAAAGAAAACTGATAAAAGAGGCGACTGAAAGAGAGTTTATATATAAAGAACGTATCAATAAACTAACTGCGATAAATGCGGCAAACGAAGCCGAAAAAATGCAATCCCTCAAAAGGATTGAAGACATTGAAAAGATCTTAGCAATAGAAAGAGAAAAGGTTATTGAAATTGAGGCACTCAGCGAAAAGGAACTTGAATCGCTCAAGGGCAAGTTGGGGGAGAAGGAGGGTCAAAGAAAACTGATAAAAGGGGAGCTCGACTTGTTTAGAATTAACCTAGATCTAGTCGAACAAAATGCAAAAGATACTATAAAAGAGGCGACTGAAAGAGAGTTTATATATAAAGAACGTATCAATAAACTAACTGCGATAAATGCGGCAAACGAAGCCGAAAAAATGCATACCCTCAGAAAGATTGAAGACATTGAAAAGATCTTAGCAATAGAAAGAGAAAAAGTTAATGAAATTGAGGCACTCAGCGGAAAGGAACTTGAATCACTCAAGGGCAAGTTGGGGGAGAAGGAGGGTCAAATAAAACTGATAAAAGGGGAGCTCGACTTGTTTAGAATTAACCTAGATCTAGTCGAACAAAATGCAAAAGATACTATAAAAGAGGCGACTGAAAGAGAGTTTATATATAAAGAACGTATCAATAAACTCACTGCGATAAATGCGGCAAACGAAGCCGAAAAAATGAATACCCTCATAAAGATTGAAGGCATTGAAAAGACCTTAGCAATAGAAAGAGAAAAAGTTATTGAAATTGGAGAGAGGTATTCTAACCAAGAAGACTATTTTAAACTTAGAATCGATGAATTTAAACTGAAACAGTTACACGATTTGGAAACTTCTAATAGAATTAAAAATAGATTAGAATTTCAAATAAAAAGACAAAATCTCCATTCAGAGTTTTTGCGTAATTTTTCAATAAATTTAGAGCAATTTGTTACTATTCAAAAGGAATATTGCAAAAAATTATTAGACGAAATTGAAAAACTAGCCAATTCCAATTGGAAGAAATATAGTCAATTCATTTACATAGCAATCAGTAAGTTTTTCAAAAGTTTTGAATCGCAAAATCCAAATGATTACATAGATAATTTGAAAGAAAATTATCTCAAAATAGTTTCTTGTCAAAATCTTTCTCTTCAATCTATACAGGAACTTCTCAAAGAAAATATACATTCTACTAGTATAAATTATATAAATGAGTATGGAAAAATAAGCCTAGTACCTATTAATGACTATTGCATAGACACTAGTATGATGAAACTCGATATCGTTGTTTGCGTGCACAATGCCCTTGAAGACGTGAAAAATTGTTTAGAGTCGATTAAGAAACATACACATTTAAATTATTTCTTATATATAGTAGATGACGGTTCCGACATTGATACACAGAAGTACCTTCAAAAATATAGTAGGCAAAACACACAGACTATTCTAATTACAAATGAAAAACCAATTGGCTATACAAAGTCAGCTAACATTGGATTAAGAGCTAGCACTGCTGATTATGTTATTTTATTAAATAGTGATACCATTGTAACCCCAAATTGGGGTAGTAAGTTAATACAGTGTGGAGAAAGAGATACTAGTATTGGAATCATCGGACCACTATCCAACGCTGCAAGTTGGCAATCGATACCAGAACGCTATAGCCCGGAAGGTGATTGGATGGTTAACGAAATCCCATCTAATATGAAAATTGAAGAAATGGGTAGATTGGTATCAAATATTTCCAAAAGAGAGTATCCAAAAGTTGCTTTGTTGAATGGTTTCTGTTTCGCAATTAAACGGCGAGTTATTGAAAGCATTGGTTTCTTTGATGAAGAGTCGTTTCCACAAGGATACGGGGAGGAAAATGACTATTGCTTTAGAGCAGTCGCGGCTGGGTATCAACTTGCTATCGCAGACGATACTTATATATTTCACGCAAAATCCAAAAGTTTTACACATGAAGGTAGGAGGCGGCTGGCAAAAGAAGGTGGAGAAAAGCTAAAAGAGCTACACGGAAAAGAGAGTATTGATTCCGCAGTAAAGACTCTCCGCGAATCACGTACTTTGGGCAATATGCGAAAAGCAGTACGGTTTTCAATAAATTTTGAGGAAGATTCTTTCGACAATGGTTTCATAAATACTAAATTAAGAGTTCTATTCCTCTTGCCTGTAAGTGGTGGTGGTGGCGGTGTTCACTCTATAGTTCAAGAAACTATTGGTATCAGAAAGCTCGGTAGATACGCTAGAATTGCTGTTCCATTAAAACATAAAGTTAAGTACCAATTGGCCTATCCGAACGAATGGCGAGAGGTCTTTCATTTCTATGATTCGAAAAACGAATTATTCTCTTACGCGTGTAATTTTAACGTTGTTGTAGCTACTATCTTTACTTCAGTTAAATTACTTTCAGAAATAATAGATCGTTATTCTAATATAATACCTGCCTACTATATACAAGATTATGAACCTTGGATTGTTGACAAAAAGAGCGAATTATACAACGAAGCACTAAATTCCTACAATTTGGTTTCTCCAAATAACTGCTTTGCAAAAACAAAGTGGCTCTGTGATACATTGATGAAGAAGCATAACGTCAAAGTTCACAAGATTAAACCTAGTGTTGATCATAATATTTATTATTGTGCGAGATCAAAACAAGATTCTAAAAATAAAACAATTAACATATGCGCGATGATTAGGCCCAAAACACCACGACGAAATGCAGAAATGACAATGAAGGTGTTAAGTAAGGTAAAGAATAGCAACCCTGAATTTATTAACATACTTATATTTGGGTGTGATGAGGAGGATCCGTTTTTTAAAAATTGTCATCGAAATTTCGATTATTCTAATTACGGACACATTACCCGGGAAGGAGTTAGTAAAATTCTTAGAAAGAGTCACATTTTTTTAGATCTTTCAGTCTACCAAGCTTTTGGTCGTACTGGGCTCGAAGCCATGGCTTGCGGATGCGTTCCAGTTTTACCCAAGTCAGGGGGCGTTTACGAATATGCGATCAGTCGAGTAAACGCAGCAATTGTAGATACAAATGAGGGAAGTGAAAATGAGATAATCGACAATATAAATTCATTGTTAAAGGATCGATCTAAACTATCAGACTATCGAGAAGAAGGTATAAAGACTGCTAAACGTTTTACAATAGAAGAATCTGCATGGTCTGAAATAGCCTTTTTCGAAAAAATAACTAGAAATCCAAGGACTATAAATAAATGAACTAGAGAGCAGTAGTCATGGCTTCGGGCTGCGTTTATGAAACATTTCATTTCAGGAATCAATTGTGAACCGACCAGACTATAAAAAAAATATTTAAAACCGGTGTAGGAGGATTCATTGGCTCACATTAAGCTGAACCTTGCGTTTTTAAAAGCTATCAAGCTCGGGCGTTTGTATACTACTATAATTTTAATAGAAGGGAATTTCTTCATAAAAGTGAAGTCAAGAATGATTTAGTCGTTCTTAGGGTTGATATATGCGATTTTGATTCTGTGATTATGCATTGGATGGCTGCGACACGTTTATTCTAATAGCTGCGTTGAAAAGAATCCCTTATTCCTGGATTTCTCGTCAAACCACACCAGGACGAATATAGCTAGCATATATAACATTTCTGAAAATTCGCGAATACATGGGATCGTTCGAATAGTTGTGACCTCGACATGTGAGACCAATGGGACAGCTCAGTTGATCCCAATTAACGAGGAGAACCCTTTAGGCACCCAGTCACCCTATTCATCAACTAAAATCGCAGTTAAACAGAATGCACTAAGCTATTTTTGTCCAGTCGATTTTCCAGTTTGAGTTATCCGTCTATTTAATACCTTTGCTTCACGACAACCAGCACGGACCTTTATTCCGACGATTATATCTCAATTTCAATCTGGCGTAAAAGCTATCAAAATTGGGAATATGAGCCCAATACGTGATTTAGCTTTCGTAGAAGGTCCTGCTGAAGGCTCTTTTTTTGGTATAGAATATGACTCATTAGTGGGAAGTGCGACAAATATCGGCATGAGGGGAGAAATTATTATGGGTGATTTACTTAAGAAAATCGTTTAGTTAGTTGGAAGAGATATCAGCTTTGAAGTAGACCCTTTACCTGGCCGACCGACTAATGGTGAAGTTGAGTGCCTTTATTGCGTTAACAGTAGAATATTGGAATATATTGATTGTTTACCTTAATATAATTTAAATAAAGGGCTGTTAGGTACTATTAAATGGTGTAAATCCAATTTGGATTATTCTAAACACAATCTTTATAAGGACTAAAAATGACTACAATATGAAAGTTGTAGTACTAGCAGGAAGTCTTGGAACTAGGTTGCGTCCCTTTATCCGAAGCGAATACTAAACCTAAACTAACCATCAGCGAGGAATCACTATTAGAGATTCAAATCTCCTGTTTGAATAGTTATGGATAGATTCATATTTCTAGCAAAGGCACAAACTTGTCAGGTTAGAGAATGGCTTATATCTTTGTTTCTATTAAAAATTTACTTGAATAGACTCAGTTTTTTAATTTTAATCCAGCCTACAGGTACATGTTTGACGACGGTTTCATTGGAAGAGTATTTGTTGAAACTGAACGTCCTCAAATTGATTGTCTTTATCGTATCATAAACAAAATTACGTAAAGAAATTCCTCTTAATACCGTCTAGGCGTTTCTTTTAACTTGAGATAGTCCCTCACTGCTCGAACAACTACCAAAGTTACTAGGCTCCAGTCGTTCAAAAATTCTGGGCTAACCTGGTTCATCCGATGGATTCTTGTGCTTAGAATTTAGCTGCTTTGACCTTAGACACTCAGAGCAACAATCTATAATCTAGCTTTTCCGAATAGCAAAAATAGTTGGATTCTTTACAAATTGATTGTTGGTCACATCAAAGCACTGCTATCTACTATTAGATTTTAAAGATCTTATCGATTGATGTACCATACGAATCTGGCGAGATTTTTCTTGAGGCTGCCGTAGTGGACTCCCGTAACTTTGGATGATACCGATCCAAAGATTGTTTACTTCGGGCATAAAAAAATCGAGAATTTAATTAACTAATAAGACTTGTAAAACCTCTTATCTAAATTGAAAGTATCAGATACGGCTTTTGTGGATTCACCATCAATATCGATCAAAACAAAGGTTTCAGCGTATACTGGTTGGTCGAACATTAATGATAATTTCTTGCTATGTTTTTTGTGACTCCAATGGTGCTGGTCTACTGGTGAGTCAATATTGTGAATTAGATTACTGTCGCTTGACCGGACGGGACCAATCCCGTAAATAGAAAATGACGAAATTTTACCTTTTAAACAAAGCGGATTAAGTAGGTTTGTAAACTCTAACATAGTCATATGATTTGGATGGCCCTTCCAATTTGACCAGTAAAATTTAAATCCATTTTGAAAAAGGTATGGATCTGCGTCAAAAAAAGGCTGCCTAATTATTACAAATTCTCGTGAGACTTTTACGGCTTGCTGGACAATTTTTGTAAAGTCGAATATACTGGGAATGTGTTCTGAGAAATGGTGCATTATCGTAAACCGAACTTTTGAACTGATATCGATATTCGTTATATCGCATACTTTCGCATTAAAACCAGATTTGATTGTCTGTTCAACCTTGTTGGGATCTATATCTAAACCAAGTCCTTTGCCCTCAGCGTTAAAGGTCTTACCGTAGAGTTTCAAAGATCCACCGGAGCTGCATCCAAAATCTAAAAATTCAAATTCTGTAGTATCAATGGTATGGCTTAACATAAATAGTTCTGGGTAATGAAATTAAAAATATATTCGTAGGCGAAAATCTTAGATAAAATTGAAATTCGCAATTTGAGAATGGTTTATTGTGGTGAAGATTAAAGCGTTATGTTCAGCGGTCTGTCAAAACATAAGCGATCTCTTCAGACCCTATTTTAGGAAGACTTCCGTCCCATTACACTATACCGTCGATAGTTTTAACTTCCACGAAAGAGTTGAAAATTGTGTAAGTCTAATTTGATTAGTCGAGATTGTACCAGGGAAATATGGCCCTTTTGTACCGACAATCGGTATTTCCGAGGGTAGTTTGCTAACAAGTATGAACATTTGAAGGAAGAGGCTTTCGTTCGTCAGGATAGAGTAATAGACAAAAATTGTCTCAGTTGCTATCATGCCTATTCCCAATTTTCGATCGCCACCAACCTTCACAGGGTTTGTGTAAAAGGGATGTGTTTAACGATAGGGATGTCACCGTTACGGACTTTAAGAAATTTGATCGCGGTCGAACAGAAAGTAGACCAATACACCATAACTATCGATACCACGATTACGAAAACTTCGATAAAGGTCTTAGGGAAATGGAGGAGATTCCCTAGCATTGGTTGGAAAGGGAATGGCCATTATAACGATTCAATTGATTGGGTTTCCTGTACTCTAAAAGATAAGCAGGGTGGAGAATTATTTTATGACAGTGTCGGAGAGGTGGGGAATGCAATGTTGCGTTGCCTAGAATCTAAAGCTCATCCAAATATTTGATTAGAAAATTCCCATAGCAAAGTTTCAATAATGCATCGGAACTTGAAATGTGGGGGCAAATTCGATTTCCGATGGTTTCATTGACATCCAGACGTGCTCTAAGCCTACAACAAGAAACTTTGCAAAAAGCAGCTAAGCACGTTGTTGGTCTGTGTTATTAGTTTGAGTAAAGCAGACTTTTAGGCTGAGAAAACACTTGCATCCAATATACCCTCTAGTCGCTCTAGGAATATTCAGCTATTGCTTACACGGTATTTAAGTTCTGACGTCCGTTACGAGAGAAATCTAAATTTCTGGATCAGGCACTAACTTGGTTTTGTTGTTTTACTCATAATAAAGTTCAAATAATCATCTGCCATAGAAAAATCCGATTTGAAATTAAGAGACAAAATATTTTTAATCTTTATTTCATAATCTCCAGGACAGGAACGAATTTCAATAAGTTTATCTAACCAAGTTTTAGCGTCGAACTGTTCGACAGTCCAGCTACAATTATCTTTTCTAGAACGTAGATAGGGTTCACCCAAGCGGCTGTGCAATATGGGTGTTCCGCACAACAATGATTCAGAATACACGTTGCTATAGGTCTCTGCCCAAATTGATGGTAATAAGGTAACTAGGGGCCTTAAATTTCTATAGATTTTAGACAACTCAAGTCTTTCATATGATCCGTGAATATGGGTGTTAGGTAGAGTCTTTGGATTAACATCTGGAAAACCGCCAAAAATATGAAAGACGAAATTTGTACTAATTTCGTGATTTCTAAGAATAATTTCTTCAATAAGATCAAGACCTTTATCTATATTGATATTCCCCAAAATAACGACGTTGTTCACTAGTCGCTCATTGAAACAAAGCGGTTTTTCCTTTTGCAAATCAGTCCCATTATTAATCACTGTGTTGGGTTTTTCTCTTAATTCGGGATAAATCGAATCAATCAAATTCTTACAATAAATACTATTAAATATGAAACCTTTAATATATGTAAAAGATTCTTTAACCTTTTGCCTCCAAACGGACACAAAAACCTTTTTTAGTGGAGAATGTAAGATGATATTATTTTCTGTTTTGCAATCTTCCGTTAATGAATTACATTTGCCGCAGCAAAATTCTGTTGATTCATTTATTAGAGTGTATTTCGGGCATATTATATAATAGTCGTGCACGGAAAAATATGTGCTAATCCCATAATCATATAGCAATTTTAGAAGACTAGGGTTCCAATAAATGAAATGCCTAACTAGGCAGATAGATGGTGTAATCAGGCCTATAATATCCTTGAGGGCAAATTGCCTTTCCGTGTGATCAAAATTTTCGACTCTCCAAGGGGTCTGAAAAATCACGCTCTTAATAAATACCCTATCATTTTCATCTAATCGATAGAGATTCCAATGGTGAATTTCTGTCATTAGAATATAGCAATTAAAATGTATTGCTAAATGTTTTGATAAAAAATGGGTAGTCATTTGTATACCCCCCTTGCTGTCTGGGATAACTATTAAAATCGAGGGTTTTTCTTCATCGGAACCTGAATCGTTGATATTAATAAAGGAACGCTGTTTATTGAAGCTATTTCTAATAAGATCAATAATACCATCTCTGCTAAAAAGGTCAACTTTTTGAAAATATGATGGATATAGATCACTAATTATTTTATTCGAAACTAACAATAAATCAGGTTTATCAACTCCATGAGAACCAGCATCCCGATGATATATTATTGTTTTGTAGTCTAGGTAATGGAATAATCCAAGTTTTGATAATTTTTGACAGAAATCTACCTCTGAACCATAGCCAACAGGAAAACGAATTTCATCAAAACAGTTAACTTGTGCGATTGCTTGCATTGTTATAAGCATGCAACTTCCGTGACCCGTTGGAATGGTTGGGTATTTCTCGAGTTTTAGCTTATCGAGATAGTGTTGCCTAATATTTCGTTCATGAGGGTCGTCGACGTAAGAGCGATCCGTTATTGATGGGAAAGAAAAAGCACCTGAATTATCAAAAAAAGGGGTGATGGTAGCTACGTTCTCGCAAGAGGACATACAGTTGATTAAGTTTTTATACCAATTATCAGACACTTCAACATCTGAGTTTAATATAATAGTATGGTTATTCGCTTTTTGGAGAATTTGGTTAACGGATTTTGTGTAGCCGAGATTTTTTTTGTTAGAAATGGTAACAAGATTTTTCCACGTTGACCTGAATTCTTCAATAGTTTTTTCTATTTCCGGATCAGTACTAGCGTCATCAACCAAAATAACACGGACAATCTTGGGGGTATATTGCAGGATAGAATGAAGACATAAGACAAGATAGTCGTTTGCATTATAAATAGGAATCAGAATATCTGGATAGGCTTTTATTGCGTGCATAGAAACGGAAATTGATAAATAATTTCATGGAAAGGGAATCGTCAAATAGGCACTGTTTAGGAAAGTTGTATCAGGACGAATCGATTCAAGCGAAGTCGAACAAGTTGAGTTCGGCAACCAAAAAAAGGAGAACTAGTAGTCGGGTTCGTTGGGCGTAAGGATTTTGCTTTTGATATTGATGGATGCTAGGTTACAAGAATTCTTTAATGTTTGGCCTAAAAAATCAGATTGAATTGTTGTAGAATCCGATTGGAAACGCCTTCGCGTTTTATCTGGTGTAACAGTATATGCGGGGAAGTGTAAGGTGATCAGGTTTATTGTCGATGTGCAGGTAATAAACGTTTCCGACGAAAGAAAACTAAGGTTGGAAATTCGCTCTAAGATAGGTGCTTTGGTAACGTTTTGGTGGGGGGGATATAGATCAAGCTCCTCGAATAACTAGGAAATGATGGCCGTTTAGGATCCATTTGAATTCATACTCTTAAATGCGTAGTTAAATTGCTTTGCTAAAAATCAGGCGGTATTTTATGTTTCGCTTTGGGAAAATATCTCAGAGTTCTCGCTTGCTGAATTGTTTACCTTCGGTTTTGTTTCTACAATTAGTCCAAAACAAAAACTAGGGCGATTGATCGTACCGTTCAGATACGGTCACGCTTATGAATCTACTTTAGAATGTCATCCTACTGATTTGAGTCATTCGTAATTGTGAAGAAACTTAGGGAATTTGAATAAAGAACCATTAGTATCAATCATAGTGGTCGACTTCAATGGTCAGCACTTTTGGAATAGGTTGCTAGATTCCTTATCGGATCAGACATTCTCTAATTTTGAGCTGATAGTGGTTGATAATGGGGGTCATTTAGAATTGCCAGAGAGCCACGATGGAATTCGAATCAAAGTCCTGAATCGAAAGGAAAACCTTGGGTTCTCGGCAGGATGCAATTTAGGTGTAAGTGCTTCCGTTGGAGATTGGGTTGTTTTTCTAAACAACGACACTGTAGTTGAAAAGAATTGGCTGGAATGTCTCTTCTCGAAAATGATATCGAATGTTTCTGTCGGAGCCGTTGTCTCAAAGATTGTGTTCTATCCTAGATACACTCGTCTAAGAATCAGTGTTCCTACGTTTAAGCCATCGGATACAGATTTGTCGTCTGATAGCAGAAGTTTGGGCGTCAGGGTTCGTTTTAGTCCGCGTTGGGATGAGTCAACCGGTCTGCTCAATTTAGAAGGATTTCACGGTAAGGAGATTGAGGGTAACTTTGAATGGCGCTGGACAAGCGAAATAGCGAACGTTTGTATTCCATGTTTTCCTCGCGAGACTACCGAAAGTCAGGAGCTTATTGTTTCCACGCCACATGAAACCGTGGGCGAAACGGCATCCATAGAAATCGGCGAAGACAAGATGTCGATACCCATAGATTGTGTGCAACACGTGTTTGGGTTAGAGAAACGTGCCACGTTCGATATAATCAACAGTGCGGGTTCTGAACTCGAAGATGACGGGACATGCCGTGAAGAGGGTATTTATAAAATTGATAGCGGCCAATACGATATTCCTCGTGAGGTTACAGCCTTTAGTGGCTGTTCAGTTATGATTCGAAGAGACTTATTCGAAGAACTGGGTGGATTTGATCCAAAATTTTTCGCTTACTATGAAGACACGGACTTGAGCTGGCGAATGCGCAAAGCAGGATGGAAAATCATGTACGAACCAAAGAGCGTGGTAAGGCATCATCGTTCTGGTACAAGTGGAGAGCAATCGCCTTTCTTTTGTTTTCACATCTACCGGAATATGAGGTGGAATGTGGCGAAAAATGCTCGTTTGCGAAGAGCTCTCCCTCTATTGTTGATGGAACTCTTTTCTTGGATACCCTCGAGCGTTAACACCAATAATGAGTTTTCTGCACTGAGGTTGAAAAGGGAAACGATTGCTGGGATGGTAAAGTATCTTGTCCGAAGGCTTACTCAAGCGATCGGATGAACATACTAATAGACCGCCACTGAATGCAATTGGGTCCCTGCTCGTAGATTTGAGCAAAAGACCTTTGAGCTGATTGGTGAATCAGCGCCAGAACTCAGCTTGGTTTAGAAGGGATGAAAGTCTTTGTATCGCCTTCACTGCCTGAAGAGTTTGTAGTATTGGTTGCCGTAGCAAGCGAGTCGGCCACACTTTTTGTTTATCCCAATATTTTCCCGACCTTTCAGGTCAATGAAGTATGATTATAGTGGAGACGACCCTCATCTTGCGATCAAGTTGTCAGGGATTTGTTGGAATCGAACGGCTGAATTCGAGAGGTTAGTGCTCATGGGGACGTCTTATCCTGCTCATGGGAAATCATCTTTGATATGATGGTGCTGAGATTCGTCCGAGGCTCCCAGCCGAGCAGTAACTTTGCTTTCGAGGCGTCGCCACAGGTTCCTTTTATATCTCCCGGGCGGTAGAAGTGCTTGTCGATTTTGACGACTAGATTTTGGGAAGAGCGGTTTCGAGCGATTTCGTCAAGGCCGTCGCCAGACCAGTCGAGGTCGATCCCTACGTGCTTAAAAGTCGCACTCACAAAATCCTTAACGGAGTGTAGCTTTCCGGTGGCGAATACATAGTCGTCGGGCTCGTTTCGTTCCATTACGCGTATGACGCCATCCATATAGTCACCTGCATACCCCCAATCTCGTTCCGCGTAGATATTGCCGAGAGAAAGGACTTCGTCGAAACCCGCCGCGATTCGTACGACCGAGCGTACGATTTTCTTGGTTACAAACTGCTCGCCTCGAAATTCGCTTTCGTGGTTGAACAGAATTGTGGTCGCGGCCCAGAGGCCGTAATGCTTTCGGTAGGTTCTCACAAGCTGGTAGCCGAATTCCTTGGTCAGGCCGTAGGGACTTTGGGGTTGGGCAGGGGTGGTCTCGGATTGTTTTCCAGAGGTGATGTCGCCGAACATTTCGGAACTACCGGTAAAAAGGAGTCTTGTTTGAGGGGATCTGTCCCGTATGGAGGTCGCGATATTGGTTAGACCGAGAACGTTGGTCTCGATCGTTTCCAGAGGGTGTTGGATACTTCTCGCGACCGAGCTCTGAGCTGCGAGGTGATAGATATCGTCGAACTGGTTTTCGGCTACAAGCCCGTCGATAAATCCTTTGTTTGAGATGTTCGATTCGTACAATACGAGTTGCGATCGTTGACTCTCCTCGAGATGGGCGAGACTGCCGATTCCATTTGATGGTTTTTCCCGGAACAGCCCATGGACCCTGCAGCCCTTGTTCAGGAGGAGTTTTGCGAGGAAGTAGCCGTCTTGTCCTGCGATGCCGGTTATCAGTACTTTTTTGCTCACTTTTTATTTTCTGAAGCAAACCAAATGGAAAGGGCCAATGGCCGAAAAAAAAGGCAGTGTATGGTAGTCATTAAGCGGATGTGCTCCCCTATACAGATCTCAAATTCCCAGATTCTCGCTCTTGAAGATACCATTCATAAGTATCGGCGATGCCTTTTTCGAGAGGGATTCCGGATGACCATCCGTGCTTTTTCAACAGACTGACGTCAAGCAGTTTACGAGGAGTCCCATCGGGTTTGCTTGGATCCGTTTTAATTTCGCCTTCAAAGCCCACGACTCTTTTTACGATTTCAGCGATCTCCATGATGCTATGGTCAACGCCGGTTCCCGCGTTTATAAGATCGGGTGGATCTTCGAGGCTTAGCACATGGGTGATCGCTTCGGCGAGGTCATCTACATTCATCAGTTCCCTACGTGGAGTTCCCGTCCCCCAAATAGTGACGGACTCCCTGTTAGCCACCGTCGCTTCGTGGAATCTTCCTATCAGTGCTGGCAAGAGATGGGAGTTCTCAGGATGGTAGTTGTCCCCTTGGCCGTAGAGGTTGGTGGGCATCAAAGAATGAAACAGGACACCGTATTGCTTCCGGTAATACTCGCAGAGTTTGAGACCTGCAATTTTTGCTATGGCGTAGGCCTCGTTGGTCGGTTCAAGCATATCCGTAAGAAGTGAGCTTTCTTTGATTGGCTGGGAAGCGAATTTGGGGTAGATGCATGAACTCCCTAGAAAAAGAAATCTTTCCGTGCCCGAAATAGATGCCGCGTTCACTGTATTTGTAGCGATTGCTAGATTTTCATAGAGGAACGAAGCAGGATATATGTTATTAGCATAGATACCTCCAACTTTTGCAGCGGCCATAATTACAACTTCGGGTTTCTCGTTGGCGAAGAAAGTCTCGACCGCAGCCTGATTAGTTAGATTCAACTCTGAGCGATCGCGCGTTATGAGATTTTCGTATCCGATAGATTTCAAGTGACGGAGAACCCCAGAGCCAGCCATTCCTTTGTGGCCTGCGACGTATATTTTGGAACTTAAGTTCATGGGATTTTAATACCGAATGAAAATAGCTATATAGTTCTATTCTTATAGCAGTTCGGCTGACTCAGAAAATTTTAAGAAACCGAATAGGGAATCAGTCGTTTTTAGTGGTTATGCTAGAGCAATCTTTATTTTCGCCTCGTCACTCGCAAGTTTAAGGTCTGCGTCGACCATGATCTTGACGAGCTCTTTGAATTTCACCTTGGGCTCCCACCCGAGTTGCTTTTTTGCTTTAGCGGGGTCCCCGATTAGAAGATCCACCTCTGCGGGTCTTTCGTAGCGGTCATCGTATTCCACATACTTTTCCCAATCAAGATCGAGATGATTGAAGGTTTCGATGACGAATTCCTTGACCGAATGAGTCTCGTTGGTCGCGATAACGTAGTCGTCGGGATTGTCTTGCTGAAGCATGAGCCACATCATTTCGACGTATTCTTTGGCGTAGCCCCAGTCACGTTGAGCGTCTAGATTGCCCAGATATAATTTTTTCTGGAGGCCTAGCTTAATACGGGTGGCGGCTCTGGTGATTTTCCGGGTCACGAACGTTTCGCCACGTCTAGGAGATTCGTGGTTGAATAGTATGCCGCTGCAAGCGAAGAGATTGTAGGACTCGCGATAATTGACCGTGAGCCAATGGGCGTACATTTTTGCACATCCGTAAGGAGATCTTGGCCAGAAGGGAGTCTTCTCGGTTTGTGGGACTTCTTGCACTTTGCCGAACATCTCGGATGAAGAGGCTTGGTAAAAACGGACTTTATCGACGAGTTTAGCCTCTCTTATTGCCTCTAATATTCGGACGGCTCCAACACCAACAACATCACCGGTATATTCAGGAACGTCGAACGAAACCCTTACATGGCTTTGGGCACCCAGATTGTAAATCTCATTGGGCTGCAGTTCGTAGAGGAGCTTCACCATTTGCACAGAATCGGCGAGATCCCCGTAGTGGAGAAAGAGCTTTACGCCATTGATGTGTGGATCCTGATAGAGGTGGTCAATACGATCTGTGTTGAAAGTGGAAGCTCTTCGAATGACGCCATGCACTTCATAGCCTTTAGTGAGAAGAAGCTCCGCTAAATATGAGCCGTCCTGTCCAGTAATTCCAGTTATGAGCGCTTTTTTCATAGATTGATTCTCAGAGGAGCCAATGCTCTAGACCTTAACAAGGATAAAAACGAGTAAAGAGATTTTATGGCATTTCTTTAAAGGCCGGAGCTCCCCTTTGTTGCTAGCCTTGGCTTAACTTCTGTGAAGTCTGATATAAGCGGGTTGAAATTCATTGCTCTGCAAAGGCGGTAAAGCGTTGGGATGGACAGGGTGAGCTGATGTAAACAGTCCATTATCCATCGGTTCTAGCACTAGACTATCGCTAGGTCGAAGTTAGTGGTCAGTCGTCGATCTGGTTCTGCTCGAGTCAGACCCATGTAGCTGCGGAGCTTTTGGGCCCCATTCAGTTCCAGTAAGGTGTGATTTCCCACGAGTTGATTGCCTCAAAGGTAGGAGCTTTGTTATGAAGGCCTCTCAATAGGTATCGGCATACTGCCTACATGCTAATTACTAGTGTGATGTTCTAGCTGAGGCTTGCCTTGTTCATCGGCAGTGGCATGGTTGTCGATCCGGTTGGAAAAATTGCAGTAGGAATTCCGATCCGGCCGTTTTCAAAGCAAAACACAATTTTCTATATGACCCACTTTTGGAATTATCGGATATTCGCGATAGCGCTTGGTCTTAACGTTTGGAACTTTGGACTGGCTCAGGAAAAGAGCTGGACTCTGGACGACCCGCTTCCTGTCGACAAGAGCATCATTGTAGGGCAGCTCGAGAATGGGCTGAAGTACTATGTCCGGGAGAACAAAAAGCCTGAAGGCCGTGTCTTTTTAAGATTGGTCGTCAATGCGGGTTCCCTGCAGGAGAATCAGAGTCAGCGAGGCTTGGCACACTTCCTCGAGCATATGGCGTTCAATGGTACGCGGCGATTTGCCAAGAGTGAAATTGTCGACTTTATGGAACGTGCCGGCATGCGATTCGGTTCGCACGTCAACGCGTACACATCTTACAATGAGACGGTTTATATGCTGCAGCTCCCGACGGACAATCCGAGTTTGCTTTCGACGGGGTTTGAAATACTTGAAGATTGGGCGGACGGGCTGACGCTAGATCCGCTTGAAATTGAAAAGGAGCGAGGCGTAATCCTAGAGGAATGGCGTTCCAGACAGGGTGTCGGCGAGCGATTGAGTGAGCGGCAGCGCCCATTCATTTACTTCAAGTCAAGCTATGCGGATCGAAACCCGATCGGTTCGATGATTGTCGTGGGAAATGCGCCAAGAGAGCGGTTTGAAGAGTTTTACAACGATTGGTACCGGCCGAATCTAATGGGAGTCATTGTCGTAGGGGATATCGACAAGAACGACATCGAGCAAAAGATCATCGATACGTTTAGTTCCTTAGAGAACCCGGAAAACGCTCCAGAGCGAACACCGACGGAGGTACCAGTCCATGAGGAGACGCTTTTCTCAATCGAAACGGACCCCGAGTTGACAATCGCCTCGTTTCGCATGCTGACCAAGCAGCCGGTCGGCCCCGACAGCAGCGCAGCGGACTACCGTCACATGATTATAGAACGCCTTTATTTTGGGATGCTCAACCGTCGATTAGACGAGAGGTCACGTGAGCCAAATCCTCCGTTCATCCAAGCGAATGCCGGAAGTAGTCGCATCGCTCGTGAGAAGGAAGCACTGCAGCAGTCGGTTGTTTTCTTAGGCAACCGGTATCAAGAAGGGCTGAATGCACTGATTGGCGAGACCAACCGGGCGGTACGAGATGGATTCACCAGTAGCGAGCTTGAACGAGTGAAAGCGGACGTTCTGAGATCGCTGGAAAACGCGTACGAGGAGCGGGACAAGACGGATTCGGATAGCTACGCCAGAGAATACACGCGGGCCTTTACTGTCGATGAGCCTATTCCTGGTATAGAGATGGAGCTGGAAATGACCGAGGCTTTTCTCGCTGATATTAATCTCGCGGAAGTGAACGCGATCGGGGAGGGATTTGCCCAGAAGGAGAATCGGGTAGCCCTTTTTAGTGGACCAGAAAAGGAGGGACTTGAATTACCTAGTGAGTCAGAGCTGGTTGCGACGATCAAAGCATCGAACGAAATCGAGCTTGAGCTGTACGAGGATGAGTTTCTCGATGTACCGCTATTAGCGACGATCCCAGAACCAGGGGAAATTGCCAAAGAGGACTATGATGAGAAGTTGGATACTTATGTGTGGGAACTATCAAACGGAGTAAACGTTATCCTGAAACGAACGGAGTTTCAGAATGATGAGATTCTCATGAATTCTTACAGTCCGGGTGGGCATAGTCTCGTGATGGATGACGAGTACTTGTCTGCCATCATGTCTACTATGATTCTTGGAGAAAGCGGAGTAGGACCTTTCAACTCGATCCAGTTGGACAAGCGATTGGCCGGCGAGTCCGTAAACGTATCGCCCTACATATCCGATCAGTACGAGGGGTTTAGCGGAGCGTCGTCGCCTAAAGACTTGGAAGCCTTTTTTAAATTGCTTTACCTGCAAGCGACTCAGCCACGACTTGATGAGGAAGCCTACGGCTCACTCGAAACGCGGTTGCGGGCAATGATTGTTAATCGCGAGAAATCGCCCCAATCAGTTTTCCAGGATGCTCTTGAAAAAGAACTGTATGGTGATCATCCGCGGCATCGACCCTTGAGCTTAGAGCTGATGAACGAAATCGATCCGCACCTTGCGCTCGGGGTTTACAAAAACCGGTTTAAGGACTTCAGCGACTTTACTTTCGTTTTCGTAGGGTCTCTCGATTTGGAGGAAATGAAGCACTACGCTAAGACTTACCTAGCATCCCTGCCTGCAACCGGGAGAGACGAGAGGGGACGTTACTTAGGAGATGATCCATTGCCAGGTAAGCGTAATGTGGATATCAGTTTTGGCTTGGAGGAAAAGACGAGCGTCCGAGTATTGTTTACGGGAGAAGCCGAATGGTCACCAGAAAATAGATACATAATGAGTGTCGTTCGCGACCTTTTGAATATCCGAATGCGTGAATCGCTGCGGGAAGAGAATGGGGGCACCTATGGTGTAGGCGTCTACGCTAATCTGACCCGTGAGCCCACAGAGCGCTATTCCACAGGGTTCGCTTTCTCCTGTGATCCAGCGAATGCGGATCTGCTCATAAATGCGGGCATCCACGAAATTCTCGATCTTCAGGAAAGAGGCTTTAAGATAAAAAATTTGGAGAAAGTACAAGAGATCCACCTTCGTGGATATGAAACGGGGCTGAAGGAGAACGGATTCTGGCTAAGAAATTTGACTTCAGCTGCAAGAGAAGGACGGGAATTCTCCGAAATCCTCGATTTCCCGAATCAGGTAAAGGAGTACGATCCGGAACGGATTTTGGAAGCCGCAAGGAAGTACTTCAGCTTCGATAACGTGGTTGTTGCCAAGTTGAATCCGAAGCACAATTGATGCTTTGAAAGTAGCCAAACCCGACTCAGGAGGCAAGCTGATTGAAGGCGGATCGCTCTCTCGTTAAAGCTACGCTTGAAGGAACGATTTTAGGCGCTCCAAATTTAGAATCTGATGGAGAGAGTCTTCCTGAACGACTTCGTTGGCTAAGGTTTCCTTCTTAAGTTGAAGGCTTTGAATCTTGTCTTCAACGGAGTCTCTAATGGTTAGGCGGTAAGCATTGACAGCGTTCTGTTGGCCTATCCGGTGCGTCCGGTCTATGGCTTGGGCTTCAACCGCGGGGTTCCACCAAGGGTCGTAAAGAATGACATAGGTGGCGGCGGTCAAATTTAGTCCAGAACCAGCGGCGCGGAGAGAGAGAAGAAAAGCAGTGATCGACTCGTCCTCTTGAAACTGATTGACCAGCTCTTCGCGATTTCGAGTTTTTCCCGTCAGCATTAGGTATTTGCAATCGCGATCTTGGAGCTCGGTCCGGATGATTTCGAGCATCTCGACGAATTGGCTGAATATAAGTACCTTGTGCCCCTCGCCCTCAAGTTCTGAAACGAGATCTAGCAAAGCTTCTAATTTAGCGCTGTTCATGCCCGCATAAGCAGGATCGACGAGTCGAGGATGACAGCAAATCTGTCGGAGTCGTAGGAGAGAGGAAAGAATGTTGAATCTTTCTTTGTCAAACTCCGCTTTTGTGCTGATAGAGCGCAAACTTTCTTGAACCCCTTTTAGCTCAGCATTGTAGAGGTCCATTTGATCACCTTCCATTTCACAGGACAGCGTTTCTTCAATACGATCCGGTAAATCGGGCGCTACTTGTAGTTTACTGCGGCGCAACATGAAGTGTCGTACGCGTTCGAAGAGCCGTTTCGGAGAGTTTGGATCGTTCTCTTTGTACTGCCGCTTAAAAGTGGTCTGACTTCCGAGGAGGCCAGGCATGGCAAATGCAAATAGGCTCCACAAATCCAAAATTCGATTTTCAACCGGTGTACCTGTGATGACGATACGGTATTCAGATTGTAGGGCGTAGGCAGTCTTCGCTGTTTGAGATTGCGGATTCTTGATGTACTGACCCTCGTCCAATATGGCGACCGTCCAGTTTAGCTCAGTGAAAAAGCTTCGATTTATTCGAAGTTGAGAGTAGTTGGCGACCAGGATGTCCGTTCCTTTTTCGGACCAATTGACCGCGGTCATGGAGCTTGGGTCGAAGGTGGAAATCGTGAGTAGCTGCGAATGGCGTGCGACCTCTTGCATCCAAACATGCATTACGGATTTGGGACAGATTACTAGACACTTGAACGACTCTTCTGCCGAACGATGGAGTTTAAGCCACGTAAGCCAGGTGAGGGCTTGCAGAGTCTTTCCCAGACCCATGTCATCTGCGAGTATACCGCCGAATCGATTTTGTGAAAGAAATGCGAGAAAACGGAACCCATCCTCTTGATAAGGGCGAAGCTGGGTGGCGATCCCTTTGGGGATATTGGCAGGCGTTCGAGTGCTTACCTCCCTGGCTCGTTTCCGAATGCTCTTGGCCAAGTTATCTGCTACGGCATCCTCGAGCGGTACTTCAGCCAATTGCGTGGCGTGAAAGGAGTGTGTATCTCCTGCGGACTCACTATCCGTCAAGCCCAGCTGAAGAAGCAGTTCCTTTTGCCTCAGGGCGACGGTTGGCTCGAAGCGTTTCCAACCCTTGCCTGGCAGATGCACGTAGTCACCTTTGGCCTTGAGCAGGAGCTGGTGCTCGTTTTCGGTGAGGGTTGTATCGAGTAACTCGGGCTCTAGGTGAATATTGAACCAATCCTGATTAGCATTTGGGTCAATTCGAAGAGCGTATCGCCCGGCAGGTTTCTTGTCTACGAGCGAATCTAGCTCATCGTCAGCGATGATCTGTAGTTCGCTTGGAATACCTTGTATCCAAAGAGTGAAGGTATTGGGGAAATCGTAGTCTATGGGGCGGGTCCAAAGTCCTTGTTCGACCTCCGAAAGGTCGTATTCGTGAAGTTGGGCCAGGTAGGGTGAGGCGTCAGGGTATTCAAATAGAGATCCTCCGTCCGGAATCTCGGATTCCTCGTCTGTTTCGAGATTCGGGGAAGGCGCCCAACCTTGATCGGTTAAAATAAACCAATGACTGTGATCGCGCGAAACGGCGGCGATGGAGACTTTCAGGGATCGCTGTTTGTCCTTTATTTCCTTCGAATCAAGAACGGAACAATAAATTCGAGGTTGGAGAGGGACGGTGACGATTTTGCCTTTAAGTTGTTCTGGTAAAGCAAGACCTTGATTGCGGAGAAATAGAAGTCCTTCAGAGCTCTCGATAGCTTCTTGCGGTATCTCAAATGGCTTATTTGGGTCCGCTTCAGCCTGCAGTAAGTTGGGTCCTAGATACAGGAATTCTGCGTGGAGATACAACGCGGTTTGACCTGGTAGGTAGGTAAGCGGAAAGGGCGCTGGGCGGCCACCTTCGAATACGAGCTCCAATTTGTAGTTTCCATTGGCGCCAGGACCGTGCTCGGACCCTATCCACTTTAATCGCTCATCGCTAATGTTGAGAGGTGAGCCTTCCTTCCCTACAACATGGCCTTTCGTATCCGATCTATGGAGAAGGGCATTGAGAAAAGAACAGTCTTCGGCTTTGTCCAAATCTATGCGTGCCCGTTGAGTCGAGCGGAAATAGTCTTGAAACAATGCGCACAGCGGGAGGCTGGCGGGCCCGAAGCGATCGAGAAAGCCAAAGTCTTTGGCCAGCCATTGAGTGAGTTCCTTGGCGGACAAAGGAGAATAGTCAGGGAATCCAACGGTACGAGCTTCCCACTTGAGTGATCGTCCTTGGAGTTTGAGGCGAAGTTCGAGATTACCTGTGGGGCTAAAATCCCGCCTTTGGGAAAGATTGCCAAGGCGGTTCTTCCAGAGCCGAGTTTCTTTTTGGTGCTTCCGTAACTGAATGTTTTCACGGATTTCATCCAATTGGGTTTGTGGTTCGAGAAATTTTGGCAAAGGAATTTCACGATCATCAAAAATCAGAGCGATGTACTGCCAGAGCGAATACTCATCCTCAGGCTGTTCTTCCCAGAGTCCATCCGTGAGAGGACTCTGTTGGTTTCTCTCAATCGTAAGGATTTGATTTTCGAGTAGGGAAAGATCCTTTGCGTTTAGGGCGTCTTTCCAATCAAGCCGATCCAGGATGTCGGTCAGGTTCTCGAGGAGATCATTCTCGTTTTTCGAGAGTTTTCGATCCTGCTCGGCTTCGATTTCGGTTTTCCATTCCTTTAGCGTTTTCCCCATACCTTGGCAGGCGAACTGGCTTGAGCCGCCCATCCCCCAAAAAAGTAGTGCCGCGAAATGCGGTTGCAATAGGAAATTGCTAGATGGTAGTGACTCGGGGAAGGTCCCTAGCCTCGACTGAAGCGGTTATCATTGATTTGGAGTCATGGCTACGGTGATGAACGCCTTGCCAGTGTCTCCTCAAAAGAGCTGCTCATCCAGAAAAGCGAGCAGTTCTTCCTCGGTAACGCGTTTCTGTTCTGTTGTGTCGCGATCTCTCAAAGTGACGGTGCCGTCCTTTTCCACCGTGTCGAAGTCGATCGTAACACACCATGGTGTACCGATTTCATCCATACGACGATAGCGTCTACCGATGGCGCCGGATGCGTCCCAGAATGCGTTGAATTTCCGCTGTAATTTGCCATATAGCGTTCTCGCCCTATCTACGAGCTCGGGTTTATTTTTAAGAAGGGGGAGGACCGCAATTTTATAGGGAGCCACTCGCGGGTGGAACTTCATCAGCGAGCGCCTCTCCCCGCCGATTTCATCTTCGGTATAGGCTGCGGTAAGAATTGCGAGGAGAACGCGATCGACACCGAGAGAAGGTTCGACGACATGTGGGATGTATTTTGCCTTAGCCGCTTCGTCGAAGATCTCCATGGACTTACCCGAATATTCCTGGTGCTGGGTAAGGTCGAAGTTGCCACGACAGGCGATACCCCATAGCTCTTGCTCTCCGAACGGGAATCGAAAGGTGATGTCGGTGGTTCCACGAGAGTAGTGGGAGAGCTTTTCTTGGGGATGAACGTCCTCGCCCAACATTTCCTCAGGCAAGCCCACAGAAACGAGCCAGTTCTTACACCAGTCAATCCATTCTCGGTGAGCAGACTTCCAATCCGCTTCTGGTGCGATGAAGTACTCCATCTCCATTTGCTCGAATTCTCGGGAGCGGAAAATGAAGTTTCGCGGGGTGATCTCGTTGCGAAACGCTTTCCCGATTTGGGCAATTCCAAAGGGGATTTTGACCCGGCCGGTATCGACGACGTTCTTGTAGTTTGCAAAGATTCCCTGGGCGGTTTCGGGACGAAGGTAGGCAATCGCGGTCGAGTCACTCAAGGCCCCGACCTTGGTTTCAAACATGAGGTTGAAGTCGCGCGGCGGAGTAAGGGAGCCTGGCTCCCCTGTTGCCGGGGAAGGGATTAGCTCATATTGAGAAGGATCCGCTTCGGTGTAGTCTTTCAGCTCGATAGGGGCCAGTTCGCCTTGAACACCCTGCTTACGCTTCATTTTTTCGGCTGCGGCCTGAGCGGTGGCTTCCATATATCCATCCTCAATAACGGAGACGTAGCCAATGTTCTCGCCATCGACGACGACGGGAGAAAAGAAAAGCTGATCTGCCCGGTAGCGCATTTTCGAGACTTTGCAGTCTACCATGGGATCCGAGAATCCGCCGACATGGCCAGACGCCTCCCAGATTTTTGGCGACATAATGATCGAGGAATCCAGGCCTTCGATGTCGTCGCGCCGGTGGACCATGTCCTGCCACCAGGCATCTTTAATGTTCTGCTTAAGTTCAACGCCGAGTGGGCCAAAGTCGAAGAAGCCGTTGTAGCCTCCGTAGATTTCCGAAGACTGGAAGATGAATCCGCGTCGTTTGCAGAGAGCGACAATTGCGTCCATTTGGGCGTTTTTTGATGCTTGGGCTTTGGCCATAAGACGTGTTTAAATGGAAGGTTCAATTGCTCGGGTCAAGCTTTGCGAATCCGAGTTCAAGGGCTTGCGAACGGAAATTAGGGAATGGATAGCAAAGCCCTGCAAATGAGATCTGAAATTTGGTTGCCAAGTGAGTTTGGTTGATCTTTGACTCTCCAGCTACCGTAGAACTTTCAAAAATATTTACACCATGGCCGAACTAGAAGGAAATTGCCTCGTCGGGCAGTCGGGTGGACCGACAGCCGCAATCAATGCAACGCTCGCAGGCGTGATCGAAGAAGCACTCAATTATGAGTGCATCGAAGAGATCTACGGCAGCCTCAATGGAGTGCTTGGCATTTTAAACGAGGATTTCGTGGATTTAGCCTCGGAGTCGCAGCAAGCCATTCGCGGGCTCCGTGTCTCCCCCGGCGCCGCATTGGGGACGAGCCGTTTTCAGTTCAAAAAGCAAGCGGACTACGATCGGGCAATCGAAGTGTTCAAGGCCCACAACATCCGTTATTTCTTTTACATCGGAGACAATGATTCGATGGCCACTGCGGCGAAGCTTAATGCGGCTGCCGCCGAGCAAGGACACGAGCTTCGCGTGATTGGTATTCCCAAAACGATCGATAACGATATCACTCGTACCGACCATACGCCGGGTTACGGTAGTGTCATTAAGTACGTTGCGACGACCGTTCGTGAAATGGCGTCGGACAACGAGGCTCTAGGGCAGGGAGACTACGTTTCCATTTTAGAAGTTATGGGCCGTAATTCTGGCTGGATCGCCGCTGGAGCCGCTCTCTGCAAGCGACGGGACCACCCGCATGACCCTCCGCATCTGATCTACCTGCCCGAAGTGCCGTTCGCCCCTGAAAAGTTTATCGAAGATGTACAGCGGGTTCTTCAGCGCGAAAAATACTGCGTAATCGTGGTTGGCGAAGGCCTAGTCGATACGGACGGGAACTATGTTTCGGTTGGATCTTCTAGCATAGATGCCTTTGGAAACGTTCAGCTCGGAGGTTCAGGAGAGTACCTGAAGGGGCTCGTTGAACGGAGCCTTAGCGTGAGTGCTCGCTCCTGCAAACTAGGCATTGCTCAAAGGGCGGCAGCACATTGCGCTTCCAAAACCGATGTCGATGAGGCCTACCAGGCTGGCAGGGATGCGATTTTGGCAGCAGTCGAGAAAGAGGAATCTGGAAAGATGATTACCTTGCAGCGAACTGATTCGGACACCTATGCGTGCGAGACAGGGCTAGCGGATTTGAGTGAAGTTTCCGAAGGAACCAAGCGGATTCCTGATGACTGGATCAATGACGATGGCGTGAGTATGAATTATCCATTTATAAAGTATGCCCTTCCACTCATCCAAGGTGAGGTTGAGTCGCCCTTTGATAACGGTCTTCCGGTATTCTCCAAGCTAAAGCGGCTCAAGGTCGACAAGCAGTTGGCAGGTTACGCGCTGTAGCACACCCGGCTCTAGTTGCCTTGTTGCACTTTATTGATGCGAACCCGATTGACGGAGTTGGCAGGGATTCTCTTGCTCTCGTGATAAAGCCGTTGATCTTTCGCGGCATTATATCGAATCTTGCGAGACGCTCTACTGGTAGTCCTGCAATCGTAACTCTTTTAGCAGGGGATTGGGAGGGTAGTTCCCAAGATTATCCTCTTCCGCCTCGATGAACCCGAAAGCCTATTGGAAACGTCCGGAACGCTGGCTGGCGTTTTTCCTGACCTTTTTGGCTGTATGTTCGTTTCTAGCGATGGTTCCGGTTACGCCAGAATTGTCTCCGGACGTAGGGTTAGAGACGACTGGGAGCGAAAGTGAGTTGAGTTTTATTGATCAGCTGCGCGGAGGTTCGACTGCTCCGAGAGTGTTAGGGCACTGGACTTCTTTGTCGCCACCCCTATTGGCAGTGCTTGTTACCCTGTTTTTCCGGTCAATGGTAATTGCCCTGCTTTCGGCGTTTTTTGCAGGGGCTTTTCTCTCTTTTGGTCTGAATCCGTTGATTGTTATTACTCTAGCCATCCATGACTTCATCTGGAAGTCATTAAGTTCCAGTTTCAGCCTCTATATTTTCCTGTTTCTATTCACGCTTGTCGGGCTCGTTCATGTGCTTTCCCGTAACGGTGGCCTAAGTGGATTGGTCGATGCCTTCGGAAAATTCGTCACAAGCCGGAAACGAGCTAAGATTGCGATCAGCCTGGGAGGAGTGGCGATGTTCTTTGACGACTACGCAAACACGGTAGTGCTTGGCAATACGATGCAAAAATTGTCAGACAAGTGGCATATATCGAGGGAGAAGCTTGCCTACTTAGTTGATTCCACAACGGCGCCAGTAGCTGGGTTGGCGGTGCTTTCGACTTGGATTGCGGCGGAGGCGTTGCTTTTAGGCGATGAGGCAAAGTCACTTGGTATTGAATTATCTGGATACGGAATATTCTTAGAATTGCTGCCTATGCGGTTCTATTGCATCGGAGCTCTGATCTTCCTTTTCATAAACTCAGCCGTGGGAAGAGACTTCGGCCCGATGTTTCAAGCGGAGAAAAGAGCGGCTCTCGAAGGCAAAGTGTACGACGATGGAAGCCAGCCACTAGGAATTCAGTCGTCGGGGATAATGAAGCCAGATGAAGGAACACCCAGAAGGTGGTTCAATGGACTGATCCCAATCGCTTGTGTGGTCTTTGGAATCCTGATCGGAATTGTAGTGTTGGGTAGGGCACGGATAATTGGGTTAGGCGAGTCGTTCTCTTTTAGAAGTTTCGAAGATTGGCGATATACTTTTGGCTTGGCCGTGGGAGACGAAGACGGGGCAGGGGCACTTCCGGTGCTATTCCTCGCTTCCGTATTTGGCAGTTTAGTCGCTTTTGGGCTCACAATAGGGCAACGACTCATGAGTGTCCGGGAGACCTTTCAGGCTTATGTGAGCGGTATGCCAACCATGTGGATGGCAGTATTCATCTTGTTGATGACTTGGTCTATGCAGGATATCTGCCAAAATCTGGGAACCGCAGAATACTTAATCGATTTGCTTGGGGACAGCATGCCCGTTTGGACACTCCCGCTATTCACGTTCGTGGTGGCTTCCATGATGTCCTTCGCAACCGGAACAAGCTGGGGAGCAATGGGGATACTTATTCCCATTATACTGCCATTGTCCTACAGTATGGGTACGTTTGATGCCGGTGGCGGCATCCTGTTTTTCCTAACAGCGGCGGCCATCCTCGATGGAGCCATTTTTGGGGATCACTGTAGCCCAATTAGCGATACAACGGTCCTAACTTCAATCTCTACGGGCTGCGATCATATCGCGCATGTGAAAACGCAACTGCCCTACGCTGTTTTAACGATGGCTTTGTCCGGATTATTTGGTTATCTAGCGGTCGCTGGTAATATGCCATTATGGCTATTCTACGTTTTATTTCCACTGGCTTCGGTGGGGATTCTCTTTGTATTTGGAAGGAGAATCCCCACCGAAGCAGACTAAGGTGGCACGTAGAGTTCTACGAGAGATACACCCGTTGTCCCCTCTTCCCCTGAAACTCTGAGCGTGTACAGTCCTGTTTCGAGACTGATGATCCTAGCGGCATTCTGGCTCTCTGTATCAATCGCGAATGCACCGACCGAAGCGGCTGCTTCGCTAATGGAAGAGAGACCGTTCCGGCCATGATTGGTGGCAATGATTTCTTCGGAGGAGTTCAGCACCTTGAGAACTGGGTGCTTAAATATCACTTTGGGCTCCCACAAAAGCCTGAGAAGAAATATTTACGAGGCGGGATAAGTTTGCCCCACTTCGTAGATTTCTACGAGGGCTATCCCGGTAGTGTTTTCCTCTCCACTGAAAATGTCAGTATATACGCCAGGATCTAACTCGACCAGCATGACCGTGTCATCTGAATCTGCCGTAAGGGCAAAGGCTCCGACTGATTGAGCCGGGTCTTGGATTTACACTTTGCCCGAGTTGGCCGCCTAACCTGAATTTACGGATATCAGTCCGTTGGGTCCATGAAGCTGAAGCACTGGATTCTCAAGAATTCCGTCGAGACCGAATTGCTGGAGACTGGGTCCAGCACCTCCGTTAAGAACGGTCTCCTAGGGGATCGCGTACAGTTCGACTAAGGCGACGCCAGTCGTTTCATTCTCTCCCGAAGCAATAACCGTGTACAGACCGGGCTCAAGATCCATGATTATGGCGGCGTCTTCGCTATCTCCATTTAACGGAAAGGCACCAACGAGCTGGCTCGCTTCAGTAATCTGGGAGGGGTCCCATAAATTGAGCCACCCGTCGTTGGATGCGATAGGCGTTCCTGCGATGTCGTAGACGGTTATCTGGGGATTAGCGAGAAATCCAGCGACTCCTTGATTCTCGAGACTGGGACCGACTGCTCTGATCAACACGCGACTTGGCAAATCGCCCTGCACAACGAATCCAGGAATGACCACGTCGGCTCCTGTGCCGACCAAAGCTCGGGACGATAAATTGATCATGCGAGTAAAGTTTTCCTCAATCTCGAAGGCCTCAACCAAGGCGACTCCAGTTGAGTTGTCCTGTCCACTAACGATTGCCGTATAGAGCCCTTGCTCGAGCTCGACTAGGAGAGCTGTGTCATCGTCATGAAGATTGCGCCCTCCGGCCCCGACGAGTTGGGAAGCTGCAATGATAGCGTCTGGATCCTCGTTTTTCGCCCACCCTTCGTTAGAATAGATTAATTCGCTAGCCGAATTGTAAATCTCGAGTCGAGGTTTCAAAAGAGGGTCGTCGATACCATTTTCTACTAGGCTAGGACCTATGCCCCTGACCAGAATCTCTTTTGGATCTGGCCCAATAACCACGAAACCGGCGATCAAAACATTGGCCCCCGTTCCAACGCGGGCTCTGGTAGCGATATTGTAAAGGCGTTTGTCAGTGACGAGGATTTCAGAATTCTCGCTAGCGGTTGACCCTCCAGTGCTGGTGGCTACTACGTAGTATGTTCCTTCGTCCTCAGTATTTGCTGGGCTGATACTTAGAACAGATCTGTTTTCGCCGTTCAATACATCGCCATTGAAATACCATTGGTAGTCGATGGAGGAATTGGATACGGCTCGGACATCGAGAGTAGCTACGCCTCCCTTCAGAACGATATCTCCTAATGGCTGATCAACGAAAGCAGGGGCGTCCGGCAAATTCTGTATGGAGAGACTTGCGACATCGCTAACGACGGATCCTGTTTGGCTCATTACAGCGACAGTGTAGTCACCATCGTCACTGGCGGTAGCTGTAGAGATAGTTAGTGTACTGCTGGTAGCTCCTAGTATATCTTCTCCATCTTTCATCCACTGGTAGGAGAAAGGGCCTTGTCCTGAAGCCTCCACAGAAAGGGCTATGGTTTCGCCGTCATAGGTCGTTGCGCTTGACGGATGGGCGCCGATCGCGGGTGGCGCTAGGGCATCGATTCCGACAATCGCGATTGCGTTTACCCCATTTGTAAAAGCGTAATTCATGGCAAGCTGGCCATTGGAATTGAATCCCCCTATCTCGGCTCTGCTTACGGTGGCGGGGAAGCCAGGCTTAAGATCAAATGTATCTCCTTCCCTAGCGATGAGGACGACTGCGCCATTTTCGTCGGTTGCCCAAGCACCGGAATCTGTTGTATCGCTAATCGAATCTCCGAGGCCTTCAAGAGTTGCTTGAAAGGCGATTTGGCCAACGCCGTTTATTATTGGAAAGCTCAGAAGATCGAAGGTGACTCCTGGTGCCGTCCCGGGTGCTTGAAGTCCGGATTGAGCGATAATCGACCACTCGCCTGATGTGGACCTAGCCAGGATAGTATTGAGATCGCTATCGGATTCTGTAGCGTGAAAGGCCAAAGTGCCATCATCGCTGGCGACAGGGTCCATGAAGGCGTTGAAAGAACGGTTGACCCCAAATATCTCAACAGGTTGCTCTGAGGAAATGAGCAAGCTAAGAATCCCATTGACGTACTGATACAAGCCTTCTCCCTCGTTGGCATTTTGCAAACTAGCCCAGAAATAGATGTTGCCATCGCCATCTACAGAGGGTTCGCCGAGACTCAGGAAGGAATCGCTTGATCCAGGAGCTGAATCACCGGATTTTGCGATTAGCGTTGCCCCAAAATCAGCATCGAGAGCCCAAATACCCCTCTCATTGTTGAAATCGTTTTCGTCGGAGTCCTCGATGGTGGCTAGTAAGGCTCCATTCAGGGAGGCGTTTTGAGCCAGGGCGACTGGTTTAGCAATCGTCGCTGTGCCGCCATTGAGAGGGGAGCCCTCGATTGCAGCGAGCTTCAATACGGGAAGCGAACCTGTGTCGGTAGCCGGTAGTTCAGCGACCCAAATGCCTTGATCGTCTGGATTATTGGAAAGACCCAGGCGTGACGAAAATGTGAGCGCATGAGACGCAAGCCCTTTCGCAGAACCAAAATACTGGTGTCGTTTGGTGGGAGAAGTCGTTCCATCGAAGTCAACAATCGGCTGCATCCCTTGAGTCGCAATAACTTCGAAATCAGGGCTAGAGGGATCGCCCCGCATGCTCGCCGCGAGCAGGATTTCCGATGCGGAAAGGCTATGGCCGGGTGCGAGTGTTCCCGCAAAGGCAATGCTCGGGCCCTCTGTAGATGTAATGGATCGTATAGTCTCGAATGAGCCATTCTCCCCACCTATAGTCGCCGTCTCTCCCGTTGCGGCTATAACGTCTAAGTTGCCATCGCTGTATTGAAGAGCGGCGTCCAGATGGGCTGGGTTCCGATTGGCAAGATCCCTTAACAATCGAAGATCTTCGATCATCGCGGTTCGTGTATCCGGATCGAGAGGCGGTTCGCTGTCTGGTGGCATGCTGCCGTTGGAGATCCGGTTGATCAAAGTCTGTATAGCATCAGGCCGGAGAATCAGGTCTTGTGAGCTTTGAATTGGCTCGAGATCGAATGCCGCTTGTCGGGAGCCTCCTTCGCCATGGCAATTGACGCAGCTGGCTTCAAACGCTGGTGCCAATACATCGGTATACGCTGTATCGACACCGGAAATTTCGAATAACGCTCCGAAAGAAACTTGGCCATCCTCGTTGATATTCGGGATCGAAAATGAATCGAACTTCTGTCCAGTGTTTAGCTCCGTCGTATCGCCGGACAGCGAAACGAGCTCAAAGGTATTTGAAAATACGCTACCTGAAAATACGGAAGCGGTAAGAGTAAGAAAGGCGTAAGAAATCGTCTTCATATCGGGTTGATGATGTCTAGCGGCGTGAAGTCTACTGGTGGTGAAGGGAAGATAGCAGGCATAGCCGAGGCAGGAACGCCCATCCATTTTTCCAGTATCGACCGGTACACTGTTCGGAAATCAACATTGAAATCCATGCTATTTCGACTCACTCGAGCATCGGCTGCCAAGTCGGGATAGAGTCCGTAGTATTGGTTCCCGGCAACACGACCTCCCATGACGAAAAGCGTTTCAGCTGCTCCGTGGTCCGTGCCCAGGCTCCCGTTTTCGATCACTTTTCGCCCGAACTCGCTGAATGTGAGAATAACCACGCGCTCCCAATTCCCTTGGGCTTTCATTTCATCGACAAAAGCGCCCAGGGCTCCATTTAGGGTTTGCATTAGATCGGAATGGCGACCGGTGAGTGGGTCTCCGGTCAAAATCTGGTTGTTGTGTGTATCGTATCCGCCTTGGCGAGCGTAGTACACGGAAGTTTCGCTTCGCCCTTTTATTAGCTGTGCGATGGTTTTCAGGCTGTTGGCTAGGCCGTTATCGGGCCAACTCGGGTTTAGAAGCTCGCCTCCCCGATCCATAGCGTGTTGAACGCTCTCCGTACTAATCATAGCGCTGTGCGCTGATCGCTGAACATAAGCTAGCGTGTCATCGTCACCACTTATTCCGTCGTCTGCCCCATGATCGAGGCCAATCAGATTGCGGTACAGGCCTTCTAGGGACTTTTCCCGGCCCAAACCTTCCTGGTCACGCCAATTGAAGAACTGGGGGTTTTGAAACGTTACCGATGGGGCAGACGCACTATTGCTTTTAAATGCGAACGTGGGTCGCCTATTGATATAAATCCCGGTTGTTGCACCGCATCCATCACATTGGTTATCTAAATAACGACCAATCCAGCCGTCTTTTGGCATGCCGTTCGGTTCTGCAGAATGCCAGTAGTCGAAAGACTTGAAGTGAGACAGATTGGGATTGGGATAGCCAACCCCATTAATGATGCCGAGTTCCCCGTTGTCCCACATTTGCTTGAAATTCGACAAATTGGGGTGAAGTGCGAGAGGTTCGTTACTACCAGTGACGCTGGGGCCGTCCTTGTCGGAAATCTGAAGTATATTGTGTTCCGTTCCGAGCTTGATTGTAGGCCGGGCCTCGCGATAAATAGAATTCGTGTAAGGAATAAGCGTATTTAGTGTATCATTACCCCCGGCCATCTCCATGAGAAGAATGATTGGACCTTCGCCGCCTTGAGAAGGAAGGCTTTGGGCACGAGCGTCTAGGTTGAAAAGCGTTTGCTGAAGAAAGCCAGGCAACGTCATCGAGGCTGTCGCTCCCCAAATAGATTTGGAAACGAAGTCTCTTCTGTTCAATTTTGTATTCATATCGTTTGTACGTTTCCGTTTCTGACTATTGCGTCTGGTATTCTGGCAATGCGAGAATAAGTCTGACGAGTTCTCTAACTCCCTCGAGCTCTCCGAGCTCCTCGCTTACAGAAGAATAGTGATCGAACAGCGTTCGCACTTGGCTCTTGCGTAGCTCTCGGTTCGGCATGAATCGCGTCTTCAACTGTTCGAGAAGAAGAGGGAACTGTTCTTTTCTCCGCAATTCTTTGGGAGCGATTACGTTCCAATCGGCCTCCGGGAATTCGTCCATGGAGTTTCGTGTTCGCCCACTGGTAAACACGGCGTAATTATGATGCGTGAATATGCTCGGCATGTTCATGCGGAACACCATGGCTCCGGTCGCGAGCCACGTGTTGCCCGGGCCATCGGGTTCCGGCCAACCAGCAATGCTCGGGGGGAAAATTACTTCGTATCCCAATTGTTGCATGACGTCCTCCATTGCGTCTCGCGTTGGAAGCGTTACTCCCAGTTGTTTGGCCAAGCATACAAAGTAGTCTCCTGCATCCTTGATTTGGGTGCTAACGACGGAATCTTCGTAGAACTCTTCGCTCAAGAATAAGTCTCTGAGGAACGGTCGAATCTCGTAGTCGTGATCGTCCCGCAATTTATAGGCCAAGGCTTGCACAAGTTCCTTGGACGGGTTTGGCGAAGCGAAATATCTCCAAAGTTTCCAGCTGAGATGCTTTGCGCATCGGTCAGTGTCGAATATGATGTCGATCACGTCATCCCCATCGATGATCGGGCTGCCATCGGGCGTTGTCGCGTATCCGTAAAAAGGACCCTTGGTGTTCCGGTCTTGCTGACCCCGATTTTGGTAAACGCTTGCGGGGGGAAGTGGTGGGTTCAGGTCTCCAGCAGGATTGGTGTACCTGTTTTCGTCAGGGAAGTAGCGAAAATTGTAAAATTTTCGCCCGGTAAAGGCATCGGCAGCTACAGCTACATCCTCCTCGGTGTATTCTGGATCGTCAGAGTACTCGCTCCCTATCCCCATAGCAAACAATTCCAGCAATTCGCGACCGAAATTCTCGTTCACATTGCCTCGGTTACTTCGGTAGAGATCGAGGGTTCGGATCATTCCGAGGGACCAGGACACATGGTTAACCAAGGTTTTGAAATTCCCGTAGTGGCCTGGAGGCACGAGGCGTTCGTCCCCTTGGAAGGGAGCGTCCTCCCCGGCTACGTTGCCGGCGGCATGCTTGCGGAGCAAATCCGTGTAGCGGAACATGCCAATCCAGCGGTAGTACTGCCCGACAGTCGCGGAATCGACGGCGAAGTGGTCAATGAAAAATTTCAGGAGTTTTGCGGAGAGGGGCTGTCCCTGCAGCAGCACTTTAAAATACCATTGAATGAATTCTCGACGGCGGATGCCCTGATTTGCAAATGTCTCTCCATTCGGATCGACTTCCGATTGCATCCATTCGGGCCACGAAAGGCTTGACCAGTCCTCGCTTGCCTCCAGAAGCGAGTCGACTGCAGCTTCAATTCCTTGCTCTTTTCCGAGCTGATAAAAGGCTTCTTGTTCTTCGGGAGTTCCCCCGAAGCCGGCCCGTTGCAGTAAATGCGTCGCAGTTCGGCGAGACCAGGATTCTTGAGGTAGAGGGTCGAGCATGATAATTCTTAGCGTTGAAAAGAGATAGCGTTTAACAGAATGCTTGTTTTTTCGAGTTGAGTAAAGGTTTAAAAAGGGTCTTGTCTTGAGGCGTATTCGCTGTGAGTAGCTTTGAGCTTCCCTAATTTTAAGGATCGTGGGGGTCTTAGCTTGTAAGTGATGGCGGAAAACGGCGAATAGCCAGATGACTCGGAGGATAAGGGCATTTCTTTAACCAATCTGTAAGGAAACATTGCAAAATGCGAATCTACACTAGGGATCTGCCGTTCCCTTGAAGTCTTACCCTCATCATTCAATAGCTTATTGAATCATTTTGTTTCGCAAAAAGTTGAACCTAATCGATCTGTATCCCAAAAGGGTAGTTGTTCATGCAGGAGATTTGGCCACTATTGAAGCATTGGGTGTCAGACGGGGTCCCATTCGCCTTGGCCACAGTCGTGGAAGCATCGCGGCCATCGCCGCGGGGGGTGGGTTCGGTACTGGCCGTCCAGTCGGATGGCGACGCGTTTATCGGTTCGGTCAGTGCGGGTTGTGTTGAAAGTGAGGTGATCGAAGCGGCCAAAGCTTGCATGGCGGATGGGGAAGTTCGCTGGCTTTCATTTGGGCCGGACAGTGGTTTCCCTTGGGAGGTTTCGCTTTCCTGTGGGGGCCGTATTCGAGTGCGAATCGAGCCCTTTGCAGGACTCTCGGATCCGGATTTGGGAAAACAGCTCTCAAGCCTTTTGGATGCCCAGGACCGGGGTCTGCTGGTTAGTCATAATGGTCGGCACTTCCTGCTAGAACACGACGAAATTTGGGGAACAGAAAGATCGGTGGATTCCACGGGACTGATTGAGAGGGCAAAGGAGCATTATCGAACGGCGGAAGGCACAACGGAGATCGAATGGGATGGGGCGCCGGCTTTGTTGAGGGTTCTGAGTCGGCCGAAACGGTTGTTTGTCGTGGGAGCGGCTCACATCGCCATCCACTTGGTCGGGTTCGCTCAATCATTGGGGTTTGCGACGATCGTGATCGATCCAAGAGAATCTTATGCTAGGGAAGACCGATTCCCTAATCCACCTGATGCGCTGATCTGTGAATGGCCGAAGCACGCATTGGAGAAATATTCGATAACAGGGTCTGATTGCCTCGCTGCGATGACGCACGATCCCAAAATTGATGATGAGGCTTTGAACGTTTTTCTGCGTAGTGATTCTGAATACATTGGGGCTTTGGGAAGTCGCAAGAGCCATGCCGCAAGACTGAAGCGATTGGGCAAGCTAGGGTTTAAAGATGATTCCTTTAGCCGTATCCATGCTCCCGTCGGTATAGACATAGGGAGTGAAACCCCAGCAGAAATCGCTCTAAGCGTAATGGCGGAAATCGTCAAAAAGAGTAACCAAAAACACAGCGTTACTAGGTGACTAAGTGCCATGAATAATGATCTAACGATTTGCGGGATTGTGCTCGCAGCGGGCTCGTCTAGGAGAATGGGGGCGATTAACAAGTTGCTGATGGAAGTGGATGGTGAGACGATGGTTGAGCGGTCAGCTCGGCCTATCGTTGAGGCAAAGCTGGAATCCGTCGCAGTCGTAACGGGTTTTGAATACGAGAAGATACAGTCCTGTTTGAACGAATACGAATTGAGATTCGTGTTCAATGAGCACTTCCTGGAAGGGATGGGAGCTTCTTTGGCAGTTGGAGTAGAGGCGATTTCTGCGATTGAACCAGATGGCATCTTGGTCTCGTTGGGCGATTTGCCATACTTGCGGAAAGAATCAGTGCTCGCTGTGATGGAGGGATTTTGCAATCTGGGGGGAGAGAAGATTACCATTCCGGTCCACAGTGGAATCCCCGGGCACCCCATTATTTTCCCTTTTCGTTATTCAGAGGAATTGAAGGCGTTGAAAGGGGATCAGGGTGCCAGACATCTGATTCGTCGCGAAGAAGACTCTGTCGCGAAGCTGGAACTCAATGATTTCGGTATCATAAGAGATGTTGATTCTCCAAATTCGCTTTTGTTGTAAAGATCTTTAAATAACGAGCTACGCCTCAATTTGAGGGCGAGCTGGGTCGGGCCAGTCAATATGATAAAACTGCCCGCGATCCTGGTCTGTCCTTTCGTAGGTGTGGGCTCCAAAATAGTCCCGCTGTGCTTGTAGCAAATTAGCCGGCAGGCGTGCGCTACGGTAGCTGTCGTAATAGGCGAGCGAGGACATGAAAGTCGGGATCGGCACGCCGCTCACGGAGGCCGCTGCAACCACTTTGCGCCAGTTTGATTGGCACCGGTCTATTTCGCCCTTAAAATAGGGATCAAGCAGTAGATTCGCTAAGTTTGGATCACGCTGATAGGCTTCGAAGATCTTTTGGAGGAAGGCGGCTCGAATGATGCAACCACCCCGCCAAATCATGGAGATGGTGCCAAAGTCCAATTTCCAATCATACTCCTTTTGAGCCGCTCGCATTAGCTGGAAACCTTGGGCATAGGAGCAGATCTTGGAGCAGTAGAGGGCGTCGTGGATGGCTTGGATAAAGGAATCCTTGTCTCCTTCGAAGGCATCGAAAATTGGATTGATAATTTCGGAGGCGGCCACTCGTTCTTCTTTAACCGCGCTGAGACAACGTGCGAATACCGCTTCTGCGATTGACGGAGCGGCGATGCCCATGTCGAGCGCGTTAACCGAGGTCCATTTTCCGGTGCCTTTTTGGCCCGCTGTATCAAGCACGATATCAACAAACGGCTGTCCGGTGACAGGGTCATCCTGCTGCAAAATGTCTGTGGTGATTTCGATGAGGAAAGAGTCGAGTAGGCTTTCGTTCCACTTTCCGAACACTTCGCTCATCTGCTTGGGATTCATGCCCAAGAGTTTCGACATCAGCGCGTAGGCTTCACAGATCATCTGCATGTCGCCGTACTCGATACCATTGTGCACCATTTTCACGTAGTGACCCGCGCCATTTTCGCCGATGTAGGTGGTGCAAGTGACGCCGCCTTCGACCGGTTTGCCAGGGGCAGCTCCTTCAATGGGCTTCCCTGTGTCCGCGTCGACCTTGGCTGCAATAGCCTCCCAGATTGGTTTGAGTTCGTTCCAAGCGGACTCCTTGCCACCGGGCATCAAAGAGGGACCGAAGCGGGCTCCCTCTTCCCCACCTGAAACGCCGGAACCAACGAACCGAAAACCTTTTTCATTCAGCTCTTTTTCGCGACGTATAGTGTCCGTCCAAAGCGCGTTCCCTCCATCTATGATAATGTCGTCCGGATCGAGAAGGGGAAGAAGGCTCGCGATCACAGCGTCGGTCGCTTTCCCGGCTTGGACCAGAATTATGATCTTTCGCGGACGTTTGATTGACTGAACGAAATCTTCGAGAGACTGGGCACCGTGTAGGCCACCAGGAGTATCCGGATGAGCCTCCACAAATGTGTCGGTCTTCGAAGTCGTGCGGTTATAGACCGAAATTCGAAAGCCGTGGTCGGCTATGTTGAGAGCGAGGTTTTGACCCATGACCGCGAGGCCGACGAGTCCTATATCAGATTGTGAATTTGACATCGATTGATTCAGATGAAGAGCGGCCATATAAGGGAGCCCTGTTATGGCCATCAAGCCTGAAACCCGTTTCTACCTGAATAGTTCACACACGTGTGTGAACCAGGTTTTAGTCGACGTCGAAAATCTTTGGAGAGGAAAATTTCTAGACTTTGCTAGGAAGCCAAGGAGCGATCATGTCTACGACAGGGGTGAGGAGTTCCGGCTCGTTTCGGTTGTAGACCCAATTAATACAGATGATTGCACAAGTTGCCCCGATGATCGGGTACATAATGAGTCTAGGTAAGGTGCTGAATGACCTAAAGATAAAGTACGCGAGTATAATCCCAATCACCCCCATCGCGTATGGGAAACACGGTTGGGCGTAGAGGGGTTGCAATGATTTAAATAGTCGTTCCACGTAGGGCATCTTGTTAATTCGATAGTTCTCCTAGAGGTTTAACGACCTTTAAACCCTCGGACTCAAGCGGCTATCCAGGAGTATCTTCTGTGCAGTTGACCCATTCTGCCGGACTATCGAGATAGGCCTCCCTTTTCCAGATCGGAACGCGGGCTTTAGTCTGGTCAATGATGTAGCGATTTGCGTCGAAAGCTGCATCACGATGAGCAGCGCTTACGCCAACCCAAACCGCAACTTCACCGATTTTCAGGCTTCCGATTCGGTGTACGCAAGCGGCGGCTTCGATGCTATAGCGTTCTTTCGCCTCTAATAAAATCCGCATTCCCTCCTTTTCAGCGAGAGGAATGTACGAGCTATACTCGAGACCGTTCACTGGTTTCCCGCCATTGTGATTCCTCACCAAACCCTCGAAAGAAACATAAGCGCCAGAAACGTCGCGGAGGATCTCTCTTCGCAGTGATTCTGGTTTGATCTCCTGGTCGGTAATTTGAAATTGCATAAACAGTACGGTGGGAGTGCTTGGATTTCATCCACCCGCAACTGGTGGAATAAACACGACCGTGTCCCCGTCTTTCAGGCAGTGGTCCCAATTAGCGAAATCCTCGTTGACCGCTACCTTGAGCACGGATGGCTCAAGTGAGAATGAGTACTGGCGTTTCAGATCGGAATACAAAATCTCGGGAGTGGCCGCTTTGGTCTCAATCGTCTCAATTGAGGCGCTGCTCTGCTCTTTGAGTAATGCGAAGTACTCGACCTGGATCTTCATTGGTAATAATTGAACTAACCTAATCTGCCTGGAACACGCTTTTTCCGCCGCTCTTCTCCAAGAGTCGAATTCTTTCTATTATGATTCCTTTGGTAACGGATTTGCACATATCGTAGAGGGTCAGGGCGGCTCCGCTTGCGGCACTGAGAGCTTCCATCTCCACTCCGGTTTTGGCATCGGTAGCGGCCTCAGTGTGAATTACTACTCGAGCGTCATCGAGTTTCCCAATAGTGACCTGACATTTTGTGAGAGGAAGCGGGTGGCAAAGGGGGATTAGGTCGCTCGTTTTCTTTGCGGCTTGGATCCCTGCTAGAATTGCCGTGTGAAAGACGGGGCCTTTTTTGCTTTGGATCTCCTCGCCGTCGAATTTCGACATTACCTCGGGGGTCAGGAAGACTACAGCCTCCGCGCGGGCGACTCTTCGGGTGACACCTTTGTCCCCAACGTCAACCATTTGGGGCTGCCGACTCTCATTGAGGTGTGTGAAATCAGTCATTTGTGCTGGGTATAGTCAGTTGCGATCGATTGTCGAGGTCTCGGATCATTTCTGATGTTAGACACTCCATTTATAGAAACGGTGAGAGGATCCTTCTGGGAAAACCGATTCCGAACATGGCAGCTCTACAAATCCCTGAGTTTGGGCGACCGAGATGAAGTCACCAGATGTATTGAATGGAAGCGGCGCTGCCCAAATTTGACCGGTTTCGTCACAGCTCAGTGATACCGGAAGGAAAAGAGTCAGGGGCGGGGCAAAGCTGAACTCGCTTCTTAACTTTACAATTTGGGGAGGGCAGGCCGATTTACTTGTGATTTCTGCTAGAGCTGGAAGCACGAATCGATGTAGGCAGGTGAAGCATGATACCGGATTTCCGGGAAGGGCGAAAACAAGAGTGCGTTTCCCATTCCGGTCAACGTCTCCAAACCAAAGCGGTTTCCCCGGACGCTGACTAACCCATTGGAATGCTTTTGCTACGCCGACGCTTTCGAGAGCGGCGGGGAGGAAGTCTCGCTTACCTTTCGAAACACCTCCGGCGAGTATTAGTATGTCGGTGTCTTGCAGGATTGATTGGACTGTTGTTTCGGTCTCCGCGAGATTGTCCAGAATATGATGTCTCGAAACGTTCTGATAACCTGCACTTTGAAGGGCAAATTGAAGAGCGAGATCGTTTGACCGACGAATTTGATGAGGTAAGGGTGAGGCGCAAACGTCAACGAGCTCGTCGCCAGTAGTGACAATAGAAATACGAGGAATTTGGGAAACAAGCAATTGAGATTTGCCTATGGATGCAGCGATGGACAGCTCTTTGGCAGAGAGGGTACAGCCCGGTTTCAAAAGGACATTCCCGGCAGGGCAATCGGAACCTAGAAGATGGATGCCGACGCCCTCGAAAAGATCAACGCCATCGTTTAGCGTCGCGATTCCATCTTCGAGTTTAAGATCCTCAATCTTGATGACGCAACTGGCATTTTCGGGCACTGGAGCCCCAGTCATGATCTCGACGCAGGAATCCAAGTTGTTCAACTCAATCCTGGGGGATCCCGCATAAGCAGTCCCGATTACTGGAAAACTTCTGAGGCCTCGAGCGACTGACTTGTAGCAAAGTGCAACCCCGTCAAAGGTGGAACGATTGAATGGAGGGAGGTTGCGATCTGATTGTAGCTGCTCTGCCAATACACGCCCGTTAGCAGCCTCGATTTTTATAAGCTCGGATGAAAGGGGAGCCAATCGTTCGAAAATTTTTTGCTGAGCTGCTTCGACGGAAATCACGAGCATTTGATTGAGGATGTTTTCCCATTTGGCAAGGACAGGATGCGATATGGCGGAAAAGCCTTTTCAATCCCTAGCCAGATTGTATTCTCTCCCTAAAATGTCCGAACCGAGTTTCATATACGTGTCAGGTCCAGATGACTTCTTAGCTCTCCGAGCTGCGTCAGCGGCATGGAGGGAGATGGTTGCCACTGTTGACGACGACTTTTCCCAAGAAGTTATTAGTGGACACGCCGGGAAGGTCGAGGATGTGGAGCAGATTGTGAATCGCGTGAGGGAGGCGACGCAGACATTGGGATTGTTTGGAGGTAGGCGAGTGATCTGGCTCAAGGGCTGCTCGTTTTTGGCGGACAATCTATTGGGACGAGCAGAAGGAACGCAAAAAGCGTGTGACGATTTGAGGGAGATACTGGAGGTGATAACCCCAGATGAGGTCGGTGTACTGATTTCTGCTTCACCAGTGGATCGCCGAAAGCGGTTTGCCAAGTGGCTCGAGAAAGAGGGAGAGCACGTAGCTTCGGGGGGAGTAGATTCCAAGGGAAACGGTTCAGATACACTTTTGGCAATTTTAGAGGAAGAGTGCGAATTTCTGGGAGTCTCGATGAAACGGAGCACCCAGGAAATTCTTCTTAACAAGGTGAACGCCAATGCCCGCCTCCTCTTGGAGGAGACTCGCAAGCTGGCGACCTATCTAGGTGAGGAGGGGAGCGAGATTACGGCGAAGCTTATCGAAGAGCTCGTCCCCAATTTTGGCGAAGGTGACTTTTTCGAAACGACTGAAGCGTTTTTTTCCCGAAATCTGAAATGGACTTTGGAAGCGTTGCGTCGTCACTTTTTCGCGGGTCACGACGCGCGGCCGGTGATTGCCTCGCTGCAGAATCGCAATCGGTTGCTGATTCAGTTGAAAGCACTCATCGACGGAGGGGAGATCCATATTGGGGGACGAGGGATATCGAAACCCGGATTCGAACAGGCGGCCGCAAAATACAAAGACCGTTTCGATGGGCTTTCGGATAAAAGCAACTTCAACGTTTTTACACAAAACCTGTGGTACATGGGCAAGCTGGTCGGGGAGCGGCAATTGCCGACATTGAAGAGGCTGATTGACCACCAAGGGGAGTTTATCGAAGCATTTGAGGAGATAGTTGAGCGTCCAAACGAGCAGGAAGAAGCGCTTCGCAACATGGCGATTCGTTGCCTTGCGTAAAATCCAGCTCGAGAGCCAAGGTGCTTCCGGAAGAGAATTGATTCGTTTGGAATAAAGTTGCGCCTTCCAATTGGAGCCCGTTTTTCTTTCTCATCTATGCGGATCTGCCTATTCACCGATAGCTTCCTACCCTACATTTCGGGGGTTAGTTCTGCGGTTATCAATCAGGCGAATGAACTCGCCACCCGCGGGCATGAAGTAAGCATCTTCCACCCGAGGGCGAAAAAGGAAGATCGAAAGGAGGGGATTCCCGGACTTGATTCCAGAGTAAAGACTTTTGGGCTGCCCTTCTCTGTTCCCATTCCCAACATCCCTAAACTGCGATTTTCGATACCTCTGTTCCTGTTCACTTATCGGCGTCTTAAGATCGCTTCTCCAGATGTGATCCATGTTCATACGGAGTTCGGTTGCGGAATCGAAGGCATGTTTTTAGGACGCTGGAAAAAGGTGCCGATAGTAGGAACATTCCATACCTTCTTCGCTGAGCCGGAGTATCTAAAGCAATTCCATCTTCCAAACTCTTCCTTTACTCGAAAAGCGATGTGGAAGTATTCGGTAACTTTCTACAATCACTGTAGTCATGTGGTTAGCCCGTCGAAATCGGTTCGGGACAATCTTATTCAAAGAGGCTTGAAGACCAAGGTGACGCTGCTTTCGAACGGGATTGACCCCATTCAGTTCAGACCGAAAGAGGAAATTGAAGCTTTTCGCCAATCTTTGGGCATCGACGATTCCGCTTTCATCTATGTTGGGCGAATATCGCCAGAGAAGTCTTTGGGAGTTCTCCTTGGGGCATTCCATCGCGTAACACGGGTTAATCCTGATGTTAAACTCGTGATCGTCGGAGCTGGACCCTCCGACTCGGAGATCGATGAAAAGGTGGCGGAGTTCGGGATTGAGAAAGCGGTCGTACGGACGGGTCGTATTGAACGGGACATCTTGATGAAAGAAAACTATCTGTTACTTGGGGATGTCTTTGTGACGGCGAGTAAAACAGAGAATCAGCCAGTGAGTCTGCTGGAAGCGATGGCCTTCGGGTTGCCCATGATTGGCCCAAGGGCCAAAGGAATTCCTGAGCTTGTTGAGGACGGAAATGACGGATTGATTTTCGAGCCGGACGACGAGCAAGACATGGCAGATGCTATGATCAAGCTTATGAAAGACAAACACTTGAGAAGCGAAATGAGCCAGGCTGCTTTAGATAATGCAAGCGACCATAGTATGGGAAAGATCGGTAGTAAGCTAGAGCAACTGTACCGCAACGCGATTAGTTAGCAAAGACACATGTATCTATAATAAAGATACGTAAAAATCACTGCAAAAAACTCTAGGAATTCGCGTATCCGAGTCGGGCTCTAACAAGGGCAACTTGAGGAAGCCCTTGAACGCACTCCAAAATGGCTAGGGAACTCTGTGGAATCTTAGGAGCCTGAACAGTTAGACTTTTGATTTTGTCTCCCCCGTCGTCGCTGCCCCATTTCCAATCGTATCCTTGAGGTGGCGGATACGAGTCTATCCCCTCAGTCCGGTCCGAACCTAAAAACCGAAAGAGTTTGCCGGTCCACTCGATGGGTTTCTGGACGAGATCTTCATAGCGTATCCAAAAATTTGAATTACCATCATCTGGGAACCGATCCAATAGATTCGCGTATACCGGGGCCCAATAATTGTTGGCGAACCAATTATCTATGTATTTTGGAGCCCAAAGTTCCGCTTTACGAAATACCATTTTACGGAGCGAGGCCGTCGTCGTGTGAACGTCGCGAGCGAGAATGACACGCTTCACCTTGGAAATGTTGGGTAACTTCGGATACCGCTTTGTCTCATTGAACCAGGCGGGACGTTTGAGAACGACAATTCTTTCGTCGCAAAGAGAAGCGATTTCGGAGGCGGCGGTTGCCGACTGGAATTTCTGAAAATTGGTCTCCGGTAAGCTTGAGATATCGGGCGCTGCCGCCATGAGGGCTTTTAGCAAGGTGGAGCCCGAGCGCATTACGCTCAGTTCCAATGCGATCGTTTTTTCTGATGGCTCTTTATTCGAGGACGTCATTACTGCCACGCATGCAAGGAAGCCGAGGGCTCATCCACAACAAGAAAATGCTTTAAATTCTCGAGGCGCTACTCAGGGTGTTCGTTTCTTATGCCGCAAAAAACTCCAGTTATAAAGAACGTACTCGCGGATCGCTATGCTTCCGGAGCGATGAAAAAAATTTGGTCCGCTGAAGGCCGGGTTGTGATCGAGCGCGACTATTGGATCGCAGTATTGAAGGCTCAGAGAGAATTGGGACTAAAAATTCCGCTCAAGGCGATCAAGGTTTATGAGTCGGTAAAAAACAAGGTGAACCTGGCATCTATCGATCGGCGAGAGCGTAAGGTGCTACATGATGTGAAGGCGCGCATTGAAGAGTTTTCATCGTTGGCGGGATACGAGTACGCTCACTTAGGAATGACGAGTCGGGACCTCACTGAAAACGTTGAGCAGCTGCAGGTCATACGTTCGCTGAGACTGACTCGGCTCAAGGCAGTCGCGTGCTTGAATCGGCTCGCCGAAAGAGCGGTTGAGTTTAGGAATCTGATGATTACGGCCCGCACTCACAATGTACCCGCCCAGGCAAGTACTTTGGGGAAGCGTTTCGCGATGGCCGGTCAGGAGCTTTTGGTTGGGATTGACCGACTCAATGACCTCACGGAACGTTATCCCGCTCGAGGGCTTAAAGGAGCCGTGGGCACCCAGTTGGATCAACAGACGTTATTTGAAGGGGATGCGAGCAAAGTTGCGGCCCTAGAGGAGAAAATTGTCAGGCATCTCGGTTTCGGAGAAGTCCTCTCAAATGTTGGGCAAGTTTATCCACGTAGTGTTGATCTAGATACGGTTACGGCATTGGAACAGTTGGCATCTTCAGCGATCAATATGACCACGACTGTCCGGCTCATGGCAGGGCAAGGTCTGATGAGCGAGGGATTTTCGAAAGGTCAAGTAGGTTCCTCAGTAATGCCTCACAAGGTGAATTGCAGGACGAGTGAACGTATCCACGGATTCGGGACAATTTTGAAAGGATACGCTGCGATGGCTTCAGGTCTGACCGGAGGCCAGTGGAACGAAGGCGATGTTTCTTGTTCGGTCGTGCGCCGCGTAATGCTTCCAGATTCCTTTTTCGCCATAGACGGCCTATTGGAGGCCTTCCTGACTGTTCTGGGTCAGATGCAAGTATTTGAGAAAGCGATCGAATCGGAGAATGCGGTGCAGTTGCCGTTCCTGGCCACGACCACCATTTTAATGGAGTCTGTAAAGGCAGGTGCCGGCCGCGAGGGGGCGCACTTGGCGATCAAGGAAAACGCGCTTGCGGCGAGTAAGGAGATTCGTGAAGGCCGACCTGGGGATGCGGATCTCCTTGGCAGACTTGCTGGCGACGAAAGGATTCCGCTTTCATTGATGCAGCTTGAGAAGCTCGTCTCTCAATCGAAACGATTTGTGGGAGCCGCTCCCAAACAAGTGGACCAATTCAAACGCGACGCAGCGAAGTGGGTAAAGCGATTCCCCGATTCCAAAAAAGTAAAGCCAGGGAAGATGCTTTAAGGAGAATACAGACTTGGCTGGTCCTGGCTGCAGGCTCAGTCAAGGTGGGTAACGATTTCGCATTTAACCGAGTTTGCCAAAAAGCACTCCTCATGGGCTTTGTGGTGTAGCTTTTCCAACTGCTCGCGAGTTGGGTTGATTCCCTCTGCGAAATGGATTTCCGGATAAAGGTCCACGCGACTGATGGCCATTTTGCCTTCAGCGTTTTTACAAAGGTGGCCAATGGCGTTGTCCTCGTACTTTTCAACGGTCAATTTTTGGAAAGAGGCAAGGGCTAAAAAAGTAAGCAGATGACAACTGGATAGCGAAGCGACGAATGCCTGTTCAGGATCGACGCAATCGGGATCACCAAGGTATTGAGTCGCAGCAGACACTTCGAGTTTTGCCCCGTTTTCAAACGTCCATGTGTGGTTACGGGAATAGTTCTTATAACCGAAATCGATCTCGTTTCGATTCCATACGAGATTAGCCTTATGTTCTGACATTAGTAGAAAATTAGGGCGGCTTTCTAGATATGCAAGGCAATCGATTTCCGAGAATCGACTCCTTTTTCCGCCGAAATCGTCGATCGGGGAAAACGACCGATCTTATTATAATATGTCTGAAAAGCGGTCGAAGCGATTGAAGTGGAAGAAAACGGGTGGGGCAGCTAGTGATAAAGGTCCTGAGTCGGACCCGTAAAACCAGTCTAAGCGTCGACGGAATAGGCTGTGTTTACGAAAGCGGCAATCGTAGGCTAGCCCTCGCTGCGGGATCCAGAATTTGTCAAAGTGACCACACACTCAAGGTGCTTTGTTTGCGGAAACAGGTCAAATGGCTGGACTTCCTCAACCTTGTATCCCCTATCGGTTAGAATTTGGAGGTCGCGCATTTGAGTAGCCGGATTGCAAGAGACATAGACGATTTTCTGTGGTCCGAAAGCGATGAGCTGGTTTAGGAATTCCTCGCTGGATCCCTTGCGGGGTGGATCGATGATTACAGAAGAGTCGCTTCCGCCAAAATCGATTTGGCTGAAAATCGATGCTGCATCGCCCAGCACGAATCGGGTGTTTTTGATATCGTTCGCTTTCGCGTTTTCAATAGCGTATTGAACCGAGAATTCAGATACCTCGATTCCCACGGCCTGCTCAAAGCGTGAAGCCGCTGAGAGGCAAAACAAGCCACTGCCACAATAGGCGTCTACTAAATTGTGGACTCCACTCTCTGAAGCCTTGCGACCTACATATTGAGTGAAGCTTTCCAGAATGCTGGGATTGTTTTGGAAAAACTCACCGGCAGGGAATGAGAAGACGAGTTCTCCCACCTTTTCGCGGATAATCTCCTTGGGATTCGTAGTTACTCCATCGAGATGTTCTCGGATAAGCAACGTGGCTCCCTTTTTGTAGGGATTTCTAATCTGGTTTCGACGCACTTCCAAACGCGCTTTTGCCAGTCGCTCGTTCATTTCGTCGGAAACAAGGGGGCAGCGTTCTATCTCCACGTAACTCGATCGAGAGCCTTGCCTCAGAAAACCAATTTGTACGGGGCGGTTCTTCTTTGGTTTAGGGAAATGAGGAGTCAACTTAGACCGATAGCCATATTGCTTCGGCGAGGGAACTGCCGGGAGCACCTCCGCTTCGATGCGGGCCATGTGCCAGAGAAGCTCTTTTACCTGGCGCGTTTTCCATTCGAGTTGAGTTTCGTAAGCAAAGTGCTGATACTGGCATCCGCCGCATTGACCAAACACCGGACAAGGGGCTTCGATGCGGTCAGGAGATGGTTTCAGCACCGACACGAGATCTGCTTCGGAGAAGTTCTTTTCGTTTCGGTAGACTCGAGCTCGGATCTGTTCTCCGGGCAATGCGTATCGAACCATGACGACCCAGTCATTGTGGCGACCCAGCCCTTGGCCCATGTTGGTGAGGGTCTCTACATCCAGCTCGATCTCCTCATGGTAAGAGTATGGGTCAGGCTTGAATCCTCTGGGAGTTCGGGAAGCATACGATTCGCCTTCGTTCATTGTCCTGAAACCAAGTACGTCTCCTTCGGAGATGGCAAGATTTCTGAAAAGAGAGGACTGAATTGACTTCGGAGGAAAGGTGCTGTTCGAGTGGTCTAAGTAGTCATGAGCATACAAGAGAAGAGGGATCAGATTGTGGAAGAGCTAATGCCGTTCGAAGACCATTTCGAACGCTTTGCGTACATAATAGATAGGGCGAAGGGGCATCCCCCGCTGGCAGACGAGTACAAGATCGACACCTTCCTGATTGAGGGGTGTTTGTCGCAGCTATGGATCTTTCCGGAGTTTAAGGAGGAAAAATGCTATTTTCACACGGATTCTGACGCTGCGATAACGAAAGGGACGGCGGCATTGCTGTGCGAGCTCTACAGTGGAGAAACTCCAGAAGACGTGCTTTCGCTGGAGCCAGGTTTTCTAGCTGACGTGGGGATCACGCAACACTTGTCACCTAACCGGCGAAATGGCCTTACCAATGTCAGGAAAAAGATCAAAGCCTACGCGGAGCTTTGCTTGAGAAACCACTAACCGTCGGACCGAGCCGTCGAGCTACAGCTGGAGCCGAGTCACGATATCGGATACATTGGGTCGCGGTCGCTCTTTTGGCGCCTCCGTTTCGCTTCCGATATAAATGAATCCGATGATATCCTCGATCGTTGCTATCCCGAGGTACTCCTTTACTCTATCGTTGTAAGCGAACCACTCGGTGAGCCATTGACTGCGGTAGCCTAGCGCACTCGAGGCAATCAGAATATTCTGGCAGACAGCTGCTCCAGACAGGAGTTGCTCGCATCGCGGGGCTTTTTTGGACGCAGTGTATGATGATACGATGAGGAGTAGAGGAGCGGTCTTGGCTTCTTTCGAATTGGTTTTACCAAGACTGGCAGGGTCACCCTCATGAAGTTCGGGTAGCTTGGCATGAAGAATGTCCTGATTGGCCCGATCCACAACTTGAATCCGCCAGGGGCAAATGCCCTTGTGGTCCGGGACCCGTGTTGCGCAAACCAAAATCTTTTTCAGCTCCTCTTCCGTGGGGCCAGGTTCAATGAGCTTACCGGCGAGCAGCGAGCGGCGGTTCATAAGCAACTCTATCGTATCGGGGCTGTGTTTCATGTGAATTATCTCGTAACAAGTGGCCGCGTTATGGCTACAAAAAACAGCCGGTTCAGATGATGAAATATTGGATGCAGCGAATCGAAAGTGTTTCGTGGTCTTGCAGTCTGAAAGTGATCAGGTATTTTTGGATCTGAAATGGAAGAGTCTGAACAACATAGACAATTTATGCGAGAGGCGATACGCGAGGCGTCCTTGTCAGATGTGAGTGAGACTTGGCCGAATCCGAGGGTAGGCGCAATCATCGTTGAGCAAGGCTTGGTCGTCTCCAGAGGACGTTTTCGGAAAGATGGGGGGCCTCACGCAGAGCGGGAGGCACTGGCAAATCTCGGAAGATCGCCGGGAACGAATGCAACGCTGTATGTGACCATGGAACCTTGTTCAACCCATGGAAGGACAGGGGCGTGCACCGATGCGATTGTAGAGGCTGGAATCAAAAACGTTGTGATAGGAACGCTGGATCCGACTCATTCGCACCGAGGTGCGGGGTTGGTGGTACTGAGCAAAGCCGGACTTAATGTGGTTTCCGATGTTTTGAAAGAGGATTGCGAATCGATTAATCCAGGGTTTGAAGGTAGAGAAACTCCCTAGTCATAGTGAAAGGCAGAAGCACAAGACCGATTGCTTGGGTAGCGATTAAACTGATACGCATCTATCAATTGTTTCTGTCGCCGATTAAATATGTGTTGTTTGGACCGAATTCAGGGTGCCGATACCAGCCGACCTGCTCCCAGTATGCGATTGAATGTTTTCGAGAAATGCCGTCGGGGAAAGCACTCTTTTATTCACTGAGGCGAATTTTAAGGTGTCATCCTTGGGGAGGCTCGGGCTACGATCCGGTCCCAAGAGAAGCTCGATCGGAAAATATCGAAAGAAATAAACCTGCTATCTAGTGGTGTTTGAACTTTGCTGAAGCCGAAATTGTCTTAGCGGCTGATCTCTGATGAATACAATTATTGAGAACAGGTGCAAGTGGATAAAGAAACACCAAAAGATGCAGTCGGTTAGATGTATCAGAAAGCGTTCTTCCACATCATTGACTCAAGTGGAAGGGGGGAGCGGGTGTTGTATTTGGCGGATCCCTTTTTGTTGTACATGGTTTCTACGTCTCCTTGTACATCGAAGTAAATGAGTTGGCCGATAGGCATGCCGGCGTATACCCGAACGGGCTGGGAAACTGAGATTTCCAAGGTCCAGTGATTGCAGAAGCCGACATCTCCTTTGCCAGCCGTAGCATGGATGTCGATACCGAGTCGTCCAACACTCGATTTGCCCTCTAGAAAAGGAACGTGTTTGTGAGATTCCGTGTATTCAAGGGTCGAACCCAGATAGGTGGTGCCGGGGCGAAGAACGAATCCCTCCTCGCCAATTTCGAAGTGCTCGACTTTGTTGTGAGCCTTCGCATCGAGAATCTCTGAAAGATAGGTCGCCAGGTGCTTGCTCAAATGAACATCGTAGCTGTTGGTACCGAGCGATTCGCGCGAGTAAGGCTCAATTACAATCTCACCTTTCTCGATGGACTGGAGGATTGCTTTGTCAGATAGTATCATATTTGCGATCTTAGAGATTAGCCTAGAATCTCTTTCAGTACGTTTACAAGGCGAGGCAGGTTGTCACTTGTGATTCCAGCCACGTTGATCCGGCCGCTGTCCACGATGTAGATGCTGTGATCGGTTCTCAATGCAATAGCCTGTTCCTTGGTCAATCCAGTGAACGAAAACATTCCCTTTTGGTCTTTAAGAAAGCTGAAATCCCGGGATACGCCTGCGTCGGCGAGGGCGTTCACGAACTGTCGGCGAACTTCGTGTATCCGATTTCTCATGGCATCTAACTCTTCGGTCCAGCGGGTTTGCCATTGGGAGTCACCAAGTATCGCTTCTACGATTGCGCCGCCGTGGGCAGGCGGGTTGGAATAGTTTGTACGAATGGCAATTTTGACTTGGCTGGCGACGCGTGTCGACTCTTCAGCGTTATTTACCACGATTTGCAGGGCCCCAGCACGTTCGCGGTAGAGGCCTAGGTTCTTTGAAAAAGATTGGCACACAAAAAGCGGTAATCCTGCTTTAGCGAATGCTCTAGGTGCGTAGGCGTCTTCTTCGATACTGAGCCCGAAGCCCTGGTACGCAAAATCAAGTAACGGCAGCCACCCCTTTGCGGATGCGATATTAGCTACTTCATCCCATTGCTCGGGCGAAAGATCGGCCCCGGTGGGATTATGGCAACAGGCGTGTAGGATTACGACATCCCCGGACGGAATTGACATTATTGATTCAAGAAAAGCCGAATAGTCGAGACTCAAGGTTGTTGAGTCGAAATAGGAATAGACATTCGTATCAAGGCCCGCGGCCGAAAAAATTCCTTTGTGGTTGGCCCAGGTCGGGTTGCTGAGCCAGGCAGACTTTGTCTTCAAGTTTCCTTTGATAAAATCTGCGGCCACACGCAGGGCTCCGGTTCCGCCGGGAGTTTGGGCCGTGACAATCTTGCCTGTAAGAGATTCTGCGAGTTCATCGCCAAAGCACAACGTCTGAGTTAACGAAGCGTACCTCGGGTTTCCCGTCATAGGTAGATAGCTCTTTGTGGTATTGGTTTCGGCGAGAACCTTCTCCGCTTCGCGGACGGTATCTAAGACGGGAGTGACACCTGAATCATTGACGAATACTCCCACGCTGAGGTTTATTTTCTCAGGATTAGGATCTGCCTTGAAAGACTCAGTGATGCTTAAGATGGGATCGGCTGGAGCTTGAGTTACGGTTTCGAATGGCGACATGATGTTTGAAAAAATTGGCTTTTGTTGCACGAGCCGGTTCAACGTAGAATCGAGGGGCTTTCTGTCAATGGTGCGATGCGATTTTCCTCCTAGCTTCACGCTAGAGTAGTGGGGTTTGTTTGGAATGACTAAAGTGGAGTCGTTCTTCGAACCCGCTGGGCCAAATTTTCAGCGGGAAAGGCGTCGCGGGATTGGTTGGCGTTGCCCAAGTCCTTCGGACCCATGCTTCGCTCGCGAGCTCGCTTCGTCGAACCCTGCGGGTTCAAAATCCCGTACGGAAATTTCCAGGCACTTAGATTCCTTTACAGTTCGGAATAAGTTCTTGGTTTTGGTGGTGGAGAGAGCGGGATTCGAAATCGGTTGCTGCCTAGGCAACAGCACTTTACCTAGGTAAACAGATGCATTAATTACCTTTTGGCTGCATTAGCCTGCACTGATTATGACAGGAAATCAATTGGGGCGGGGGTTATTCGAGTAGCAGATCCTGCATTAGTATTCATCAGCTACCCAAGAAAAAATTGTCGCCCAAAAGTGGAACCTCTGCTTTCATTCGAAAATGAGCAAAATCACACGGAGAGATTTTTTTCAACGAACAGGAATGGCCGCAGCAGGTGGCATCGCCATACCCGGACTTTTATCGGCCTCCCTGCGAGCGGAAACTGAGCCAAACTGGATTACTAAGCCTGAATGGCTGAATCTGACAAGAGAGTCGGCAATTGAGCCTGAGCTTCCTATCATCGATCCTCATCATCATTTGTGGGACGGAAGCCAACTGGCAGACCGCTATATGCTCGAGGAACTAATCGAGGACACTCGAGATCACAACATCCGCCAGACCGTTTTCGTGGAGTGTAGTGCGATGTATCGTGCTGATGGCCTTGAAGAATTTAGAGTGGTCGGCGAGACAGAATTTGTACAGGGTGTTGCCGCTATGAGTGCAAGCGGCGCTTATGGCGAAATGCGGGCCGCAACGGGTATTGTTGGTGCAGCGAACCTATGCCTTGGTGAACGTGTTGCTGCGGTGCTCGAAGCCCAGATTGCCGCCAGTCCGCAGCGCTTTCGTGGCATCCGGCAGCGAGCGGCTTGGGGCGATAGCTCCTACATCCGTGCACTAGGTGGATGGCCATCCACGCCTGCTAATTTGCCTAAACGTATCCTTTTGGATTCGGATTTTCGGAAAGGGTATGCGCAGCTGCGCACCTATGGATTATCGTTTGAAGGTTGGGTGTTTCATACCCATATCGATGATCTGACCGACCTTGCTAAAGCCTTTCCGGATACAACTATCATCTTCAATCATCTTGGTGGGCCTATTGGGGTTGAATCCTATTCAGGACGGCGCAACGAAGTGTTTGCCGCATGGAAACTTTCTGTGGCCGAACTCGCAAAATGCCCGAACGTTGTCGCAAAGCTTGGTGGCTTGCAAATGATTGTAAATGGTTACGATTGGCACAAACGAGACAAGCCACCTACATCTGACCAGTTGCTCGAAACCAATCGAGATTGGTACAATTACACCATCGACCAGTTTGGTCCTGACCGCTGTATGTTTGAGAGCAATTTCCCCGTGGATAAGCTGTCCTGCTCCTACACAGTCCTTTGGAATCAATTCAAGAAGTTAACCAAAAATTTCTCTAAAGATGAACGAGCAGACATGTTCCATGACACCGCAATGCGTGTTTACCGGCTGACAAGAGTATAGTGGCCATTGCTTTTTAAATGCGTGTAAAGAGTATCATAAGTTTCCTCATAGATATCAATTAGCCGCTTGCCATGTTATGCCCAATAAGGCGATGGCTGCAGTGGCCTATCCGTATCCAAAAGTTTCTGAGTCAGTTCCGTAAAAAAATCTCTCCATCGAAGCTAATTCCCTTTTCCGAAACTGAAAGTTGAGTATAGAAAAAAGGAATGCTGGCAAACGGGGCAGCATTTTCTATTCACTAATCAGCTGGGGCCTGGTTTCATATAGAAGTAACGCCTATCAGGCTAATCTACATTACGACTGTAACCTGAAATAGCTGGATAGTAATTAAAAGGAAAACCAAAATCTAGCTCCTCAGCTGCTTTTGCGTTAAATCTCTTCAGTTTGTCGGTAAAGCCACCATAGACATCTACCGCTGTAACTTTAAGCATACCAAGCTTCTCTTGCAAAAGCTCATAGCGCTTGCCACCGGGGGAGATGTTTTGAGCAGTAATTATGTTTCCATCCTCATTTCTGTAACGTTCAATTAGAACGACTTTCTCGCCGGATCTATGGTAACTCCAGCCTAATGTGTCTGGCTCGGTTTTCTTTACAAAGTCTGCATAGGTTTCAGTAAACGACGCTAAGCCATCGGGAGTCACGCCTGCCATGACTTCCATTGTAACCACTACAGTTACTTCGGTCAAAGCTGAGTTCGTTTTCGCACTAGGCTTCGAGATGCGTAGCCATTTCCTTTGAGCGTATGATTTTTCACCTGAGCCTATCCATTCAAAGTCGGTATAAACCATTCTTTCTGGGTATACTTCCCAAGCCTGTTTGCCTGACTCAGATTCCATTATTATCCCATCACCCTTTAAATACACATTGTAAGACCTCAATCCGTCCCAAGCTGGTCCCTCGGTTAAAGTTGAATCCTCATTAGTACCATTGATTGTGGTTCGTTCAGTATATCCGTATTCAAATTCTCCATCTGATATTACACTTTGTCCCCATCCAACAACTGATTTCTTTTCCTCTTTATTCCTACGATCATGGAGAATTACAGCGAGTTCTCCTTCGGTATGAAACCACCTCCCAGACACTTCTGGAATTGTGCTGACAGTTCCCCCGTCATCCCATGAATCCAGTTCCCAAGCACCTTCCAAGCGATCAAGTATCATTTCTTTTGGGGCCTGTATTTTCGATAGTTCCGAATGACCATCTGGATGGGCGACTGCGACCAAAATCAATATCACTGTCAGAAACAAAGCTAGGTACCTAATGAGCATACGTGCTTCTGGCATCTTGGCTGTGCTGCATCAAGGTCTTTTCGCAATCACGAGGATCTTTTCAATCACTCTGGTCATTCTTGTTCTGGCACAAGGGGTTTTCTCCTATTCAGGCCGATCCGGTTCAAACGGGGGACATTGGGATCGGAAGGCAGGAATGTATCATTACCATAATCAGGGAGCCGCCCCACACCCCTTTTTTCCGAGCTCTTCCAAGCCGTATTCAGAAAGCTTTTATTAGGAGCAAAATGGCAAGAAGCTAGGAGGCAAGACTGAAGTGAATATGCCCGATGGCACTCGCTGCGACATCCTCACAGACACCCACGCTATTGAGGTGAACTATGCGGACAAATGGGAGGAGGCGATTGAGTCGTCCCGTAACTTTTATGTCGAACGCACTCTCACGCTACGATTTCACCTGAAATGAGGTCCTTTGACTCAAATGTTTAACCTTTTTTTGCGGCGATGAGCTTTGCTTTACCCTTGGCCGTGGCGGGGCTATTACCGGAGCTCATTGAGGGTATCAGTTGCCGTTGCAGCTCTCGCAACTTTGATGTGGATGTTTTTCGTTTGGAGAGCACCCCCAATGTCGGACTTATTATTAGCCCTTTCCGCGGGCACTTGATCGTAGTCGACTCGTTTCCAAACGCTTCAAGAAAAGCGAAGAAGAATTCCCCAGCATCAAAGGGAATTTAAATACAAGTTACTTAAAATCAGTTGCTTAAGTGGCGGAGAGAGCGGGATTCGAACCCGCGGTACAGTCACCTGCACACACGCTTTCCAAGCGTGCTCTTTAAACCACTCAGACATCTCTCCAAACTCCAAAATAGAAGGCTCAGACGAATGGGGAAAATCCGACTCCGCGCAACTGAAAACTTTATCCCTTAAGCAAGTTTGAGGCTCTTTTAACCAGAGAGTTCATTGTATCGTGAATTCTGTAAAAACCCGCTTGCATGTTGATTGGTCCAGCTTACGTTTCTCTTTTCAAAACTTTCTGGCAAATGGTCTCTTCTAATCAAGATTTTGGTTATAACAGCAAAGTTGAGGGTGGCGTCATTGTCTCCAAGGCAGATGCGGTTATCAATTGGATCCGTACTCACTCGCTCTGGCCTATGCCAATGGGCTTGGCGTGTTGTGCGATCGAACTCATGGCTTCCGGTGCCTCTCGATTCGACATTTCTCGATTTGGAGCAGAAGTAATGCGCTTTTCGCCGAGGCAATCGGATGTTATGATAGTCGCTGGGACGGTCACTTACAAAATGGCCCCGGCATTGCGGCGGATTTATGACCAAATGGCGGACCCCAAATGGGTAATCGCCATGGGAGCCTGCGCTTCTTCGGGAGGGATGTACCGTTCCTACGCTACTTTGCAAGGGGTTGATAGGATCGTGCCGGTCGACGTTTATGTGAGCGGATGCCCTCCTAGGCCGGAAGCTTTGCTCGATGCGCTGATGAAGCTGCAGGACAAAGTTAGCACAGAGCAATCCGCCAAAAGCCTTTTTGAAGCCTGATTCTTCCCGGCAAATGATAGCTCAAGATCTCAAATCCGCACTTAAAGAATCATGTCCCGAACTGGACGACCGGGATTCCCTGGACTGGCCGGCTTTTAACTGTCCGGTTGGGAGCATTCCCGATGTGGTCAAAGAGCTCAGGGACGACCACGGCTTTGATGCCTTGATGGACGCCACAGCGATAGACAATGGGGTTGAGGCTTCACCTCGGTTCACGGTCGTTTACCATCTATACTCATCCGAGAAGCATACTTATGTCCGGCTCGCGGGCGATTGTTTGGATGACGAAGCCCCTTCAGCTCCCTCATTGGTAGATCTATACAAAAGTGCAAATTGGATGGAGCGCGAAACCTACGACATGTTTGGGATCATTTACGAAGGCCATCCAGATTTACGCCGCATTCTTATGTGGGACGAGTACCCTCATCATCCGCTTCGCAAGGATTTTCCATTAGCAGGGCATGAAAACGAGCTTTGGGACCCCGAAATCGCGGAGAATACCGGAGTGAAAGTAAAGCCGGCTCCCATGGCGGGCGGGCCATTTGTCGCCCAGCAGTCAGTATTTGAAAGCAAGCGTGAACCTGCAGCTAGAGACGAAAGCTGGAGCGAAGAAAAAGAGAAGCCCGACCAGTAGCGATCTACCACAAAATCCTCTTCCAGAAAATTTCTCATGTCCACAGAAACAACCGAATACACTGCTCCTGATTCAGGAGGGAAAGCTGCCACCGCAGCTCAGGAGTTCGAAACCGAGCATCTTGCAGTTAGCATGGGCCCTTCGCACCCGTCCACCCATGGAGTGCTGCGATTAAACCTCGAGCTGGATGGCGAAATCGTGAAAATGTGCGACCCAGTTTTAGGATACTTGCACAGAGGTGACGAAAAAATCGCTGAGAATATGACCTATAACCAATTCGTTCCCTATACGGATCGATTGGACTACTTGGCTCCTCTGGCCAACAACGCGGCTTACGCAATGGCAGTCGAAAAACTGGCGAATCTGGAGGTGCCGGAGCGCTGCCAAGCGATTCGAGTTGTCACCAGCGAACTTGCCCGGATTTCCGCTCATCTACTGGGACTAGGTGCCTACACGATGGATGTGGGGGCGTTGACCGTGTTCATGATTACATTTACGGAGCGGGAAAAGCTGTATAAGCTTTTTGAGGAGCTAACCGGGGCCAGGTTCACCACCAGTTATTCAAGAATTGGCGGGGTAGTGCGAGACATGCCGGAAGGCTGGACAAATCGCGTGCTCACGTTTTGCGAAGAGCTCCTGCCATTACTCGACGATGTTGAGTCGCTGTTGACCCGGAATCGTATCTGGTTTGACCGTACAGCGGATATTGGAATTATTTCGAAAGAGGACGCCGTTGCGTATGGGTTGACTGGCCCTAATTTAAGAGGGTCTGGTGTTGATGTCGATTTGCGTAGAGACGTCCCATATAGTGGATACGAACAATATGAGTTCGAGGTGCCTTTAGGTGAAAATGGCGATTGCTACGATCGATATGCAGTGCGGGTGGAGGAGATGCGGCAAAGCGTGCGTATCGTGCGCCAGGCAATCAAAAAAATGCCAGGGGGGGCCTTCTATGCGGAAGACGCAAAGAAGATTTACGCCCCCCGGAAGGATAAGATTTTGACGTCGATGGAGGAGCTGATCCAAAATTTCATGATCACGACAGAAGGCCCGGATATGCCTGCGGGGGAAGTCTACTTCGAAGCGGAAAACCCAAAAGGCGCCCTCGGGTTTTACATTGTTTCGAAAGGAGGGGGCGTTCCTTACCGGATGAAGATCAGGGGCCCGTCGTTCAACAATTTGTCGATCCTGGAGAAGGTCAGCGTGGGCGCAATGATTTCCGACATATCTGCGATTCTCGGAAGTTTGGACTTTGTGATGGGGGAATGCGATCGGTAACTGAAGAAGAAAGGTTTATGAATGATGTATCATTTACGAAACGGGCGAACGATCAATTGTGCGAGGCCGCTTCTTAATTCCTAATTTTTATTTCTGAAATTAACTAGATGAATTTAAAGCCAGAAACGCTAGCTGAAATCGAGGAAGCGATCCCGAAGTATCCAGAAAAGCAAAGTTCGGTGATGCCTTTGCTGCACGCGATCCAAAAAGACCAGGGACTCCTCACAAATGAAGCTGCAGAATGGGTAGCGGCGAAGCTGGAGATAGCGCCGATTCATGTGCTATCTGTAATCACTTTCTATCCTTTTTTTAGGCAGCATAAAATTGGACGGCGACATATTCGCGTTTGTCGTACTTTGTCTTGTGCGATAGCAGGTGGCGCCAAGGTGTGTGACAAAATGCTCTCTGAATTTGATGCCGGACTCAATGAGGTCTCTTCGGACGGTGAAGTAACGGTAGAATTTGCTGAATGCTTAGCGAGCTGCGGTACGGCCCCGGTTATGCTGGTAGATGACGAACTGTACGAGAATCTTGACGAGGCGAAAGCTCAGGAGATTTGTGAAAAGATAAAGGCGGAGGCAATGCAAGCGTAGTTGGAATGGCTATACATCCTAAAGAAAAACGTATCATCTTAAAGTATGCCGATGAGCCTGGCTACACACCAGGCATCGATTGCTACATGAAAAACGGCGGCTATGAGATGCTCAAGAAAGCCGTGGGCATGGAGAAGCAGACCATATGCGACGAAGTAAAGAACTCGCAGTTGCGAGGACGCGGAGGAGCCGGTTTCCCAGCGGGTGTTAAGTGGAGCTTTGTCGATCGAAAATCGGGAAAACCCGTTTACATGGTATGCAATTGCGATGAATCTGAACCAGGTACTTTCAAGGATCGACAAATTGTTCACAAAGATCCCCATCAATTAATTGAGAGCATTATAATTTCCAGTTTTGCGACGGATTGCGCCAAAGCTTTTATCTACATTCGCGAGGAAATGCCCAAAGGGGCTGAGATCCTGAATCAGGCAATAAAGGAAGCGAAGGAAAAGAATTTCGTTGGCGATGATATACTCGGTTCTGGATACAGCTGCGATATTGTCGTCCACCGGGGAGCAGCGGCCTACATATGTGGTGAAGAAACCGGATTGATAGAATCACTAGAAGGCAAGCGCGCCAATCCGCGTATCAAGCCGCCTTATTTCCCTGCGGTACTCGGATTGTACATGTGTCCGACGATTGTTAACAACGTCGAAACGCTTTGCAACGTATTGCATATTCTCAGAATGGGTGCCGATGAGTTTGCTAAGATTGGGCGTCCTAACAATACGGGTACACGTATCTGGTGTGTTTCGGGAGGCGTTAAGCGACCTGGCTACTACGAAGTGGCGGGGATCACATTGGGTGAACTGGTTTACGATATCTGTGGCGGTCCGAAAGACGGCAGGACCATCAAGGCGATCATCCCAGGTGGGTCTTCCATGAAAATTCTCAAAAACGGTGAGCGTTTTACTGGTAAGGATCGTGATGGCAACGGGTACGACTGGGGGATTGAAGACATACCTTTAGATTATGATGGAATTGCTGCTGCAGGCTCTATGTCCGGATCCGGCGGTATGATGGTACTCGATGACTCGGTTGAAATTCCGGTCGCTTTAGCAAATTTAATGGCCTTTTACTCACACGAGAGTTGTGGCCAGTGCACACCTTGTCGCGAGGGTTCACTTTGGCTGAAAAAGATCACCACACGAATGGTTCATGGGCAAGCGCGTCCGGAAGATGTAGATTTGATGAAGTCGGTGGCAGACCAGATTGAAGGCAGGACGATATGTGCTTTTGGTTTTGCCGTTGCCTGGCCTGTGCAGAGTTATTTAGCAAAATTCGAAGACGAATTTCGGGAGTTCGCGGAGCGTCACAGCCGGATGGGTGGCGACCGAACGGCAGCCAAAGAGCTGGCTTGCAACCACTAGAGAGCGAGAGGATTGAGATAGGCACTTCTAATGGAAGAGAAAGAAAATTTGATCACAGTAAACATCGACGGGCAAGATCTTCAAGTACCCCCAGGTACGAACATGGTTGAAGCGGCGGCGATATTGGGTAAAGAAATCCCTCATTACTGTTACCATCCAAAGCTCACAATTGCTGGGAATTGCCGCATGTGTCTTGTTGAGCTTGGCATGCCTGGTAGAGACCGAGCGACCGGTGAGCCCATGGTCAACGAAGATGGGACCCCAAAAATCATGTGGATGCCGGGGCCAGCAATTGGTTGCGGCACGAAGGCTGCCCCTGGGATGCACATCAAAACCGACTCTCCCAAAGCGCTTGAATCGCGTGAGGCGGTAACTGAGTTTCTCTTAATCAATCATCCACTTGACTGCCCGATCTGCGACCAAGCGGGCGAATGTACACTGCAAGAATTTTCGTCTTCGCACGGTCGCGGATACAGCCGGTTTATTGAGCAGAAAAACGTAAAGCCAAAACGAACGCGACTAGGACCGAGAGTTACTTTAGATGACGAGCGTTGCGTCCTGTGTTCCCGCTGTATTCGATTTTGTGATGAAGTGGCGGGGGATAGCGTTCTGGGATTTACTGATAGTGGCAGCTATTCAACCCTCACTTGTTTTCCCGGCAAGGAGCTAGCGAACAACTATTCTTTGAATACGGTGGATATCTGCCCTGTGGGTGCTTTGACGAGTACCGACTTTCGTTTTAAAATGAGGGTATGGTTTTTGAAAGAAACCAACAGCATTGATTTTGAAACGAGTGTGGGAGTTAATACGGTCGTTTCAGCTCGAGAAGGAACGATTTACCGGGTCAAGCCTCGTCGCAACGATGAGGTTAACGATACCTGGATGCCCGACTCTGGCCGCGAACTGTACAAACAGTTAGAATCGGATGATCGACTCATAAAATGCGCAATTGACTCCCTTGCCACTAGTGCGGCCGATGCAATCGCAAAAGCGAGCGAGTGTTTGCAGGGTGGCGGTGTCGCTATTGTTGGGTCCGGGCAATGCAGTGTGGAAGAGCAATTCGCACTTAAGGCCATTTCGGACGGAATCGGCGCGAAGGGGGTGTATTTGGTGGCGAGATACGGCAAAGACGACGGTATTCTCATGTCGGTCGATCGAAATCCTAATGTGAGAGGTGCCCTGATGGCCGGCCTAGTCAACGATTTGCCAGACGAACAACTGGGGGAATTGGGGGCAAAGATTGACAGCGGGGAAGTGACCACTGTTTTTTCAGTGAAAGAAGATCTAATCGCCGGAGGACTTACAGAAGATCAGGTCGGCAAAGTCAAAATCGTCTATCTGGGCACTCACGAAAACGCGACCAGTAGTCGTGCCAATGTGTTGATCGCAGGCCTGACCCAATTCGAAAAATCAGGTACGGTTATCAACCAACAGTTTCGCCTTCAAAAATTTAGCCGAGTGGTTCCGGGTCCTGGCGGAGCGATTGAGGATCTCTACGCCTTGGCTACGATCCAGGCGAATCTCTCTGGTGAATCATTCCCTTCCACTATCGGATCTCTATGGAAACAAATCGGTACGGAGGGATCGGTGTTCGAGGGAATTTCCTTCCAGTCACTTTCCGATCAAGGAGAGCTCCTTGACGGAAGCGCTTTTGAGCGCCTTTCATTCCGGGAAGGAAAATCGCTCCACTTTGAACCGAAAAAGGAGGCAGTTGCAGCTGAGTAGGCAAAGTCATGGACGTTAACCCGGTTATCTTAAAGTTTGTCTATGCGGCAATAGTCGTGAGCGTTATTATGGGGCTTTGCTCCTATGCCGTCCTGGCTGAGCGAAAAATATCCAGCTGGATTCAAGGGCGCGTCGGACCGAATCGAACGTCGCTCCCTCTCATCGGTGGTATCCCGGTGATTGGACGGTTTTTAACGCGATTGGGTATTTTCCAACCCATCCCTGACGGGTTGAAATTCCTGTTTAAAGAGGACGTAGTCCCTGCCCACGTTAACAAATTCTATTTTATCATGGCGCCAGTCATTGCCTTGGTGCCGGCACTGACAACGGTGGTCGTCGTGCCTTTCGGTCGATTCGTAAATGAGGCTGGGGAAGTCATTCCGCTCGTTCTTGCGAATGTGAACGTAGGGCTCTTGTTTCTCTTCGCGATTTCTTCACTGGGCGTTTACGGCGTGGTTCTAGCAGGTTGGTCGTCCAATTCGAAATATCCCTTCCTGGGTGGAATTCGAGCGTCTGCCCAAATGATTTCTTACGAACTGGCAATGGGTGTATCGGTTCTTCCCATACTGATTTGGGTCAATGCGCCAGGCAGGGATGGAACCCTGAACCTCTTCGATATTGCTCAAGCACAAAATGGATTCTGGTTCGCCATGTGGATGCCCGTTTCTGCGATCATCTTTCTCGTGTGCCTTTTTGCGGAGACGAACCGTCTCCCTTTTGACATGGCGGAATCGGAGACTGAGCTAGTGAGCGGATTCCACACGGAATATAGCTCGTTCAAATTCGGACTCTTCTTCGTAGGTGAGTATGCTCACATGGTTGTGGGATCATGTGTATTTACCTTACTATTTCTTGGAGGTTGGAATCCGATGCCCTTTGTCACGTTAGATGCTTTAGGTTTTGGAGAAGGAATATTGGGAGCAGTGCTCTCGGTTGGAATATTCCTCGGAAAAATGTGCGGTATGATGTTTTTCTTCATGTGGATTCGCTGGACACTCCCTCGATTCCGATACGATCAGGTTATGAAGCTCGGTTGGAAGATTCTTCTTCCGCTGTCGATTGCCAACCTTGTCGTCTACACAATCTTCATTTTCTATTTGGATACGAAACTGTAGCAGAATAATGCTTGTTTAAATTTTCCTAAATCTCAACGACCGCAACGATGTCCATTGTAATAAAAAGAAAGCCGCTAAATTTCCTGGAGAAACTTTATCTCCCAGAGATTGCTCGTGGACTATCAACCACATTCAAGAAAATTTGGGAGAAACCGGTTACCCTAGAGTATCCTGAGCAGCGACCGACTATTCCTGAAGGCTATCGCGGGGTTCCCACATTGGTGAAAGACCCTGAGGGTCGCGAAAAGTGTGTTTCGTGCCAATTGTGTGAGTTTGTTTGTCCTCCAAAAGCCATCCGTATAACGCCGGGAGAAATACCAGAAGATAGTGAGCACGCTCATGTCGAAAAGGCCCCCCAGGAGTTTGAGATCGACATGTTGCGGTGCATCTACTGCGGCATGTGTCAGGAAGTTTGTCCAGAGGAGGCAATTTGGCTGCAAAATCAGTTCTCTCTGTCTGGATATTCTCGACAGGAACTCGTAAACAACAAGGAGAAGCTCTACGAACTGGGCGGAACCTTGCCGGATGAACATTTCAAGTGGAGAAAGAAGAAAGCGGCCGCGGAACACGGAAGCGGACATTGATTATCGCAGCGATCTTTCAGAAGTATTGAGATGACGGATATTTTCTTCTACATATTTGCAATCGCTGCTCTTGCTGGAGCTCTTGGTGTCGTCTTTAGCCGGAACACGGTTAACGGGGCAATGTGCTTGATCGGAACTTTCTTGAGTATGGCTTCTTTGTTTGTGCTCCTTGAGGCGTACTTTCTAGCGGTAATCCAAGTCCTTGTCTATGCTGGCGCTGTCATGGTGCTGTTTCTATTTATTATAATGCTTCTTGATGTAAAGGAGTCGGCCGCAAAGAAAACGAGCATCTACACTTGGGCGGCGAGCCTGATTGGGTTTGGCATTCTAGTCACCGGAGTGGTTGCCATCAGCGCGTCAGAATCGATAAAGAACAAGGCTCCCACGATGCCCGAGGCTAGCGGAACGAGTTTAAAGACGTTCGGTTATGAGCTTTTTACCACCTATTTGCTGCCGATGCAGGTAACCGGATTCCTATTACTCATCGCAATGATTGGCGTCATTGTCCTTAGCAAGAAAGTGAAAACGGAGTAATGATCAGTTTAGAACAATACATAGCGATCAGCAGCCTCCTTTTTGCCATTGGTTTCTTCGGGGTACTTTTTCGCAAGAACACTCTGGTGATTTACATGTGCCTTGAGCTTATGCTCAATGCGGCGAACCTGGCCCTAATCGCTTTTTCCCGTTACCATGGCGGAATGGGTGGAAACCTGTTTGTCTTTTTCACAATCACTGTAGCGGCTGCCGAAGTAGCGGTGGGTCTAGCGATAATCGTAGCTCTGTTTCGAAAACGGCAGACAGTTGAGGTGGAGGATTTAAACGAATTGAAAAACTGATTCTGCAAACGATGGAATACCATACTTCAGGCAAAACCATAATTCACTTTTTCCTATTTATTTCCTGATGGGCTCAGAACTATACGCATACGCTCTACTTGCTTTCCCATTTCTCTCGGCGACTGCTATTGCCTTTTTGTTTCGGAGAAACGGATTGGTCGCATCTGGTATATCCGTTGCTGCGGCTGCACTGATATTGGCGACGGCGCTCCATATCATTTTTCGACTGAAGAATTTCGAGTTCAACGTGCACTGGATCGAGTTGGGCTCATTTAGCGTTAGCTTCGGGTTCCTGATTAACGATCTCGCGAAGCTTATGCTTTTTGTCGTGGCTTTTGTTGGATTCCTCGTGCACGTATTCAGCCTTGGATACATGAAAGACGACCCGAACAAGGCTAGGTTTTTTGGAGGGTTGTCTATATTCATGTTCTCGATGCTTGGTCTGGTCATGGCGAGCAGCCTGGTAACTCTTTTCGTATTTTGGGAGTTGGTCGGATTTAGCTCCTACATGCTAATTGGATTCTACTTGGGTAAACCAAGTGCGGCCGCCGCATCGAAAAAGGCTTTCATCGTTAACCGCGTGGGCGACTTCGGATTCCTCATCGGGATTATAATGGTCTTTTCGATGTTCGGAACCTTTAACCTAACCTCCCTTTCAGAGATATTTAGTGGAGATGCGTCTCTTTTGCAGACGGCATCGGTTACCGCGATCGGGCTTTTTCTGTTTTGTGGAACCGTGGGTAAGTCGGGGCAATTGCCACTCCATGTGTGGTTGCCTGATGCGATGGAGGGACCGACGCCTGTTTCTGCTTTAATTCACGCGGCCACGATGGTTGCGGCAGGGGTATTTCTGCTTTGCCGTATTGGATTTCTCATGACTGTTGATGCCTTGACGGTAATCGTGTGGGTAGGAGTTTTGACGGCACTGGTAGCAGGATTTACGGCAATCGCTCAGCGAGACATCAAAAAGATCCTAGCCTACTCGACTGTCTCGCAGCTGGGTTACATGGTTGCGGCCTTCGGGTTAGGCAGCTTGGTAGCACTATCCGGAAGCGGTTCGCATGAACATGCAATTGTGACCGGCGGGGTTGCGGCGGCGATGTTTCATTTAACGACTCACGCCTTCTTCAAGGCTCTCTTGTTTCTCGGATCTGGCTCAATTATTCATGCCTGTCATCACGAGCAGGATATTTTCAAGATGGGTGGTTTGGCCAAGAAAATGCCTATTACTTTTTGGACATTCACCCTAGCGCTCCTCGCTTTGATTGGGACTCCTTTTATTACGGCAGGGTTTTATTCTAAAGACGCGATTCTCGCATTGGCCTATCAGCAAGACAAAATGGCGTTTTCCGCCCTCGTTTTTGGGGCCGTGCTAACTGCTTTCTACATGACGCGCCTTTGGAAAATCGCTTTTCTTGGTAGTCCAAAGTCGGAGGGTGCTGATCATGCTCATGAGAACGGATTAGTAATGACGATCCCACTCATCCTGTTATCAATTGGGTCAATTTTGGGAGGGTTTGTATGGTTTTATCCAGATGCTCTACGACCCATTATTCTGATTGGAGAGCATCTTGCGCACGGGGAAAACCATACTACGGTAGCTCTTTTTGGCGGAGCCGCTTGGGCGATCGGGCTGGCGGTTGCTTGGATCCTGTACGGGGCTGGAGCGAAAGAAGATCGACTGGAGAGATCCGCAAAGCCACTCCATACGCTCTTTGCTCAGAAATTCTATTTTGACCATGTGTATGACTGGTATGTGGCTAAGATCCAGCAGCGCATCGCACTAACGCTTCACTTCATCGAACAGATTGTCTTGTCGGGATTGATCGTCAGAGGGATGGCGGGTATCGCCGGTCTCGTGGGAATTGGCCTGCGATCCCTGCACGTGGGAAACATCCATACATATGTGTATTGGTTTATTGGTGGCTTAGTCCTATTTTGGGCTCTCGCGGTAGGAATTTTTTAAATGGGCATTACCGTTATTAAAGTATCAGCATGAATGATTTTGCTTCACTAGTTCAGTTTTCGATAGCGGTTCCCATCGTAGCGGCCTTCCTGACTCTTTTCGTCAAAAGCTGGGGTCGCCCGGCTGTCCAAATAGTTAGTGTCACGGGATTCGCGTTGCCGCTTATTTTCGCACTTTTCCTTTGGGGGCTCTACGATCCAAGCACTCCCGGGGGATATGCCTTCGTCAGTAATTTGGATACGGGGCTCGAGATGATTGGGGTGAGTTTGCACCTAGGATTGAATGGTGTGAGCCTGCCACTGTTTGTTATGGCTTCGGTCGTCGGATTGGCGGCAGGTCTGTTTGCAGCCCAGTCCAAAGCGGAGAATTTGTCTCGTTACCTATTCTGTCTCCTCATAATGCAAGGGGGCTTGATGGGTGTTTTCGCTTCGATTGATATATTCTTTTTCTACTTTTTCCACGAGCTCGCTCTGATACCTACCTTTATCATGGTGGGGATCTGGGGCGGCCGCGACCGCAATTATGCGGCGATGAAGATGACAATTTACCTGACGTTGGGAGCAATGCTCTCTTTAGTCGGGTTGATCGCTATCTATGTTAAGAGTGGTGCGGAGTCATTCGATTTAATCACGTTGAAGGCCCACTTGGCTGAAATGCCGTTAGCGGATTCCGTTCAGAACTATGCTTTTGGCCTCTTGCTATTCGGTTTTGGGATTCTAGTTTCACTGTGGCCCTTGCATACTTGGGCGCCGTTGGGCTATGGGGCGGCACCGAGCTCGGCGGCAATGCTACACGCGGGCGTCCTCAAGAAATTCGGGTTATATGGTCTTGTTCAGGTGGCGATACCTTTGCTGCCAGATGGAATGGGACACTGGGAGAACTGGATCGTCTGGCTCGCATTGGGCAACATTTTAGTAGTGGGACTGATTGCGATGGCTCAGCGCGACCTGAAGCAGATGATTGGATACAGTTCAGTCATGCACATGGGGTATGCGTTTCTTGGAATCGCTGCTATGAGTGTTCTTGGTGTGGGTGGTGTGGTTCTAATGATGGTCGCTCACGGACTCACAGTTGCTCTTCTGTTTATGCTTTCCACGATGGTGCATCATCGCACTCAGACGTTTGAGATGAATGAAATGGGGGGACTGGCTAAAAAAGCCCCAGTGCTAGCCGCATTTTTCGTTTGCGCGATGATGGCGAGCATCGGATTGCCGGGACCGGGACTAGCGAACTTTTGGGGCGAGATATCCATTTTCCTAGCGGTATACGATTTTAGAAACTGGCTCGTCTATGCGGTTGTTGCAGGTATCGTCATTTCAGCGATTTACGGGCTGAGAGCAATTGCCAGCGTCTTTTATGGAGAAGAGACCGATGAGTTCATAGAGTCGCAGAAGGAGGTTTCCGTTGAAGACATGAGCTGGGCCGAGAGAGTACCCGCCCTTATCCTGATTGTTGTTATGTTCTTCATTGGATTTTTCCCGAAGACCGTAACAGAGTCGATTAATGACGCCCTTGAGAGTGAACCAGTCTACGCCCAAGTTGAAGAATAGTTTTTAAACCGCTTTTTGGATACGATATGTCCACAGAAATATTTCAGAAAATAGCCGAAACGAATACCTGGAGCTGGATTACGCCTGAGTTAGCAATGGGTATGCTGGCGTTAAGCTTGCTTGTTTTGGAATTGATTCTTCCCAAAGTCGCCCATGGAGCTATTCCTAGAATTGCGATTCTTGGGCAGCTCGTGATTCTTGGATACGTGGTCACTGGTACCTGCGCAGGTACGTTCCCGGCTGGGGAAGCGTTCGGTGGAATGCTCTACTTCGATGGGACGGGTCAGCTGTTCCGAGTATTCTTCCTAGGAGCGTCAATTTTGGTAAGCTATCTAGGAATGGTGAGCTTGGATAAGCGGACTTTGCCGCAAGTGGAGTACTTTCATATCCTGCTCGTGATCACAGCAGCATTGATGCTCTTGGCCCAAGCGAATCACTTTGTAATGCTCTTTGTAGCACTGGAAACGGCAACGGTGGGATTCTATATTTTGGTGAGCTACTTTCGACACACGACCGTTTCCCTCGAGGCTGGTTTGAAGTACCTTATCATGGGAGCCCTCAGTTCGACGATTCTCCTTTTTGGAATCGTTTTATTATACGGTGCCGGAAGCAATCCAGCCTTGGCCGGAAGCAGCCAGGATTCTTTGAATTTTGGGAATCTGGCTGGTTTTCTAGCAGCTAATCCCGACGACACTTTGGGATTGATCGGAATGATTTTAGTGATTTCCGGAGTTGCTTTTAAAATTGGTGCGTTTCCTTTCCAAATTTGGATCCCGGACGTTTACCAGGGCGCTCCGCTACCGACTACGGCTCTACTTGCCGTATCTTCGAAAGCGGCGGGTTTTGCGATGCTCTTAAGTTTATCGAAAGTTTTTTCCGCTCTAGGAGACTGGTTCTATCCTCTTTTGTCTGCCCTCGCGATTTTGACGATCCTGTTCGGAAATTTTGCTGCCCTTACCCAAAGGAACCTGAAGCGTGTCATTGGCTTATCAGGAGTTTCCCACGCTGGGTTTCTCTTGATAGGTGTGATCGCGGCTCGAACAGTTGATTGGGCGTCGACCGCAATACTTTTTTACCTATTCGCCTATTTACTCGCGTCGGCTGCGGTTTTCTCGGTTTTAGTTCACTTAAATAAGGATGATGATTCAGATCTGACGCTGGACGACTTGGGTGATTTGGCGAAGAAAAACGGATTTTTAGGTCTAGCCCTTGCAGTAGGTGTGGGATCTCTAGCAGGAATCCCTCCCTTGGCTGGTTTCATCGGTAAGCTTCTGATCTTTATCGCGGCATTTAAGGCAGAGCTCTACGGATTACTGGGAGTTGCTATCGTCGGAGTGGTGGTTTCGATTTATTACTACTTTGGAATCCTAAAGAGTGCGTTCTTCGATGTGTGGCAGTTTCAAGCGGACGAAAAGGAAGCCCCAACCGCAATTCCAGGAAGCACCCTTGGATTTCTAGGAAAGCTGGCGATAGTAATCGCAATAGCTGGGACCCTATTGCTCGGATTCTACCAGTCTCCGTTCAGCAGCTGGCTCTTAGGATAGACTATAGCCATCTACTCTGTCGGCGAGGGACCAAGTGGTGTTTGCGGAATTGAATTGAGATTCGGCGGAATCTGTGCAGCGTGTCTAATCTGGCTATGAGGACTCTCCTATTAGTAATATCGGCTTTAATGCTCTGTGCCCTGTCACAGGGCACGAATCTGAGCGTCGATGCATCTAAGAAAAAGACACCGCGAATCATCAAGCCGGGAGCTTTCGAAACGAGGCAGAATTCAAAATTCCAAAACAAGCGCTATGCTAGCGGGAAAATAAAAAGTTCGCCTGTTATCCATCGCGATTCCCGAGTTTCATTCTCTGCCGAGTCGCCTGGCGATACTATCAATGTATCAAATAACCAGATGGCCCGTATGAATGAGTCGTCTGGAAACAAGAAACCTCGTGTTCTCGACCAGTTGATCACGTCTTCCGACGAGTTTGAAAAAGCCTATCGCGAAGCCCTAACCGTTGAGCTTTCGAAAAGGGTCGCCGCTCAGGTAAAGATAACGAAATCGAAGGCCGGCTTGGAACAGCGGGATATTAACCGTGACGCAAAAGTCAAAAGAAGCCAGAGAGAAGGATTCAAGGTCCAGCAGGCGGGCTCTGATACTGAATAGGTTGGACGGTTGGAAAGTTCTTTAGCCTACGTTGCGGATTTTATCTTTGGCGGTTTCTCGCTCTTCCTCAAGGCGCGCCTTTTCGTTCGAAATCTGTTTTTGAATCAGCTCGACCTCCTGCAGATCCTGATTTGCCGTAGCAGTCGCTAGTTTTTGAGTAAGAAAAATCTTTCGTTCGGCTACCTTTGCGTCAAACTTCTCGTCAACGGCAGCAAGTGCTTTTCTCATTTCATCGGTTACTTGTTGTTTGTCAGGATCTGATTCCTGCAAGCGTTCCATTGCGAGTTCGTATGCTGATTTCATTCTTTATTCGTAAGCATGGCCACCTTGGAATGGAATGGCAATACAACTCGATGCAACTAGGCGACGGATGCGGTAAAGATACAGGCTCCTGTGTAGGCTAATGGGAACAGCAGTAGCCACCTCAATTTGAACTTCCAGAGCCGACTGTAGCCAAAGAGCAGACCGATCAGCAGAATAGAGAGAAGGCTAAAAAGGGGAAGTAGGGGTGGACTTTCGAACGTGAGGTGGGTTCCGATCATTTGACTGAATCCTTGTAGGATGCCATGCATAAGAGAGAGAATGAGTATGGCAGCATGGTTGAACAAACTGACAATGGGACTCATTCCAATTATAGAAAATGCGAGAGAAAGAAATCCGGATATTATTGCTAAGGAGGCGAGCGGAAGGAGTGTGAGATTTAAAAGGATTCCAATAGTAGAAAGTGTATTGAAATATATTATACTTAATGCACTTGATGACAAAAAAGCTGCTAGGCTAATGGCAAAACTGCTTATCGTAAATCGCCCGATTGCGTTGGTTGCCTTTTGCCGCAAAGACCAAAGATCTTTTGGGATTCCCTCAAACGGTTTCCAGCGATCGCAAAGGTGTTTCCCGATAGGCACGCCAAACAACAGAATGGAGGCGACGGTTATGTACGACATCTGAAATCCCGCCTGGAAGAGCTGGAGAGGATTCATTATAAGGCAAATTGTGGCTGATAGGACGAGAGCATTGATTGAAGCCGATTGCCGATTGCTGAATTGGCATAAATAAAAGCAGGCAATCATGAGCAACGCTCTCAAAGCAGAGGGAGCCCCACCTGTCATAAAAACGAAAACCGTGATTAGGAGCAAATTAGGTAGTGGAATCCAAGATCTGGGTATTCTAAAGAAAAGAAAGAGAGCATGACCGCATGCTGCGATAACTCCGATGTGAAGTCCGCTTATTGCGAATAGATGCAGAGCGCCGCTTTGAAGAAAGATGGTCTTCTGTTTTTCGCTAAGTTCGCTTTTTAGCCCGAGAAGCATGGCCCGATAAGATCGGGCGGCAGGTGAAGCTGCTTCAATCTGATGGGTTAGGGTGGAATTGGCGGAGGAGAGAAGATTGTTCAACCAGTTCCTCCAAGAGCTCGGTGTTTTTGAGATCGAAAGAAGCCTCCCCCGGTTAAAGATGCCCGAGATTCCTGAATTTTTCAGGTACGATTGAAATCCGTTTTGTGAAACATTTGACTCTAAAGGGGCGAAAATGCCGATAGCTTGAATATGTGAGCCAATCCTAGGATCTGATTTCAGGTTTAGTTCATCGGGAATATTAAGAGAGAAATAGACCTTGGCTCCCTCAAGTTCAGGAAGGTGCGTATCGGTGGTTACTATTTCGCCCAAGCCGCTTAATTGGTTGAAGGCAGATTGGAAGAGTCGATCTATCTTGAAGGTTACTTTTGCTTCTCGAACGGGAAGGTCGGAATGGATTGTGTTATTTTGGGTAACGTCTGCTACGTATCCGCTTCCTGCTAGAAAAAGGCTGATCGAGATAAGTAGCGGCCATGCGGTTTTGCGTAGAAAGTAAGATCCAAAACAGAACGCTAAGCTAATCGTGTAAAAGAGAAGGGAGAGTTTAGTTGGAAAAATACGTCCCACTACGATTCCAGCAATCAGTGGAATCAGAAACCAAAGTAGGGGTAAGCGAGCTGGATTCATTTCTTAATCATCATGGAAAGTGGTTGATGAATGGCTGTCCATTTATGGTCGTCGAATACACTATCGCATTTCGCGTGTAGTTAAGAGTTTTTGAGATCGACTCAGGCAGTGCCGGGTGAATCGATGCAACACCGCCTGAATTTTGAGTGGTGACACGTGTTATTACTGCAGCACTGAAGGCTCCATTCGCGGAAAAGGCTTTAAGGTCGGCTTGAATACCGGCATTGGCACCAGAATCCGACCCTGCTATTTTTAGGGCAACCGCGGCCGATTGAGAAGATGCCTTTGATTCCATTGTAGGGATTTGTATAGGGATGCTTGCAGAGGATCAATGCTTCCTTTTAGTGTGGTTGAGAATGGCGCCTCAAGATGAGCTTTTTTCGGGTGAAGCGGACTTGGAAATGATTTCAAGTCGGGAAGGGTCGGACGATGGTAGTTCCGCGTCTAAACCACTTGCTGCACGAATGCGCCCTCGCTCCCTATCGGAAGTGATTGGACAGGATCACGTTCTCGGAAAGGGCAAATTGTTGCCGAAATTGGTGGAGTCGAATTCATTCGGAAGCCTTTTGTTCTACGGTCCCCCGGGTTGCGGTAAAACAAGCTTGGCAGAAGCCATCGCCAACGAAACGGAAAGCCGGTTTGTCAGAATCAATGCGGTCATGTCGAACGTTGCAGAACTACGGCAAATATTAAATGCAGCTCGACGTATAGAAAAAAAGGATACCGTTTTATTCATTGATGAAATTCACCGATTCAATAAATCGCAACAGGATCTGCTGTTGCCCGACGTAGAGTCTGGTACGATCCGACTTATCGGAGCGACTACCCACAATCCAGGGTTTTATGTGAACGCTCCGTTGCTGAGCCGATCACACCTATTCCGACTCGAACCACACTCGGTAGAAAACATCGTTCAATCCATGATTCGTGCTCTAGAGGATGAAGACCGAGGGTTGCGGCAGCGAAAGCACAGGGCTTCTAGAAACACCCTCGTGGGTCTAGCGAAATTGAGCGATGGGGATTTGCGTCGGGGACTCAATGCGCTAGAGGTGGTTGCGTTGGGCCTTGAAATTGGGGAGGAAATTTCGGCGGATGCGATATCGGTATTCGCGAGTGAAAGACAGATCCGATACGATTCTGACGAAGACGAGCACTACGACACGATATCCGCTTTTATAAAAAGCATGCGAGGGGGATCCCCGGATGCTGCCTTATACTGGCTGGCAAAGATGCTAGCGGGAGGAGAAGACCCTCGGTTTATTGGGCGACGCCTCATCATTTTTGCGTCTGAGGATGTCGGGCTGGCGGATTCGAGTGCCCTGTCGCTAGCAACTGCAACACAGCAGGCCTGTGAATTCGTCGGTCTGCCTCAATGTGAAATTAATCTCGCGCATTGCGTTGTCTACATGGCGACAGCACCCAAAAGCAATTCCTCTTATGTTGCGCTTGGGGAAGTAAAGGCCGCGATCGCTGATAGGCCCATTCAGGAAGTGCCAATCTGGCTTAAGGACAGTGGTGGCACGGCGTCCAAGCAATTGGGCCATTCTAGAGATTATGAATACAGTCATAGCGTTCCCGAAAATGTGACTGGACAAGACTATATGATTGAGCCTCTCTGCTTTTATCGAGCGAAGCGCGTTGGAGCGGAATCAGAAATTGTGGCTCGTTTAGACCGTTGGAAATCATTGAAAGCGGCAATCGCAGACCAGAATCTGAGCAAGAAAGATGATAGTTGACCATATTAAGAATTGGAAAAATTACGCCTTTGGACCTGCCTGGGAGAAGGCGTTTGCTTTCCTTGAAACTTTGGACGCGGAATCTGAAGACGGCGAGTTTCCCATTGATGGAGAAACGATGTTTGCAAGGGTTATGAGCTATCAGACTAGGAATCAAACGGATCCAGAAGCCGTTTTGGAAGCTCATCGAAAGTATGTGGACATTCAGATGACGTTAGTGGAAAGCGAACGCATCGCCTGCTATCCCTTACACACACTCGATCTTAAGGATCCCTATTGTGCGGAAAGAGATGTACAGTTTTTCCAATATACAGCCCCGGCCGACCTGCAATTGAGCGTATTTCCAGGGACGTTCGTGTGTTTGCTTCCTCAAGACGGCCACATGCCTCAGTTAAATACGGGTCCTGAAGCTAAGATCGTGAAGAAAGTGGTCGTGAAAATCTCGAGAGATGCGTTGGAGATCTAGGAACTGAGATGTCAGGGAGCTAAAAACGGGTGTTTTAGTTTTTGCCGAATTTTGAATCGCGGAAGAGCCGGAGTATGGAGCGCTCATCGTGCGTTGAGGATGCGACAAGTTCGTAGGACGTGGGCATATTTGAAAGGGATCGTGTATTGTTGCCGACTTTTGCTAAAACAAAGGATGGGCGATAGGTGTTGAAATCGAGCCCCTCCAGCGCGTTGTTCTCGTACCCTTGGAGATTCAGAACCAGGAGGTCGAATTCTGACTCGAACTCAGCTCGTTTCAGGATGTTTTGAGCAATGTCGGTCGTCACGTAGGAAACCTTCTCTTGCTTGGGTCGTTTGAAAGGGGCTTCGAGAGGCTTGCCCGCAAGCCGTTCAGTTGATTCTTTGCGGATCGTTCTCTTAATCGATCCTTTGGGCGGTGTTCCTCGGACCTCGATAAACGAGTCTTTCAGCCATTGGTCGACGACGGCTACATTCAGGACTTGGCTTTGCTTGCGCGTCTTTCGGCATTTGTGAAAGAGGTGTGGCCAAGGCTCAATCAACAGACCTTTCCACCCCAACGCTTTTTCCAGGTAGAGGGTAAAGCTATTTTTGATTCCATCACTGGCGCCAATCTCTACGAATCTTCCGTTTGTCCGATCAAAAAAGGGAAGAATCTGGGTCCGATGGGATGGAGAGCGAAATCCACCGAGCGAAAATAGCCGGTGAACGCTGCTCCATGCGGATGGCTTGGCTTGGTTTTTTAGTGCGTCCACGAAAGAAGTCGTTCCCTTAAAGATACGGCTCCTGTGGCTGGCAGTTAAGGAAGGAAACTAAATGGATAGGGAATTCGAATGAGCGTGACTAAAAAGCGCTCTCTTTGGGAAACTGAAATATCTGTTCTAAAAGGTAAATTAATCATGAGTTCTTTTACCTAGTAGTTCCCACTATGCTCCTAAAGTGTTGCAGCCCTATAGACAGTTTATTTAGATTTGGTTAGGATGTTTGGAGATTGGAATGTCAACCCAGACCCTAGATGAAAACTAAAACTCTCATTACAACAGTCGCGAAGATGGCAGCCATTGCGGCTCTAGTGGCTACGTCGCATGCAATTACGATTGGTGACACGGTCGGATACGGCGAGTCTGCTGAACTCGGAGGAGTCCAATTTACGGTAGACTACGGGTCCGTCGCATACGTATCGGATTTGAGTAATGGAGCACTGCGATTCGACAGAACAGATCAGGCGTACAATACATCGATAAGCGCTATCCATGGTGTTAACGATGACTATGGCTTGGTTATCAACGGACAAACGGAGCTGTTGTTTGAGTGGTCTGTAAATGACCAGTCGGACACGGAGGAATCCTCCTTCTATATGCTAGATGGAGTAAAATCTACGTTCCATGATGGAATAGGAATGGGAATATCATCCGGAACCATATCTCGGCTCCTAGAACAAGGAACACATCTGTTTAGCATAAAAACGACTACACAAAATCAAGATGCGAGCAGGTACGTTTTAACTGTGGGTAACCTTCGCTTGAACCCTCTCTACACGGTTCCTGATTCCCCACTAGGATTTTTTGGAATCGCCACTATTTTCGCTTTCTTTGTAGTAGGACGTCGGTTTTCGGGCAAAAAAACATCTTAAAAGATTTTCACTAATCAAGAATTTAGGGTCTCCAAGCAACAGTGTGGATCGTAGCTTTTTAGCTGCGGTCCGTTTGTGTTGATACTTGCCACTCGCCTTAGATTGAGCAGATTTTGTCCCCTTATGAATACCCCTCTTGTGATGACGGTAATCGGTCCTGATAAGCCCGGGCTAGTGGATTCTGTGGCGTCGCTAGTCGCTGATCACGGTGGGAACTGGCTCGAAAGCCGCATGTGTCATCTAGGAGGGCAATTTGCGGGTTTGCTTCAGGTCGAGATCGAAGGCGCAAGGAGCGAGGACCTCGAAAAGGCTCTAAAAGAGCTGGCAGAGCATGGGCTTGAGATCGTTATCCACGGGAGTGTGACCGATTCGGAATCTCATTGTATGGAGGTGGCAAGCATTGAGATTGTGGGTCAGGATCGTCCCGGGATTGTGAAGCATATTGCGAATGCGTTCACTGTTAGCGGTGTAAATGTCGAGGAGCTATCTACTCAGTGCTTTAGTGCCCCCATGTCGGGAGAGCGCTTGTTCGAAGCGAAAGCGAGAGTCTGCATTCCTGAATCCTGCGATACGTTTGTGCTTCGGCACAAACTTGAGTCGATTGCTTCAGACCTCCAGGTAGACATCTCTTACGAGCGAGTCACTTAGCCCGACACCGTGATGCCGTGAAGAATTTGAGAATCGGGCCTGTCGTTCGATTAGTATGCAGTACTATGACACTAAAAAAGCTTCCCATGAGCAGCTAATAAGGAGCATACTGCGGTTTCGTTCTTAAAAAGCATCAGGAGTGGTCGCGGATTTTCCGTTACCTGCCAACCGAGTTCTATGGGATCTACGGTGGATTCGACGCCTCAGCGTCGGATGGGCATCTAAAACAAGCGAAATAGCTTTTTTTGATGAAAAAACCTATTTGATACATTCGATTGATCGAATTCGGATATCTTAGACGGCTCTGGGTGCATAGCTAAAATTAAAGCAAATTGCATCAATGGATAAGATATATGGACTACCGTTGCGGTTGACTCGAGATAACCCGAATCACCATCTATGGAACAACAACGGCGTTTGGTGGCTGCACTACACGGTTTATCCTACGGCGGTCACTTCCGAACGCGTGCGCAAGAGTCTGAGGACTCGATCGCTGGAGATCGCTCGGGCTAGAAGGGACCGGTTATTCCGGAATCTGAGGAAAAACATGCAGGCTGCCTAGATCCGAAACCGCATCATCCGCCGACTTGCGGTAATTGCCTAAAGGACCCTAGGTAAACAATAGTGGTAATAAAAAGCGATTGCGGGTCGTTTTAAATAGTGAGACGGATTGTATGATCGCCATGAAGCGCATACGGCCTTTTTTCCTGCTGGCTGCCCTCCCCTTTATTCTGTGACGGCTAACGCAGAGGGCCACTCGTATGTTAATTATGTCGATGGAACGCAGGTTTTCATCAAGAATCCGAAATGGCTCCAGAAGGTAGGTGGGTCATGGCTCTATACCTGCCGGCTGGAAGCCTCTGCAGAGAGACTGGTAAAGCCGGTAGCTCATCTGCACATTTTTGAAAAAAAAGGTACGAGGAGGGCGAGAAAATCACTTGGGAGAAGAAGGCAATCGTGAGGCACAATAAGTTCGACAGGAGTTACGGCGGCCGAAAAGCAAACTTTGTTAAGGTCTTTGTAGATGATCTTCCCAAAGAATTGGACGCTTTGACGGTTGAGTTCGTAAACGAAGCCCTCGGCAAAGACTAGCATTCTTCCCGCCGCATTTTGCGGATGCTCTTAGTTGCCCAGCTCTGCTAAGAGGAACGAATCCCTAGAATCGGTATCTTCGGAAATAAATTGGGGGAAAAGGCGGTAAGTCGTTAATGTTTATTGATTTTGGATTTTGGTTCACTAGGATTTGTTGGCATGCGCGTATTCATCCCTAGTGAATCGTTATCGTCAGAAACTCGAGTAGCCCTTGTTCCAGAATCGGTTCAGAAGCTTACCGCTATGGGTATCTCTGTCTCAATTGAGAGGGGCGCTGGACTAAATAGCTATTTTTTGGATAAGGACTATGAAAAGGCTGGAGCGGAAATCGTCGAAGACCGCAAAGAGGAGTTAACCCAGGCCGATCTGGTTGCGAGAGTGAGAAAGCCGCCGGTTGAGGAAGTACCCTTTTTGAAATCAGGCGCTATGCATATCAGCTTTCTGGATCCCTTCAATGAAAGGGATCTTATTAACGCTTTCGCTGGTGCGGGAGTGACGGCGGTTAGCATGGAAATGATCCCGAGAACGACCCTCGCCCAGAAGATGGACGCGCTCAGTTCTCAGGCGAACTTGGCGGGCTATTTTGCGGTAGTAAAAGCATCGGAGCGGCTCAATCGAATTTTGCCGATGATGATGACACCGGCTGGAACTATTTCACCATCCAGGGTATTTGTTATCGGTGTGGGCGTAGCGGGTCTGCAGGCGATTGCGACTGCAAAGCGACTGGGAGCCCGTGTTGAGGCATTTGATACGAGACCAGTAGTCGAAGAGCAGGTAAGGTCTTTGGGGGCCAAGTTCGTCAAGATCGATCTGGGTGATACCGGTCAGACTGATCAGGGATATGCTAAGGAGCTAACGCCGGATCAGATCAAGATGCAACAAGAAGGTATGGCAAAGATTTGCGCGCAGTCGGATATCGTTATCACAACTGCCAAGCTGTTTGGCCGCCTGGCCCCGAAGATAGTCACTGAAGCAATGGTCAGCAGGATGAAATTCGGGTCCGTGATTGTGGATCTTGCCGTTGAGTCAGGAGGGAATGTCGCGGGATCGAAGCTCGATGAGGAAGTTCAGATAAAAGATGGCCCGAGGATCATCGGAATTGGGGCGCTGGAAGATCGAGTTGCCGTGCATGCCAGTCAAATGTACTCCGCCAACATTTTCAATTTCATCGAACACTTTTGGAACGAAGAATTAAAAAAGATAAACCAGGATCTAGAGGATGAAATTCTCGGGGGTTGCGTCATCACTGATGGAGGCTCGATTGTTCATGAACGTTTTAAGTAGGAAAATCCGACGACCCATCTCACGATCTACATATTAATTTTTGCCAATGGACCTCGTATTGTTATTTTTCATTTTCGTGCTCGCCGCCTTTCTAGGGCTTGAGCTGATTTCAAAAGTGCCGTCCCAGCTCCACACGCCGCTAATGTCGGGCTCGAACGCGATTTCAGGAATCACAATTGTGGGAGCATTAGTAGCAACCGGGGTAAATGAAACAGGAACACTCGGAATGGTTTTAGGCTTTCTGGCCCTTGTGTTTGCAGCCGTGAATGTGGTTGGTGGGTATATGGTGACGGACCGAATGCTTCAAATGTTTAAAAAGAAGGACAAGTAAGCCATGAGTTTTGATAGTATTATAAACTTGGCCTACGTAATTGCCGCGACTCTGTTCGTCTTTGGTATTAAGATGCTGGGGTCTGCGGAAACGGCACGACGCGGGAACATGATCTCCGGTATTGGCATGCTAATCGCCATTGTGGTGACTTTGCTGAACAAGGGGATGAGTTACGAGTGGATCGTCGCTGGGCTCATTGTGGGGACTCTCATCGGAGGTATTTCAGCTCGGGTAGTAAAAATGACCTCGATGCCCGAGCTTGTCGCATTGTTCAATGGCTTTGGGGGACTCGCTAGTCTACTCGTGGCATGGGCTGAACTGGAGAAGGTCCGGGGGATCGGGTGGCAGGCCTATAGTATCGAGATGGGGACTTCTTCATATTTCAGCTCATTTGTTATCTACCTGGCCATGCTCATCGGGGGGATTACATTTACGGGAAGCCTGTACGCTTATGGCAAGCTTTCTGGAAGGTTGTCTGGGCAAGCCAAAGTATTTCCGGGGCAAAAAGGAATTAATGCACTGATGCTGATAGCCATACTTGTTGTGGGTGTTTTATTCGCTTGGAACGGTGATCTGGACACAGCGAACAAGCTTTTCTTATCCGGAGTGGTGCTTGCTCTGATCTTTGGGGTAATGGGTGTCATGCCAATTGGCGGTGGAGACATGCCGGTGGTTATCTCGCTACTAAATAGTTGTTCGGGACTAGCGGCATCAGCGGCGGGATTTGTTATAGCAAACAACGTACTGATTGTGGCAGGTTGCCTTGTAGGAGCGAGCGGATTGATTTTAACCGCGATAATGTGCAAGGCGATGAATCGCTCACTGGGGCATGTACTCTTCAGCGGTTTTGGGGCGACCAGCCAATCCGAAGGGGATGGCGATGATCGTGAACCGAAATCAATTAGTGTCCAAGACGCCTACTACGTTCTAGAGGCAGCGAGCTCTGTTGTCTTTATTCCTGGATACGGAATGGCGGTTGCTCAAGCTCAGCATGTTGTCAAAGAACTTGGGGAGCTATTGGAAAAAAATGGAGCAGAGGTGAATTTTGCCATCCATCCGGTGGCAGGTCGCATGCCGGGTCACATGAATGTACTTCTTGCGGAAGCGGATGTTTCCTATGATCAATTGGTGGAGATGGACAACATCAACCCGGTTATGCCCACAGTTGATGTTGCGGTTGTCATTGGAGCAAATGACGTCGTTAATCCTGCCGCCTCTCAGGATGAGTCGAGTCCGATTTATGGGATGCCCATCATTGAGGCCCACAACGCTAAAACCGTCTTTATTTTAAAGCGTGGACAGGGAAAAGGCTTTTCCGGTTTGGTTAACAAACTCTTTGTCATGGATAATTCCCGTATGATTTACGGGGATGCGAAAGCGACGATTTCGGAGCTAGTTAACGAGCTTAAGGGCTAGGTTTTTCGTAAAGGTCGAGTTAGCCTTTGGGCAGCGGCTCCAGGCATCTTCGCGTTCACACTTGAAAATTGATTACAACCGTAGTCAATTCTGGTTTTCCTTCGTTTTTTATGCCCGACGCCCCAAGAATATCAGACTCCGAATGGGAAGTGATGAAAGCCCTCTGGGATCATGAGCCGATGACAGCGGTTGAGGTACTTGCCCGATTGCCACACGACCAATGGAAACAGAAAACCGTGAACACTTTTCTCGTTCGACTCGAAGCAAAGGGGGTCATTACTTCCAAACGAGTCGGTCGAGCCAATGTGTACCGCACCTTTCACACGGAGAAGGAATGTAGGCGTTTTGAAGGGAGCCAATTCCTTTCCAAAGTCTTCCGAGGTCAGGTTGCCCCTATGATGCTCCATTTCATTGAGAATGCGGAGTTGTCGGAATCGGATATCGATAAGTTAAAGAAATTGTTGGACGACAGGGGAGGCTCTAATGGCTGACCTATTTTGGGATGCGACCATCCAATTAGCCTTGCTGGTTTAAGCGTACTTAAGTTTTATTTACAACGATTCAACAAATTGAATCAAATCAGCTCGAGCTTGTTCATTCAGTAACGTAAAGAGCTGCTTGCTTTCCTCGCCCTCACCTCCATGCCAAAGGATTGCTTCTTCAATATTTCTCGCACGCCCGTCGTGAAGCAATCTTGTGTGGCCATTTACCTTGGGTATCAGTCCGATGCCCCATAAGGGAGGTGTTCGCCATTCGTTTCCTGTTGCCTCAAAATCGGGACGGTTGTCTGCCAAACCGTTTCCCATATCATGGAGAAGAAGATCCGTATAGGGATGAATGGTTAGTCCGGACAGCGCGGGTATGAGGGCTTGTTTCGCTGTCTTAAACTCGGGTGTGTGGCAGCTTGTACATTTAGTCTCTGTAAAAAGCTCATACCCCTTCTTGTAATCGGCTTCGGTTTCGAAACGACTTGCTGGAGGAGCTAGTGACTGAAGGTAGAAAACAACGTCCTCTAAATCTAGTTCGTCTATCTCAGGGTTTCCTCCGCTTGGTGAATCTGCGAGTTCAGTCTGCTGATCCGTGTGGTTCTCCGAAGGAAAGAGATCGGAGGTGATACCGATGTCGCCTTGGAAGGCGGCGGCAGTTTGGTCTAGTAAGTTCGCTTTGTTCGCTTTCCAACCAAACTTTCCAAGTGATTTGGCGGTTTGACTAGCGCTCCAAACCCAGTTGGGCCGACCTGAGATTCCATCGTTGTCGGCGTCGTTTGGATCGGATTGTCTTAGTAGAATTTCATCGGGAATCGAGCCGAGTAGCCCTAATCCAAAAACACTCGGCGCGACACGGGGAGAATAGTGAAAATCATCCAGCGGTCCATATCCGGGCTCTTTAAAGGAGTAGTTTGGTTTTTGGATACGAAATTTACTTCCATCTGGGTAGCTGCCGACAATCTCTTTGTATGAAACCAGAACCTCTGCCTCAGGTTTAGTGCCTGGAAGAGAGCGGACACTTAGTTGATTTCCGTAAACGGGATGAGGGAAGGGGGCTCCATTAGCTTGGTCTCCGGTGGCGCTGATTCTGACTAATAGCCCATTCGGAATTTCTCCGGCGGCGGGAGGGCTCCCTCTTCCATCTTTAAAGTGGCAGGCTGAACAAGATCGCATATTGAAAAGCGGGCCGAGTCCATCTCGACTCGTCACGACGGACGAAGCGTTTACCCAATTCGTATTGAACAAAGTATCACCGGAAAAGAACTTTGCCAAGGACCTAGGGGCCAAATTTTCTAGGGGTTGCGTGAATGCTTCGCGAGATGTTTCGAATACAGTTGTGGCGCCCCCAGGCAGTCGGTAGTCCGCATGTACCAGTATCGTGATAAGTGTCGCAGCTATTAGGCAACGCATTGAATCAGCTCTCATCGAATCCTTACATCGAGACCCATGACCTCCTCGGCATCTGACATTGAGTAGACGAATTCCCAGAGCGCCTCGACGGCTTTTCGAATGGATTGATAATCTTGGCTAGCTTCGGGGGCGATGATCGCCTGATCGAAGGGTGCAGGTATGGTTTCAATGTATTCTTTTGCAGTGTAAAATTGGGATTTGATTGTCTCCGCAAGATTAGTGTCAGCAGAAGCGATGATATCTATGACTCCCTTCTCGGCTATGGTCACTTTCCCCGAGGAACTTGTGTATTTGCCAAATAGTACAGATTCCAGCCCTTCCATGTTTGCGACCAGATCGTTGTGAGTGGTGTCACTAAAGCAGGAATGCTCATCTTCCTGGGATCGGCTGCGTTGTGCAGCCGCTAGGCGTTCACTCGCGATTTCCCTTCCTGCGAGAGACGCGATACCTCGCATAGCAGTTCGAATGATTCGAGAGGGGCGCCTCAAGAAGAATTCCCCAGGATGCCCATCATAGTTGAAGGGGCTCCACTCGTCCGAAATAAGGACTAGATGGCTGCGAAGGATTTCAGTAGCTGTAACCAAATATTTCATACGGCGATCTGCGTTATTGCCTGTAGTGTAGTCAGTCCATGAGCGTGTACCCGGACCGGCCTCATTAAAATCCTGACCCCAAAGAAGAAACTCGATGACATGCCATCCGGTAGATACATTTGCCTCACCTCCTTTTTCGTTCAATCTGGGAAGCACCACGCTGTTGATTTTCGGATAATTGTCGGGTTGGTTGACAATCCCGGAATTTGGATCCTCTCGGGTATAGTCGATATAAGACTCGTCGACAGGCCAAGCATTTATAAGTATCTCAAGCTCCAGTTCGTCGATTGGTGTATCCGAAAAACGGAATGCTTCGGTACGGCCATAGGTTTTGCGTGCTTCGACCCAAAGTCGTTTCGCATTTTCAAATGTATCAATACCAGGGTCCTTGCGAAAAGCGTAGACTGCCATGTTGAAGCGAATCACCTCCCTAACAGAATCGGAATACATCTCCCAAGCGAGGTCCGCGTAATTTGAAAGCGCCTGAAAAGCGACTTCGTTGGAATACGGCTGCCCTTCTGGAGTCGGTGGAAAAGGTTCGAAATCTGCCGACAACGGAATAGACCCAATGAGAAGGGTGGAGATCAGTCTTTTTGTAAAGCGTCGCATGATGTTAGATAAGGTCTCCGCAATATCATATCGGCAGTGAATGTCATTTTTGGTTAATTGTCGAACCATCGCGTGATTGTGATCCCTCAAATGTGAAGAATGCGATAAGAGTTAAACTTATTATGGGTTCCTCGCGGCCTGCGGGTAATTGGACAAACGTTTAAAGGGCCGCCAAGAATTCTTCGGGGAGAAGATGCGGGGCAGATTCTTGAGCTTGTTTACTTGGCCGTCTAGTAGGAGGAGGCTGGGAAATTAGGAAAATTGGTACTTTTCCATGAATTCAGCACCCCCATCGCTTTCATATTCGATTCGAGCGAAAACATAGTCACTTTCGGTCTTCGACTTTACCATCTCATTGGTGAGGACTTCCGCATAGAGCCGGCGAGAAGAGGGACACCAGAGAGCCGAAAGGTCGGCCAGTACGGGCTTCCCTGTTTTACTGGATTCGACGAGTGCATGCTGGAAGGCGAGGACTTCAAGACCGGTCGTATCGATCGCTTTTTGCTCTAGATGGGATTGGTATTCTGCATTTAGAAAGTAGACTGCGAGGGCAATGATGGCTATGATAACGAATGAGCGGAGGGTAGATTTCGTTTTTCGGCTCATGGCTGTTTGGAAAATTAACGTTTGGCGAGCAATCTTGGTTGCGTAGCTAGTCGTTGGAGCTGTCCGGGTCTTCCCATTCATTGCAACAAGACCCATAGATGCTGTAGCACTCATCACAGATTCTAGCGAAATTCGGATGGTTCTCGGTCTGGGCACCGCAACGTTGGCACTTCTGATCGGCAGTGGGTACAGTGTTGCTATCGGATTCTTTCATGGGATGGGAATTGACCAGCCGTCGTGGTATTGATTCGAGATTGAAGAAAAGAGTTATATCCGCAAGCCCGTACAGACTTGAAATCGACCGGGAAAGGGTTAGTTTGTTCGTTCTTGTTAGGAAATGGCCCTGCTCTCGATACGCGATCTAGTTAAAGGTTACCCTTCTGAATGGGGAGGCCTTGTCGACGTTGTAAACGTCACAGCGTTTGAACTGCAACCGGGAGAGCAGGTATTGCTTCAGGGGGAGAGTGGCTCGGGAAAGTCTACCTTGTTGAATCTGATCGCAGGAATCGTGGTTGCGGATTCGGGAGAGATCCTTTTGAGCGGCGAAAATGTTAGTTCCCTCTCTGAGTCTGCCCGAGATACCCATCGGGCGCGTTCACTGGGCTATGTATTTCAGAACTTCAATCTACTCAATGGGTACTCCTGCCTGGAAAATGTAGAGTTGGGCATGAGTTTTGGAGCGGGTGCGGATCGTGAGTATGCCCTCCAGCTCCTTGCCCGTGTCGGTCTTGCAAATCGGCAGAATTACCGCCCCGATCAGCTTTCGCAGGGCCAGAAGCAACGAGTCGCGATTGCGCGTGCCTTGGCGAATCGGCCGAAACTAGTCTTAGCGGACGAGCCGACAGGGAATTTGGACCCGACCAATGCCGCAATAGCTCTGGAACTCATTCAATCACTTTGCCGGGAAAATGGTGCGGCCCTTCTTTTCGTCAGCCACGATCCTCAATTGGCATCGAAATTCGGGCGAGTCATTGATTTGGCGGAATTGAACCAAGCCGCCTGTTTGAGCAGCAAAGGGGGAGGTATTGAATGAGTCCGGTTGCGATGGCATTTAGGGACGTGCGGGAGCGCCGAGTTTCCAGCATCATCACTATTCTGGCGGTCGCGCTGGCATGCAGTTTGCTGATGCTGGTTTGGGCATTTAAGAAAGAGGCGGAACAATCCTTTGCAGGGGCGAATGGCGGTTTTGATGCGGTGCTGGGTCCACGCGGCTCGAAACTGCAAATTGTGCTGAACGCCCTCTACCACCTCGACGAATCACCGGGCTTGATGAAGTGGGAGGACTTTGAGCAGGTGACTAAATATCCCGCGATCGAAGCAGCCTATCCTATCGCAGTAGGTGATAACTATCGTGGATATCGCCTAGTGGGTACCGTTTCTGACTACCTGTCAAAACACAGCTATGCCGAGGACCGTAATTTCGAGGTAGAGGAAGGGGGAACGCTCTTTGAAGAAAAGTCGATGAATGCGGTTGTCGGCAATTTGGTAGCCCGCAGACTGGGGATGGAAGTGGGGGATACCTTTCATCCTTATCACGGGTTGATCTACAATGAGAGTGCGAAACACGAGGAGATCTATACCGTGACCGGAATTCTCAAGCCGACCGGTACCCCAGCAGACAAAGTTATTTGGATACCGATTAGTGGAATCCAGACGATGAGTGGCCACGACCCTAAGGCAGCTACCGACATAAGCGCGGCTTTACTGAAGTTCAAGCAAGGTGCGAATATGGCGGGCTTCCAGTTGGACATGCTCTACAACAAGCAAGGCAATCGCTTGACTCTGGCATGGCCGGCAAATCGCACCATCGTTCAATTTTTCGACAAGATCAGTTGGTTCGACAAGATCCTACAAGCTGTAGCCGTACTCGTTGCGATTATCGCTGGAGGCTCCATCCTCGCAATTCTCTATAATACGATGAACGAGCGCAAGCGAGACATCGCCGTGCTAAGAGCATTGGGTGCGAAGCGTTTTACGGTATTTACCATATCACTACTCGAAGCGGTTGGAATGACCTTGGCAGGGGTGGTGGCCGGATTTGTGTTGTATTCGGTTCTTGGATTCGCAATTGGTGAAGTCGTACAACGGGAAACTGGAGTTTTGTTGAATCCTTTTACTGGCAACGCGGCTATGATTTGGGCTCCTTTGGGAATGCTGGGTATCGGGGTTCTTTCGGGTTTGCTGCCGTCTCTAAAAGCTTATCGCACAGATGTGTCTAAGAATCTATCATGAATAACAAAAAAGCTATCAAGAATGTGGGGGTATTGTTTGCCCTACTAGGATCATTGCTACTAGGGACAGGATGTTCCCAGCCGAGCGAACCGAGTGAAGACTCAAGTGGCGGTCACTACCACGCGGCTCCTCATGGGGGTAGCTTGGTCATGCTGGGAAACCACATCGCTCAACTTGAGCTGGTCCCTGGTGAGCGACCGGGAGAGTGGATCTTCTACATCCTTGATGGCGGAGCGGAGCGATTTGTGCGGATCGAGCAAGAGGCGATCGAAGTGACGATGGACGGCAAAGAGGCCGTTTTTAAGGCAACAGCTAATTCAGCCACAGGAGAAACCGTAGGGGATACCGCTCAGTTCACGGCAAAAGTGGAGGGCTTAAGCGGCGAGAGTCGTTTTCCTGTCCTAATCGATGAAATCGTCGTGTTCCGCCAGCCGTTTTCCCAAGTGGAGTTTAACTTCCCGGAAGGGAAGCATTGAGTTTTCAGGAAACTTCACTAGAGTCTTGAGGTCGTTGAATCTACGGTTGTTATGAAAAGAGGATTTTTTACTGTTTTGGCACTTTCGGTTTGCGGGATCATCACTCCCCTCGCTTTCGCTGAGGATCTTACCTTGAGCCTGGCTGATCTGAGTGCGTTTGAATACCAGCCAGAGGTACCCGAATTGGGAGACAAAGTGGTTCGAGGGGATAAGGCCTATCTCATGAGCTTCCTCCCGGAGGAGGTGTATAAGCTCGATAAGAAGAGTATTTCGATAACCGGCTACATGATGCCGATCAAGTCTGACGGCCAGGTCGTGCAGGAGTTTCTCTTGGTCGCCAATACTATGGCCTGCTGCTATGGAGTTATGCCTTCTTATAATGAGTTCATCTATGTCAAGATGTCTGGCCCTGGTGCTCTGGCGGTGGACAATGTACCCATTACGCTCCATGGCAGGCTATCGATCGAGGAGACCTGGGAAAACGGTTTTTTCAGTCACCTGTATGCGGTTCGTGGCCAGAAGGTGGAAATCGGAAAGTTCTAGCCTCTGTTAGCTCACTGATTGGAGCGTGAGCCGTGATTGATTTAGGAATAACAGTGTCCAATTGGAATTGGGTTGAATCGATTTGAGTCCAGAGTTTAGGTTTTTAGAGAAAATAGTGGTAATCTCAAAAGTCTCAACCCCCCATGAAGCTCAACCTTTCTAGACGTCATTTTTTAAGAGCGGTTGGAATGACCCTCGCCCTTCCGGCTCTGGAGTCAGTTCCATTAGCCTCTGCGGTTCAAAAGACTCTCGGCGCTTCGGGGAAGGCGAAAAGACTCGTTTGTGTGGGAGCCAACCTCGGGCTGCATGCTCCTTCGTTTTTTCCAGGTGAGACGGGTTCGAATTTTGGTGTAACTCCACTCTTGAAGCCGTTGATGAGGCACAAAGAGGAGTTTACGCTTTTCTCGGGATTGGATCACCGGTCTGGAAACGGACACAAAAACTGGGATAATTTCCTTTGCGGAAATAATGTTGGGGATGTCACGCTTGACCAGATCGCAGCAGAGCAATTGGGAGCTAAGAGCCGTATCGCATCACTTCAGCTGAGCACGGGGCGCGGCAGCTTTCGTCAGAAGATGGTTTACAACCGGCAAGGGGTCCCACTGCCGATGATTGAAAGGCCCAGCGTCGTTTATCAGACCCTCTTTGGGCTTCCGGACGATGTTGAGCGAACGGAGTACTTGATTAAGAGCGGTAAAAGTTCGTTAGACAAAGTGACGGGCGAGGCGAGGCATCTGCAAAATACGGTGAGCGCTAAGGACCGCGCTAAGCTGGACGAGTATTTCCAATCCGTGCGCGATCTCGAAAATCGAATGGAGCGCCAATTGAAGGGCTTGAATGAACCGAGACCTCAGGTTGATTATCAACTCCCTAAATTCGATCCTATCGCTCCCACTTTAATGCTGGAAAACCAGGCTCTCATGTACGATCTGATGGCATTGGCTCTGGAAACGGATTCGACCCGAGTGATTACGATGTTCCTGCCAGGATTGGGTGAAGTGTTTACGATCAATGGCGAGGTCCTTTCAGCGGGTTACCATGCTCTCTCGCATCACGGTAACAATCCTGGGCTTATTGCGGACTTGATCAAGGTTGAGAGTGAACACATGCGCCTGCTGTCGGGTTTCCTAGACCAGCTGAAGACGAAGACGGATGCCAAAGGCGCACCACTACTTGAATCAACCTTTGTTCTTTGGGGTGCCGGCATGGGTGACGCTAGCCGCCACTCAAACGCGAATCTCCCTGTGTTTTTAGCCGGCGGCAGCTTGAAGCACGGGTCTCATATTGCGATCGACCGGGATCGTTCCGAAGCGCCATTGCTAGGCGATCTATACATTACAATGCTCCAGCAGATGGGAATCGAGCAAAACCAGTTTTCCAATGCTAACCGGAGCATGAACCAATATTTGGTTTAGACAGGTTAACTGCGTGATCCGGGCAATCGAATTAGTGGTAGGGCTGCTTATCCCTAAGCAGCCGGAGAATAGGCGAAAGAAGCGGCTGCTTAGGGATAAGCAGCACCACCAGATTTCCAGTATCTATTGGGCGATTTTTATCCTCTTAGTTCCAGTGATCGCTCATGCGAACGAGCCGATACCCAAAACTGAATACGCTTTGCTAGGGTCCTACTGCCTCGATTGCCACGATGACATCGAAAGAAAAGGAGAGGTTAGTCTTGAGGAGCTCGCGATCGACTGGCAGCAAAAGGAGAGGCTCGATATTTGGGAGCGTGCCCTCAGAATGCTTAAGTCGGGTGAGATGCCTCCCAAGAAAAAACGCCAGCCATCCACTGAAGAAAGAGCCCGACTCATCGGCTGGCTAGATGCATCACTATCTAAGCATTCGCCTATTGGTGGTACCGTGATCCGGCGACTCAATCGGAGAGAGTACGTCAATAGCATCAACTCCTTACTGGATATTGAATACGTACTTCCAGATAGCTTTCCAATCGACAGCGAATCTCATGGTTTCGATAATCAAAGCGAAGCACTCCCCTTGTCGGGTGCGCTGATGCAGTCGTATTCAGAAGTTGCGACTGACTTGGCTGAAAAGTTTTTTCCCCCATTGCGAAAGCCGATTGAGCCATCCCAGTCTAACTTGACTGCGGCTGATTTCACCTATGCCTACTCATCAGGCCTTCTTATCGACGATGTGATGAGATTGGTTTCTAGTTCGGAGGCCATATCGGCTAGCGCTAGTTGGCCAAGTAAATTCGAGGCGAGCACTACCGGCATTTATCGCGTCAATTTGGAGCTTTCAGCCTTTAATCCTACTGAAGGGGATTCGATTATATGCAGCGTTCATGCGGTTGATGCGGTTGAAGCTCCTGGTCAACGAATAGACTCGATTCGGTTGTTGGGTGAATTCGAGATCTTAGAATCCTCCAGTAGGGAATATTCGATGGAGGTGCTCCTCGAAAAAGGGGAGACCATTGCGCTACGGTACGGAAATTCTTTGTTGGCCGAGGATAGGGAAAAACTCCCAACTCATGTGAAAAAGCTCTTTATCGAGGAACCGCTCCTTGCCGCAGCCTATAAGCAAGCCGATGGGGTGGTCGAACGAGGTCGCATTGGCTGGGAGCGATTGAAAACTCTAATGAAATCAGACCTGCTTCCAGAGCCTCCTGAAGAGGAGTCGCTGGACGAGCTGGTCAAGCTCGTGACAAAGAACCTTCGCCTGACGACCGAAGTCCTGCAGTACAAGCATTTCGAGGAAGGCCCTGCCCTGGATGTCCACAAAGCAATAGCGTTCGGCCCCATTGAGTTAGCTGATGGTGCGGACGATCTATACTGGAAAGACCGCTCAAGTCAACTGATGGCATCCCTGAAGGGCAAAACGGATCAGGCTGCTGTAGAAGAGTTTTTGCAGGAGTTTCTTCCCCGAGTATTTCGCCGCCCGGTTAAAAAGTCCGTTATCGATGAATACGCAGCTATGGTCGAAGCGGAGCGGGGATCATCGGGCCGAATGGAGGATGGATTGCATTTTGCCTTTCGAACGGCTTTGACATCGCCTTACTTTCTGTACCGAGATTTTGAATCAGGACCTCTGGATTCTTTTGATTTAGCATCGCGGTTGTCCTATTTTCTAACTTCACGCCCTCCTGATGATGAACTCTTCAAATTGGCTCGGAGTGGAGTGCTTTTGGATTCATCGAAGTTGCGCGACCAAGCAATCCGATTGCTGAGTAAAAAAGAATCGAATACTTTTATTGAGAGTTTTCTCGACCAATGGTTGGACTTGGCGGCGTTAGATCAACTTACTCCCGACAAAACACTTTTCCCAGAGCCAAGGAAGTTTAAATACGGGGATGAAGAAAAGAGATCGCTCATAACCGAGCCCAAACTCTTCTTCACAGAGATGTTGGCTTCGAATAGACCCGTAGTAGACTTTATCGATCCTGGTTTTACTTACACGAATGAATCGATCGGCACTCATGTATACGAGCTTACGATGAGTAAAACCAATGACCCGAAAGATCTACAGAGGGTGGAGTTTGAAAAAGGGGGTCGGTACGGAGGAATACTTGGGATGGCAGGGGTCATGACCGCAACGGCGAACGGAGTTGATACCCAACCGGTTGTTCGCGGGGTATGGATGTTAGAGAATATTCTAGGGGATCCGCCTCGGGATCCGCCCGATGCCGTTCCCGCTTTAACCCCTGATACTTCCAAAGCGGAGACACCCCGTGAGATGCTTGCGGCCCATATGTCAGATGACTCTTGCGCGGGGTGCCACAAGAAAATCGATCCGATAGGGTTTGTTTTCGAGTCGTTCGATCCGATCGGCCGTTGGCGAACCCACTATCCAAATCTGGCGGGAAAATCCAAAGACAAGTCAAACAAAGGCCTTCCTGTCGAGACGGACGGTGTTTTACCCGGCGGCACTATCTTGCGAGATATCAGAGACCTTAAAACCTATCTTGTGAATGACATAACACCCTTCGCCGAATGCCTTTCTGAAAAGCTCCTCACCTATGCCACCGGCCGTTCTATGAACTTCAGTGACCGGAAGCTCATTGGGAAGATTGTTGATGCGAATGCTGAGACTGAGGAAGGTTTCAAGGACTTGCTTCTAGACCTGGTTGATTCGGAGAGTTTCCGGACGAGATAGTTTGCCTAGTCTTGGCAAAAACCGTTTAGTTTTCCAGACGGTGTAGTTGTGAAATGACCCATTTTCGTATCGATAGTAAAGTTGCCTTCGCGGCCTTTTTTTTGAGCTTAGCAAACTTTGCCTATGCCGAACCGATAAATGTGAATCTTGTGACTACGGCGGGATAGATCCGTTTCGAGCTCTTTCCTGATGAAGCCCCAGTGACAGTCGCGAACTTCCTAAAGTATGTCGATGGAGGTCATTTTGAGGGTGGTAGTGTTTGCCGTGTTGTTAGGATGGATAATCAGGAACACAATACGGTGAAAATTGAAGTGATCCAAGGGGGATTGGCTAGGAAGGAGGAGGCCTTATCGTTTGATTCCATTGTGTTGGAGAGGACAAGTGAGACGGGACTCAAGCATCGTCATGGAACATTGTCTATGGCTCGAAGCGAGCCCGACTCAGGGACTTCGGAATTTTTTATCTGCATCAATGATCAGCCCATTCTCGACTATGGTGGTAAGCACAATCCGGATGGTCAGGATTTTGAACGATTTGGCCCTCATAGACGTGTTCCGTTTGCTTCACGAATTTCGTCTAGGCGCCGTTTCAGGGCTTCGGCGATTTCTGGGTGATCGCGAATGACGTTGTTAGCTTGGCGAAAGTCCTTTCTCAAATTGTAAAGCTGCTCCTTGGGGGCTTCGGGTTTTATATTGCCGTTTTCCATATCGCTATTTTTCTGTCCGGCAAAATCGACAGCCGGAAATCCGCCAAAGCCATGTGTTCTGAGTTCTGGACTGCTGAAGCCCCCTCCCGCTTGGGCGGGGATATACATCCAGTCACCGTCTCTTAGGGAAAGATGCGTTTCCCGAAAAGCGGCCAAAACTAGATGATCACGTATTTGTGTTTTGGGGTCACTGGTCAGTGCGGGTAGAATATTGTAACTATCTGGTCCTTCGTCGTCATTGAGCTCCTGGTCAGTCAGCGCTGCCAGTGTTGCGACAAGGTCAACGTTGGAAACCAACTGATCCGATACGGTTCCAGCGGGGATCTTTCCTGGCCAACGGGCGATGAAGGGAACGCGGTGGCCCCCTTCCCAAGCGTCGAATTTGAACCCAAGCAGATCACCGTTTTGATTATGACCCTGTTTCCAGGCTTCCTGTCCCCCGAGGTTGATCATGCCGCCGTTGTCGCTGGTAAAGACGACCAGCGTGTTTTCGGCCAAACCTTCGTCTTCTAGCGTTCGAGTCACTTCGCCTACGATCCAGTCCAGCTCATGAATGAAGTCGCCATAACGACCCGCCTCGCTGGTGCCTTGGAATCTGGGATGGGGCGTAAAGGGATGGTGGATATTGGTGGTGGCGAAGTAGAGGAAAAACGGGTCGTCTTTGTTTTCCTTGATCCAGGACACCGCTATACCCGCTAGGGTTGTGCCGACGTAGGTGTCATCGTAGATGGCATGGGCGGCCTTTGCCCCGCCGATCTGGTTGATGCCCATCTTTTCCAGATGTATCGGTGTATCCGCTACTTCGTCATAGACGAAAGGATCGCTCGGATCGATTCCCACTACGTGATGATTCTCGACGTAGACGAAGGGAGGATGGCTATTTACCACCGGCATTCCGAAGTAGTAGTCGAATCCTAGCTCGAGCGGCCCGGGCTTGAGCTCCCCATTCCAATCGGGTGTTTCTTCGCCAAAGCCCAGATGCCATTTTCCGATGCAGGCAGTAATGTATCCTGACCGTTTCATCACATCGGCGACGGTCGTTTGATTGGGATCAACGATGAGTCCCACCTTTAAAAAGACAGGAGCCCAATGGTCGTCGCGAAAAGCGTATTCGCCGGTTAGCAAGCAGTAGCGGGAGGGCGTGCAGACAGCAGAGGCTGCGTGAGCATCGGTAAAGCGGCGACCTTCTGAGGCTAGTTGGTCTATGTGGGGGGTCCGAACCTTGGTAGCTCCATAGCAGCTGGTGTCGCCGTAGCCTAGGTCGTCGGCGAAAATGACCACGACGTTAGGGGGGCGCTGAGCGGTGGCTGAAACGAGAATAAAGAAGTAAGATGCAAGAAAAAGGGAGAGGACTTTGGAAAGGTGTTTCATGATAGTGTTGCTTGACGTAGGGACCGACGGCCCGGCGGTCTGCGGCGGTGGGATGATGCTAGGCAATGCGGATCGCCGGGCCGTCGATCCCTACCTTGATTGGGGGAAATTCAGTTTCGTTCGGGGGCGGTTCGGGGGGCTTTCTTGTAGCGTTCGAGGAGTGCTTTCATTTCTCGGGCAATTTCGGGGTGTTGGTGGTAAAGATTTCGAGTTTGGGTTAGGTCGGCTTCCAGATCGTAAAGCTGTGCGGGCGGGGCATTAGACTTTAGTTTTCCATTTCGGATATCGCTGTTGACGTGTTGGGTCAACAACAAGGCGCCTGGGCCTCCTCGCTCGTAATCCGTCTCCAGTCTTCCCCGAAAACCACCACTTCCTTGAGCATCGATATAAACCCACTTGTCCTTTCGGATGGTTAGATTCGTCTTTTTATTGGGGCTCAATATGAGGTGGTTGCGTATTTGCTTTTCTGGGAAATCAGTTAAGGCAGGGAGAATATTGAAACTGTCTGGCCCCTCCTGATTGTTGAGAGGTTGATCGACCAAAGCCGCCATAGTGGCGATTAGGTCCACATTACTGATCAACTGATCGGAAACAGTTCCGGCGGGGATCTTACCTGGCCAGTAGGCGATGAACGGAACGCGATGGCCGCCTTCCCAGGCACCGAACTTGAATCCTAGCAAATCCCCATTCAGGCGATGCCCCGCCTTCCAGGCATCCTGCCCGCCGACGTTGAACATACCACCATTGTCGCTGGTGAATAGAACCAGAGTGTTTTCGTCTAGGCCTTCTTCTTTCAAAGTGTCCATTACCTCGCCGACCATCCAGTCGAGTTCGTGTACGAAGTCACCATAGCGACCCGCCTCGCTGGTCCCTTGAAAGCGGGGAGCAGGAGTGAAGGGATGATGAATGTTGGTGGTAGAAAGAATCAGGAAAAACGGATCCTCTTTGTGTTCGCGTATCCACTTCACCGATTTTTCCGTGAGCTTGGTTCCCACTTCGCGATCTTTGTAAAGGGCGTGAGCCGCATCAGCCCCACCGATATCGTCGAGTTTTCTCTTTTCCGGAAAGACTTCTGTGTTGGCCGTTTGGCCGTAGACGAACGGATCTTCTGGAACCAGTCCGACTACCCGATGATTCTCTACATACACAAAAGGCGGGTGGCTGTTCACAACCGGCACGCCGAAGTAGTAGTCAAATCCGAGTTCCAAGGGACCGGGCTTTAGGTCGCCGTTCCAGTTGGGGGTGTCTTCGCCGAAGCCTAGATGCCACTTGCCTATGATGGACGTCTTGTAGCCGGCGCGTTTCATCACATCGGCGACTGTCGTTTGATTTGGATCGATGATTAACCCGACCTTTAGGAAAACGGGTGTCCAGTGATTCCCCCGAAAGGCGTATTCACCTGTGATCAGATTGTACCGCGAAGGCGTGCAAACCGCTGAGGCAGAATGGGCATCGGTAAAGCGGCGACCTTCTGAGGCGAGTTGGTCGATATGGGGGGTATTGATCTTGGTGGCGCCGTAGCAACTTAGATCGCCGTAGCCAAGGTCGTCGGCGAAGATGACCACCACGTTGGGAGGGGCCGCGGTTGCAGAATTGAGAACGAAGAAGAACGAACCAAGAAGGAGGATGAGGGATTTGGGGGGAATTTTCATTGGGGTGCTGATTTGTGTTTGGGGCCGACGTTTCGTGTCGGTTGGAGTGGCGGATCGCAGGGCCGTCGATCCCTTCCTTTATGGGTTAGTTGATAAGATAACGAAAGCCTAATGGAATGAATTTGTCTTGGGATCGCGGTGTAAAACCGTTCTTACACATCCCGAACGTAGGGCTAGCGCTAGCACTACGTGTGAACTGAGATAGGGACTGGTTATTCGCGTAGTTGGAACGATTTGATGTTTGCGGAGAACGGTAGACCGACGTGCGGGGGTCAGCCGACCCGCCATCCTGCCTTTAAGCCGCCGACGCATTTTTCGGGCGGGAAAGAAGTCTCCAAATGTCGAAGCGGTCAACGAGGACCCCGCCAAGGATGACGAGGGCGGTGATGACTTTGCTGAACGAACTATCATATCCGAGGAGATTGACCATATTCTGGAGAACGAGTAGCACGGTAGTTCCGAGAATAATCCCAATGACGGTCCCTTCGCCACCGCGAAGACTGCAACCTCCGAGCACGGCTCCCGCGATTGCGTAGAGCTCGAAGAAGTTGCCATGAATCGAAGGAACCACATCAGCGGTGTAGAGGGCGAAGAAGAGGGCAGAAACGGCAGCCAGCACGCTGCAAATGATGTAGGCAAAGGCCATGATTAGAATCGTATTGATACCAGAGTAGCGGGCCGCTTGTTCATTGCGTCCCAGTGCGAGTAGGTAGCGTCCGAATACAGAAAGGTGGAGGAGATAGTAGACGATAAGACAGATTGCGATGAAGGTGATGAAAGCCGCAGGTAATCCGAAAATCTTGCCCGTCAAGAGACGTTCAAGCCCCTCTACATTGAACTTGGCATCGTAGTAGCCGATGGCGGTGTCGTGCGTCATGGTCTGGGCTAGGCCACGGTATCCAAGTAATCCGCACAGGGTAACGACGAAAGCAGGCATTCGAATTTTTGCGATAAGCCAGCCGTGCAAGACTCCAACCATTACTGAAAAAAGAATGAGCACCAGAATCGCGGGAGCCCACGGCATACCGGGAATCCAGGCATGCGATCCCGTGAGGAAGAAGAAAAAGACTGTCCCGAAAAGAGCCATCAGTGATCCTACTGAGAGGTCGATCCCCCCAGAGATGATGACCAGCCCCATCCCAAGGCTGAATATTCCATACATGCCTACTTGGCGGGAGAGGTTCTCCAAATTTCTGAGCGAGAGGAATCGCGATTCGATGAGGGACTGAAGGAAGCCATTCGCTTCGGCATTGCGGGAAAAGAAGATTGTCCAGAATGCGACAAAGAGAAGCACTACGGCGAGACAGCCTTCTTTGCGGTATCGGTTGAAAAAGCGGGATATGGGTGTATTCATCTTGTTTTAGGAAGTGCTCGTTGTGATACTCTGCTGTACGGCCAGGGTCATGATGGCTTTCTCTGAAAATGCGTCCCGATCAAGAATGCCTGACAACGTCCCTTCGCGCATGACGGCAATCCGATGACTCATGCCAAGAAGTTCCTCCATGTCGCTGGAGATCATCAGAATGGCGCACCCCGTCTCGGCTAGACGGACGATCGCCTGGTAAATTTCTTGCCTGGCCCCCATGTCAATTCCGCGTGTGGGTTCGTCGAAGATCATTACTTTGGGGGCAAGAGTCATCCATTTTGAAAGGACAACCTTTTGCTGATTTCCTCCGCTAAGACTGGATACGGGTAGTTCGACAGTCGGAGCCTTAACGCCGAATTCCCGTAGCCATTCATCTGTTCGGATCCGCTCGGATTTGAATTCGATACGAGAGTGTCTGCTAAACTGGCTGAGCGAATTTAGGGTCATGTTCTCACGGATGGTCATCTCCAGAATCAATCCGCTGGCTTTGCGATCCTCGGGGGCGAGGAAGACGCCATTAGCGATCGCCTCTTTTACTTTTCCTCGGGTAAGCGGTTGCCCGTTTACGGACATCGTCCCGGAGGGCGAGGAATCGACGCCAAACAAGGCTTGAGCAAGCTCTGATCGACCGGCCCCTACAAGACCTGCTATGCCAAGGATTTCTCCGGCTCGGACCGAAAAACTAGCATTGCCTTTGGGCCATCTTCGAGTGCTGAAGTTTTCAACTGAAAAGACAGTTTCGGTATTAACCGGATTGCTTTCTGGATACACTTCGCTCAAGTCACGGCCAATCATCATAGAGATCATTCGATCCCGACTGATATCTTCAGCGTTCAGTTCACCCGCGTTTTCTCCATCGCGAAGACCGACCACTCGATCGGCGATTTTCTCGACCTCCGACAATCGATGCGAAATGAAAATGATCGCCATGCCTTGACCCTTCATTTTCTTCACCAAATTTAAGAGTGTATCGGCTTCTTGGATAGAAAGGCTTGAAGTGGGCTCGTCCAGAATCAGAAGTTTGGCATCCATCGACAATGCCTTGGCGATTTCCACCAGTTGTTGCTGGCCATTTGTCAATCGAGAGACGGAAGTTCGTGGATCCAGATGGAGCCCGAGCTCTTCGAGAATGGGCAGGGCCATTTTATGTAGCACCCCCTGATCTATGCAACCGAAGCGTCTGGGTTCGCGAGCCAGGAAAATGTTCCCCGCGATATCTATGTTGTCGAGCAGGTTGAGTTCTTGATGAACGAAGCTGATGCCGAGCTGTTCCGCCGCTTTCGCTCCTTGAATGGTTACAGGGGCCTTATTGAAGCGTATTTGGCCAGTGCTCGGCGGGTGAATACCACCGAGGATTTTCATGAGGGTTGATTTGCCGGCCCCGTTTTCCCCAATCAGGCCGACGATTTCTCCTGCCGATATCTCAAAATCTACTTTCGAAAGTGCCTGGACGACTCCGAAGGATTTCGAAACTTGGGATAGTTGGAGGAGAGGGGGCAATTGTTGAGGCTGAAGGGTGAAAGTTGAATGCTTAACAAATAAATTGGGTGAGGTTGGTTCTTTAGTCAATGGTAGCGCCTCTTATCCTTAAGCGGCCGAATCCGAACTTTTCCGTCGCGGCTGCTCAAGGCTACGGCCGTGAGCTCAGCCGAACGGCTGAGCAGCCCTACCTCAGTTGGCGATCGATGCTTTCCAAGTGTCACATTGGGCCTTGTATTTAAGCCCTTCGCCTTTACGGAGCACTCGAGTGGCCACGTGAATGATTTTGTTCTCAGGAATACCGGCTTCGTTCGGTGATTTTCCTTCGAGCACCAACTCGCGAAGCAAGGCCATTGAGTCGTAGCCGAATTGATAGGGGTTTTGAATAACCGTGCCGTGTATCTCTCCGGCATCGATCCCTTCAAGGGTTTTTGGCGATTCGTCGAATGCGATGATCTGGACTTTCCCAATCAAGCCTGCGGCCCGAACGGCCTCTAGGCATGCGGGTGGGTTGTATCCCCATAGACCGACCATTCCGGCAAGATCAGGATGGGCGGTAAGTGCGTCTTCCGCATTGGCTCTCGCTTTAGAGGCGTCCCCCCCATCAGTGCGCAGATCGACTACTTCGATTCCGGATCCCGCTACGGCTTCTTTTAGCCCTTGGAATCGCTCAATTGAGTTTTGCATGTCTTTAATTCCGACAAAAACCATTATTTTTCCTCCATTTGGGAGTGCTTCCTTGACCAGTTCGCCGCATTGCCGTCCCGCTTCTATGTTATCAGTTCCCAAGTAGCAAATTCGGTCAGAATCTGGAGAATCGCTGTCGACGGTGATCAAAGGGGTATCGGTTGCCCATTCATTGATCATCCGTATTTGATTCTTCGCGCTCGTAGGGCTTATGGCTACGCCTTTCACTCCGCTTACCAATAGATCATCGACAATCTGCTTTTGTTTGGTCGTGGTTCCGTCGCCGGTGCGAAACAACGCTTCGATGTCTCCGAAATCCCTTTCGGCGGCTTTCGCTCCTGCTTCCGCGTAGGTCCAGAAGTCTGCGGACACATTAGTGATGAAACAAAGCTTCGTTTTTTTGATGCTGGAGGTGCTAGTATCGTCTGGTCCACTACACGCTACTAGGGAAAGTAGGGCGATTGAGGTGATTGTTTTGATGTATTGCATAGCGATTGATGGAAGTGAGCGACGACTATTCTACTTTGCATTGGTTGCTTCAATTAAAATATTGGAGAGTGTCTTCCTTTGAGAAGGAGTTTTTCGGGCCCAGCCCAACAATCGCCGCATTCCTGGCATTGGAGAGATTTTAGGGCTGCTGAATTGCCAGAGAAAATGGAAAAACAGGGGATTGAAGCCACCGATGGCGCCCAAGTGCTGAATAGGAGACACTGCTCAGTATTCTCATCGAAGGATTGCTTTGTGGGTCGATCCACAGAAAGGGTTGGAAACTCCCTCGAACTCTTGACAACGCTCCCCCTTCAATGCCCAACTCGAAGGCGATCCTAAAACCCAATTAATGCAAGAAGCCATTCAACTGCTCTTTAATCCTACCGGCCTTTTTCTGATACTCCTCGGTACCTCACTCGGCGTATTTGTGGGAGCAATACCCGGCCTGACAGGGACGATGCTGATTGCTCTCGTATTGCCACTTACCTATGGAGCAAACCCCCAGTACGCCCTCACTTTGCTGATTAGCATCTATGTCGGCGCGATTAGCGGTGGAATGGTCACGGCGACGCTTCTTCGCATGCCGGGAACCCCCGCATCGATCGTGACAACTTTCGATGGCTATCCGATGGCTCAAAAGGGGCAGCCTGAAAGGGCGCTCGGGCTGGCGGTTATGGCATCCTTTGTGGGGGGAGTGATTTCGTGGGGATTCCTGGTTCTCTTGGCGAAACCCATTGCTACTCTCTCTACCAAGTTTGGGCCCTTTGAGTATTTTACGCTGGTTCTGATGGCCTTGGTCCTGATCGCTAGTATAGGTGGCAAGTCGCTGTCGAAATCGCTGCTATCCGGATTCCTCGGCATACTGCTCTCTATGCCGGGCATCGCGGCAGCGACGGGCCAGTCTCGACTTACGTTTGGCATCAACGCATTGAATGACGGCTTCAAGCTACTCCCAGTCTTGATTGGGCTGTTCGCTATCAACCAGATTTTCAGGGACATCATTAATTCGAAAAAGAAGTCCCAAACGAAGGAGATCGAAACTAAGGGGCTTTCCTTGAAACTAGCGGATTTTCGCCGACAGGGTCTCAATATGATTCGTTCCTCTGTCATTGGAACTTGGATAGGGCTTCTTCCGGGGATTGGGGCGAACATCGGTTCGGTCGCGGCGTACACAGTTGCCAAGAATTCGTCCAAGACACCGGAGAAGTTTGGTACGGGTCACGACGAAGGGATCGTATCCGCTGAAGCCGCTAACAATGCGACGATCGGGGGAGCACTCATTCCCTTGGTGGCGATGGGGCTTCCCGGTTCGGTGGTGGAAGCGGTCCTCCTCGGAGCGCTTGTAGTCCATGGCCTGCAACCCGGGCCGCGCCTTTTTGGAGAGCATCCGGAGATGGTCTACACTATTATGGGGGCGATGCTCTTGGCCAATATTGCTATGGCCATGATCATGGGCTTTTCTATGCGTTGGCTTGCAAGGATTTCGAGGATCCCTAGTTCCTATCTATTACCTGTCATATTGGTATTCTGTGTAATTGGTTCGTTTGCGCTCTCGAACCGCATTTTCGACATATGGGTTATGGTCGCTTTTGGAGGGCTGGGCTTCTTTCTCGAATCGAAGAAGATACCTCTGGCTCCTTTCGTCATCGGCTTCGTCTTGGGCCCGATCGCAGAGGACAATCTCTCTGCGGGGTTGATGGCGACGAACGGTTCTTGGCTCCCGATAGTTACGCGCCCCATTTCGATTGCCTTTCTAGCCGTTTCATTGGCGATGCTCATCCTTCCTATGCTCAAGAAAAAGGGCCCCGGCTCCAACAACGAACCCCTCGTCTCCGAATGAGCTCCAGCAGAACACTTTTTTCGATCGTGAGCTCGGTTCTCATCTGCGGGCTCCTTGGTTGGAATGCCTTGAATTGGAGAAGTGGTAGCGGTTCATTGCAATTCCCTAACCAGCCAATCCAGGTTGTGGTGCCCTACAGCGCGGGAGGCGGTACTGACACGTTTGTTCGGATCATTGAAAAGTCGATCGCCGCCAACGAGAAGTTCACTCAGCCGTTTGTCATCCTAAACCAGCCTGGGGGCGGATCTACGATTGGAGGAAGATATGTTATGGGTTCCCGACCCGATGGCTACCGACTTTTGTGCAACAACGACGCGCTTATTGCAGCCCAGCTTGCAGGTATCGCAAATTTTGGATACGAAGAGCTTACTCCGGTTGCTCAGCTGGGTACGATGTCCTTGGTTCTGATTGTTCGCGAAGATTCTCCCTACCAAGGGCTCCGCTCCCTTCTCGAAGCGGCCAAGAAAAACCCGAATAGCGTCCGTTTCGGAGCGGACATTGGCTCACCGGCATACTTTTATGCGAAAGAACTCGAAGAGACTAGCCCCGGTAGCCGGTTCAACTATATTTCCACAGGAGGAGGACAAAAGCGATACTCCCACATCTTGGGCGGACATTTGGACGTGGGGATCTTTTCGGTGGGTGAGTTTGTGGGCTATCGTTCGCCCGAAGGTACGCCGAAGGACCAGAACATAAAGGCGATCGCGATTCTCACCGCCGAAAGAAATCCAGGAGTCCCTGAAGTTTCGACCGCAACGGAGCAAGGTTTCGCGATCGACAATGGCAACTCGTACTATTGGTTTGCTCCTAAAGGAACTCCGCAGGCCGCCGTCGACAAACTGCGGGAAATACTCTACGCGGCGAGGCAGGATCCGACTGTGGCAGCCGAGCTTAAGAAGCTTTCCATTACCCCTGACTATCGGGTTGGAGAAGAATTAGATCGGTACTTACAGGTTAAAAAAGAGTCGCTCAAGCGATTTGCGGTTAGCCCTCCAGCGGGATTGCCTGACTTCCCGGCTTGGGTCATTGGAATTTTACTTTGCTTAGCCGCTTTGGTCTTTCTGAAGTATGGAGGCAATCACATCAAAACTTCAGATACAGATTCTGAGAATAGTAAGTTGGCCATCCTCATAGTCGCAATACTGCTCACCTATATTATCTGCCTACAACTGGGCGTCTCCTATGTGTATGCGACGATTCCCGCGATTTTCCTTATTGGAATCAATCTTGCAGAATGGAATAAACAGAAGCTGCTGCCCGTTGCCCAGCTCTCAATCCTGTTTTCCCTAGGCTCCGAGTTTGTCTTTACGGTGATATTTTCCGTGCCGTTGCCTTAGTCCTGAATCAGGTAGCGGGCCATCTCAGACATCCCTTGATTAGGATTGTACCATTGCGCTTTGGCCCTACGCGTACTAATTTTTAGATACGCTCCCAGCGATAGATAGGGGATACGGGCTTCCCATTCGTCGTGAGAATGTGAACTTGGTGGGCTTTGGCGTCTGGGTGGCAAAATTCCCACACGACTTCCTTCTTTTCGTTTACCTCGAAGATTTTAACTTTTTCTGGATCTTTCTGGCCGTAGCTGCGAATTACGGTATCTCCGTGGGGGAGTCTTTGTCCGCCGCAAGGATCCGCAAAGTGCCCACCGTCGTCGTCGTTGTTGCAAACCCAGGCCACCGAACCGTCGGGAGCGAACTCGACGGATTGGTCGCCATGGGTCAAATTGACGAGAGTGTTCCCATTCGGTAGTCGAATCGCGGTGAAAGGCCAGTTTTTGGCATCTCTCCCACCCAGTTCCGGGAGGTCGGTTTTGATCGTACTCACAATTCTACCCGAGGGAGTATACTCCTTTACCTTGAAAGCGAGGAGATGAGGGACGAGATAGTTTCCATTGGAAAGCCTTCGCGCCATGCGAGTTTGCATATGGCCATTGCCAGTTTCAGTTTGCAGGGGAACTTCAACGACGATTTTCCCTTGTGGGTCAATTTCTATAAGCCTTGGAAGTTCTCCACGCTGAATGATGATCGTGTTTCCAGAAGGGAGGCGATTGGCCGTACCCAATTCTTTGTTACGGGGATCTAGCTTATAGGACCAGACCACTTTGTGACCACCCTTCTCGAATTCTCCAGCCTTGTTTTTAACCGAAAGGAGTACATTCCCGTTTTCCAATACCATACCATCGCGGGAACCGCTCGGCCCGAGCCACACCACTTCGCTTCCCTCATTGAAGATTGCAGTTAGCTTTCCACATACAAGAAACGAATGGCGAATACCGTTATCACTTACTTGGCGTCCGGGGGCGACTTAGGGAATGGGATTAAACGTGCTGGAGTTGCCCCAGGCCTTTTCAGTAATGCCCAGAGTCTGGTTGACGTCTGGATTTCCGTAGATTGTTACGTTTGGCTTGTCAGCCCGTGCCTTCACCAAGGCGGCGTTTTCCACTTTCGTATTGCCCAAGAATAACTGACCGCCTTTCGGCACTTGCAGATCTTTGAGTCCCGCATCCGTCAGTTGCGTCCCAAATAGATTCAGATACTTGATTCCACCAAGTCGGTTTAGGGAGGCGACAATTTCATCTCCAAATTTGCCATGGCTTAGATCAAGCCGAGTGGCATTCTCAAAGGTTCCAATCCACTCAGAAACCTTGGCAGAACTAGGAAGCAACGCAGCTCTGAATTCATGTACATAAGGGCCTACACTTTTCAGGTACTCAATGGCAGAAGCGTCAATTTTGGGAGCAAGCCTTTGCAGATCTACTACAAGGTTGGATGAGTTTTCTGCTAGCTTGTCGATGACGGCGCCTTTGGTTCGGAGCCGTTCGACGGCGGGAAAGGCACTCTCACCCAGGAGCTTTTCGAGCGATAGCTTTCCTTGGCCTGCCGACTCGCTTTTGGCTCCCCCGTGTATCCAGCGAGCGACGGTTAGAATTTCGTCTCCACTGGGAGCGTCCTCACCCTCTGGCGGCATGGCGTATTCATCCTCTGGAGGAAGGAGGAGGTATTCGATCAGTGGACTCGTCATTGGGAAGCCCGCATCTATGGCGACTTCCTCACTTTCGCCTGGAGTCATCAGCGCTTCGTAAGAGTCTAAGCGATACCCGCTCTTCTGCTTTTCTGGGCCATGGCACTTAACGCAGTATTTCTCAAGAACGGGAGCGATATCAGTATCGTAATCGAAAGTTGTTTGGGCAGACAGTGTGAAGGAGAAGCTGAGGTAAAGTGTGAGTATGAAAATAGATTTCATGTTCGTAGGTTGAAACTAGGCTAGAATTTCGGGAATGATCTCGCCATGGACATCAGTCAAACGGATATCGCGTCCGCTAAAGCGATAGGTGAGGCGAGTGTGGTCGATTCCGAGCAAATGGAGCATATTTGCATGCATGTCGTGCACCGTTAGTTTATTCTCCACCACGCGGTAGCCGTACTCATCGGTAGCTCCATAAATCTTACCCCCCTTTATTCCGCCACCGGCCATCCACATGCTGAATCCTTGTGGATTGTGGTCGCGCCCATTGGTGCCTTGAGCAAAAGGCGTCCGGCCAAATTCACCACTGAATACGAGCAGCGTACTATCGAGAAGGCCACGTGACTTGAGGTCTTTGATGAGCGCCGCAATTGGCTGATCAACGGCCATCGCATTTTTTTGATGGCCATCGACGAGCCTACTATGCTGGTCCCAGCGATCCCCGTTCCCGGGATTGATAGTCAACTCTACAAAGCGAACGCCTCGCTCAACGAGCCTTCGTGCCATAATGCATTGGGCGGCGTAAGAGCGGGTGTTTTGGTAGGGAGCATCAATTCCGTAGAGTTTTTTAGTCACCTCGCTTTCGTTGGAAATATTGGTAACGTCTGGGACCTCCATCTGCATCCGGTAGGCAAGCTCGTAATTCTGAATCGCTGATTCGATTGCCTCGGAATGCGATAGCCTTGCTTCAAGCGCACCGTCCATTTCGCCGAGATACTCCAGTTTCTTCCTCTGTAGATTCGCACTAGATTCCTGGAAGGAAGTGTTGTTCAGGACGGGATGCTGGGAGAGGAATATCGAGCCTTGGTGATTGGCCGGTAGAAAACCGCTGCCAAAGCACTGCATGCCCCCGGAAGGGACTTGCCCCCCGTGGATGACAACATAGCTGGGAAGGTTTTGACTCAAAGTACCGAGGCCATAGGAGGCCCATGCTCCCATACTGGGACGTCCAGACAAAATGTGACCGCTGTGCAGAGCGTAGTTGGCGTTGGGATGGTTAGGCGAGAATGCCGTCATGGAGCGAATGATACAAAGATCATCCGCACAGGACGCGATATGGGGAAAAAGATCGCTAATGGGGATACCACTCTCTCCGTAGTGCTTGAACTCCCAGGGGCTTTTCAGAATATTGCCGTTGTTGTTGAATACGGTTGGGTCTACTTTGAATTTTGGCTTCTTGCCATTTTCCTTAGCTAATTGGGGCTTAGGGTCGAAGCTATCGACTTGGGAGACCCCACCGTCCATGTAAAGGAAAATAACGCTACGCGCTTTGGGTGCGAAGTGGGGAGTTTTAGGATACAAAGGCATTGTTGAGCCTAAGAGATCCTGCTGCATCGTGCCGGACAGCGCGAGTGTGCCAAATCCCATAGCACTTTTCTGGAGAAACTCCCGCCGAGTAATCATGGTAACAAAATAATCCCCATAGAAGCGTCTTTGTGCTGCGATTGAGGTGGGTTCTTATCACGGGGTAGAGGCGCTCCCATGAATTTCGATTCTTTAGAATACATAAATAAACTCCTTACGGTTGTAGATCAGGTGGCAGAGATCCGTCCAGACTTGAGGATCCTCTTCCGAACATCCGTGTTCTGCCGCTAGCTCGGTGATCACTCTTTTGGCCCAATCGCGCTCAGAATCGTGTGCCGTTCGATTGAATGCGGTCAAATGTATGTGGTCGATACGGGCGTCGATAGGAAGATCAGATTCCACCAAATTTTCAGCCCATAGTTTAGCCTGACTATGGACGAAGGGATCATTCATCAATGCCAGTGATTGGGCTGGAACATTCGTGACGAGTCGCTTGCCGATTGCCTCCGTCGCGTTAGGCATGTCGAAAGCTCTTAGAAAAGAAGGCAGAAAATTGCGTCTCATCTCTAGGTAAATGGAGCGCCGTCCGTTACCATCGAGCGGGCCGGTTTTTGGCTTTGCTCGACTGTCGGGATGGTCTTCCACATAGGCTGGGACGCTGGGGCCGAAAAGGGTCGTATCGAGTCGATCGCTACAAGCAAGAATATGATCGCGGATCGCCTCCGCCTCAAGCCTACGAATGGGCATGTGCTGAAGCAATCGGTTCTTAGGATCTATATTAGATGCTTTGGGGTCCGGGACGGATGACATCTGGTAAGTCTGGGAGAGAACGATTTTCCGAATCACATGTTTGAGCGACCAGCCATTTTCCATCAAGTCACTGGCAAGATAGTCGAGTAGTTTGGGATGGCTCGGCAGGCCTCCCATTTGCCCAAAGTCATTTGTCGTTTCGACAATCCCGTTTCCGAAAATCTGCTTCCAGAGGCGGTTTACGACTACTCGTGCGGTGAGGGGATTGTCCTTGCTAGCCACATGCTCAGCCCATTCAAGCCGCCCGCTTCCCTCGCTCGTTATGGGAGTGCCGCCGAGTCCATCCAAAAACCGTCGTGGATTGAATTCCGGGCTCAGGTTTTTGTGGCTACCTCGAATGTAAACCGGTTCCTGGTGGGAGCTTCCATCAGTAAGGCTTCGTGCGAATAAGGGCTGTGGGATCGACGAAACCAATGCTTGGTATTTAGACATCGCCTTAGATAGCTTGGGATCTTGATTTGTATCGGAACTAAGAATACCAGTTGCGAACAATGCACTGAGCAAATCGACTTCGGCCCTATCCAGGCTTGACCGACTTGCTCTTTGCCAAACAGACTTAATTTTTTTGGCGATCGCCGGGTCTCGATTCAATCGATTTTCTTCCGAAGTTTCAGTCTCCCAGTATTTGCCCCAGTCGATACCCTTGTGAAAGCGTATGGCAATGTAAGCATTGTCGTCGGGTGGGGTGAGCGTGTCCCTCGTCGGATGAATTGCGTTGGTGGACTTCCCATTCTGCATCACCTCAAGGTAGGCCGTTTCCCCTTCCCACAGGTAGGTCTCGAAACGGATATCCTGCCAATGATCACCATCGACGGCATAGTACAGTTTGGCCGTTGTGGGGCCTCGCCCAGTGAGTTCGTAGTTGCGAATGACGAGTCGGACCGTACCTGAGTAGCCTTTTGCTTGGAGCTCGATGGGCTTGCCATCTATTATAAAATCGGGTGAGCGAATTGCACCGCTGATTCGAGGAGCCAGGACACCTGCAACGGGATATTCGCCAACGAGGCCTCTAACCGCTTGGGTCCCTGAGTGGTTGAAGATCATCTCTCCTGGCGATTCAGGTTGTGATTCAAAAGCGGATTCCTGAGTTATCCAATTTTCCAGGGAGCGTGCCACTTGAGCAAATGACTGGCTCAGTTCGACACTCGCTTTATTGTTGCCCGAGCTGGTGGTTCGTTCCTCTGATTGGCTAAATAGGGGCTCGAGCTCGGGCCATTTTTTCAGCTGGTCGGCTGAAAGGGCGAGAGAAAGCCAGCTCCACAAAACTTCGTCATTTAGTCCGTCTTGCTCTGCCTTCAATTTGTAAATGCCTGAAAGTCGATTTTTGAGAGGGCCTAAATCGAGACCCTTGTTTTTTTTGTCTTTCGGTTTCTCGGAACTAACAGATTCGAAAATCGATTTGACAAGGTCATTTTCGAGAAGACTTCGCTGCGCTTGAAGATAATCAGGTATGAGCTCTATGTCTTGTAAGGAGGTTTTGTAGACAAGTTTTGAGATCTGACTCCTGGCTTGCAGGATTTTGGATTGATCGGACTTGAGTTTAGCTTCCTGTTTTTCAGCATTCGTGTTGGCGTAGCTGAGACGGGAACTGCGGAGCATTCCATAAAAAGAATAGTAGTCGGCGGTAGTGATCGCGTCAAATTTATGGTCGTGGCAGCGAGCGCATTTCAGAGTAGAACCGAGAAATGCCTTACTGGTCACATCGATCATCCCGCTAAAGATACGGGCTTCGTCTTCGTGGAGATCGGGAGGACCATGCTGCCCGTCGGTGAGGTACAAGAAGCCGGGTCCCATAATCGACTCGTTGATTTCGTCATCGGGCGAGAACCGCGGTTTGGGAAAGAGGTCTCCAGCAAGTGCTTCTCTAACAAACTGGTCGTAGGGAAGGTCATCATTGAATGCCCGAATGAGGTAGTCGCGATACCGATACGCGTAGGCCATGGTATAATCCTGCTCGAAGGCCTTGGTTTCTGCATAGCGTACGAGATCAAGCCAATGTCGGGCCCATTTTTCTCCAAAATGAGGTGATTCGAGAAGTCGGTCAACTGCCGCCGCAAAAGCGCTAGGTGACTCGTCGGAGAGAAATGCTTCTAGTTCGTCTACCTTGGGTGCCAGACCCGTCAAATCGAAGCTTATGCGACGTAGCAAGGTATGGCGTTCAGCAGGTTTTGCCGGTGCCAAATCCGCCTCTTCGAGTTTGGAGAGGACAAATCGATCGTAGTCGTTTTCGGGCCAGTTCTCATTGGCAACGTTTGGGACGGCTAGCTTCTTAACCGGCTGTAGGGACCACCAGCTTTTCCTCTCGTCCAGATTGAAGTCGGAAAGAGAGGACTTTGGAGACGATTCTTCCGTACGAGGGTCGGGAGCGCCGCGATCGATCCAAGCGATTAAGGTTTCAATTTCGTCGGGCTCCAACTTCGATTTAGGAGGCATCGCTTCGTAGTCCGGATGCCTTTGAATCATAGGCACGATACGGCTGTTCGCTGAGTCTCCTGGGACAATTGCAGGACCGCTGTCGCCCCCTCTCAATATTGCCGGTTTTGAGTCAATTAGAAATCCACCTCGAAGTCTCTCAGAATTGGCTGAGTGACATTTGTAGCAATTTTCGACCAAAAGCGGGCGAACGTTCGATTCGAAAAACTCATTATCATCAGAGCTGAGTTCCTTTGCGTTGGTTGTCAGGGAGATACCGAAAAGGGGAAAAATAACGAAGTAGATGGGAGTTTTTCGGTGCATTCTTCGGGCTGAGTTTAATCTTAGTAGATTAACTTCAAGGTATAGCGAATAATCGAATTGCCGTATACTTTTGGACTTTTTATGATACCGATCCGATAAAATATTGAAAAAATTGACACCATACCGGTTCTAAATCAACTAGTAAAGGAGTAGAGGCTATATGTTATGAAGGCCGCGTTCAAGAGTAGTGACAGGGACGCTCAGCGTGAGGTCATTACGGCATGCGATTGGCACAGTCTATCCTTACACTAGACGCGCTGGCTTCTGCACCTGAATCGGACTGCGTACCTCTGGTGAGTCCGGTCTACTCCGCCTCATTGAATCCGATCAATGTCGACAGAATTGATAAGATCAAGAGCTGGATCTTGAAAAATCTCGAGTCTACGATCCGGCTGGACGATGTGGCCAGAGAGGCGTGCATGAGTGCGAAGTCGTTTTCCCGCTTCTTTAAAAAGAACACGGGGAAAGCGTTTATCGCTTATGTAAACGAATTACGGATCGGATTGGCGTGTCAGAGAATTATCGAAACGGATGCCAGCATTTCGGAGGTTTGTTTCAGTTCAGGATTTAACAACCTGTCTAATTTTAATCGCCGATTCAAAGAAGTAAAAGGTGTCTCTCCTAGCGATTTGAGGGCTCAGTATCGTGAGCAGTTGGATTTGGGCTAGAGATGTAGTTAGACTTAGGGCACTATAGTGGCCACTGAAGTCCTAGGCCTATAGCTGATGGGCTTCGCGTGCTCTGTATCTCAAGGTTTGCCCCGTTGAATCAGTTCCAGAAGTTTCTCGGCACATGCTCGGGCGAAAACGAAACTATTAATGGTTTCTTCTAAGTCGATGACTTCAACCTGCGCGTTCGTTCGAATGGCCTTGAAGAGAGCGGTGTCCGCCTCCTGATCGTAAAAGGCTTGGCCTTCACCGTTTATTTCGCTGACCGCTTTAAGTGGATTGAGGATAGCGACGGGGGCGGTATTTACGTTGGCTTTGATAGCAATGACTTTTCCGATCTCCGCACACTCCCTTGCATTGGTGCGCATCAAGGTAACCTGTGGATTGTGAATATAGAAGTTCCGTCCCTCAAATTTAGGTGGCACGGTTTTGCGGGACCCGAAGTTTGCCATGTCGACACAGCCGGGGGCGACCACCGCCGGTACTTTAGCCTTGGTCATCGCATCCATGCGAGTGGGCCCTGCGGACAAGGTTGCCCCGACCACTTCATCTGCCCACTCCGTTGTGGTGACATCGAGCACGCCCGACACCATGCCGCTCTCAATTAAGCTTTCCATGGCTTGTCCTCCTGATCCGGTAGCGTGAAAGACGAGCACTTCGTATCCAGCTTCTTCTAGTATGGCTTTGGCTTCGTTTACACAGGTGGTGGTATTGCCAAACATGCTGGCGACGATGAGCGGCTTGCCGCCTTCCTCGTCGATCTTGGTTTCGACCATTCCGCAGATGGCTCCGGCAGCTCGGGTGAAAATGGTTCGAGAGATGCGATTGAGTCCGCTCACGTCGACGATGCTGGGCATCATAACGATATCTTTGGTGCCTACGTAGTGAGCGGTATTTCCGCTGGCTAAGGTGGACACCATGAGTTTGGGAAAGCCGATGGGTAAAGCTCGCATGGCCGCGGTGCCGATGGCGGTACCGCCACCCCCACCTAGGGAAACGACGCCGTCGATCGTTCCCGCTTCGACCAGCTGTGCGAGGAAGATCGGAGCGGCCTCCGACATGGCTACGACGCACGCCCCCCGGTCGTGGCGTTCTATGAGAGATTTGAGATCGACACCTGTTGCAGCGGCTACTTCGTATCTTGAGTAGTCGGGAGTGATTTGAGGTTCGCCACCAGTACCCACGTCAATGAGTGCTGCATTGTGTCCCCGTTCACGGATACGCTCTGCTAAAAAGGAGTGTTCTTCCGCCTTGGAGTCGAGGGTACCTAGTATTGCAATTGTTGCCATCGGAGTAGGGTTAAATCGCAATTGATATAAACGTTAGTATTCTCGCAAATCGATCAAATTTTTGAGGAAGATCGCCAAAATGATTGCTAACATAACCTACTTTATTGTGAAGCCTTCGACTAATCAGGACCTGCTGTATCCGTTTGCTGGAATAAGCGGACAGGTCGAATTCCAGAAAATCAAAGTCAAAGCCCAGCTCGTTTGCTCGGCGCTTAGCGCCTTTTCTGAATGGGCTTTGAATATGCCACTCGACCCTCTTATCTCTCCGCTTCTCGTCGTAGAAGGTGCTTAGGAACCCTATGGTGGGAGAGGATCCTTACCAATCCCTCGATCGTCGAATCTGGGCCATATTGGCGGCAACCAGAGGGTATCAAGTGATACCCCATTTCGTGGGCGATCTCTTTGATGCGTTTTCTCGTTTCCTTGGATATTCTAGAATTGTTGTGCAGCGCGAGCGATACGGTGGCCTTGCACACTCCGGCCCTTTTGGCGATATCAGCGAACGTCGTTTGTTTATCTGGCCTATGATTATCGGGGTGTTTATCCATCTCGCCAAGAATTTAAGGGGTGGCTAGATCAGTCGTCCAAACGTTAGAGTGTCCTAACAACTTTACGCAAAAGGCACGATACATCGGACAAATTCTCTCCTTTTAGAAGGAATAGTTGAGGGCCCTACATCGGAGCGATGCGCTTGGAGCCTACGTTGGTGGTGAGGTTTACGTGCTGGTTGAAGCTCTCAAATATGAGTCGGTTCCTAGGGTCTGATTGCTCGGGGTCACTCCAAAGGTCGTTGAACTCCCAGGGATCCTCTTGCAGGTCGTAGAGCTCGCCGACATTGTGGTCGTGATAAACCACAAGCTTATAGCGTTCGGTCCGATACATCGTGGCGAAGCTGCCGGTCCCTCCGGTAAAATGCGGGTCGAGGGCATCGAAGTACTCGCAGCGAGCAGACTCACGAATGTGGTTGCCGGGCTCCTGACCTTTGAGAATCGGAGTTAAGGTCTGTCCCTGATGGTATTCGGGGATGTCCAGCCCGGCGATGTCCAGAAGGGTGGCGGACAGGTCCAAAAGCTCGACGAGACCGTCGCATTGCAGATTGGACTGGAACGCGCTGGGGAAGGAAAATATCAGCGGGACTTTGACGAGCCCTTCGTAGAACCGACATCCCTTGAACATGAGACCATGATCGCCAAGTGTTTCCCCGTGGTCGGATGTGAATATGATCACGGTGTTTTCACGTTGGCCGGTTTCGTCGAGCGTTTGCAGGATTCGGGCTAGCTGATCGTCGATCAAGGCAATCATGGCGTAGTACTTGGCCTGAGCGGACTTGGCGTTGCATTCCTCAGGTCGTCGAGCGTTCTGTTGGAAATCGACCGATTCCAGCGATTTCTGGTGGGCCAGATCGCTCTCTTTAAAATGTGGCCCTGGCATGTCCGCTGCCTTGAAACGTTCTTCGTATTCTTTCGGGGGAATGAAAGGAGGGTGGGGGTCGTACACGTTGACGTTCAGTAGCCAGGGTTTCCCACCGTGATCCTGACTGATGTAATCGATGGCGCAGTCGGAAGCCCATGTGGTCTGATGAAGCTCCGGGTCGACGCGGTTTTCCGATTCTCGCATGGCGTCGAGGTCGCCACCTTTTTCCCGTACCCAGTCTGCGTAGGCGTGGGTGCCCTCGGGCCAGTCGTCACGGGGAGCGTGCGAATGTTGCCAATAAGTGAATCCGTCGTCCAGTCGGGGCTCGGGGCGTTTGCCTGCACTGACTAGATGAAATTTCCCAATCATGCCGCAGTTGTATCCGGAATCCGCGATTAGCTTTGAAATTAGGGGAATGTCCTCAGGAAAAGTGTCATTCCCGTTGCGCGTGTTGCGAGCACGACTGGGGTAAAGGCCTGTCATGAAACTCGCGCGGCTCGGCGTGCAGATCGGGCTCTGGCAGTAGGTGTTAGTGAACGCGACTCCCTCGCGTACGAGACCATCGATGGTAGGAGTTTGGACATGCGGATTACCGAGGGCCCCGATGGTATCAAATCGTTGCTGATCGGTGCAGTACCAGAGGATGTTGGGGCACGTCATAATTTTTTAGGTAAGGGATTTTGTCGTTAGGGAAGGCTCGCGATTTGCTGCCATGAAGGTTCGGCGGCCATTTCTCTATATTACTCTTCAATAAGCAATTCCGATTGGTTTCACGTGAACTTCTGATCGGGTGGGACGGGATTGTGACTGCCCGAATGTAGGAAAAAGTCAACATCATGATGTACCCCGAGAGTGCTCACCCCTGCCCTTTTTTGCAAGTAACCCTGATAGCACGATCAGGGTGTGTTTTGCTTCACATGGCGCGATACATGCACTTGGCTAGTACGATGAAACCTACCGCTAATCTGCTCAAAATTAGGCTCTTCGCAGTAACGATGGGCTTGCTAATCTCAGCTTCCCTGACCCAAGCCGCACTGATAGAGAACGGGGGCTTCACTACCGATACCGCAACAGGTCTAGATTGGCTTGATATGTATCACACGCAGGGAAATACTTACAACCAGACCTTGGCTGAGATTTCTACTGGGGAACTTGTTGGATGGCGCTTTGCAACTTCGGCGGAATTTGACGGATTGATTAGTGCTGCTGGGGTCGGAGGTTCCTACACGGAATATGGGTATTATCAAGCGATCCTCTCCGAGATGGTAACGCTGACTGAGCTTTTAGGTTCAAGTTGGAGCGGAACCAATAGCGAAATTTATCAATACTCCAATACAATGGGATTCGTAGATCCAGCAATCGGGAGCTCACAACCTGCTGGGCCGACTTTTGGTTATGTTTGACAGTTCGGCTATGACGAAGCACAGGGGGGATTATTCAGTCCCAATATTATCAATTACGACCGAGATGATCCCAGTGAATATTTTGGATCATTTCTCGTCCGTGCAAACTCCGTCCCCGACACAGGGTCCACAGCAGCTCTCCTTGGATTGGGTGTTGTAGCTCTTGCCTTTGCTAGGTGCAAACTGGGTTAAGGAGTGTAAAGTTTTCCGACAAATGTCGGGATATTTTACAGTTTTCCCAACATCAATATTTATTAGCGATTATTAATGAAATTTTAAAGTACTGATAGATAGTTACTAACAGAAAGTGCATGAAGGCATTGGTCTGTTTGGCACAAAAGTTGCATGAACGATCACTATGAAATTATCCGAAAGCGTAGAGCTAAAAACAGACGAAGTAAAAACGACAGATCCACGTGCTTCCAGAATGGCGAGGTATTCAGCCGCGGCGGCGGGAGTGGCTGTGGTAAGCACCCTAGATGTCGATGCTGCCATGATCAAGGTGATCGTAACGGATACGGATGCACAAAACACAGGTTACTACGGGTTAGACCTCAGTGCGATAAAGACAGATACATCTCTTCATATGTCGCAGTATTTTTCGAGTTCCGAATCGGGTTCTTTTTTCGTTGCAGGGTTTAACGGCGGGGAAGGGCCTGTTGCCGGGTCTGTTGCCGTTAGTTCTTCCTACGGCTCTTCGTACTTACGTTCTTTTTCCAATGGATCAACCATAAGGGGTCCTTGGTATGGGATTGGTGGTACAAGTTCGGCTATTGGCTCATCATTCTTGTTCGGGTTTACGGTTCATCAAGGCTTAAGCGGTCATACAGATGGCTGGTTCAAAGTCACAATCGACGGTACATCTTCATTTACGCTTAACAGCTACGGCTACAACTCTACACTTAATGGAGCAGCCATTGCTGGACAGGGAACTGTTGCTGGAGTTGCTGGAGTTCCAGACACTGGTCCTGGCATCGTTGGCCTTGCTCTCCTCGGGGCGGGAGCCGCTGGGGTACGCTTGTTGAGAAAGCTAAGGGCGGGCAAGTAGTCCAAGGCTAACGCCCATCATTGGCGAACACAGAGGGCTGTGGTCCACAGCAGCTCTCCTTGGATTGGGTGTTATGGCTCTAGCCTTTGCTAGGCGGAGGCTTGGATAGGGTTCTACCTCGTAGATCGTTTCGGCGGTTGTCCCTTTCTTTATTGCAAGAAACCCTGATAGAAAGATCAGGGTGACAAAAGTGTGGGTTTATGCTAATAATTTTACAGTAATTGAGGTTCTCTTTAAAATCAGGAAGTTATTTTTCGTTTTAGCACTGCTACCTGCTTCGGCCTCGGCAGCTTTGATTTTTACCATCGATACATTCACCCCTGATCAATTGACGATCAGCATTCCTGCAGGGTCCGCGACCCTTGATGCAACAGGGACGCCTCCACCAGATAGTGATGCCTCCTATCTTTACATAATTGATCCTGACGGATTAAACGAGAACTGGATACTTGGCGATACCAGCAGTTCGGTCAGCGGAGCAATTAATGGAATAGGCTTTTTTCAGCACGGCAGTTTTGACAGCAGTTTGGACCCTCATGGTAGCTCTGGTGACGTATTATATTTGGACTTCAACGATCCACTCTCAGACGGCGATACGGTTACTTCTGCAATCACAGCTACATGGTCGGGAAGCAATGCATTTGACCCATCGGCCGTATCGTCGTTATCGTTAATTTGGGGAGAGGACGGATATCCTTCATCCTATCCTTTTGGCGATCCTCAGGGTACGACATCGACATCAGCCGTCCCCGACACAGGGTCTACAGCAGCCCTCCTAGGATTAGGTGTAGCGGCTCTAGCCTTTGCTAGACGCAGGCTGGGATAGGGTATAGCTTCAGAGGCCCTTTGAGGGACAATTTTTTCTGGGGGCAGTTGCTGTGCTTAAGGTGATGAAGGTGTTTGTTTTCATAATGCGGCACTGAATAAGAATAAGCCGCACAAAGAGGAAGATCTAAGTCGCCGTTCAGGTTACGTTTTGCTTTTATTTTCAATGTTTACAAGTTGTCGGACCGAAGTGCTTGACTCGCTAAAGCTATCGCTTGATTTAAAAGTAATGAGCGTCAACTTGAGCAATCCTGACGGAAAGGGTGTTTTTACGATAACTGCCATAGGCCAGAAGGAGGACACTGTGACACTAAGTATGGAGGGGAAGGTTGAGGGATATGGCTTCATCACTTTGACACACAAATATGAGTATATGTCTCAGCCAAACTCAAAGGAACGTTCACTCGGAACAGTCACCGGGGCTGCTGAAGCTATTTTAGAAGATGGCGGTCTTGTTTATGGGCCAAGACAAATGGGGACGTTCACTCGTGACAGTGATAAAATGGAGGTTTACTTTACAGATCATGTCTCAAACGGAGATCACAATTTTGTCCGCTTTGAGATTGATCTTATAAGGAAACAGTCAGACGTCTCATTTTGGTCACTCAAGTAGATTCTGTCTGGTAACAACTCATTGAGATTAATAAGAAGCACCCAGAGATGCTAGGAGGGTAGCAGCCGAGGCTAGACAAGCTGCGAGAATGGATGGGGCAGATGGCTGACGGCTAGCTCAAAGGTTTTGAAGCCAGTCTAGTAAAATGCTCTGGCCAGAGGATCCTTGTCTTTAGACCATTCTCTAAAAGCCAACGTGAAAGGATGCCAGCGGAAGCTAGGTTGTTTCTTTAATTCATCCACATCTTCCCAAAAGTCGGCGTGGGGAACGCCTAGCCCACCGAGCCACTGCCAAAGTTCTTTACGATCTGCAGCTCTTCTTAGCTCCAGCTCATAAGAATGATAATCCATCAACCCCAGCTTCCATTGAAAGCGGATATTTCCAAGATTCATGATATTCGCTCTTTGATAAAGGGCTATTTGTTCCCACTCCCCCTTGCTTACTGAGTCAAAGTTATGATCACGCAACACTCTACCGAGCAGTTCTGAGAACCCATCATCGCGAGCATTTGCAAGCGATGCCTGGTACAAATTCACGTTCCGTTGTTGCCTTGCTTGCGAGGTGGCTACTTCTGAGTTTTATCTTAGCTCAATAATTAGGAAAACAAGGCCGGCTAAAACGGCGACGTTACTAAGTACTGTAGTGAGAATTTGGACTGTGTTAGATTTCATAATGCCTCCTGCATTAATGGAGGCACCCTCAAAGCACAAATTTATTGGGAAGAAGCCGTGGCTTTATCTCAGCACTAACGAAGACCTAAATCTCGTACGGGCTTTTATTATCTTTAGACCACTCAATAAATTTCGTTCGGATTGCCCCCGCTTGGAAGTCCTTCTCCTCTGACCTTACGATTGCATCTGCCTTGAAGTCCTCGGGAACGAAAACCTCTAACCATTCCCACAATGGAAGGCGGTTTGCGGCACTATTAATATAAAGAAGATAGATACCGTCATCGATTAAACCTTTGTTGTACTGGAACCAGATGTCTCGGGCACGAGTCCTTTCAATTGATTCGTGGCGAGCGATCTGAAACCACTCATTTTTCGTCACGGAGTCAAAGTCATGTTGCTTGTAAACCCGGGCCATTAGCTCCGAAAATTCTTGGTCTGGTGCGTATGCTACGTTCTGGTCAATATAGCTCAATGCCCGTTGTTGGGTCATCTGAGAAAGAGCGATTGTTGAAGTCTGTCTTAGTTCAAATATAAGGAAGACCAGCCCAACGAGGACCCCGACATTGGCAGTTGCTGTACTTAATGTGATGAAGGTGTTTGTTTTCATAATGCGGTACGAAATAAGAACAAGCCGCATTGAGAGGAAGAGCTAAGTGGAACTTCAGGTAGGATTTGACAAGGAAAAGCCTTAGGTAATTTCCGCTATTTGCAAGGAACCCTGATAGTACTATCAGGGTGGATTTTGCCTCACTTGGCGCGATACATGCGTTACACAGATAATATGAAAATTAACGCCAAACTGCTCAAAATCATTCTTCTTTTGTCACTTCTCCCTGCCTCGGCCTCGGCGGTAGCTATCACCATTTTTGATGAATCCATAGACGGCGATGCCGGATCAATTCATCCGGGTGCCACAACGGTTGGGCTTACGGATGGGTCCAATATCATCGTGGGCTCACTTGGCTACGATTATGACTACTTCAGGGTTCCGGTTGACGGCAGTAGCGCGACGATTACGGACATGATGTTGACGTTTGAAGGCAATGGATCGTCGGGGGTGAGGGAGGTATTTGTTTCGTTTTACGATAGTGAAGGAAAAGTGGGTTCGTCCACTCCTCCAAATTTCTTTGTGCCCTTTAGCGACCAATCATTGTTCAGCGGATCGTTTGGTCCGTCCACTCCTGGATTTTCTGAATGGGCCAACAATCAAACCGAATTTCTCTTTGAGATCGTACCCGCGTACGCGACCGGGGCGGGGGCTAACAACAACTATTCGTTGCAGATCGACGCGACGGTCGTCCAATACAGTTCCGTCCCCGACACAGGGTCCACAGCAGCTCTCCTTGGATTGGGTGTTGTAGCTCTTGCCTTTGCTAGGTGCAAACTGGGTTAAGGAGTGTAAAGTTTTCCGACAAATGTCGGGATGTTTTACAGTTTTCCCAACATCAATATTTATTAGCGATTATTAATGAAATTTTAAAGTACTGATAGCTAGTTGCTAACAGAAAGTGCATGAAGGCATTGGTCTGTTTGGCACAAAAGTTGCATAAACGATCACTATGAAATTGGCCGAAAACGTAGGGAACGAAACAAGTGAAAAAGGTGTGTTCAACTCACGCACTTCCAGAATGGCGAGGTACTCAGCCGCAGCGGCGGGAGTGGCTGCGGTAAGCTCTCTAGAAGTAGATGCTGCCATGATCAAGGTGATCGTAACGGATCCGCTTGCACAAGGCACAAGTTTCTACTATTTAGACCTCAGCACGATAAAGCCCGATACAACTCTTCACATGTCCCAGTATTTTTCGAGTTCCGAATCGGGTTCTGCTTTCGTTGCAGGGTTTAACAGCGGGCAAGGGTCTGTTGTCGTTAGTTCTTCCTATGCTTCTTCGCACTTACGTTCTTTTTCCAATGGATCAACCATACGGGGTCCTGGGGATTTATTTGGTTATTTAAGTTCGACTAGTTACCTTTCGGGCTCATCATTCTTGCTCGGGTTTAGGATTAATCAAGGCTCAAGCGATTATACAAACGGCTGGTTCAAAGTCACAATCGACGGTACATCTTCATTCACGCTTAACAGCTACGGCTACAACTCTACGCTTAATGGAGCAGCCATTGCTGGGCAGGGAACTGTTGCTGGAGCTCCTGTTGCTGGAGTTCCAGATACTGGTCCTGGCATCGTTGGCCTTGCTCTCCTCGGGGCGGGAGCCGCTGGGGTCCGCTTGCTACGAAAGCTAAGGGCTGGCAAGTAGTCCAAGGCTAACGCCCATCGTTGGTGAGTACAGGGGTCTGTGGCTCCACAGCGGCCCTTTTTGGAGCTGGCGTTGCGGCTCTAGCCTTTGCTAGGCGCAGACTGGGATAAGGTATCGATGTTTTAGGTCGTTTAGGCGGTCGTCCCTTTTTTTTTGCAAGCAACCCTGATAGTACGATCGGGGTGCATTTTGCCTCACTTGGCACGAGACATGCATGAGGAAAATACAATGAAACTTGCCGCGAATCTGCTCAAAATCAGTCTCCTGTTAGCGCTTCTCCCTGCTTCGGCATCGGCGGTAACCATTACCATCTCGGCTCCGAGCGACTCGGCGACCGAAATAACACTCACGGCCACTGGGACATATTACTTCCCGCTTCAAAATGCCATTTCTTTTTCCGATATAGGGGATTATATCGGAAACGACGGGCCAGATGATAGGGTGGTAAATCTGTCAGCTGGGATACTTGCAAACGGAGCAGCATCAACTATTACTTACTTGGACACTGATGCCGGAGGAGGAGACGATTTTTGGCTCGGTTTTAGCACCTTATTGTACGGCTCCTATACGGTCTCAGGCAGCGCCACGGCAGACCTGTCGACAATTGGGCATACTTTTGGCCAGCTTAACATAGGAACGTATGAGTCTGGCGGCAATAGTTTGATAGTTCAGTACAGCTCCGTCCCCGACACAGGCTCCCCCCCCGTCCCCGACACAGGGTCCACAGCAGTTCTTCTTGGAGCTGGTATAGTAGCTCTATCCCTTGCGAGACGCAGGCTGGTTTAAGAACAACTTCAGAAGCCCTTTGAGGGACAATTTTTTCTGGAGGCAGTTGATCCAATCTGTTCAGATACTAAATTCAAATTTTAAGCGTTCTAGACTCATGGATAAGTCGCAATCAAAGTACATCAGAAGGTCTTTTGTACTCCTATGCCACCGATTGGACTCTCATTGAGCTTTGCCCATTCTACGAACTTCGAAGAGTGCAACGTTGGTTCAAAATTGGATTTATTTGCATGAGCTTCTACGGCGGCAGTGTACTCAGGGTTTACAGAGACGATCCTGAGCCATTTCCAGAGAGGTAGTCTAGTAGCTCCCATTCCAAGACTAAATTCGGCGATACTTTTGTCTATAAGACCTTCTTTGTGTTGGAAGAAGACATCTTCTAGCCGCGTCATACGGGCAAGTTCATAGTTTGCTAACTGGTTCCACTCATCATCAGAAACAGAATCAAAGTCGGTACCCCTGATTGCTCGGTTAAGAAGATTTGAGAACTCTTCATCCTGAGCATAGTCTGAATATTCTTGGATGACACTTAAGGATCTCTCTTGCCTAATCTGAGAAAGAGCGATTGCTGAATTCTGTTTAATTTCAAAGATAAGGAATACCAGTCCTACAAGGACCCCGACGTTGGCAGTTGCTGTACTTAATGTGATGAAGGTGTTTGTTTTCATAATGCGGCACTAGATAGGCATAAGCCGCATCAAGAGGAAGAGCTAAGTGGCTTTAATACCCCTACCCTTTTTTGCAAGGAACCCTGATAGCACGATCAGGGTGCATTTTGCTTCACTTGGCGCGAGACATGCCTAAGTTGGAAACGATGAAATTTTCCGCCAATCTGCTCAAAATCAGTCTTCTTATGGCACTGCTACCTGCTTCGGCCTCGGCAGCTTTGATTTTTACCATCGATACATTCACCCCTGATCAATTGACGATCAGCATTCCTGCAGGGTCCGCGACCCTTGATGCAACAGGGACGCCTCCACCAGATAGTGATGCCTCCTATCTTTACATAATTGATCCTGACGGATTAAACGAGAACTGGATACTTGGCGATACCAGCAGTTCGGTCAGCGGAGCAATTAATGGAATAGGCTTTTTTCAGCACGGCAGTTTTGACAGCAGTTTGGACCCTCATGATAGCTCTGGTGACGTATTATATTTGGCCTTCAACGATCCACTCTCAGACGGCGATACGGTTACTTCTGCAATCACAGCTACATGGTCGGGAAGCAATGCATTTGACCCATCGGCCGTATCGTCGTTATCGTTAATTTGGGGAGAGGACGGATATCCTTCATCCTATCCTTTTGGCGATCCTCAGGGTACGACATCGACATCAGCCGTCCCCGACACAGGGTCTACAGCAGCCCTCCTAGGAGTAGGTGTAGCGGCTCTAGTCTTTGCTAGGCGCAAGCTGGGTTAAGAACAGCTTCAGAAGTCCTTTGAGGGACAATTTTTTCTGGGGGCAGTGATGCATATACATTGCGATGCTGCCGCCCCCCGCGACCCCGTCCCCCTTGCCTGCCTTCATCAAGATCAGCTGTCTCATAACACCAAGATCAGAGTGTTGCCAAAATGGTTTTAGTGGCAGCTATACGTCATTAAGCATTTATTTCCCCACTAAAATATGACCCTATAATTACTATAAACTTCTTTTTGACAGTAGTTTATATAATGTAAGACGAGATTTTTGTCCCATGTAAATAGTCCATTGGCGTTACCGTAGTCGCCATCACGGTGCAATCGGTATCGTCCATGGACTTCGGCCCACTCCTCAGAGGGTACTATGATCTTTAGTTCCTCAAACTCGAGCCTACCCATCGCCGCTTTGCTAGGGTAGCGGGTCAGATATCTTTGCAGGGTCGCTTCCCAACCTTGCTGGACGGTACCTGTTGAAGAGAATCTGAGAGCATCCCGTTTTACTTAGATTTCCATAAAGGCAGGAATTTCTCCTTGGTTCCACTGCGAGGCCTGTGTTTGGAGTGCGTTCCGGATGGGTTCTTCATGCCGTTCAAGCCTTTCTGCTGAAGGGTTGCATGCTTGAAGGATAGCGAAGATTGGAATAAGGCAGGCGAAAGTCATTTGGGAGGGGCAGATGTGCATAGGTTTACACTGGGAGTATTTCGTCTGAAAGGAAAGCGAATCTCAGTGCTTCATCTGCGGGAGCCCTAACAATTCACGGCCTTGACAGGCAGGCTAATTGGAAGTGGTATAATCGGACTGTTACCAGCGAATTTACGCCTCGTTTTTAACCTTGATTTATTTGCAAATGAGACGGCATACCTTTTTTAAATACCTGCTTGCCCTAGTCATTATTAGCGTTGTGGCACCGGTTGCGACGGCTTCGAATTTGGAAGATTCTGAAAAGTGGAAGCAATTCCGCGGAAACAACGCAACCGCGATTGCCTCGGGACAGAAGGTTCCGGTGAACTTGGGCAAGGAGACACTTAGGTGGTCGGTCAATCTCTCGGGTCGGGGCTCAAGCTCTCCCGTTATTTGGGGAGAGCGACTGTTTGTGACTTCTGAGGATCGGGAAGCGGGACAGGTCGAGCTCTATTGTCTGAATGCCAAATCGGGGAAGGAGCTTTGGTCCAAGAAGATTTCGACGGGGACCTACCATGTTCACAATTTCAACAATCTCGCATCTGGGACTCCCTGCGTGACAGAAAAGCATGTGGTCTTGGGCTGGTATGATACGTCAACCACCCACGCGATGGTGACCGCTTTTTCGCACGATGGAGATTCTTTGTGGACTCGGGATCTGGGCAAGTTCGACAGCCAGCATGGGGTGAGCTTTAATCCTATCGCGATGGACGATCGAGTCGTTGTCGGAAATTTACACATGGGAGGAGGGACGGTCGTAGCTTATTGCCTGGAGGATGGATCGTTGTTGTGGAGCCATTCAAATCCCTTAGGTGCGAAAACATCTTACTCAGCACCTCTGATTCGGGAGTTGCAGGGTTCGGATGCCAAGGAGGTCGTTCTTGTAGGTGAGCTTTTTGGCATGGTTGGAGTGGATTTTGAAACGGGCAAAGAGAACTGGAGTTTGCCGGATGCCTTCAACCATAGGACGATAACGTCGCCGATTATCTTGAAAGACGATCCCGCATCGGGAGAGGTTCTCGTGGCGGCAGGAAACAAGAACAACGTCTATTTTGCGGTGAGAATGCCTCAGTTTTCGAGCGGAGAAAGAGTATCCGAGGCTGAAAAAGTATGGTCGATGGAAAGCCGGGCCCCTTATGTCCCCACGCCGGTCGTTGTGGGTGACGTCGTTTACGCTTTGCACGATGGCGGGACTCTTTCTGCCCTCGACGTCTCAACGGGTGAGTTACGCTGGAAAGGCAAGCTTCTAGGCAATTTTTATGCTTCTCCTGTTCTGATTGATGAGAAGTTGTACTGTCTTTCTCGCGAAGGTGACATGTGGGTTGTGGAAACGGGCGATGAGTTCAAACAGCTCAAAACATCCAGCTTGAATCCACCCGAAGACGTTACTTTCTGCGACGCGACTCCGGCAGTGGCGCATAATCGCTTGTATGTGCGGCTAGGATCCCGTTTGGATTGCTACTAAGTATGTCGAAACCGAAGGTATTTCTATCCCGCGAAATGCTCCCGGAGTGTTTAGAGAGACTCCAGAGCGAATCAGAACTTGAATACAATCCAGATGATCGAAGTCTGACAGAGGAAGAAATCATTGCGGGAGTTAAAGGTAAGGATGCCTTGAATGTCATGGCTGCAGATCCGGTCGGACCGGCGATAATGGATGGCAATCCGGAATTAAAAATCATAGCCAATTTTGGTGTGGGGTATGACGCGGCTTTATACCGCGTTTAAGCCGCATGGTTTTAATAAATAATAGTATCGCGGGATAAATCCGCTCCTACAGGAACAAATCAATGGATCGCGATTACTGGAACAGGATCTCTAAGAACTACGAACGCGAAGTATTGAGCGTATTCGATAATGATTTACAAGGAGTCGTTGAAGAAAAAATCGCTGCAGCGGGGGTCGCCTATCCAAGAGGTCGTGCGGTTGATGTGGGTTGTGGCATTGGTAGGTTTACCCCCTTGCTATCCGAGATGTTTTGTGAGGTAGACGCCTGCGATTTTACGTCCGTGGGTTTGAAAAAAGCCAAGGCGCGTTGTCGCTCAAAGAAGAATGTTCGTTTCTACGAGCTGGATATTACAAAGGACTCCTTTCCTTTTAAAACGGTTGATTTCGTGTTTTGCGTGAATGTGCTGATTATGCCATCGCTCGATTCGCGAATGCGGGCTTGGTGGAATGTATCGAATCAGGTTGTGTCAAATGGCACGCTACTTCTGGTGGTTCCGTCCTATGAGTCTTTTCAAATGGAATATTACCATAGAGTGCTTGCCCGCATTGGCGATGGTGAATCAACAGGCAGTGCGGTAAAAAATTGTATAGATGAAAAGGCTACCGCCGCTGACATGCGCTTGGGGGTGCTGCAGTTAGATGGCGTTAGGACAAAACATTACTTGAAAGATGAGGTCGAAACGATGGTTCGGGCACGGCACTTTGAAATCGTTGAAGTGAGGAAGGTCAAGTATCGGCCTCAATGCGATTCGAAATTCGCAACGTGGGACTGGCTGGTAGAGGCGAGGCGAAATTAGCGCCTCAGAAGTATGAGATCGCAGGTGTTGAAAAGGAAAGACCGTTATCCGGTCCCTACAACTACCGACGATGCAAAACAATGTGATAGGGATTGTTTTTCTTATTCCCTTTGATGACACGAGCGGAAAGGGATGCTTCTCCCGATGGGATACTTAATTTATGGATACGGGCTGTGTCTGTCGCGGATTCGATCTTTAGGGTGCTTAGAACGTCGTCAATCTTTAGTTCTAACTCGAGATCGCTGACGGTTTCCTTCCAAAGAAACTCTACGTCATATTGGCGTCGCCCTTCGAATTGCAGGAGCCACTCCCCGCCGCTTTGGGTTTCCCGCCGATCTTGAGTAGACAGAGTGGTGCTTGTCTCGTATTCAGTTCCCAGTATAATACGCGGTGGCACGTAGTTATCGGGTCGTGTTCTCGAAACATCGGTAAACCAGTTCTCATAGGTTTGTATGAGCCGATTGGCGATTTCTGGACGCTCCTCGAAGAGATTCTTTGTTTCAGCGGGATCACTCACCATGTCGTAGAGCTCTAGAGGCACATCGGGCGCCATGCTGCTATTGCTGAATCCCGTTGGGTGTACGAGCTTCCAGCGTTGTTCACGAACCGCGATGTGATGGAGGGGGATGGGCTCGTCGCCTCGATGAATTTGCAAAATCAGGCTGCGATCGGGCCAATTTACCGACTCACCCTTCAGGAGAGGCAGAATGCTCCTTCCGTCAAAAGGATGATCGCTGGGCAAAGTTGCTTGGGCTGCCTCCAGCAAGGTGGGCATGACGTCAATATGGGCCGCGACTTTTTCGACCCGCATTCCGGCATCGAGTTGGGCAGGCCATCGAATGTAGAAAGGCGAACGAATACCTCCATCGTGCACCTCGTTTTTTTTACCTCTGGAGTTTGCTACGTAACGTCGAGTATTGGGGCCGTTGTCGACCATAAAGATGACGATGGTATTTTCTGCGATCCGACGCCTTTCGAGATGGGCTAAAAGCTTGCCGACATTCTGGTCAATGTTCTCGTTCATCGCGAACACGCGGGCAACCGTATCAGTGTCTTGGTCATTGCCGAGCAAGATAGGGCTAAGGTCCCGACTCTTGTATTTCTGGTAAAGGGCCTCTGGAACGTCGTGGTAGGGACTGTGTGGAGCGTTCGTTGCGATGTAGGTGAAGAAGGGGCGCTCCGCTTTGAGGGATTCGTCGATAAAGTCGATCGCCCCATCAAAATAAACATCGGTGCAATATCCGTAGGTTTGAATCGGCTGGTTGTTGTAGAACAGTATCGGATTGGTGTAGCGGCGATTGTTCTCTCTGGGCTCGGAAGGTTGGCCGAGTCCGCCTCCCAGATGAATGAGAGACTCGTCGAAGCCCTGATCCGTTGGGCGCATCGGGTAGTTGTCACCTAGATGCCATTTCCCGTAGATTCCGGTTTTGTAACCCGACTCGACCAAAGCTTCCGCGATCGTGTACTCCTCCGGCTCCATCATGGAACGGCCCTTGAACGTATCCACCAGTCGGGTACGGTAGTTGTATCGACCCGTCATAAGCGAAGCGCGAGTGGGAGAGCAAACCGGGCTGACATAGAAAGTGTCTACCGAGGCTCCCTGGCGAGCGAGCGAGTCAATATGTGGAGTATCGAGCACAGTGTTTCCCATGGAGGACAGATCTCCATAGCCTTGGTCGTCGGTCATGATGAGGACGATGTTTGGCCGGTCGTCGGCAAAGGCGATCGAGCAAATGAAGAGGAAGGATAGGGCGTGTTTGAAAGTCATTGGGTTGAGAATTGTGAAAATTGAACCAGCAGAGGCGAGTTAATTGTTTTTCTAGCCTCAGATGTCGCGGATAGTTTAGATCATTAAAATGAAAATCGTTAGATATTAGCATTGAATTGTCCTAGGCCCACTGAAGTACCATGCTGCGTCGTTCGATAAATCGTATTCCCCTGTACCGCGGCTCGGCACGAGTGCTGGCCTTAGGCCCTACGAGACGCACAGGGAGTGTGAGGATTTCAGACGGCCGCCGAGAAACGTAGTTGAACAATCGGGAGAATGAGATAGCGGATAGGAATGAACGGTTATTCTTTTTCCCCAAGATTCATTCGGTGGCTCATTCTAGGCTTGATTTCACAGGCATGCGCATTTGCGGCTCCGACGATTCTTAAAGATATCGAGTATGCCCGGCCGAATGGCTATCCGCTGCTGCTTGATCTCTATCTGCCAGAGCGAGCGCAGGATGAGAGTGTCCCGGTTGTATTGTGGGTACACGGAGGTGGCTGGAAGAATGGGAGTAAAGAGAAAGCCAAAGCCGCCTGGCTCGCAGAAGAGGGCTACGCCGTTGTCAGTATCAACTATCGCCTTACCGATGTGGCACAGTGGCCTGCTCAAATAGACGATTGCCGGGAAGCGGTGCGATGGGCGCGACGGAATTCGAGCGTGTTTGGCTTTGATTTGGACCGAATTGGAACTTGGGGCTCTTCGGCTGGGGGACACTTGGTGGCATTGATGGGTACTCTGCCGTATCCGGAAAACGAATCCGTTTCGAGTCGCGTGCAAGCTGTCTGTGACTGGTTTGGGCCGACAGAGTTATTGACGATGCCGCCCAACAATGTTGGCGAAGGTCGGACGGAGGAAGATGTTGCGAATTCTAATGGAGCGAAGTTACTAGGCTGCACCGTCAAGGACTGTCCCGAGCTCGCTAGGCAGGCCAGTGCCTATGACAATGTTTCTAAGGACGACGCCCCTTTTCTTATAATGCATGGCGACGAAGATCCAGGAGTACCCATCCAGCAGAGTATCCAGTTTTACGACCGTCTACGGAAGACGGGAGTGCCCGTGCAATACGAAGTGGTGGAAGGTGCGGGACATGGGGGAAAGCTTTTTGATACGCCGGAAGTTAAAGCAATAGTACGGGCGTTTTTCTATCAATATTTGAAACGCAGGTAATGGCTTGCGACCTTTCAAGGTTCTATTGAACAGATCAAGCCACGCCGCATAGCGCGAGTACTGACCCTTCGAGAGTTGACTGGGTGAGACCAATCGGTTGGGCGGGTAGTGCTTGTGTAAGTCGCAAGAGCGTTCCCTATCAACATCGCTTTGACGAATCCCTTTTTCTTTTAAATGCTAATTTTCTACCGAATCCAGGCGTAGATGGGGAAGTTGCGGAGGCTTTTCTCTTTGTCGTCAGGACTGGCGAGGTAGCAGGTCTCGCGGACTTTCGCATCTAGGCTTTTGGGGGTGATCTTGAGAAGGTACTTATGACGGGGTTCGATCTCTTCGATCTCAAAGATGAACATCGATTCTTCCTTTTGGTTGTTCTTGATAACGACGTCATCGATCGCCATGGGCCAGCTTGAGTGGATTACGATCTCGCAGTCTTTGGTTCCTGGTTCTTCGCCGACTCTCCATAGCAGTGCGCGGCGTTTGAGTTCGATAAGCTGAGGAATGTCGACGTCCAGCGTGAGCACATAGGATTGGCTTTCCCCATTCTCCTGTGTTTCGACGGTGATTTCCTTATGCTGCTTTCCGACTCGGTTGCCAATATCGAAGGTTGCGAGGAGCTTGCCTGACTCTCCCGGAGCGTAGGTGTCTTTTTCCAGCGAGGGAACGGTGCAGCCGCAGGACGCACTGGTTTTTGAAATCGTAATCGCTCGGTCACTGTTGTTGGTGAAAACGTAGTAGGCGTTGACCTCCTTTTGCCCAAAGTCGGCGTCCACCGAGATATTTGTCTGCTCCCAAGCGAAAGAGCCGGCAGCGGCGAGTGTTTGGCCAATGGCCAATGAGGAAATTGCCGCCACTATAGAGATCGAAATTCGTATGGTTTCCATAGTTGGGAAGTCGTATGGACGATTTGGGAGCGATTGTCGAACAAACTCCTTGCTCGTCGGAGGGTGAGTGGTTCTGATCGTCGAATGACTGCATTCTCCCGACCGGATGGTAGAGAAAAGGACGTGCTTCGGCCGATTTCTTTTGAGGCGAACTTCGCTCCGAACGCGACCGGATCTGTCCTGGTTTCCTTTGGTAACACGAAGGTGATTTGTGGAGCTTCGCTTGAAAAGAAGGTTCCTAGCTGGATGCGGGCTCAGAATGTAGCAGGAGGATGGCTGACCGCAGAGTATTCAATGCTGCCTTACAGTACTCACGACCGGAAGCAGCGTGATTCGTCAAAAGGGCGTCTAGACGGGCGTTCGGTGGAGATCCAGCGCTTGATTGGACGCTCCTTAAGGGCGATTGTGGATTTGAAAAAGCTCCCGGGCTACACGCTTTGGGTCGATTGCGATGTATTGCAAGCCGACGGAGGGACCCGAACCGCATCGATCACAGGAGCCTATCTAGCGGCCCGATTGGCGGTGGAGACCTTGATCGAGGATAAAAAGCTTAAGGAGAATCCTTTTAGCGATTCGATCGCGGCCATAAGTGTGGGGATCTACGAAGGCCATCCTGTGCTCGATCTTCCCTACTTAGAGGACCGGGACGCCAGCGTGGACTTCAATGTGGTTAAGACAGGTAGTGGCGATTATGTCGAAATCCAAGGCACGGGCGAAGAAGCGACTTTTTCGGAAGTCGAGCTTGCGGCCCTCCTCGGATTGGCCACCAAAGGATGTAAGGAAATTTCGACTCTCCAAACCACTTTTCTTTCTCAGCAATTGCTCAAAGGGTTAGCGGGTTAGCGGGTTCGCGGGAGCCGAAAAGCGGAAATTCTGCGGAGATGGATATATCTCTTTGATTTTTTCCCGAGGCGTCCCTTAATGCAGTTCCTTTTCTCAGACAGGGCTCAAAAATGAACATTCACGAATACCAAGCGAAAGAACTATTTGAAAAGTACGGCATCCCTTGCCCGAAAGGACATGCGACCGATTCGAAGGAGGAATTCGAGTCATGCATCGACCGGCTCGGCGATGGATTGATCGTTGTTAAGTCCCAGATTCATGCGGGTGGCCGGGGAAAAGGGACGTTCACCGATGGTTTTCAAGGCGGGGTCAAGTTGGCGAAGTCCAAAGAAGAGGCCCTCGATTTTGCCAATCGAATGCTCAATAACACCTTGGTAACGATTCAAACCGGTTCAGCCGGTCGAGAAGTGCAGACCGTCTATTTTACGGAGGGAGCGGACATCGACAAGGAGTACTACCTGGCAATTTTGATGGACCGGGCGACTTCCGCCCCCGTGGTCGTTGCGTCTACCGAAGGGGGCGTCGAAATTGAAAAAGTCGCCGAAGAGACTCCGGAAAAGATTTTTAAAGCCTTTATTGACCCAACGATTGGACTACAGCCACACCAGGCACGAAACATCGCGTTCAAGCTGGGCTTCGAAGGAAAACAGGCGGGCGAATGTGCCAAGCTGATTTTCAACCTCTATAAAATGTTTTGGGATAAGGATGCTGATATGGTGGAAGTGAATCCCATGATCAGCACGCCCGAAGGTGGAGTCATGGCCTTGGACGCGAAAGTGAGCTTCGATTCAAACGCACTTTACCGTCATAAAGATATCATGGCGTATCGGGATTTGAACGAAGAGGACCCGAAGGAAATCGAAGCCTCGAAGTACGACCTCAACTACATCGCGCTAGACGGAAACATTGCCTGTCTCGTTAATGGGGCCGGTTTGGCTATGGCGACCATGGATATTATCAACCACTGCGGAGGGGAAGCGGCCAACTTCCTTGACGTCGGTGGAGGAGCCACCGCAGAGCAGGTAACCGCCGCTTTCAAAATCATCCTCAGCGACCCGAAAGTCGAAGGGATTTTGGTTAATATATTCGGGGGAATCATGCAGTGCGATGTAATCGCGCAGGGGGTAATCGAAGCCGCTAAGGCAGTAGAGCTGGATAAACCACTAGTCGTCCGCCTTGAAGGAACAAACGTTAACGAGGGGAAAAAGCTTCTGGCGGATAGCGGAATCGAAATCACTTCTGCTGATAGTCTCGCAGATGCGGCCCAAAAGATTGTCGACATCGTAGCAAAGAATTAATTGAACGCGTAACAAGGAATTAAATACAATGAGCGTACTCGTTAACAAAAACACACGCGTCGTATTCACAGGGATCACCGGCAAATCTGGAGGATTCCACGCTAAACAGTGCATGGACTATGGCACCCAAGTGGTGGCCGGAGTTACCCCAGGCAGGGGAGGGCAATTATTTGAGGGAAGCGTGCCTGTATTCAATGCGGTGACAGATTCGGTGGAACAAGCCGGGGCCAATACCGCTTGCGTATTCGTTCCGCCACCATTCGCGGCGGATTCTATTCTGGAGTGTCTTGATGCGGGGATTGAATTGATCATTGCGATTACGGAAGGTATTCCTGTCAACGACATGGCCAAGGTTAAGAAAAAGTTGCTGCAAACCAATGCCCGACTGATCGGTCCGAACTGTCCGGGCGTTATTACGCCAGGCGAATGCAAGATAGGCATCATGCCTGGCTACATCCACAAGCCGGGCACGGTCGGAATAGTTTCCCGTTCCGGAACGTTGACTTACGAAGCAGTCTGGCAAGTGACCAGTCTTGGCTATGGACAGTCCACTTGCATTGGCATTGGTGGCGATCCCATCAATGGCACGAACCACACCGACGCTATAAAGCTTTTTAATGAAGATCCGGATACCGAAGCCATCGTCATGATTGGCGAGATCGGTGGTGATGCTGAAGAGAACGCATGCGCTTACATAAAGGAGCATGTGAAAAAGCCCGTGGCCGGATTTATCGCTGGCACGACAGCTCCTCCGGGCCGTCGAATGGGCCATGCCGGTGCCATCGTATCAGGTGGAAGCGGAACCGCTGAAGCGAAGATAGCGGCGATGGAAGCGGCCGGCGTGGCAGTTGCTAAGACGCCATCCGACATGGGCACCGCCCTCTTGGCAGCTTGGGGCAAATAGGTTTTCACCCAAATACGCTTCAATTTGATCCTTTGAAGGGATTGAAATATTTGCTGGGGACGTGCAACAGGTATATGGCATTGTCGGTCCGTTCACGGCTTTATTAGTAAACGGAGAAGACGGACACCGTGTTGTTTGGTGCAAAAGCTTGTTCTCTGACTGACCTTCACGGTGACAGAGAAATATGTTTAAAAATATAAAGCATTGACCGTAAGAGAGATAGCAACTGTCATCTGATCTTATTCTCGTCTAAAGTCTCTTATCGCGGCAAATCCTTTAGAAGGGGTCAGATTGGTTCGGTAGCAGTAGTGCCAATCATTCGGCACTTACGCAGATCGTATCTAGTTAAAAAAACCTGACTAAGTGAGGAATCGCGAGAACCAGCCTTGCACGTCAATTTTCATCTACAGAAAGATCAGTTTGAATTAGTTGTCTTTCTCTTTGTCTCAATTTGAGCAGCAACTTTTGTTACTAATTCGAATTTGGGGTCCAATTCGACGTGTGTTCATAACCTTCGTCAAGTTTGGAGCATATCAATTGAAAAGAAATCAAGTTCACGCCTTCAGGCTACAATACGTTTTCTTTGGCACAAGATTTGCAACCTGATTCGCAACCACACGAATCTGGCACCGCTAAAGGCGCCTGCTTATCAAAAACATTTTACATGAGGACTAACCGTCGAATTTTGCAAGTAGGGATTTTAACATGCAGCCTGCTAACTTGCAGTAGCATTTACGCCTCGGAGCTCGAAGATGCGAGAGCCGCATTCATCGAATGGTCCAAGGTTAAATCACAATTATCTAAAGAAAAAGCTGATTGGGTGGACGAGGAGGCTCTCTTAGAAGACATGATTTTAACATCAGAGGCTGAACTAGGCAGCCTAGAGGAAAGCATCGAGGAACTAGAAAACGGTTCAAGTGCCTCTGACAAACAAAAAGGTGTGCTCCTTGAAGAAATAAATGAGGCGAAAAAGACCTCGAGTCACCTCCAAGATGGAGTTTCTGAATACGAAAAGTATTTAATTGATTTACTGCCGAAGTTACCAGAGCCATTAAAAAGAGACCTGCAACAGCTTACACAAAGGCTTCCATATGATGCGAAAAAGGCAGAGAGACTGGCCTTATCTCAAAGGTTCCAAACGGTTGTCGGTATACTGGCTCAGATCGAGAAGTTTCATTCTCAGATCTCTCTTGTATCGGAGATTAAAGAAACAGAGTCAGGAAAAGCGAAAGAGGTCAAAACAATCTATTTTGGATTATCCCATGCTTACTTTGCGGACGCGGGTGCAGAGTACGCAGGATTTGGATATCCCCAAGGAGACGGCTGGAAATGGACTTCAGTTTCTGGCGAAATAGCTGAAAACATAGCTAAAGCAATAGCAGTTAACCAAAACGACGAGCCGCCAGTGTTCGTATCTCTCCCAATCAAAATTTTAGACTGAATCGGTACAATTATTCTATATGAAATTTAATTTAAAAATTCCGTGCTTATTTTTACACATAGCTATTACTCAAATTGCATATGTTTCGCTCTTTGCAGAAAGTTTAAGCAACCTGTCCGACAGTGCGGAATCTAGACTTGAAACAGCGATAGATGAATTGGCAGAATTTCGCAATAAAGTTGCCGAACAAAAAATTCCAATAGCCACAGAAGTAAGAGAGCTTTCACAGCAAGTCGAGCTTAAGCGATCAGAGCAGCAATTATTGCAAAGACGCAAAGATAATTCTGGCTTGGAGATCTCATCCTTAGAAAGTCAACTTACCGCAAGAGAAGACGAAATAGCTTATATTTCAAATCTTCTTCTTGATTATGCAAATCGCTTAAATGCATCAGTTCATCCGAGTGAAATGCAATTGTACCAAGACGACCTTCTGGCTGTTTTAAATGCAAGCGAGAAGGGTGGTGTCGCGACTGATGATCTGATTCAGATAAGATTATCGGCAGTAAAGATGGGTTTAGAAAGGATCGATAAAAATGCGGCAGGATTCTCTTTCCCTGGGGAAGCTATTTCAGCAGATGGCAGCGTAGTTGAAGGAAAATTCGCTCACCTGGGTCCCGTATCATTTTTCGCTTCTTCCGACGGTAGTTCAGCTGGTTTAGTTGAGCGGGGTGCTTCAATAGAACCAAGAATTCTCACGTTCGATCCAGACTCCAATATGGCAATTGCTAATTTCGTTCAAGCAGGAGAGGGCGAAATCCCCTTGGACACCTCGGGCGGCAGAGCAACTGCGATTTCAGCCACGAAGGAAACCCTCGTCGAGCACATAGGAAAAGGGGGTCTCTGGATGTACCCGATTTTGAGTTTTGCATTTCTTTCGCTATCCATTGCGGCCTTCAAATTCTTGGAGCTAAGCAAATACAAACTGTTGTCGCCATCAATAGTTTACGACGTTTTAGAGCACCTTCAAAAATCAGATAATGCTGGAGCGGAGAGAATAGTGAAAAGCTATGGCGGAACGGAATCTCGCATACTATTGAAGGGCATCAAAAACCACCATTTACCCAAAGAACTTTTAGAAGAAATTTTATTCGAGGATTTGCTCGAAGAGAAACCTAAATTAGAGAGGGGCCTGTCTTTTATAAGCGTTACAGCAGCTGTCGCACCATTACTCGGGCTGCTTGGGACTGTGACAGGCATGATAAATACATTTAAGTTAATTACTCTTTTTGGTACCGGAGACGCAAAGTCTCTATCGTCGGGGATTTCGGAAGCACTTATCACCACAGAATTTGGTTTGGTTGTAGCAATACCTTCACTTTTGCTATCAGCCTTTCTCAGTAGGAAAGCGAATTCGATGATCGCTAAGATGGAGAAAACTTCTGTAATATTTGTGAATGGAGTATCTCTGTTGGAGGCACCGACTAATGACAATTCCTAGAAGTCTTTTTGGTTAGCGGGTAAAAGTGATAGAATTTATTACAGAAGATGCTCTTAAGATTTGGACTGAGGGCGGCTGGTTGATGGGACCATTATTTATACTGGGCTTATTGATATACTATTCAATTTTCGAAATATACTTTCGGCTATCTTCTAAGAGTTATATCAAAACTGATAGCAATATATGGAGGCATTGGGTAGAGAAGCCAGCAGATGCCCAGGGGGATATAGGGCGAATTATAAACTTTGTCTTAGCAGATAAAAAGACTACGCAAGATGTAAGTCTGAGATTTCAGGAGGTCCGCCGCACTCTTGTTGAGAGTATCGGTAGACGTATCAAATTTGTCGCCATCATAGTAAGTGCCGCGCCTTTGACTGGACTCCTTGGAACTGTGGGAGGAATGCTCACTACTTTCAGCGGTCTTTCTTCAAGCGAAGGATCAAACACCGTTGGGCTGATAGCGGGAGGTATCTCGGAGGCACTTATAACCACTGAAACCGGATTAGTTTTAGCTATACCAGCAATTGTAGTCATTTCAACAATAAGGAAAAAACTCGATGCATTGGATTTGTTTTTAAAAAAATTAGAAAACTCAATAAACCAACACCTTCTCGATGCAAAGCGCAGTCAAGCCTAGGTAAAAAATTATGCCCAGAGCCAGAACACTCACAAATTCATCTTCCGGCAGTGATGAGATAAATATCTCACCACTAATCGATATGGTGTTTATTCTTCTTATTTTCTTTATCGTAACAACGGTCTTCGTGGAAGAGACTGGAGTGGAAGTCAGTAAGCCTCAAGCTGCGTCGGCTATAGACTTGGATAAGAATAGCATATTGATAGCGATAACCTCAAATGGACAAGTGGTATATGGAGGGAAAGACGTTGGCATTGGAGGTATTCGATCCACCGTACAGAGGCTTACTTCGGAAGAAGATATGCCAGTTATAATTCAAGCAGATAGAACAGTACCAACGGAACTTTTAGTCCGGGTCATCGATGAGGCAAAGCTTGGTGGAGCAATGTCTGTTAGTATTTCTACAGACGATATGAAGTGAATGGTTTATGGTCGAAAATACCGAACATAGAGTTCCTAGATTCACAGAAGAGAATTCTTCTAATGGTCTAAAGACAATCATCGCGATGTTGCTTTGCGCTTCAGGAGTATTTTTAATTTTGCCCTTCACCCAATATATAAGCGGTGGCGGGAACGATAAATCAGATATTGTCACGGTTGATGTGTCGCTTCCTCCGCCACCACCGCCTCCACCGGAACCTCCGCCCCCCGAAGAGGAAATAGTGGACGAACCGCCTCCAGAAATGAGTCGGAACGTCCAACAGCTTTCGCTAAGCCAGATGAGTTTGGCTCTCAATCCAGGGATTGGAGATGCTTTAGCAGGTGCTTTTGCCTTTGAAGGGTTTGGAGTGGAGCCAGACACGGTTGGAGATCTTAAAATATTTGATGTTTCTGATCTCGACCAACCACCGCGGCGGTTGAAAACGGTTTTGCCTGTTTATCCAGCTGAGTTGCGGCGACTACGCATTAGCGGAAATGTTTCTTTAATACTCATCATAAATACCGATGGGAGAGCTGAGGTAGAAAAAGTGGTTAAAGCGACAGCCAGAGAATTTACACAGCCAGCGATCGACGCGGTCGAAGAATGTCTTTTTGAAACTCCGACAAAAGACGGTAAGCCTGTTAGGGCCCGTTACGAAATCAATATACCTTTTCGCATGCAGTAGCTAAATGAATTGTTTATTTACCAATTAAATATGAATCGATTTTTAACAAACCTATCACTCCTAACAAGCTTACTCTTTGCAGTAACATCTCATAGTTCCGTCTACGACTTAGAGGAAATTAGCTGGGAGAATCCTAAATTTGTCAAAGCGTTTACGGGATCATACGCTTTTGATACTGCGAAGACACCTAGCATCACTAGCGATGAGAAAACACTTTTCGAGACCCTGACTCCACTCATCAGCTCTAGTCCCCAAGATGCTATTGCAATGCTGGAGAGCTCAATAACTGAGGAATCAAGTGGGGCACTAGATTACACCTTGGCAAATTTGCATTTTCAAGCGGCCAACAGCGAAAAAGCTATTATTGCATACAATGCTGCTTTGGGTAAATTTCCTGGCTTCGCGCGTGCTCACAAAAACCTTGGAATTCTTTATGTTCAGACGGGAAATTATGATGCGGCTCTTTCTTCCCTCTTAAAGACTGCTGCCCTTGGAAGTCTGGATGGATCTTTGCTAGGACTTATTGGATACGTTTACCTTAATAAGGGAGAAACCGCGAGTGCATTGGACGCTTACAGGCTTGCTTTGATTTTCGATCCTGAAAGTCGAGATTGGAAGCTCGGTAAGGCCCAATGTCTAATTAATGTTGGCAACAACGAAGAAGCAATTAGTATACTTGATGAGCTCATCGCAGTTAACCCTGGAGACACGAGCCTTCTAATGCTTCAAGCAAACGCTTTTATCGGAGAAGATGAGGAGATGAAGGCAGCTGCTAATTTGCAGATTGTTAATGAGCTTGGGAAATCTTCGGGGACTAGCCTCACTCTACTTGGGGACATCTTTATTAATAGAGATGCGCCAGACCTAGCGGTGGAATACTACATCGAGGCTTTGACGCTAGATGATCTAAACAAAAGCCGTTTAATGCGCACAATAAACGCCCTAGCGATCAGAGAGGCATGGGTCCAACTCGGTCAATTAGTTAAAGCTACACGAGAGATTGTCGGAAGCGAACTCAGTCCTGATGAGCAAACTACTTTGCTCAATTACGAGGCACAAGTAGCCCTTGGGACGGGTAACGATGCGGAAGCGATGATAGTTTTAACAGAAGTTGTCGAAAAAGATCCACTAAATGGGCAGGCCCTGCTTCTATTGGCTAACTACTATAGCCAGCAGAATGAGATAGAGAAAGCGATTATCTATTACGAGCGAGCACAGGATGTTGAGGAAACAGAGGTCGATGGCTTGATTCAGCACGCCCGTTTACTAGTTCGCAGTCGAGATTTTCCAGAGGCAGCTAGGCTTTTGCAAAGAGCCCAATCGATAAGGCCTCAAGGTAATGTCAAAGACTTCCTAGAAAAAGTGGAGTCAGCTGCCAGAAGCATGAGATATTGATTGGGTAAAGGAAACGTCTTTTCAGATCAGTTATTCCGACCGACAGGACTTAATATTACTCACAAAATATGTCGAAGGCGACAAAGCTTTCGGAGTCTTTTGTCGTATTTAATGAGGTTTTTCATTCCAATCATCGCGGTATTCCTTATCGGAACCCAAGAGTCCATTGCCCAGGAAATAAGCAGCGAAGAGTCGCTTCGCGACAGAAGCCGTATCTTAAAAAAAGTAAACCCTGTTTCCTCCGAGACGGCAGAATTTTCAGACTTTAGCGAGCTTAGTGCGTCAGAAGATGCAGAAGGTTTCTTGGCCCTAGGATACCTTTGGTCCGCTTATCAACAAAACGATCAGAAAAATATTCTTAGTTTATTGTCTCGATATAATAATCTGACGGGAAATTTTGGATATGGGACGAATCTGCAATACTCTTTTTATAATAGAGGCAAAAAATCATCGAGGGTTTCTATAGACATCGGTTCGAATAAATATGATAGACGCTTCGAATCTCTCCAGTATCTGTGGGACTCAGAAAAGGTTCCCTCAATAGATCGTTATTTGCCCAATACAGCACGGTTTGATGTCCGAAATCTGGAAACTCGAACTAGGCACCTAAGATTACAAGGACAGACTTCCATCGGGCCGCACAAATTTTTCTTAGCATCTAGCCAGGAAATTATTGAAGAGATTGAAGAAAGATTGCGGCTAGAATTCAAAATGGCTCGTCCTCTTTTCATTGAAGATTCAGAGGTGACATTCGGTGAGAGCCGAAAGAGAAAAAGTTTTCGTAAAGGTCCGGACTCAAGAACGGAGACTGTCTTCGGTTCGGGCTTTATTTTGGACTTTGACCAATTGAAGATCCGATTAGGTGCAGTTAATCGTCAATGGAAGCGCCTCCGTCCAGGAATATCAACAATTCAGTTCGAAGACAGACTCAACGAAGGGATAACTTTGAATGTGATCAATCAAAAAGAGCCTGTTATTGAGGGGAATATTGCTGAGCAAAACCTGCATCAGTTTGATTTTCTGGAAATTCGGTTTGAGAGCAAGAGTACTGAAGACAGCGATGATGTGGTTTACTTAGATACGAATTGGAGCGGGAATCATTCGTTATTCAAAATCGATTTATCGTTCGGGTCCCTTTTCAGAGAAAAAGTAAGGGAAAATTTTGAAGTCAGAAGAAATTTTAATGGATATGATGGGAGCTACAGATTGTCTGAGGTTGGAAGAAATGAGGCCGAAGGACCAATCCTTGGCAGGGATTATGAACTTGGGTATTTTCCGTCCGAAAATGAGATCCATGCACATTTTCTTTCCAACGAATCTAACTACAGTTTCGACACAGTTTCGTCACAGCAAGACTCCCTATCTCAGGACTATACTTCTTACGAGCGAGTCTTTGGCATCTATTCAAATGCTACTTTCACTCTAGGAGATTGGGTTTTCTTATCTGGACTTCGAAATGAGAATACAAAAATAGAAACTTTCGGTTTTGAAGTAATTGCTCAAGATGATGGCTCGATCGAGGTTTCGCCCAAGGCAGGTTTCCAAGACTATTCGAATACTTTCCCAACCTTTTCGGCATCATATCGGCATTCAAAGTCCTCAACCTCAAACCTTAGTTGGCAACGAACGATAGCTCGGCCGGATTACTACGACCTGATACCTTACAGGATAATCTCGCGGACGAGCGACATTGTAACTGCAGGAAACCCATTCCTGAAGCCTACTTTTTTTGAAGCAATATCGGCTTCTTGGACGAAGCAAATACCCACTGGTGTTTCGGTTAGTGCGAAACTTACCAGTATTGGCATCAATGACTTTTTCTACTCGGTTGAGGATACTATCAAAAGTGGACCCTACGCAGGTTTCAGGTCTCGCTCACAATCAAACGGCACAAACGCTAGTATACGAGGGTTTGATTTCTCAATGTCCAAAACCTTCTCCTCTAATTTCTTCGGGAAAGAAAAGACTAATATCCGGCTTGTTCATGAGTACAGAGAATCGGATGCAGATACGAATTTAGAGTATGTTCTTCCTACGATGTTACCTGAAGTGGCACGGAATAAATTTCGTTTTTCTCTAGAGCAGTCGATAGGCAAATTCCGGTGGCTCTTGCAGATAGATCATAAAGACAAATCTATTGATAAGTACGGTCCAAATTTAAGCACTTTTGAGTACCTTGATGATAAAATGACCAGTAACGCCCGCTTCGTGTATAATTTTGATCAAAATTGGGAAGCGTTGATTGATTTTATAAACTTCGGGAAAACAAGGCTGAACGAAACGATAGGTGCCGACGGGAGAATCGGTCAAACAACCGTCGACTGTTGGCAAAGCAGAATGAAGATCACCAGAAGATGGTAGGTAGCAAGAGAGAGGTAATTTTGCTACACTTTTATTCAAATAGAACGCGGTCTTTTAGATTAATACTCAATAAGAGCGAAGAAAGAATATTTGGCATCTCATTTGCTCGAAGTGTCTTTGATGATTGAATACAGAAAGCTCTTATCTCATTTGGCTAATTTCACTAAGTGATTTGAAACCTGCATCAAACGGTACCTAAACCTTATACTTTTGCTCAAGTCGTTTAGTAGCTTTTAGACTAATTTTCAATAAAAGCGAGGAAAGGGTAGTTGGCATCTCAACTGCTAAAGCCGTCGTAACCACACGAATACAAAAACAGAATACACAAGTAATATGAACGAAAACCAACACCCTAACCTTGCTTTGAAGGTAGGTCATTTATTTCGACTGTCAAGCTTTGCGCTAATTGTAGCGATTTGCACAAAGCAAGCGCAGTCTCAAGACGTCGAGGGATCACTAGAAGATCTGGTAACGTACGGAGCCGGTGACCCAAACTTCGTTTTGCCTAACCAGCCCATAGAAGGAGTCTTAGGGTTCTCTAAATCCATATTAGAAACGCCTAGGTCCGCTACTGTCGTGAGTTCCGAAATGATTTCGGAGTTGTCGATAAGTGAGGTGGCTGACTTAGCTCGTATTGCCCCAAGCACCAATACTGTAACCCGTTGGGGGGTACAGGGTAACATAGATATTCGTGCAATGACGGCAGACACCTACTTTCGGGGTATGAAACGAATAGAGCCCCAAGGCAATTCTCGGACGGTTTTAGGTGCGAATGATCAGATCGAAGTTGTTCGTGGTCCTGCTCCTGCTTATTTTGGATCTGGCAAAATTGGAGGATATACCAATATGACGCCGAAATCGGGTCGTTCACGGCAAGGGGCGTACCTAGAAGAGGACGAAGGTTTTGTTCAGGGAATATTTGGATCGTACGGCAAGCGCGAAGTTTCGCTTGGCTTCGGTGGACCAATTAACTTCACGGGCAATTCGGAGCGCCGAGGCGGTTATTATGTTTATGCTCTAGAGGAGGACTCTGAGTCGTTTTATGAGAATATTCCTATTGGGCAAAAGATTCTTCAAGGGGCGATATCTCAAGAGCTTACTGAAAGTTGGCGGCTTGAAACAGGTTTTAACCTCCAGGAAACACGTACAGCCGGCGGATTTATGACACGCATAACGCAGGACCTTATCGACAACGGTAACTACTGGGGTGGAACCTTTTTGGTCGATCTTGATCTCGATAAAAGCGGGAAGATCGGGCACTTGGAGTTCGAAACAGCTTCCCCTATAGTGTCAGGTCGTACGAACTCATCTGGGAATAATTCACTAAGACAACGCTTCGATTCTCGTTATACAGACGCACTCGCTGGCGAAGTACCGGTCGTGGCTAACGCTAATAGTGCTTTGGAGGCTTTTCAAACGATGCGGCCAGAATTTGCGGGAATGCTAGGGGATGCGAATATGAAGCTTTTGAACCAGCTGCCTCGGGGATTTGTAATGGACCCTGACACGGTAGAATTGACTAAAGTCGATTGGGGTCACGTATCGCTCGAGAAGGAGTTGTATGCAAAACTAGGTCTTTTTTACCTAGATTTCATCAACGATGGGGGTGACGTTAAAATGAAGAATCAAATGATCTTGGATTCACAGGATCAATTTAAGGACTCGGAACTACCTTTCTATCAGAAGCAAGATATATGGGCTTTCGAGAACAAATTTTCTTTGGAAACAGAACTATACAGCGATAACTCGGTAACAGTCAATTCCATATCTGCTGTCAACTTTAGACATACGGATGCGCAGCGTCACTGCAACTTTGGTGATTACGACAACCGCCCAAACCTTGCGATGCCAAAGAACGAGCGGACTCCAAGGGACCTTTTCATAACTCCCAGAGAAAACTCGGATTATTATAATGGTGGAGCCCCCTACACAAGATGGCGACACAGTAAGTATGACGAGTATGGAATTGGAACTATGCTGGATATTACCGTCGGCGAAAACTTAAGCGTAATCCTTGGAGCAAGATACGACTACATCGATGCAGAGACTGCTGACTATGCGGACGTTGACGGAGAAGGAATATACGTTTTTGCTTCTGGAGCTGATGGCACACCGAGCTTCCGCACAGCAGACACATCAACTCGGGATACTGACGATGGAGTTTCGTACACGGGCAGTGTTTACTACAGTCTCCCGAACAATCTGAATTTATATGGAACCTATGGTTTACAAACCGCGTTGTCTGACGGATCTGCTTTGACTTTAGCTCAGAACTTGATTGGAGACGGAGCGTACGCTGAAGCGAGCATAGAGGAGATTGGAATTAAAGGGTCACACTTTGATGGAAAACTCTACTGGGCATTAGCTGGTTATCGTCAAGAGCGAGCGACTGTTGACGAGGATCCGAACGGTAATCCGCTGATCGGTAGTTTGGGTGTTCTCACTGGAGAAGGTGTAGAGCTCGAAGTTCGTTGGGTTCCTAACGAAAAGTTTTACTTGAGTGGATTCAGTGTAGCCCAAAAGACTCTCGACGTTTCAGGCCGCGCAGGTTGGCTGAGGCTTCATGGGACGACACACGGGTTCGAAGATGTACTTGATCCGGTAACTGGTGAGGTTATTTACCCAGCTGAAGCGTTTACGTGGGGTGGTCAGGCTGGCCACAGGGTTCAAGCGGGAGAAAAAATCGAAAGGCCCGCGTATCCAAATACTAGCCACGGCATCGCTATGGGATATAAAGCCCCGTACGGTCTAAATTTTACGCTCAGCGGGAACTACATCTCTGAGGTACAATCAGGTCGCTATGGCGTGGTCATGCTCCCGGAGGCAACGACAGCCAACCTTGCAATTGGTTGGAAACGTGGAAGTTTTGCAGCTAAGCTGGATATTTTTAACCTTACAGATGAGCTCTATTTCAGAGGACGTAGCGGTAGTACATCTGGGGATGAGCTGATATCTGTAATGCTACCCCGTCGTTGGCAGGTAACGATCTCGAAGACTTTCTGATCATAGTTGGTTTCTGACCGAAAACCCTATTAGCCATCTGTTAGAGCGGGCATCCCCGCTCTAACAGACACTTATAAACTTAATCGTTTTTACGGTCTTTGGTAATTTTTTCGGAGTTGAAATTTCAGATCTCCGTAAATCTCGTTTCCCTAATTTTAGTATGAATATAATAAAGTATTTTTATCACACCGGATTTTTTCTGTCGATATTTTGGTTTAGTGGATACGCTTTTTCAAAGAGTTTTTCACTAGAAAAAGCTACTATAGAAGACATAAATGAAGCCTTCGATTCTGGATCCTTGAACGCAGAAAAGCTAGTCTCCATGTACTTAAAGCGCATAGAGGCTTACGATAAAAAGGGACCTAAAATAAATACTGTTATAACGCTACAACCGAATGCAATTGAGATTGCTCGTAAGCTAGATATAGAAAGGTCTGAATCTGGACCGCGTTCGAAACTACATGGAATTCCGGTGGTATTAAAGGATTTATTCGATACTTACGATATGCCAACCTCCTCAGGTTTTCTTCCTTTAAAGAATTCTCAGCCCTTGTATGATGCGACCGTTGTCAAGAGACTTCGCGAAGCAGGAGCTATAATATTTGCAAAGGTCAACATGAGCGACTGGTTTGGAAGCCCTGCTGATCCCAAGGACCAAAGTTCTGTACTCGGTCGCACGAATAACCCTTACAATCTCGAATTAACGCCTGGCGGGTCAAGTGGAGGAACGGGGGCAGCACTTGCTGCGGTTTTCGCCCAAATAGGACTGGGAACTGAAACCGGGGTTTCCATTCGCAATCCAACTTCAAACAATAGCCTTGTGGGATTGGCTCCAACGCGAGGTCTAATACCACGAACGGGAATGGTGATGACTTCTTTCACACAAGAGCGCTGCGGACCAATGGGCAGGACTGTTTACGATGTGGCTGCAATGACGGATGTTGTTCAAGGCTTTGACGCAGAGGATCTCCTAACTATGAATTCACCCGGAAGAGTTCCTAAATCTTCGTACACAACTTTTCTCGACAAAGATGGCCTTCGAGGAGCTCGTATAGGTATCTTTCGGGACCTTTTCCGTGTGGGTGAAGATCACGAAGAGGCTGTAGCATTGGTCGAATCGGCAATTCATCGGATGCACGATGCAGGTGCGACCGTGATTGATAATCTCAGTATTGGCTTGGATCTTTTTCCGTTGCTTTCAGAAACGCGGACTAATTACTACGAGGCTCAATTTTCTTACGATATTTATTTCCGTCGGCTCGGTCCAGATGCGGTCATAAAAAATGTCGATGAGCTGATCGAGAAGGGGGGTAGCCTTGTCAAAGAAAGTATAATTCAAGGTAGGAGAGAAATAGATTCTCTCATGCATGACGCCGAGTTTTTAGCAAAGCGTGATAGTCAAGAATCTCTGAAAGCAGCAGCTCTTGATCTGATGGATAAATACCGTCTTGATGCCTTAGTATATCCTTTCAAATCCATACCTGCTGAGCCTCACGGTGAAAGGCATGACGAGAGAGATAACCCTTTCAGTTCCGTCACAGGCTTGCCGGCTTTGCTAGTACCAGCCGGTTATACTTCCGAAGAAAACGGACCTATTTCCGTAGAATTTCTGGGCAGGCCCTACAGCGAATCAATCCTTTTTAAATTGGGATATGCTTATGAGCAGCTAGGTCCAGTTCGCAAGACTCCGGAAACTACGCCTCCGCTCTCGGGTGAGACGTTTGAATACTAAAGCCGTTGATCCAGAATATGAGATCTAGAATTTGTATAATTTGCATATCATTAACTCTATTCTTTGCTCAGTCGGCTAGATCTGAGTTGAATCTGACTACGGCAACTATAGACGACATACAGCGTGCGGTTGGAGAAGGATTACTCACGTATGAGGATCTTTGCGAAAAGTATCTTCAGCGAATCGCTGCCTACGAGCTTAGCGGCCCAAAGCTGCATTCAATAATTTCTATCAACCCCCATTGGAGGCAGGAGGCTAAACTACTGGATAGGGAACGCCAGACAAATGGAATACGGGGACCTCTTCATGGAATTCCGATCGCCGTAAAAGATAACATTGATACACTAGGCATTCAGAATTCCGGGGGTGCAATCGGTCTGGCTAATAACTTCGCTCCTGATGATGCGTTCGTTATAAAACAACTTAGAAAGGGTGGAGCTATAATATTTCTCAAAACTAACCTGAGCGAATTCGCCTCAGGGTCACCGGGTCTCCCGGGAGCTAGCACGCTCGGCGGGCAGCCTCGCAATCCTTATAATCTAAGAAGACATAGCGATGGTTCGAGCTCAGGAACAGGATCGTCCCTAGCAGCAGTGTTTGCGGTATCAGGGCTTGGTACAGAAACAGGATCGTCCGTCCGTGGACCATCGAGTGCTAATAATCTCGTGGGATTAGCACCAACGGAGGGCTTAATCAGCCGCGACGGGGTAATACCGCTTTCCACAACGCTAGACCGCGTCGGTGTTATGGCGAGAAACGTGTACGACGTAGCGGTAACGTTGAATTACACCACCGGGGTAGACCCGGCGGACGCAATAACCTCTTTGAGTGATGGCAAGCTGAGCCCAGAGCCCTACCAATCTTTTTTAGACAAAAGCTCTTTGGACGGTGCTAGGCTAGGGGTGGTTAGCGAGTTATTCGTCGAGGATGATCCCGTTTGTGCCGAGGCAGTTTCGATCGTGAAAGATGCTGTATCAGACTGCGAAGCAAATGGTTCAACAATTGTCGAGGTGAATACAGGATATACGGATCTTATGGATCAGCTTTCCCTTAGTAATATAACACCCACGGAGATTGGCCCCGCCCTTGAAAGCTACTTTGCGTCTCTTGACGAATCGTATGGAGTCAAAACTTTAGAACAATTCTACAAGACAGGCGGCTTTGTGATTGGGAAATGGGAACGCTACGAGAATGCTTTGGCTTCGGCCTCTAACTTTGATTCTCCAGATTACAAGGAGCACGTGCAGCGGCGGAAGGAAATGAGATCTGTCCTCCTAGACCTTTTAAACGACAACGGCCTGGATGCACTAGTCTACATTCACAACAACTATCCCTCAGAACTAGTTAATGAGCCGTCCACCTACACAAAAATCCGACTTAGCTCAGTCTCTGGTCTACCTGCTGTAGTAGTTCCCGCTGGAATAACGACACTTGGCCAGCCGGTTGCTGTCGAATTTCTCGGTCGAGCTTTTGATGAAGCAGCCATACTTTCGTTGGCTTATTCGTACGAGCAATCAACCGGACACCGTACTTTGCCACCAAGCACTCCCCCTCTTCTATCTGATTATGTTTCGCGGTAAGGTTGAAAAGCTTATTGGTGCGTCGTTTGTGATTGCGGCTCTGATATCTCTTAATGCCAAAGAGTTCAACCTCCAGACGGCATCGGTAGAAGATATTAATGATGCGTTTGAAGCGAAGGCTTTGACAGCAGAGGAACTAGTAAAACTTTGTATAGCTAGAATAGAGGCCTATGACCAAAAAGGTCCGAAGCTTAATTCAGTAATAGCTATCAACCCGAATGCTTTGGAATTAGCTCGGAAACTTGATGAGGAAAGAAATATTTCTGGTCCTCGAAGTCGTATACACGGAATTCCAGTTCTTCTTAAAGACAATTACGATACCTATGACATGCCAAACACTGGGGCATCGAAGGCTTTAGTGGGAAGTATTGCTCCGGATGATGCATTCACAGTCGAAAGACTTAGAGATGCGGGGGCCATTATCTTTGCAAAAGTAAACCTTAGTGAACTTGCCCGCAGTGGGGTATCGATAAGCTCTTTAATGGGACAGACCCTGAATGCTTTTGATCAAAGCAGAACACCGGGAGGTTCAAGCGGTGGTACGGGAGCCGCCATTGCTGCTACTTTTGGTATCCTCGGAACAGGATCTGATACGGGCCAATCTACGAGATCGCCTGCATCGGCAAATAATCTCGTTGGGATCCGTCCTACATTTGGTCTCATCAGCCGCGATGGAATTATACCTATTTCTTACACGCAGGATACCGCGGGGCCGATAACTCGCTACGTTGCTGACGCGGCCGTCATGATGGATTATTTAGTCGGTTTCGATCCGAAAGACAAGGCGACTTGGGAGGGAATTGATAAATATCCAGAAAGTTACACATCTTATCTTCAAAAAGATTCATTGGATGGTGCTCGTATTGGTTTTGTTCCGCAGCTGCTTGGCGATGGAAGCCACCCTGATCATCCCATCGTAACAAAGGTTACTATGAAAGCTATAGAGGACATGAAGTCGGCTGGTGCTACTGTCTTCCCGGTAAGCATTCCGCTACTTGATGACATTGCCGCTGGTAGCTTTGTGCTGAGTGTGAGTGGCTTTGAGTCGATGTGGACTATGGATGAATATTTTACTAGCCTTGGGCCCGATTCGAAATTTAAGAATTTGAAAGAATTTGTTGCTGCCGGTCTCACCTACAAACCGATTTTGGATCGCCTTAAAGAAGATATAAAATTGGAAAACGCATTGGACAATTCTGAGTACGCTAAGCGCCTTATCAATCAATCGCGCTTCCAAGATAAACTTGTAGCGACGATGGATGAGTATGCTCTAGACGTTCTTTTTTACACTCATCAAAAGCGTTTGGTCGTCCCGGCAACTAAAAACCCTGATCAAGTGGAGCGCAACGGGTTTATGGGCTCAAGCTCGGGTCTTCCAGCGATAACGTTTCCCGGGGGATTCTCCCCTGCTAGTAATGAAGCTCCTGCTGGGGTCCCAATAGGCATAGAGTTTTTAGGGCGACCGTTCAGCGAAGCTAAGCTAATAAAACTGGCCTACAGTTACGAGCAATTTACCAAACATCGTACCACCCCACCAGCTACTCCTTCTCTTCCCGGAGAAGCATTTGAATACCAATAATTAATTTCCTTCAATTATGCACCTAAATAGTTTTACCGCAATCCTCATACTCTTTCTTCAAGGGTATTCCGCCAACACACTGCTCGGGTCCAACTCTGTTGATCTCGCTGATGCAACGATTGAGGACATTAATAAGGCCTTCGATGCGGGTACGCTTAATTCGGAGCAGCTCGTTCAGATGTACTTATCTCGGATAGAGGCTTACGATCAATCGGGACCGGCGATTAATGCAATGATATTCGTCGAGCCAAACGCTTTGGAAATTGCTCGGAACTTAGATAAAGAGCGCTCCGAGAGCGGACCCCGCTCGAAAATACATGGGATACCTTTTATATTAAAAGATCTCTTCGATTCCTTTGGTCAGCCAACCACTGCCGGCTTCATTGGATTAAAAGGATCGATGCCCTGGAGAGACGGATGGGTCGCCAAAAAACTTAAGGAAAATGGAGGTATAATCCTTGGAAAAACGAATATGAATGATTGGTTCGCAGAGGCTCCATGGGGTGCGAGCACACTTGGAGGTCAAACTCTCAACCCCTATGCACTAGAATATGTGCCTGGAGGGTCTAGTTCCGGATCGGGAGCTGGAATTGCTGCTGTTTTCGCACAAGTGAGCTTTGGAAGCGAAACGGGCGTATCGATAAGAAATCCAACCTCAGAAGCAAACCTGATTGGCCTCGCACCTACTCTTGGGCTTGTCAGCCGAACAGGTATGACAATGAACGCATTAACCCATGAACGCGGCGGTCCGATGTGTCGGTCTGTTTATGACCTCGCAGCAACGTTGGAGGCGGTTGCGGGTTTTGATCCAGAGGATTTAGTAACCATGGCTTCGAGAGGTAAGATTCCGGAAGGAGGGTATACTCAATACGTTGATCCGGACACAGGTTTGGTAGGCGCTCGAGTTGGGGTTCTTCGCGAAATGTTCCGGCCTGGTGAGGTTCATGAGGAGGCAACTTCTTTGATAGAAAATGCAATAGATCAGCTAAAACAAGCTGGAGCAACTGTGATAGACCCAATTAGCACCGGTCTACCTTTACTAAGTCTGGCTACCAACACTCGAGTTTCAGCTTGGGAAAAGAAAGCGGCCACTGACTACTACTTATCTGGTCTAGGTCCGGACGCTATGTATAAAAATATGACAGAGATGATCGAAGAAAATCCAGAGCATCTCGAACGGCTTCGGGAACGCGATAATATTGGCGTTCTAGATTTTAATGAAAGCTACATAAGCAGACTAAAAAATCGTGAGATGCTGGGTGATGCCCTAATTAGAGTTATGGACGAATTCCAATTAGATGCCCTTGTTCACCCTTTTAAAACGTTACCGGCTACTAAAATTGTTGATGGTTGGAGTAATAGTGAGGGGGACAATGCATTGTCTTCGCAGACTGGTTTTCCCGGCCTCTTGGTCCCGGCTGGTTTCACAAACAAAAATCTGCCGATAGCTTTAGAGTTCCTAGGTCGTCCCTTTAGTGAACCTACTCTCATCAAGTTAGCGTCCGGATATGAAGCTGTCTCGAAAAACAGAAAGCTTCCTGAAACAACACCTCCCCTCAACGGAGAAGTCATTACGTATTGATTTTCATGGTCTGCAAAAACGTAAGTACGATTATAAACCATACAACTTTAAATATGCTTAAGCTCGGAAGAATACACCTTATCTATTTTGCATTATCGGCCTTTTTTTTAAGCAAGGTCTCTTCAGAAACTTTTGACCTTTCTACGGCTACTATTACGGACATCAATGATGCGATTGATGCAGGTGTCCTATCTTCCGAAAAGCTGGTGCAGCTATACCTCAAGCGTATAGATGCATACGACAAGAAGGGCCCTGCAGTAAATTGCGTAATTCACATTGATGAGAACGCTCTGGAGCTGGCTAGGGAGCTAGATATCGAAAGAATTGAAAAAGGAAGACGCTCACCCATCCACGGTATCCCAATCCTTCTAAAAGATCTCATTGATGTAGCTGGCCAACCGACTACGGGAGGATTCGTTCCCTTGGGGGCTCCAATACCTGACCGTAATGCGACGATCGTTACTAGAATGCAAGAGGCAGGCGGGATTATACTTGGCAAGGTATCTACCTCTAATTGGTTCGGCAACGATTTCGATGAAACACATCCAATAGGTGCGAGCAAAAACCCTTACAATTTAGAGTATTCGCCGGGTGGCTCGTCAAATGGTAGTGGAGTGGCGATGGCGGCCTACTTCGCAACTCTTGCCATCGGAACTGATACTAGCGTTTCTGTTCAAAATCCATCTGCTAACTGCAGTCTTGTTGGAATGGTTGGTACATATGGCATGGTAAGTCGTTCAGGGATAATTCCGCGCGGAGCTACACAGGATCGTCCTGGACCGATGGGCCGTAGTGTCTTCGATGTTGCAACCTTATTTAGCGTTATCTCCGGATGGGACGCGGAGGATTTTACTACTTTTAATCCGATTGGACATTTCCCGATGAGTGATTGGGCAGAAGAGCTGTCGAAGGATTCGCTCGTCGGAAAACGAATTGGTGTACTCAGGGAAATGATACCCGTAGCCGACGAATATAAAGAGGCACTCTCAATTTTTGACGAAGCATTAATCGACTTGCGAAAGGCCGGTGCATTCATTGTTGATCCAATTCTAACGGGAAACCCCACAATCGCTGATGATACTTCCCAACCCCGACTTCGTACGGCTGAGTATGAAAAAATACACTACACGAACGCTTATCTGGCTCGTCTTGGTGCTAAAGCACCTTTCAAAAACGTCGCCGATTGGATGGAAGCGGTAGGAGAGGACAAATTTACTCAGCGTATGGTTGATGCCATGTCACTTGAATCACCAGACAAGAGTCTCGACTATCAGGCCCGGTACCGCACAAGAAAGATGTATATAGCTTTGATCGAAGAACTTTTTGAGCGTTATGATCTAGATGCTATTGCCCAACCGTTTCAAGTTGCCCCCGCGCCGCGTCTAGATCGAAAGCGTGGGCCAAGCAGAGAATGGTGGATTGCTAGTCCAGCAACAAACAATCTTTCTTCTTCATTAGGTTTTCCAGCGGTAGTTGTCCCTGGAGGTTATACTCAAGCTGAAGGGCTTCCAATAGCTATCCAATTTATGGGAAAACGGTTTACGGATCTAGAGGTACTTAAAGTCGCTCATGGCTACGAGCAAACGACGATGAAACGCAAAACGCCCGCTTCTACTCCACGTTTAAACGGAGAAATTATAAAATATTAATTTTTCAATTACTTAAACATTGCTCCGACTAGTCCTTACGTTTGGCGAGAAAATATTCCTCCGTGAGAAGGCAACATATATAATAGCAGAAATGATGTTAAATTTATTCTCAAACTTAAGGCGATTGGTATTAGGCTCATTCATATTGCTGTCATCGATGACAATGTCTGCATCGAAATCTAATATACATGTCTTGGGAACCGGCGGAACAATTTCGGGAGCAGCTCCGAGCCCAGAAATGCTTTCAGGATACGAGTCTGGCACTTTTCCAGTAGTGGAGCTTTTGAAGGAAGTGCCAGAAGTATCTGATTTCGCTCGGGTAACAAGCGAGCAGATAATAAACGTTGGATCAGGTAGTATTAATGGGGAAGTTCTTCTGAAGCTTGCTAATCGAATAAATAAACTCTGCAAAGAAAAGCCGGAAATTGATGGTTATGTTGTTACCCATGGAACAGGAACATTAGAAGAGACCGCATATTTTCTAAATCTAACAATTTTAAGTGACAAGCCAGTTGTGATTGTCGGTGCGATGCGTCCTTGGACTGCAACGAGTGGAGATGGACCTTTAAATCTCTACAATGCCATAAGAGTCGCTTCAGCCCCGGAATCTCGCGGAAAAGGGGCTTTGATAGTCCTGAACGATGAAATAAACTCCGCCAGAGATGGAACGAAAACGGATACTTACCGCGTGGAGACTTTCAATTCAAGAGAGTATGGATTTCTCGGATATGCCGACCCAGATAAGGTCGTTTATTATCGCAAACCGCTTAAACGGCATACTTTTCAAACGGAGTTTGATATTACGGACGTTGTCTCTCTTCCGAAAGTTGACATTGTTTACGGTTATCAGGAAGGATCCAGAGGGTCGGTTGATGGCCTTGTTGCTTCGGGGTCAGTGGGAATCATCGCAGCATCTAGGTCGCCGGATATTTCAGTCGCATTAGAAGAAGCTCAGCGAAAAGGAATAACTGTCGTTCGCAGCGATCGTAAGGGCCAAGGTCGAGTCCTCAATAGTGAGAGCCGGCTAAAGGAGGGAACAATCAGTGGTGATAATCTGAGACCACAAAAAGCAAGGATACTACTTCAACTTGCTTTGACCAAGACTAGCGAACCAACCGAGATTCAAAGGATTTTTAATCAGTATTGAGAAATTAAAAACAGCATGATAAGTAAGAAAATATTACAGGTATTTTTAATACCTTCCGTTGTTTTAATTTCCTTCGCCTCAGCTTATGCTGGTTTGCCAAAAGTCGTTGTCCTCGGGACGGGGGGTACTATCCAGAGCAAAGGTGACACTCGTATGACGCGGTACGACTATCGCGCGGGCCGATTCGATATTTCTGAGATAATAGATTTAATTCCACAAGTTAAAAAAATAGCTGAACTTGAAGCCGAACAGTTTACGAATATTGGAAGCCCGAGTATGACCCCTGATATTTGGAAGAGTCTAGCGGAAAGAATCAACGAAACTGCACTGCGTTCAGATGTATCCGGTTTTGTACTAACACACGGGACCAACACACTAGAGGAAACCGCTTATTTTCTGCATCTTACTGTGCAGACAGACAAACCGGTTGTGATCGTGGGTGCTCAGCGTCCTTCAACTTCGATCAGCGCAGACGGACCCATGAATTTTTACAACGCCGTTCAGGTTGCTGCATCACCTGAAGCGCGCGACAAGGGGGTTCTGATCTGCATGAATCAGCAGATCAATAGTGCGAGAGAGGGCACAAAAACGAGTGCGTATAAAGTGGAAGCTTTCCAGTCGAGAGACCTCGGGTTATTGGGGGTTGTCGACCCAGATGGGGTTCATTTTCTGAGGGCACCTGTGCGTCGCCATACCTACCTATCCGAATTTGATGTGAGCGATATTTCCTCTTTCCCACGAATTGACGTAGTACCGTCTTTCGCGGACGCGGCGGGGGACCTCATTACCTTCCTGGCTAGTGCGGGAGCGGAAGGGATAGTCCTTGCGGGTCATGGTGCTGGAGGAGCATCGCCGGCTCAAGGCGAAGCTTTTAAGACTGCAACAAGCAATGGAGTTATAGCTATCGCCTGTTCCAGAACTGGAAGCGGCCGAGTGATAGAAAGCTCGCGGATGCTGGAGTATGGTTTGATCGCAGGAGATAACCTTCTGCCTCACAAGGCACGCATTCTTCTCATGCTGGCTATAGCAAGCGGGAAGAGCGAAAGATCTGAGCTCATTCGCATCTTTGACCAATACTAAACTAGGCTAACCAGATTAATATCAAATGACTTATAGCAGATTCATAAGTTTAATACTTTTATCCATTATTCTGATTGCATCAGCAGTAGCCGAACGAGTTAGGATTCCTTTGCATGAGGCCACGATCTTCGATATCCAAAAAGCCTTCGATCAAGGAACTTTGACGTCGGAAGAGTTGGTCGGAATGTATTTAAAGAGGATTGAAAAATACGATCAACAAGGACCGGCTTTGAATTCGATTCTTACTCTTAACGAAGAAGCAATAACAGAGGCAAGGAAACTAGATATTGAGCGTTCAAAAACGGGTGCCCGCAGCTTGTTGCACGGTATTCCCATAATTCCGAAGGACAACTTTGACACCGCGGATATGCCTACAACTGGTGGTTTCAAGGGACTAAAAGATTCTATTCCGGTACGAGATGCTTTTACCATTCGAAGGCTAAGGGAAAGTGGAGCAATAATCCTGGCTAAATCAAATCTGGACGAGTTTAACAGTGGCTCAAGTGGGACAAGCGGTCTGGGTGGTCAGGTACTCAACCCTTACAATCTTTCTAAAGTTCCTGGTGGCTCGAGTGCAGGGTCGGGAGCAGCGATAGCGGCAGTGTTTGGCCAGGTCGGTCTAGGAACGGAAACGGGTTCTTCAATCCGTAATCCTTCTACTAAAAATAATCTAGTGGGTATAGCGTCTACCAATGGTTTGGTTAGTCGAGCGGGTATTGTTCCTAGTTCCATAATTCTCGACCGTGCTGGGCCGATGGCACGAAGCGTAACGGATGCAGCGATTGTACTTCAATACATGGCTGGAATGGACGCGGCCGATCTAACGACGATTGCAAGCGTTGGCAAAATGCCGGTAAATGGCTATCATTCGTTCCTTGATGTGGACGCCCTGAAGGGTTCGCGGATCGGAGTTCTTCGAGCCAACTTTGGAAGTGATCCAGAGGATGCAGAAGCACTTTCTCAAATCGATAAAGCCATCGATTCTCTAGCAGAGGGCGGGGCGACTCTGTTAGATCCAATCCCTGTCGGAAGTATAGATATGTTTGAAATGCTCCGAACGGTTAGTGGCTCTAGCGGTGAGCGTGCAGAAGCTATGAATCATTATCTCGCTGGTCGCGGGCCGGATGTTCCGGTAAAAACAATGCAGGAAATAGTCGGCAGTGGATTGGCACTCGGCAAACTTCAAGAAAGGTTGGATGAATCTCTTCGTGAGGCGCCAATGTACAGAAATCCGGACTACGCTAACTTCGTTCGAAACCGGGAAGCATTCAAGAAGCTAGTAATATCATGGTTCAAAAATTACGAGCTAGACGCGATTATTTACCCATACCAAACAAAGCCAGTTTACACAATAGAACAAGCCGCACCAAATCAGGGCGAAACGCGGTCCGAATTCAATAATTATGATGTAATGGGTCGCGGCACTCGAATGAGCACGGCCACGGGTTTTCCTGGTATCACCGTGCCTGCAGGATTTACTGCCAGCGATGGCATGCCTGTAGGATTGGAATTTCTTGGTAGACCATTTGATGAGGGAAAATTAATCGGTATTTGCTTCGCTTATGAGCAGGGTTTCAGTATGAGGAAGCTTCCCTCGATTACACCCCCTCTTGAAGCAGAATGGATTGAGTTCGATAAATAATACATTCGAAGCGGAGATTGTTGTTCAGGTGTACCTGTGGAGACCCCTTCTATTTTACTTCAGAATCTTAGACCAAAAACGTAGCTGTTTCAGATTGAAGTCCTTGGGACTCGCAATTTTCAGCTAGTCTGAATTTTTCGTCCTAGGAAATATAGTAAAGATCATAAACCCAATCTGGAATCGGAATATTGTTGGCGAATCCACGGTCATCAACACTGCAATTGTACCAATTCCAAAAAGAGCGAATGTCCTCATTAGACAGGTTGATCGATCGCGTGGTCAAAGCTCCACATTGGAAGCCAGTTTGTAAGTTCGTCGAGTTTTCTCGGCCTTTAAAAAGGCTAAGGATCTCTTCCTTAGTCAAAGGCCATTCCTCTTGCTTTAGAATTTCATACAGTTCGTCAGCATTACTTGGATTACAGATCCAGTCTGACGCTTTTTCTATTATAGCTCTTAAATCTTCTAAAAAAACTCGATCGCGCCCAATTAGCTGATCATCGAATACAAGGATCCTTGAAGCATGGCATGCCGTCTTATTTTCCTCAATACTTATATTGTATCCCACACCTTTTTTTTCTGCGATTTTTATCCATGGCTGGTAGGTGTAGTACATGTCAATGAAACCTGATTCTATCAGTTCCACGCCACAACAGGCTGGAACAGGAACCTTTTCAATTTGTTGGATGAAAGAACCTGAATAACCAATAGGATGCAGTGATTTTACCGCACAAAAGTCTGGAAAATCTGGGCTGAAGGTGCCGAAACGAATTTTCTCATCAATTGACGCTAAAGTTAGTTGCTCTCTACGACTGGTTTTTCCAACTAGTCCGTCTCCCCCAAACCCAACGACCAAACAACCCCTAACGCTAAGAGTGTTGCCTAGCGAATGGGCTGCTTTTGCGATTAGCATCGATGGATGCATTATTGAGGCAGATAGTTCCCCACCAAATAAGTTTTTCGCCAAGGACGACCAACCGATTTGACGTCTCGGCTTTAGCTCAAAACCAAGCTCATTGAACCATCCCTTTTGCTCACAAACGAGCAATGGAGTAGCTGATAAAGAGCTTAAATAACCAACACTGAGTACTTTCATTAATAAAGTGAGACAAAGTCACTTCGATTTACAAAAAATCGAATTTGACAGAGTTAAATGGCACGAGTCATGCAATTGCTCGCAGTAGCACTAGGCATGCCAATTGATCATAAAAATTTCGAACCAATCGACACTAGACAAATCCAAATTTTTGTCGCGCTAGCACAAGGGGGTAGCCTGAAAGCGGCTGCATCAAAGATTGGTATAACACATTCAGCTGTGAGCCATGCGGTCAGTAATCTTGAGCGAGATCTTAACGCCAAGTTGTTTCAGAGAAAAGGAAAAGGCCTTAAACTTACTGGTCTCGGCGAAATATTCCTTCCAGAGGCGGTCAATATTCTTCGTCTTCTAGGCGAAATGCGATTAAAAATCAATAGCAAGAATGCGAGCGTTGGTAAATGTATACGCATTGCTTGTGCACATTCTTTTATTCAGTTTGCGATGCCAGACATTCTTTGTGAGTTCCAAAGATGCTTTCCGTTCGCTGAGATTCAGCTAATTCCTGCTGATCGAGCTACGTGTATTAATAAGTTGGAGGGTGGCGAAGTCGATGCGGCGATATTGGTCAATTTGCCAAAACGCATAAAGAACTTAGTCGATTACCACCTTTTTGATGACGAACTCAAAGCAGTGATGTCTTCAGAACATAAGCTTGCTAAATCATCAGCTATCCCTCTTCACGAGTTTGTTAAAACAAGTGTTTATTTGCACAACAGCAACAGTTTCACTTCTCATTTGATCATCAATGAAATCCACAGATGGTCGTTTAGATCCCCAGATACTCAATACGTTTCGAATCCAGAGGCCCTTCGAGAGCTTGTTAAAATGAAACTCGGTATTTCTGTGTTACCTCAATGGGGTTTTAGATTGGGAACTGACAGTGAAAGATTCGTATGGAGGGAAATAGAAGGCTTGAATTTAAAGAGGTCTTGGCACTTCGCTCATTTGCAAAGGAGTGTTCCAGATGTGTTTGTAAATACTTTAGTAGGACTATGCAAAAGTTTCCCTTTGGTGGGCGAGCAGAGATACTATGAAACTCATCGAGCCTCGTAATTGGCGTCCGATATGTTTAAATTGGCTAGAGCATCATACACAAGATATAGCCATTGAATTTTGGATATTAGATCAAAATTTTAATACAGTTTTCTAATAAATAGATTTTTAGAGCAGTAGAATAGGAATTATAACAAAGACTTGGATATGATTTCAGAGCTTTTCTTAGATACGAAACCTAATCCAACCGTTAGTGCCTTCGTGAATCTAGCGGATGCCTATGAGCCCAGCACCGCTGTCAATCCGGATACCGGCGATTTCTTCACTCCGCAGACGAACGACGCGATCGAAGTGGGAGTCAAGTTCGTCGACTTGTACGATGGACGGCTTAGCGGCTCCATAGCTACCTTCAATATACAAAAGGAAAATTTGGTGCGAAACGATTTCAATCCGGTGACCTTTATGACGGACTAGGCGATTACTAGTGATGAGAGCGAGGGCATTGAGCTCGAGCTGTTCGCCAACCCCATTGACAATTGGAATATAACCTTCGCCTACAGTTACATCGACGGCCGAGTCGTTGGTGCGATTTCGCCGGAGCTCGAAGGACTTCGATTAGAAGGCACCACGCCGCATCGCCTAACGTTCTTCAACAGCTATACGATTAGCGAAGGATCCTTGCAGGGGCTTTGCTTTGGCGGCGGAATCGTCTATGCGAAATGCCCTATCCAGCAATTCGGAACTCCCGTTAATGCCCTCGTGGCCGAAAACGGCTATAATACGATTGATTTGTTTGCTCGCTATCCGACGGAGATCGGTGGTCGGCAAGTTACGTTTGGCGTGAATATCGATAACGTGAACGACGCGTTTTTCGCTCGATCGTGGGGTGCTTTCAGCTCTCCCCGAACGGTTCTGTTTTCCGTCTCAACCGATTTGTAGATCGACCCGAGTTTTTTCAGTTAGTTGAATTTAGTGCAAACAAACCCTCTTCTGTGTTCGCGGGAGAGGCTTTTTTGTGGTATGGCATCCAGACAAACGAATCATCTGGCCCAGTCGGTGTCGCCCCGGCCGCCCAAATTAATTTCGATTATGAGCTTGGCGAGGCTTCAAAAATTCACCCCTAGATTGGCTTAAAGAAATAGGCATATGAATAAGATTTATATAAACAAAAAATGGATACGATTAATCGCAATTCCGCTACTGGTTATTGGGATTACAAATGCACAATCTGAAGCTGAACGACCCAATGTTATCCTTATAATGACCGACGACCAGGGTTGGGGGGACACAGGATACAACGGGCACCCACACCTGAAAACGCCAAACCTCGATCGAATGAGTCGGGAAGGAGTCCGATTCGATCGCTTCTACTCGGCCGCCGCAATGTGCTCTCCAACCCGTGGCAGTGTTTACACCGGCCGCAACCCTTATCGTTTTGGAATTACCTTCGCTATGAAAGGAAGGCTCGAAGAGACCGAGATTCCGATCACATCAGTGGTCAAGGAAGCGGGCTATACAACGGGGCACTTTGGCAAATGGCATTTGGGCACTCTTTCTAGAACGAAGGGCGACCAGTCGCGTTGGGGGGCTTTCGAAGAGGATCCGGTTCGCTATTACTGCCCACCTTGGGAGCGTGATGTTGACCAAAGCTTTGTTACCGAATCGAAAGTGCCCACGTGGGACCCACTCCTCCATCCGGGACAGATTATAACGAGACCCACGGATGGTGCTTCCGTAGCAGGTCTTAAAGGTAGTTCGTATGGAAACGACTATTTTGTGGGCGAAGGACAAATTGAAACTGAAAACATGGAGGGCGATGATTCGCGGATAATCATGGATCGCGCCATTCCGTTTATCCAAAAGGCAGTTGATCGCGAGCGGTCTTTCTTCGCGGTTATATGGTTTCACACCCCTCATTCGCCTGTAGTGGGTGGAGACAAATACCGGGCCATGTACAAAGAGCACCCGGAAGATACGCAGCACTACTATGCGTGCGTGACTGCTATGGACGAGCAAGTCGGAAGATTGCGGTCGACGCTTTCCGAGCTCGGAGTAGCCGATAATACTATGCTCTGGTTTTGCTCAGACAATGGCCCGGCCCGCCAAGGGTCCCCCAGGCATGTCGGATCGCCTGGGCACCTTTCTGGGTACAAACTTTCCATTCAGGAAGGTGGCATCCGAGTTCCCGGATTGCTGGTTTGGCCAGACCAGATCAAAAAGCCCATTACCATTTCAGAGCCCTGTGTCACTTCCGACTACTTCCCGACGATACTGAGCAGTCTCGGTATCGATCTTCCCAATGACCGCATTTACGATGGGATCAATCTATGGCCACTCATAAAAGGGGAATCGAACGAGCGGACGAAGCCCATTGGTTTTCTAAACAAGGAGGCCGCTGAAGCGGTTTGGATGGGCTCGCGTTACAAATTAGTCTCAACACCTAAAGGCGATCAGCTTTTCGACATCATTGAGGATCCGGCCGAACGAGCAGATCTATCCGCTAGCCTGCCCTCATTAACACAAGCGATGAAACACCAACTCATTCTGTGGAAGACAGGTGTGCTGGCTGAACTGGATTCGATTCCATGAGAGGCAAGAGGCGCTCCAAACTCCTGCCGGCCTTTCTCAAGCCGATCAGGTAGGATTCAGATATGGCCCGCTCGCCGCCGCTGAGAGTGTAGGATCCGATATGCTCGCGGGGGGTTGGCCTTAATACAATCAATTCCAAGTTTTAATAACACGAACTTTGAACATCCTCGTTGATCATAACCTAATTATGAGACCTTTCAAAATAGACTTCTCTAGACATCTGCCTATCTACGTCGTGCTCCTGCTAGCTGCGTTCCTGAGCTCCTGCTCGATTGAGCGATCAGGACCTCCCAACATCCTCGTCTTTCTCGTCGATGATTTGGGCTATATGGATATCGGGGCGAATAACCCGGACTCTTTCTATGAGACGCCGCATATCGATGGCTTGGCGGATTCCGGCATGCTATTTACGGATGGCTACGCGGCGAATCCGGTATGCTCGCCGACCCGGTATGCTCTCATGACCGGGAAGCATCCCACCCGAGCCGACGCGACCAATTTCTTTTCAGGAAAGCGAAGCGGCAAATTCGATCCCGCTCCGCTGGTTGACAATATGCCCTTGGACGAAGTGACGGTTGCCGAGGTATTGAAAGCGGAGGGATACCGTACCTACTTCGCGGGGAAGTGGCACTTGGGCGAATCAGAGAAATATTATCCCCAAAATCGAGGTTTCGATATCAATATTGGCGGACACACTCGTGGTGGACCGTATACAGGAAACAAATACTTTTCACCCTTTGATAACCCGCAAATGGAAGTGGATAGCCCGGAAGGGGATCACCTGCCGGATCGGCTCGCAAGGGATACTGCCAAGTTTATAGATGAGAATAAGGACGGACCACTCTTCGCCTATCTCTCTTTCTACTCTGTGCACACGCCGCTCATGGGTCGACCGGACTTGGTCGAAAAATACGAAAAACGGGCCAAGGAAATCGAAGGGACAGAATTTGCAACTGAGGAGCAGATTTACGGGGACAAGCCACGTCAAGTACGGGTTTTGCAAAAGCACGCCGTCTACGCCGCTATGGTGGAAGCGATGGATGAAGCGATTGGCAAGGTGTTGCAGCAGCTCGAGGACTCAGGAGTAGCGGGTAACACGATTGTCGTTTTCACTTCCGACAATGGTGGTCTTTCGACTTCTGAGGGTCTCCCCACCAGCAATCTGCCTTTGCGGGGAGGTAAAGGGTGGGTTTATGAAGGTGGTATCCGCGAACCTTGGATTGTCCGCTATCCAGGGGTTACGAAACCGGGGAGCGTTAGCGACGTGCCGATCAATTCGATTGATCTATTACCCACTTTGGCCGCAGCGGTGGGTGCGGAGGTGACGCATGAAATTGACGGATTGAATTTGAAACCGGCTTTGGAAGGGGGTTCGTTAGAACAGCGATCCCTGTATTGGCATTATCCTCACTACAGTAATCAGGGGGGAATACCGAGTGGAGCGATTAGGGAAGGCGACTTCAAACTGATCGAACGCTACGAGGATGGTCGGGTCCATTTGTACAATTTGAAAGAGGATATCGGCGAGCAAAACGACCTGGCTCAGAAGTATCCGGAAAAAGTGTCGAAACTGCGGTCCCAGCTCCATGCGTGGTACGAAGAAGTGGACGCGAAGTTCCTCCAGCAAAAAGAGGATGGGCCCGAACCGTGGAGACCCTAGATGGGTTCGCAGTCTTGTCTTACTCTCGATTTTGGCTAGTGCGACTACATCAAATATTTTTGCATGTGGTGTAAGGTATTTACGAGAGTCGTAGTCGAAGAAGTTTCAAAAACCGATTCTCTATCTTCTCGTTACCGCAAACATTGTTTTGTCATCTAACTCGCTCTCTGTTTGTCTGTTTTTAAGAGAAAGCGGCTATCGCATGGTCGGGAAAAGAGACCTCATGAAAGAATACCCTCGTTTGTTTGTTTTGTTTTTTGCGTGTCCGTTTGTGCCGGCTACGCGTACTCGTAGAATTGGCTTAAGCACGTCATTATGGAACAAGGTCATTGCAATACGGAAAACGATTAGACTCAAAATGCCCGCATTATTTACAAATCTCTCCAAGCTACTGTTGTTTGTGGTAGCCTTGGCAGGCTTCAGCATTCGGGCCAGCTCTGCTGGACCATGGGATCTGGTTAGTCTATATAAGGTCCCTGTATGGGAAGAAACGGCCAAAGCGGCAAAGCCTGGCATTAAAGGCGTCTTGTACGATTCGATACAGGTGAATGGCGACCGGGTCCAGGTGTTTGCGTACTATGGTGTGCCTGAAGGAGAAACCCCGCAGGGTGGATGGCCTGCAGTCGTTTGCGTGCATGGGGGAGGCGGGACTGCGTTTGATGAATGGGTGAAGAAGTGGAACGATCACGGCTATGCGGCGATCAGCATGGATCTCGAGGGGCATTATCCGATGCGCGAAACTGAGGACCGGCGAAGCCCTCGCATTCCAACGGAGAACCCAGGGCTGCGTCGGCTAGGGATCTTTAAGAACTATGACGATCCGATTGGGAAGCAGTGGTACTATCATGCAGTGGCCCAGTCGATCTTGGCCCATTCGCTTATTCGATCCTTTCCTAAGGTGAATCCAGACAAGACGGGGGTCACCGGTATCAGTTGGGGTGGAACGCTCACGAGTACAATCATGGGCGTGGATGACCGGTTTCAATTTGCCATACCGGTCTATGGGTGTGGCTTCCTTGCGGACTCGGATGGGAATCAGGGACTGGCGATCAAGCCCGGCCGCTATACGGAGGTCGTAAACCAGTTTTTCGACGGGTCCGCCTATTTTGAAAACGTGAAGATCCCAACGCTCTGGGTCAATGGGACTAATGATAAGCATTTCCCGATGCCTTCCACTCAGCAATCGGCTCGTGCGGTTCAAGGCCCCACCACAATGCGTTATGAATTGAGAATGCGACATGGACATGGTCCCGGTTGGGCCCCGGAAGAGATCTATGCTTTTGCGGATAGCATTGTTAGAGATGGCACGCCGCTTACTCGATTTGAGGTGCCTGAGCTGGATGGAGATCGGGCATGGGTCGATTTCGAATCAGCGGCCAAGGTGACCGGAGTGAATGTTTACTTCACTCGGGATGCGGGCCTTTGGCCTGAGCGAGAGTGGGAGGAAGCTCCTGCCAGTCTTTCGGGTTCGACGATTTCCGCGGCAATGCCTGAGGGCGCAACCGTCTACTACTTTTCCGCGACCGACGAACGAGGTTTGATGGTCAGCTCAGAAATTGGATTGGTTGAATGAAGGCTTTGTATCCTAAGAAAGAGGGAGATCGCCGAGCGCCCGCTACCTAGAGTTCTTTACTCGATAGCATACATCGCTAAGATTGGTTTTTCAATATACACAATATGAAGAAGATACCCCTCAACGGTTTCCTAGTCGGAGTTTCTCTTTTGATCGGAGCACCAGTTCACGCGGCAGCCGACGAACCGCACGTCGTGCTCATAGCGGGAACGTTGCATTACTCTCCAGAGCTGACCTTACCTGTTTTTGCCAAGGAGCTGGAGCGCTTCGGTTTTAGAACCACGGTAGTTATGGGAGAAGGGGATCCGGAAAAAAAGACGGAGAATGTGCTCCCTGGGATTGAAGCCTTGGCAGATGCGGATGCGGCCATTTTTTTCCTGAGATTTCTGAACCTGCCTGATGAAGAGTGGCAGCCCATCGAAAATTACATAAAGTCCGGCAAACCGGTCATCGGGCTGCGGACCGCTAATCACTCCTTCAAGTTTCCGCAAGGCCACAAACGATTTGAATGGAATAATGGATTCGGAAGGAGAGTTATCGGAACGCCCTATATTGTGCACCAATCGAGTGTGACGGATATCAGCGTTGTCGATAAGCACTTGAAGCATCCCATTATGACTCATGTTGACACGGCGAACTGGGACTCGTTAGGGACTCTCTATTTAACGCGCCTTCAACCGGGCTGCATTCCTCTGATGTCTGGGACGGGAACGGGCAAAATGCGGTTGCTAGAGCGGAGTTTTGGAACGACCCTCGTGAACGAAACCGAAGCGGACATTGTCGCTTGGGCGTGGGAAAATGAGTGGGGTGGAAAGGTATTTGGCTCGACCCTCGGCCATCCGGGTGACTTCGGAGAAGAGGCCTTCACGCGTATGCTGGTCAACAGTGTCTGCTGGGCAGTCGGCAAGCAAATGCCGAGCGCGGACACGGCAATTAGCACTTGGGACATCAAGAGAGCCGATAAGTAGACAAGAGATGAATACACGTACAATCGCACGGTTTCTTTTTTCCTTTGGCTGTCTCCTGGGATTGGCGAAGGCGGACTCTCCCCTGCTGCCTGGGATCCGCATCGCTATTGTGGGCAATACCTTTGCCGATCAGCTTCGCTCCCACGGATACTTGGAGACACTTCTATTACAGCATTGGCGGGAAGAGCCAGTTTCGATTCGGAACTTGGGCTGGGCGGGTGACATGCTCTCGGCCCGCGATCGGCCCACCAATTTTCCGACCGAGGAGTCTACCTTGCGGGATCATCAAACCGATGTAATCATCGCCTGTTTTGGGATGGGGGAGTCCTTCGAGGGAGAGGCGGGTATCGAGAATTTCAAGTCAGACCTGAAGGCGTTCATCGCGTCTCATAGGGGGAAGCGGTACAATGGCGAATCGGAGGTACGTCTGATTCTAGTTTCCCCGATTGCTTACGAGAACCTTGGAGAGTTGACCCCAAAGCTTGTTGAGAGAAACCGTGATTTGCAATTGTACACAGAGTCCATGCGCTCTGTGGCAGCGGCGAAGAACGTTCCTTTTGTGGATCTGTATGGGCCTACGAGCACAATGATGTCTGAACCTGATGCGATTCCCCTGACTACAAACGGCATTCATTTGAGTGAATATGGGTACTGGGTGGTCTCGCGTGCTCTTTATGAAGGGTTCTTTGAAAATGAAAGCGTGCCCAGTGGACGGCCCTGGTGGCTCACCATCGATGCCAAAACGCAAAAGGGTGATGGGATTGGGCTTTCTCTTTCAGATCTATCCTCGAACCGTCGCGAGCTCAGTTTTAGAGTAACGGAGGAAACAAGCCCGTCATTACCACCTCCGACGCAACGTGAATTGCCAGCTAGTCTGAACTCGAGGCGGGATACGGTGGTTGTTAAAAACCTGCAGCCGGGGAAATACGTGCTTATGATTGGTGGCGAACGTGTGGCATCCGCTAGCCAAGATGAATGGGCGAAAGGAGTGGCGATGGATTCTTCACCGGCTCATCGCGATGGCGAAATATTTCGCCAAGCAGTTAAAGATAAAAACCTTCAGTTCACCTATAGTTGGAAAGCTCTCAACCAAGTCCATATCGTGGGCGAACGACGTAATTCGCCTAGTGGACAGGCCTTGCCTGCGGAGATCCTGGCTTTCAAGGAGCTAGCGGACCAGAAAGACGTCGCTCTTGAGGGAGGTATTGAGCTCAAGACTCGCGAGTGGCGTTTAATTCCGGATACAAACTGAGGGTATGTGCATGAACTTGATCGAGCATTGTCTGAACCCCACGCCGCTTTGCGACGTGGCTATGCGAGGGACTAGTATGGATATCCTCCTTCCCGAACCCCACGCCCGTTGCGACATAGCCACGTCGAGTTCAGCTCGTAGAGCTAGGCCAGCCATTCGGCTTGGAATCTGCAAATAAAGATAACTCAAATTTTATGAAACGCCTTCTAGTTATATCTGTTTTACTCTCTTTTTTATCGATTCCCTTGTCGGGCCAGGACGCGAGCGGCATCAGGACGGCAAACCTTCAAGGTGCCGACTTGGATTTGATGAACAATCATGACCCTGCATCAGAGCTCGAGAATTTCGAATTACTACCGGGGTACGAAGCCAACCTCTTTGCGGCGGATCCCATGTTGGCCAATCCTATCCACATGGTATGGGACTCGAGGGGCCGACTGTGGGTGGCCTGTTCCTGGGCCTATCCCCAGATCAAGCCGGGTGATATCGCGAATGACAAAATCATCATTCTTGAGGATACGGACAACGATGGAGTCGCGGACAAGTCGACCGTGTTTGCCGATGGTCTCTACCTGCCAACGGGAATCGAACTGGCGAATGGAGGTTGTTTTGTGGGTCAGTCTCCAGATGTGTTGTTTTTGAAGGACACCGATGGCGATGACGTGGCTGATGTGAGACAGTTAGCGCTAACAGGATTCGGAATTGAGGACAACCACCACTCGATCAGCGCCTGGCGGCGCGGTCCGGGCGGGTGGATTTACTTCCAGGAAGGCATCTTTCTCCACACTCAAGTCGAAACCCAACATGGGGTCGTGCGCAATTTCAATGGCGGGGTCTACCAATATAATCCGCGCACGCATGAATTGAGAATGTTCTGTCGGGGGACGGGTGGAAATCCCTGGGGACATGTATTTGATTATTGGGGCCAGTCGTTCATGGTTAACAATCCGCGTATCATGTATCTGACCCCAGGCACGGGCTCTTCGAATGAGCCTTCCCGTATCCCACCGCTCATAACGACGGAGAAGCAATGCGGTGGGGATATTGTGACCGGTACCCATCTTCCCGATGAAATCCAAGGACAGCTTTTGACGGGGCGTTTTAAAAGCCGGGCAGTGGTGCGTTACGAGTTTATCGATGATGGTGCGGGTTTTAGCGCCAATGTTCTTGAGCCGCTGATTAAGTCAAAACACCCTAACTTCAGACCAGTAGACACAAAGATAGGTCCCGATGGAGCAATCTACATTGCCGATTGGTACAACTCGATCATCAATCACGCTCAGCATGACTTTCGAGATCCACGCCGTGACCACGACCATGGTCGCATATGGCGGATTACTTACAAAGATCGCCCACTTGTAAAGAAGCCCCAACTGGTGGGAATACCTGTTCACAGGCTAGTGGATCACCTTAGTAGCCCGGAAGGCTGGACGCGGCATCAGGCTCGAAAGGAATTGAGCGAGCGAAATCCTGATGAAGTACTGGCTGCGGTAGAGAGTTGGGTCGAAGCCTTGGACACCAAAGAGAATCAATACGATCATCATCTGGTTGAAGCGATGTGGGCCTGCCAAAATGTGGAACGGGTTAGCGAACCTATATTAAGTAGAGTTTTGTCATCAAAGAATGGACACGCCCGTACAGCGGGAGCCCGCGTGATCCGTTACTGGCAGGACGAGCTATCGGATCCAGTGGGAATGATTGGCCAGCTAGCGAGGGACAGCTTCCCACGCACCCGTATGGAAGCGATCTTGTCAGCGGGATTCATTCCACAGGCTGAGGCGGCCCCTGCCGCCCTAATGGCATTGGATCGTGATCGTGATCGATTTATTAATGCGACCCTTCCCTCAACGATGAAAGGGCTCGAAAAGTATTGGGTTCCTGCTCTCGAAAAAGATGCCTTGGATTTTGCCAAGCCCGCTCATCGCGAGTATGCAGAGCAGTTCGCCGGGATAGGAATTGACAAACGCTTGATCGCTTTAATGGGTGATCCGACTCCGACTCCGGCGGAAATAGCGGCGGTCAAGAAGCAATTTGTATCTACTCCAAGTTCGAAGCTTGTCCGGCTTGTGGTCAATGCCGTAGGGAAGAATGCAGTGCAATCGGATGCGGTTTCGATAGATATTCTAGATGGTTTGAGGCAGGTGGGTGAAAGGACTGTGCTGGAAACTTCTCGAAACTTCGCTACCCTGATACCCGCTCTTTCCCATTCGAATGATGACGTCGTGGTACAGGTGGTGGCGAGTTTGGGATCATGGCAAGTGCTATCGGCCGGTCCCGAGTTGCTTGGCATTCTTAAGGATAGTGGAAGAGCTCCAGATGTCCGGAAGGCAGCAGCGATAGCCTTAGGGAAACTGAGGCAAACGAAGTATGTAAATGCAATAAAGTCTCTCGCGACATTGAGCGACATTACCACGCGGTATCATGCAGTCACGGGTTTAGTCGCTGGTGATCTTGAAGAAGCGAAAGTGATGGTTGGGGATGTCTTGATTCAGGAACCGCTCGATGCGGATCCGGTAGCTTTGGTCTCCGAGTTTACGAAAATTAGAAGAGGGGACGCTGTGCTTGCGGACTTGCTTGAAAACGTTCCCATCCATCCGGAGGTGAAAAGGAGCGTATCGACTTACCACCGACAGACCGGTCAGCTTCCCAAAAGACTGGTCAAGCTATTCAGCGATAGTCACCAGGATTCCTTGAGCCTCGCTCTAATGAGTGAAGATAGAGATGAACTTGCCCTCGATGTGAATCGCTTGGGCGATGCGGTAAGAGGGGAGATGATCTTTCGTCGAGCATCGCTCGCTTGCACGAGTTGTCACGGCATCGGATCCGTGGGGCCAACGATTGGGCCGAATCTGGTAGCGGTGGGGACAGCGGCCTCTGCGAGTTATATGATCGAGTCCATTCTAGAGCCCAACGCCTCGATTGCGGAGCACTATGAAAACATGCTGTTTACCATGACGGACAACAAGGTTCGCATGGGAGTCATCGCCTATCAGGATGAAAGCGAAGTTATTATACAGGACTCTGCTCTGGGAAAGGAAGTGAAGCTCCCAGTAGGAAAAATCCGATCGAAACAAAGTGTGCCCTCGCTTATGCCTGCGGGGCTTGCGGATCAATTGAAGGGTCGGGACGAGTTCCTCGATCTCGCCAAGTTCCTGTCGGTCCTTGGAAACCCGGGCCCGTTTCAGAATGACGAGAGACCCTTCATACGGAAGTGGCGTGTGGCGGCAGCCGAAGGAGCCGAACCGCCGATTGAAGGCGAGCTTTGGAAACCCGCCTACAGCAAAGTCAGTGGCGAGCTGCCTTTCGCTGATTTCAATTTGGGGAAACGTGTTTTCGTCAGAGGCTTTGTGGAGGTGCAAACTCCGGGCCCGGTTTTCTTGGACATCAACCATCGCGATGGACTAGAGCTCTGGATCGATGGCGAGGCGGTGCCCGACCCTTCAAAGCCCATCGATTTGAGCAAAGGGAGGAAGGAGATTACTTTTGCGTTCGACCCATCGAAAAGGGGAAAGAAGGGCTTGAGTGTGCTTTTTGGTACTCAGTCGGGGTCACCCACCAAATTTAAAGTTGAGGGTGGGATATGATTCATATCGGGGAGGTACTCAAATGAACCGAGAACCCGAGAGCATTGGGAACTTTCTTCTTATTATGAAATTGAAATCGACCTTCTTTTGCCTGGCTTTGCTATCCTTTGTTCCACTACGCGGTGACGACCGTGCCAACATTCTTTTTATTTTTGCGGATGATTGGGGATGGGGAGATTTGAGCTGCCATGGACATCCTTACGTGAAGACGCCGAATATCGATCGTCTTGCAGCGGAAGGAACCGATTTCCATCGATTTACGGTAGCGAGTGGCGTTTGCTCGCCGAGTCGGACAGCGGTGATGACGGGCCACTTCCCCGCGCGGTACAATATTGATGGCCACTTTGCTTGGGTGCCGAGCAATGCGAAGCGCAACATGCCGGACTGGTTGAGTCTAGATGTACCTTTGCTCCCAAGGTTGCTACAGCAAAGCGGATACGCAACCGCGCACTATGGGAAATGGCATCTGGCGAACAATATGATTCCCGACTCTCCCTTGCCTAGCGAGTATGGGTACGACGAATACGGTGCCTTTAACTGCGCGGGAGAGCAGATTCCCGTGCACGAGGATTCCCAGCGAGCTAGCGCATTTATCGAAAAATCGGCGAAGGCAGGAAAACCTTTCTTTATAAACCTTTGGCTGCATGAGCCGCACACGCCTTTTCATACCGTTCCTAAATACGAGTGGCGATTTCGCGAGATGGAGAGCGAGGAGGATCGAATTTACGCTTCTGTCCTTTCTCATGCGGATGATCGAATTGGAGAAATTCTGGATACACTTGACAATCTAGGCCTGACAGACAACACGCTCGTGATATTCAGTTCTGATAACGGACCTGCGAGAGCCTCTGGTCCCACCGAGCTCAAGTTGATGTACGATACGGCAACCGGAGCGGGATGGGGAATTGCGGCTGCCAAGGGAATAACGGGAGGCCGAAAGGGCTACAAGAGCGCCTTGTTCCAAGGGGGTATCAATGTTCCCTTCATTGTTCGTTGGCCGGGCAAGGTTGGGGACGGAGAAATCGATGATCGGTCGCTGATTTCGGCGGTGGATCTACTGCCAACCTTTTGCGAAATTGCAGGGGTTAAATTGCCAGCCAGCTATGTGCCGGATGGCGTTAGCCAAGTTGAGGCCCTAAAAGGGAAAAGTTCAAGAATAAGGGAGAAGCCGCTGTACTGGAAAATGGGTTCGGCTTGGCCCATCCCCGAGAGCCGGCCTTATCACTGGGTGTCCTATGCCATCGTGGACCAAAAGTGGAAGCTTATGGCGAACCAGGATTTGGATTATTTCGAACTATATGATATTGTGGAAGACCCTTTCGAGAAGGTCGATCGCGCTAAGGGAGAACCCGAAGTGATAAAACAACTACTTGGTAAAGTAAATCGTTGGAAAGCGACCCTTTCAGAAAAGCCAACTGGCAACGTCTTTTCGGAAGAGAGGAAACAATTGTAAAGGGCTACTGCTTCGCTTTAGCCGCTGGGTCCTTCCACCAGCCGGTGGCGTTGACGGTGCTGGTTACGAACCATTCGGATAGATCCCGTCGAAGCTTGACCTTGACCTCGGCGTAGTCAGGTGAGTCCCAAACATCGTTTAGCTCATCCGGATCCTCCCCCAAATCGAAGAGCTGTCCATTGCCTTTTCCTATGTATTCAATCAGCTTGTACTTCTTGCTCCGGATCATGAGCGAGTGATCGAGGTCTTGCAGCATTAAGTCCTTAGCATGTTCGGAATACACGTATTCGCGCTCTTCGGCTTCCGGATCTTTTTCGAGAAATGGGAGTAGGGTTTCCGCCTCCATTTTAGCGGGTGGCTCGAGTCCGGCCAGTTCTAGAATCGTTGGCCCGATATCGAACCATTGTGTCAGCGACGAAACTTTTCGGTTTCCCTCAAATCGATCGGGGCTCCAAACAACTAGTGGAACACGGACTGATTGATCGTACATGGTCCACTTTTCTACTAGTCCATGGTCGCCGAGGCATTCCCCATGATCGGATGTGAAAATGACGACGGAGTTTTCCAACAGCCCGGTTTCTCCCAATCGATCCATAATGCGGCCTACTTGCTCGTCGATCATGGTGACGTTGGCCAGGTAGTAGGCCCGCTGCAGCTTTCGTGAAGCTTCGGAGGCATTGGGGTCGAAGGCAATGGAATCGGCGAAGCGCTGGGTGAGGCGCTTGCGGAAGGAGTGAAGGGTTTCCGGCTGCGCGTCCATTTCTTCCTGGGTAACGGGTAGCATCGGCAGGTCTTTCTCCATGTACTCCTTGGTGTACCGTTCAACGGGGTCGAATGGAGGGTGAGGTCCAGGGAAGCCGATCTCGAGGAAGAGTGGTTCGTCCTCGAGCGAAGGGCGCTTGTCTTTGTCGATCCACTGCATGAGTTTGGACTGGTCCGCTGCCCAGGGTGACTTGTTGATCCATCGAAGAGCGAGATCGCCAATGAAGACGTCGGGATGAAGGTCGTCAGGTAGTTTCCACTCGTAGGCTCCTTGGCGTTCTTGCACGTCGGGCCAGTCTTTGTAAAAGGGCTTCTCCGGACGGTCGAAGCCGCGTAAATCGAGAGCCTTATCCCATTCATCTTCGAAAATGTGTGGATTCTTCTTCCACATGAGTTCTGATTCGCGACGTTGTTTATTCTCCACGACAAAGCGCTCGTGAAATCCATGATTCTCGTTGTAGGGATCCGCGTGCATTTTACCTATGTTAACGCAGTAGTAGCCGCTGTCGCGCAGATCTTGTACCCAGGTCCGCGGCCAGGCGTCGTTATTTTTCAAGGCTCCGGAATTATGGGGAAAGTATCCGGTGAACAGGCTTGCTCTGGAGGGACCGCAGGAAGGTGCCGTCACGTGGCACTGCTCGAAGGCGACTCCCTCTTTGACGAGACGATCGGTATGCGGCGTGTTGAGGTGAGGGTATCCAAGGGCCGCGATCGTGTCGTATCGCTGCTGGTCCGTTATGATGAGGATGATGTTGGGGCGTTTTTTAGACATTAGCGCGAAATAATGAGAATCCATACGTCAGCTACAAGGCTACATTGAGAAGGCCGACCCGGACGGAGGGCGTTGGACGTACTTTTAGGCAAAAACGTTTATGTGCTAAAGTGCGTTAGAAACTTCAAGAGGTCCGGTATTTATGCGGGCCATATTATTAGCAAAGGTTAGAAAGCTGCCTCCTTTCTGTCATCTTTGAGGTGGTATGTTCTTTTCAGGAAATTGAGCAGTGGGGGACTGCCTGCAGGGATGAGGATCTGTCCGAAATGTTTTCCGGGAGAGCAATGCGGACCGAATGAGCGTAGAACGTTGGAGTGGATTGCGAGAATATCGTAGACTGGTTAGCAGAATATCGCTTTAATCTCTCCGGTCTTTCGTTTTAACACCCCAATCATCCTTATGTCAGATGTTGCAAATGCCCCGAAAACCTGGGCTGGAATTCGAAGACAACTAGGTCCTGGGTTGATTATCTCAGCTAATATTGTTGGCTCGGGAGAGTTGATCGTGACCACGAAGCTCGGAGCGGATGTGGGCTTCATCATGCTGTGGTTTATTATTCTTGGCTGCATCATTAAGGTATTTGTTCAGCTCGAGCTCGGCCGATACGCGATTTCAAAACGTAAAACGACCTTGGAAGCATTCAACTCGGTGCCTGGTCCTAAGCTTATTGTATCATGGCTTATATGGCTCTGGTCGATTATGTGGTTGGCCATCTTTTTTCAGCTTTCCGGGATGGTGGGAGGCATCGCCCAGGTTTTCGGCCTAGCCGGTTCGGAGTTGTCCCACACTGTATTGGCAATTCTGATAACAGGATCCTGCGCAACCCTACTTTATATCGGGCAGTACAAGTTTATCCAGAACTTCTCTTCGATCATGGTGGCCTCGTTTACGGTCTTCACGATATTCGCGGTGTTTTCACTTTACTGGACTGACTATGGAATAACGGGGGTTCAACTGTCTGAAGGACTTAGCTTTCATTTGCCTGACGACTTTGTGATCGCTTTTGCGGCCTTTGGAGTCATTGGGGTGGGTGCCTCGGAATTGATTACCTATCCCTATTGGTGTTTAGAAAAAGGATACGGCCGAAACGTCGGACCCGACGACGGAACGGAGGCTTGGATTGAGCGGGCAAAAGGGTGGATACGAGTGATGAAGTACGACGCCCTATTGTCTTTGGCTATCTATACAGGTGCCACGGTGGCGTTCTACTTGCTCGGCGCTGCAGTCCTCAATGGGAGAAACATCGAGGTGGATAATGAAAACCTGATGGTCAATCTATCGAATCTTTACAGTACCTCTTTTGGTGAAGTTGGATTGTGGATATTTATTGTAGGAGCCTTTGTGGTCATGTATTCAACGGTATTCATTGGCACAGCATCAAATAGCCGATTGGGGACAGACTTTTTTAATCTGCTAGGTATTCTGAATCTTAAAACGGACGAGCAACGACAAAAAGCGGTGCGAATCGCGTGTATCATCCTCCCCGCGTTATTCTGTATATTCTACCTGTCTTTCAGCAAGCCGGTCACCTTGATTGCCATCGGAGCGATCGCTCAGGCTCTGATGCTGCCGATCATCAGCTTCGCCGCGCTTTATTTTCTCTACTTTCAAACCCACAAGCAACTGAGACCCCGGGGTAGTTGGATCGTCTTTCTTTGGATTTCCGCGTTCGCTATGACCTCGGTCGGAGCCTTCCAACTGTTTCGGGCGGTTGGAAACTTTTTGGAATAAAGCTTCCGGCTCTTAAAGTTAGGTTCGATTTTGAGGCCGCTTTCGGAGCTGAAAATGGTGGCGGTGGCGGGAGTCGAAATCGCTAAGATATTAGTCTGCAACGCTTTGTGGGGATAAATTTCGGCATTGCGTGCACTTTGGTTGCATTAGCTTGTGCCATTTATGACATGAAAATGACATGAAATAAATAGTCGGGGGAGGGCGTCTTGTCGATGGCACCAGGGGATATTATTACACATCGATAACCCCCTAAAAAATTAAGATATTCATGGGATTTCAATTGGATCGAGAAAAGCGCATGAGGCTTTCATTAGTACCTCCTAAAGGGTATTGGGATTGAGTGAGGCGACACTTTTACGGAGATACACAAAGATAGTCATTACTTCCTGCAAGAAACCTTGATAAATCGAGCGGGTTGAATTCAGGGGTCGGTCTTTGTTAAGTTTGTGTTGCTTGGATAAGAGGTGCACTCATTTATGTTTGTGCACGGGCTTCGAGCTCTGCCCTTGGAATCTTCGAAGCGTTTTTGATAGAGAAACTGACGAACAGTTAGCCTTCCAATCCATAGTGGTAACCGCTGATTACGCTACGCTGCACAAACAGCCACAATTCGCTAGTAAACGAACTAACGATCGCAGCATGGCCAATTACTTACGGCTATCGAAACGGTTTTTAAAAGATCGGGTTTTTTATGGCCTGCCTTTGCTTGCAGGGCGAGTCCACGATCGAGCATAATAAGGTAGTTTGCGAGTGCTGACGGGTCTGCATTCTTTGGCAAATCACCCTCTTCTATTGATCTTTCGAATCGCTTAACATACCGCAAAGTAAGGTCAGAAAATATATCATTTAAATAATGTCGAATAGGGTCGGACGAAGGGCTGGATAAAGCTGCGCCCAAAGCGACAAGGCAACCCTCGGGATAGTCCTCAGATGTCATGAGTTCAACCAAACCTTCGAGACAACATTTAGCTACAAGCCGCGAATCTGGTTGACTTATTGCTTTGTCGTGGATCGGCCGAGCTTTTTCGCGATAATTTTCAATGCACGTTTCAAAAAGTTGCTGTTTGTTGCCGAATGCACCGTATATGCTCGGTGCTTCTAGACCCGTTGCCGATTCGAGTATGCGCATGCTAGTCCCGTCATACCCATGCGTCCAGAAGGCTTTCATGGCAACATTGACGACCTTGTCGCGATCGAATTTACGCGGTCTTCCCACGGGTCTCGTTTTGTTCTTAAGGGGCATAATAAAGAAGTTGTCACGTTTCAGTTACAAAGTCAACAAAACCAATATTATTTTAACGGTTATTAAGGTATTATTGACATAGGATTTAAAATCATGCTGGCTAAATTTTCTAGGTTGGCATTTTTTGCCGACATTCATCATGGGCCCCCTGCCGTGTGGGCAGGGGGCTTTGTACAAAAAACACAACAATTGATATCGGTGAGAAGCTATCAATTAAACCTGCCATCGACTCCAGTAGGGTGATGCTGGTGCCTTCGTAACAGTGTTGCCAAAAGGTCTTCATAAAAGTGCTTAGATGCCATAATGGCCAAAACCCCTTTGGTTGCGAAGGGATTAACAGCCGGTATGGGAAGGCAGGCTTTAAGAGGCTTACCTTTCGGAACGGACAGGAGGTTGCACACAAAATTAGCGTAAATCTAATTTTATTGGAGTAGTAAGATCATACAAAACGTGTGCAGCAATGCGCAAATTATTTAGCGATCTTTAAATAAATATTGACAAAACCTCTGTGGATTTGATCGTCATATGTTTATGACCAAAAATATATTACCCCAAATCAGAATATCGTTACTGTTGGCAGTTTTTCTAGCCGGTAGTGCGAATCTTTACTCGCAACAAACTGACCGATTAATTACCGTAAGAAAGCTCGCGGTTAAGCCGGATAGGATCGAGGAATTCAGAGCCTTACAGACGGAAATGTCTGAGGCATGGGATAAAGCTGGAAGAGGCAGGCGCTGGATTTGGAAACGAATGGATGGCGATCTGCACACGTTTCACATAATATCTGAAAGTGATAGTTTTGCCGAAAGGGGAAGCGGGGAGCCAATAATGGATCAAGCACATAGGGATCTGTGGTTAAACGCGATGAATGAGACCATTCGTAGTAGGGAATTAATCACGACCCGGAGAGTTTTATCAATACCGTTAAAGGGGAAACCCAAATATGTTGTCGTTACCCAAAGAACGATCCTACCAGGCAAAACCTCAGAATACTTCGACTTTATAGAAAGTAGATTGCCAACTTTTGAAAAAAGCGGGAGCAATGGAAGGGTTTGGGACCGGGTTTTGTACGGAGGTAGCAACCACACTACCTCCACTGGACGTTTCATCGATTCCTGGGCGGAGCTAGACGGCCCCCCCATTGACCTTCCTGCCGAAGAGAGGCAGCGAATATTTGAGGGAGTTACTGATTTTTTCGCAGGAGACTACGATAGGTACGTTTTGAGGTTCGAAGAGGAGATGAGTACGGGAAGTTTCTAATATTTCTATTTTTCCTGGTGGTAGGAAAAAACTGCGGGCGGATCAGAACACAGAACGATCTGCTCGCTTCAAAAAGGTTATTATTCAAATCATTCACACAGATGAAACTAAGCTCTCAGTCAAAGTTTTTAGAAAAGAGATTTAAACCTGTTAAGTCATGCAAAATAAAAATAAACACCGGATGGAGATCTTAAAATCAGTAACATTGGCTTTTATGAGAAGCGTTTCAACTGTATCAGCTGCCGTCTTCCTGTTCTCATCCGACGCTCAAGAATTACGCAATAGTAGGGAATCAGCAGTATTTCCGCCTCTTACGTCTGAGCAACAAGCAGCGAAGGAGGCCCTATTAGATTCAATACAACTGTCCCCGGATGCACCGCGCCCTAACATTATTATGCTATTCGCAGACGACTTAGGTTACGCGGATATTGGGTGCTACGGTTCCAACGATATTCCCACTCCGAACATCGACAGCCTTGCTGCTCAGGGCATGAAGTTCACCAACGCATATGTCACAGCAGGAACCTGCAGTCCATCTCGTGCCGCCCTCCTAACTGGACAGTACCAGCAGCGATTCGGTTTCGAGTTCAACACCAGCAATAGAGCTATAACTGAACGGCTGGGACGCGGACTAGATCCATTCGCCCCTATTATTTCGGACGTACTCAGCAAGGCTCTGTACAAGACAGGTATGGTAGGAAAATGGCACCAAGGAACGCGGGACCAATTCCATCCGGTAAATCGTGGATTTGACGAATTCTATGGGTTCCTGGCCGGTGCTCACGCCTTCCTTGATCCAAAACGCCTAACAAAGGAAGAGAGAGCCGTGGCTGGAGGTGGCGGCAATACCGGTCCCCTCCTCCGCGGTTTTAATCCAGAAGTCGAAGACGAATATCTTACCGACGCGTTCGCAAGGGAGGCCGTCGACTTCATCAGCCGACAATCAGCCAATCAGCCGTTTTTCCTCTACGTGCCATTCAATGCCGTGCATACGCCCCTCGAGGCAACGCAAAAGTATAAGGATCGATTCTCCAATGTCGCCGATCTCAAGCGTCGTATCTACTACGCAATGACTAGTGCCATGGACGACGCGGTCGGGGATATCATGGCGGCCGTTAATAGCAGCGGCTTCTCTGACAACACTCTGGTTGTGTTTTTCAACGACAACGGTGGCCCGATTTATACGGAAGTTCAAAGCAACGGTCCTTTGCGAATGGGCAAGCTTTTCCTGTTCGAGGGGGGTATCCGCGTCCCGTTGATCATTAAATGGCCGGGCCAAATCGATGCTGGCAGTGTGAGCGACGCTACAGTCAGTGCTCTCGACTTGTTTCCAACTTTTGCAAGTGTCGCCGGGGCGAAGTTGCCCGAAGAAATAAAGATGGACGGCTTCGATCTCACCGAATGGCTATTAGGAGCACGCACTGATAATGTTCATGATACGCTCTTCTGGCGGAACGGCGATAACAAGGCGATGCGAAAAGGCAAATGGAAGATGGTCGAAGTACCCGGGCACGTATGGTTGTTTAATCTAGAGGCCGACATCAGCGAGAAAAATAATCTAGCCGAACAACGCCCAGAAGTCGTAAACGAACTGCAGCAGGCCTTTCGCGATTGGGAAACTACAATCGAAGACCCAGCTTGGCCAGCGAAGCCAAACACAAACAGCCCTCCAACAATTATCGACGGAGTGGAATATCGCTTCAAAGTTTAAGCTTCCCCGAATCAAATTGGAAGAGTTGGAGGAATGAATTATCCGTTAAGCCTAGATTTAAAATCTTATCTCAAATGAAGTCTTTAATCGAAAATGATGGATGGAGTAAACGTATCCATTATATGGATAATTTAAGAGCGATAGCTATGTTCCTAGGAGTTATTTTGCACGCAGGTGTTTTTTACAATAGCTGGCCTATTCCGGGAATCAACCTTCACGCAGAGACCTCCGAGACACTACACCTGATTATAGAAACTATTCATGTATTCCGAATGGAATTATTTTTCCTTGTTTCGGGCTTCTTTGCGTCTCTATTCCTGAGCCGAAAGGGGCTTAAAAATCTTTTTGAGAACAGGATTAAACGCATCTTGTTGCCTTTAATTGTATGCGTACTACTCCTACAACCTTGGTGGTCTGCCATTACCGTTGATTTAGTAAATAATGGAAATCTTAATTTCTGGGAACTTTACTTCTCACATCTATTAGATCCGCTGACAGTTTTTAGATACGAGCGTCCAATTGGTCAGTGGTTTCAACACATATGGTTTCTAGAAGTACTATTTATTTTTGTTACGTTTCAAATATTAATTAATTTTTTATCTCTTAAGTTCAGTAGGTTTAGCGAGGCAACTTCTTATACAATCCAAAGACTGCTTTCAGGGAGATTTGGAATATATTGGATGGTTGCAATTACCTATGGAACCTTGCTTCTAAGTCCTCCTTGGTCCGACGTACCAGCGGTTGGTGTTTCGCTGAGCACGCTTGGATTTTTCGGGTTATTTTACTTTTTCGGTTACTTCGCGTTTAAATCCCCAAAAATACTAGGTTCTGCTTTAAAAAATTTAAAATATAATTGGATTCCTCTTTTTCTAGGTTTCGGTTTCTTGGTAACGAAGACTAGCTTTGTATTTTTATCTATACCGATCGAAATATTGGGCCAGGATATGGCCTTTTTCAAAGGTACAGAAGTTGATGGGAAAATTGCTTGGACTTTTCCAATAGTTAATAATATCTTTAGTTTCGCTGGTTGGAGTTTTGGCGATATAAAGTGGCACGCTTTTTCTTTAGTAAAATCGTATACTGCTTGGTTTGCCGTGATCGGTTTCATCTTTTTGTTTAAGAAGTTTTGGAATAAAGAAAATGCGGTTTGGAAATATTTATCACAGTCATCTTATTGGGTATATATCTTGCACTTTCCTCTTCAATGGTCTTTGTATACTTATTTATTTAACAACGATGAACAGAGTCCTATTGTAGGATTCGTGGGAATACTCGCTATAAGCACAACTATTTGTTTAATTTCATACCATTTTCTTGTTCGAGGAAGTTTTGTTGGAGTTTTTCTGAATGGGCGTAAATATTCATACTCCCTCCGAGAAGAATGGAAAATAATAAAAGTTTACTTATGTGGCAGAGCTTTGGTGCCAGTCCTAGCTACTGCACTAGCTTTGTTTCTGATAGGCTACATTGAGCGCGAGCCCGGTATTCGAATAACGCAGTACGCCAGTTGGAGCGATGAGGAAAAATTAAAAGAAGTATTAGTGTCTAATCCTAATGCGATCGCTAACGGAAAAAGACCTGATGGTCGCAACGCGTTACACATGGCGAGCACTACGTTGCATCAACAGGCTTCGATGCAGCCAAATTTTGAAGAATTAGATAGGATAATTAGGCTTCTGGTCGAGAGTGGTATAAATCTTAATGCTGTAGATAAAACTGGACAGACTGCCCTTCATTATGCCGCAAAAACGGGTAACTTGGCAGCAATCGATATTTTATGTAGTCTAGGTGCAAACCCAAACATACCATCCGATTGGATAGGGGAAACACCTTTGCACATAGCAGCTGCTCTAGGTCATCCAGAAATGATAAAAGTTCTAATTTCTAGCGGAGCTGACCCGAGCCTAAAGCGGAAAACTGGGCATACTCCCGAGGCCCTCCACTTCAAATTTCATGGGAATGGATTTGATCAAGACCTTATCGCAGGCGTGACCAATAGATAATTGCAAACGCGTTCTTCAGGATTACAAGCAAGCGGTTAAGTGGTACACGAAAGCCGCCGAGCAAGGGTTCGCCTCCTTCAATCATTTGGAATTGCCAGAAACGAGAAGGGGTTATTGTCAGGATCTCTTACGGAATACAATAAAAACTTGACCCTATGTTGAGGAATGACTAAGGGATTTTTCTAGCCAATCTCACATCTGGCTTGTCGGAAACCCTTACAGTTCGATAGGAGCGGCGATTTATAACGATTATTGAGTAGATCCACAAGAAACGCTCTCCGTAGTATTAAAGTTAACTGTTCAAAGATCCAGAGATGGAATCATCTGGATAGAATTGAAATAAATAAATAAATATGAAAGCTCATAACGTATCTTTAGTAAATTCGGTAATACTCATCGCGATGAGTGCCTGGGGTTACTTGGCCTCAGAGGCCCCTTCTATTACCGCGTTAATCCCTTTATTTTTTGGTGTTATATTATTGCTCTGCTACCAAGGTGTAAAAAAACAAAACAAGGTTATTGCTCATGTCGCTGTTTTATTGACTCTAGTAGTTCTTGTTGCCTTGTTCATGCCGTTAAAAGGAGCCATCGGTCGGTCTGATACAGAAGCGACTGTTAGGGTCGCGTTAATGATTGTAACCTCCGCTTTGTCTATGGTTTATTTTATCAAAAGTTTCATAGACGCTAGAAAAGATAAAGAAGCGGCAGATGCGTGAACGGAAGCTCCGGTTGCTGTAAAGATCCGCCTCCAGCTTTAGCGTTACAGCACTGGCATTCTCCCAAGGCCTTTTGGTCACTCTCGTCCCTCGCGCTCTTCCTCCTCTATTCAATCAGCGGATCATAAAAACCTACGCTCCTATGCCCTCTCGCCCTCGGCGCAGATCTCTCCTTGTTTTTCCTCATCAGCTCTTCGCAGAGCATCCCGGACTCGCGGAGGAACCGTCCCAGATCTACCTGATCGAAGACAGTCTTTTCTTTGGCGACAACGAGCATCCAGCCCGCTTTCACAAGCAAAAGCTCTGGCTGCACCGGTCCTCCATGAAGCACTTTGAGACCAGGCTAAGGAAGGCCGGGCACACCGTTACCTATATCGAGCATGTTCCCGGAACCTCTGCCCTGAAGCTCCTCTTCGAAGAGATGATTCAGCATACCAATGAGGATCTCCTCGTGGCCGAGGTTCACGATTTTCTTCTCCAAAAGAGATTGGATCGCTTTTGCTCCCTGTATTCCAAAGACATCGAATCCCTCAAAACGCCCATGTTTATCAATGACGGGGCGACCAACCGGGGATTTAGGGACGGCAAAAAACGCTGGTTTATGGCGGACTTTTACAAGTTTCAAAGACGGAGACTGGGTATCTTGATGGACGGGGACAAGCCCACCGGGGCCGAGTGGAGCTACGACGAGCAGAATAGGAAGAAAGTTCCCAAGCGTATGCTAAGTGAGATCCCCGGTATACCTTTCCCTGAGCGGGACGCTCTCGACCTGGAGGCACGCAGCCACATCCTCGCAAACTATCCTGACAACCCCGGTAGCCTCGACTCTCTCTATTACCCAACCCGTCACGAGGACAGCGAAGAATGGCTCCAGCAATTCCTCACTTCACGTTTCACCCTCTTCGGGGATTTTGAGGATGCCATGGTGGAGGGAAAGAACTGGCTCTGGCACAGTGTCCTGACCCCCATGTTGAATATCGGGCTCCTGACTCCAGAACAGATCCTTCGCTCCGCCCTCGCCCATTCCAACAGCCACGAGATCCCACTCAATTCTTTGGAAGGATTTATCCGGCAGATTATTGGCTGGAGGGAATTTATGAGGGCCACCTATGTCGATCTTGGCGTAACAATGCGCACCTCCAATCACTGGAAACATTCCCGGAAGATCCCGATCTCTTTTTATGAAGGTACCACCGGAATTGCGCCCATCGATGACGTCATTGCACGGTTAAAAAAAACCGGCTATTGCCACCATATTGAGCGGCTCATGACCCTCGGGGGATTCATGTTCCTCTGCGAATTTGACCCAGATGAAATCTACCGATGGTTCATGGAGATGTTTGTCGATAGCTATGACTGGGTCATGGTTCCCAACGTCTACGGCATGAGCCAGCATGCCGATGGCGGTGGAGTTGCGACGAAACCCTATTTTTCCGGTTCCGCCTACATACGCAAGATGAGCAACTACCCTGCCGGCGACTGGACTTCCGTATGGGACGGGCTCTACTGGCGCTGGATTCTCAGCCACGCCGACTCTCTCGCGAAAAACCCCCGTTGGGCGATGATGTGCGCAACCGCGAGGCGCATGGCCCCGGGAAAAAAGGCCTCCCATCTGGAAGCGGCCAACGGCTTTCTCGCTCAGCTCTGAGGAGAGCTGCTGTAGAGCCTGTTTCAGGGACCATTGATAATGATGCAGGGGCGATAGGTATTCCTAAACTCTTCAGTTTTGGTATGGCATTGAGCACAACAAATCAAGCGTCCAAGAGAGTATTCTGGTTAGGTCGGGCTGAAGACGATTGGGGACCGCGAAGATATTCAAAAAAAAGCTAAGCAAGTCTGCTTAGCTTTTAAAACTCTATCGAGAAAGGTTACCCGTAAATTTCTGAATATTTTGCCGTTGAACCGCGATAGCTGATTTCTGGGTCGCTAGCACGAAGTTCGTTACTGTGCTTTTCGTTGGCGTTTGAGACGTCAGCCCAATTGTAACTTAGACCCCTGTAAAAAAGCTCGGGATTTGTGACATCAAGAGAATCCGTTCGTTTTGAGTTACCAGCCTGAATTTCATTGAGCGTTGTTGAGGCCCCGCGATATGTTATTACTTTTTCTTGCATTGTGCTTTTGGTTTAGGTTTTCGATTTTACTTCTCACACCCATTAAGCATCATCTATGCCAATTTTTCCTAAAATATACTAGTTAATGATAATCAATTACTTACGTTTTTAAAATTACTCAGGCTAACACTTAAAGGCTAATGACTTGCCAAGAAGTGGTAAGACACTTACCACTTGTCGACATTTCGTCTAACCACTATCCCAGCACACAACTCTAACCTTCTCGCTCAAATCTTAGTCAATGATTCAATCGAGTATTAACGTTGTTTACTTAGGACACAGCCAAGCGATTCAGCTGAAGGTTGAGAAGCTCCTACAAGATGGGTCTTTGCTCTCGTTTTTCGATAGTATGACTTCTGCACTTGAGCACATAAAGATTCATCCCGGCAAAACGGATATCTTCATCGCAAGTGATTTAAAAGATATGGATCCGTTAGAATTGGTCCTATTATTGAAGGAGAAACATCCAAGCCTCCCGATAATAGTACTGAGCGAGATCAGGAAGAGCAGCTTGGCGATAGAAATCATAAAAGCTGGAGCTCACGATTTCTTTCTCTTGCCGATTAGTTCCTCCGAACTGATGGATTCCTTAAAACAGGTAGTCGTCAATTCTCGTTTGAGCTCCAAACCGGTTGAAATTGGGGAAGTTTACAGCGAGCAAGATACCATTATCGGCCGCAGCAAAGCTATGCGTGACATCTACAAGCAACTCGGCCGGATTGCATCACAATCAGTGACTGTGCTTTTGCGAGGCGAAACTGGTACTGGCAAGGAACTAATTGCCCGTGCAATTTATCAGCACGGACATCGGGCTCACAAAGGCTTTATTACTGTAAACTGTGGAGCCATTCCAGAGAACCTGCTTGAGAGCGAGCTCTTTGGACATGAAAAAGGTGCTTTTACCGGTGCAAGTCAGTTGCGTGTTGGGCGCTTCGAGCAAGCTCACGGCGGCACTATTTTCCTCGATGAAATCGGAGACTTAGATCTCTCGCTACAAGTTAAAATTTTACGCGTTCTGCAAGAAAGAACGATTCAGCGCTTAGGGAGTTCCAAAGATATCTCAATTGATGTCCGTATCATCGCAGCGACGCATCGTAGCTTAGAGGCTATGATATCGGAGGGAACGTTTAGAGAAGATCTATTTTATCGTTTGAATGTGATATCAATTTCAATTCCTCCGCTTCGAGATCGACGAGACGATATTCCAGACTTGATTAATTATTTTTTGCAGAGGTTTGCAAAAGAGTACGGACTAAGCGTCCCGAGCATATCTGCAAAAGCGTTGGAATTCTTGAAGCGATTAGAATGGCCTGGAAATATACGCCAGCTTCAAAATGTAGTGAGCAAAGCACTGTTAGATTCTACTGGCCCTTCACTCGGGTGGGAGCGTTTTGACAGCATAGTTCGGGAGTCTCAACTTATTGCAAAAAAGCAGACAAGCCTCACACAAATGATTGAGCAAGAGTTGAATCGAGCAGCAAACAACGAGACCGATGCAGCACTGCCAATCTTGACCCATAATTTCGAGCGAGAAGTCTTCGATATGGCTATAAAAAGAACAGATGGAAATCAGACGAAGGCAGCGCGATTACTGGGCGTCTCGCGCCTAACGCTGCGAGCGAAGCTTCGACTTTTTGGAAAGCACCCCAAAGGACAGTGATTGTGATGACTCCATAGAGTTTTGACCGTATTATATCGGTAATTATCATGTGCTCGCTCCTCGTTTCTTCTTTCCTCTAACTAATGGCGTGATCTTGACGCCAACTTTTTCTCTTAACTGTTGAGAGGTGGTATATTTCGCGGAACACACCCTTCATTTTACCGCTCTAATTACACTCTTTCACTGGCTCAATGATACATTTCTCAAGGCTTTTCAAATTGAGGAAAAATAGGTTTTGAATTCTCGTTTTAATGAATGCGTCCCATCGACGCCTTAGAACCTTGGGAACTGGGCTCGTAGAAGCTCCAATGTACCCGCGAAGGTCTCTTCATTTTCTGCAAACGTATGCCGATTGAGAGCAGACTTTCAAGTAGAAGGACCAGCGGATTGATCGCAGTGGCCAACCGTTTTAGGAGATGTTGTTTTTCTTTGCTGCCACAGATGGGTGAGGTGACTGCGAGTGTCATTTGTTTTGCCTCTACTTGCTGCATCTTGAAACCGAATTTCCAGCTTATCTCCATGGTGGGTATTCATTGCTTTATAACGAAAACTTCACTAACTTAGATTAGTTGTCTGGAGGGGCGGTAGAGAAAAACTTATCGCCATCACCGTTGGAGACTAATGCACGATAGTTGGAGAAGAGAACCTCGTCGCTGTCCTTGTGGCCGAGCTGGCGAGCCGTTTCCATTGAATCCTTGAATTTGTTCAAGTTGTACGACGCGAAGCTGTGCCGCATACCGTTTTGCTGGCTTTCAACCCTAGCGGCAGCCAGAAGCTTGAATCGCAGGTTATTGAATGGAGTGGATGCCTTCGGCCAAATTCGTCCATCCTCGGATTTGCAAAGGCTTAACCATTTCTGAGCGTTCGGTGGAATTAGCACGGCTCTGTTCCTTCGCTTTTTCGCAATATCGGCGGGGACTTGGACGTACGGCTCATCGTCATTCAGATGAACATCCGTCCAGTTTAATTGAAGAAGTTCAGTTGTCCTAAGGCCGCAGAAAAACCCGAGAGTGAAGGCAGCTAGTGTGGGGATGAATGCCTCTTGTAGCGCGGTCTACATAATGGCCTTAACTTCGTTGATTGCATAGGTCTCAGGTATCTTCTCTACCTTGATCCCGAAAAGCATACACTTCTTGATATTGGAAAGGCCTTCCAAGGGGCTCTCATGGATATATCTTTCGCCTATCGCGTACCTCATAATATGTTTGAGGGTGTTGAAGAAGTTCTCTGTCGAGCGGCGCGATAGTTTGAGCGAATTAAGCCAAGAGGTGAGGCCCTTAGGTTTTAGGTCGGAAATAGGTACATCTCCAAACGAACCCCTTAGTCGCTGCGAGCGGTTCCTGAAATCCCTTAAACTCTCTTTCCTGAGGTCATGTTTCTCCTTGAGGCTCACTATATCATCCAAGACCACGCTGAAACTCTTCTTACCGCTAATTGGACGCATTCTTGGGACGGCGTAATCAATGGCCTCATAGAGGGAAATCTTGTGGCTTCTATGTTTCTTGGATGCTTTTTTGGCGGCTACCAGTTCTTCAGCGGTCAATTTAAATCCGCTCTCGCCTAGCTTCCGAAATCGGCCGTATTAGTCCCTGGTGCATGCTTCAGCCTCTTGGATGGTCTTGAATTGATGTAAGAGGCGACTCTTGCCAGCAGGCTTTCTGGGGATGGTTACTCGATACGAGTAGTTGTAGTCTTCTCCATTGGTTCTGTTTGATATGGGGCTAATCGTAATCCCAGAACCCTTTGGGAATTCATAGGTTTCGAGAGCCTTTGAGATAGATGGCCCTGGTCCACGGTCTACGGCAGAGCATTGTAGAGTAGGCAATAGATATGATAGGAATTTGATAGTAAAGAGCCATCGGTATAGCTAACTTGTTGTCTTTGAGATTATTAAATGGTGGAGGTGGCGGGAATCAAAATCGGTATTTGCCTAGTTAACAAAGACTTACAAACCTATTTAGGAGTATTAGGCAGCATTTCAATGCACTGTTCTGCACCAATTATGGCAGGAAATTGGCAGGAAATTAGACTGGGGGGCGGGGGTTATTCAAGAGGCTGCCTCTATGTTAGTATTCATCAACTAGCTCCGAAAAAATTGTCCCTCAAAGGGGGTCTGAAGGTGTTCTCAACCCAGCCTGCGTCTAATAAAAGCTAAAGCCACTACACCAGCTCCTAGAAGAGCTGCTGTGGAGCCTGTGTCGGGGACGGACCTATCTATAGAAAATATACCAATTTCTTGGTCGTAATCGAATGCGACGTAAGCAAGATTGTTTGTTACATCCAGTGTTATGCCTTCTGGATCATCAAAGTCTCCACCTAGATCATCAAAGTATGTGACCCCCAGGAGTGACCAGTAAGAGTCTATCTCGTAGACTGCGTTAGTTCCCCCAGGATCATCAACAACGAAGAATCAAATATAAGTTCAGCTATATAAATGCGGGAAGTAGAAATCATTACCAAATCGGGCGCAGAGGATAATAATCAATAAGATGCCAAGGATAATTCGGCTGGGTTTATCGCTTGTCGCAAACGCAATCGGATCATTATCCAATACGCCAACCTCAACTGCTCTCCAACATCGCAATTGCCAATACAAGATTACTGGCACGCTCAAAAACAACGTTTGCTGCCCTTTGAAGACTGATGACGTTTCATTAAATCTAAAGTACATAAACAAAATTAATGCAGATGCGAATGCTGAGCAAATACCGGCAATAGTTAAAATGTTAACATCTATTATACTGTAACCTCTTCGCCTTAAGCTCCTGCTTCCATCGGACTTCATCAGCTCGGCAACTCGCTTCATCATTGCTAGCCCTAGGAATACAAACATCCCAAAAGAAAACAGCCAAATTGAGACAGAGTGATCAGCGACATCCGCTCCTGCGTAGATACGAATCAGATAAAGAAAAGCCAAAGCAAAAACGTCTAGAAGAAACTTAGCCTTCAAAAATAGGCTATAGCATAGAGTGACCAGAACATATGCAAAAATGACTGGGAAAACTTCCAGTTGCCACGCAATCAAAAAACCTGAAGCGACAATTAAAAATAAAATACACAGACTACGCGGTATGCTGATTTTACCTGACGCAATCGGGCGCTTCTTCTTTTTGAAGTGATGTCTATCTGCCTGAATATCTAATAGATCATTGATAATATAAGTTCCCGAAGCCACCAGCGAGAACGCGAAAAATACTCCAGCAGTCGTCAGCCAACCTTTTAAATCCCACCATTGACCAGAGGCTATTATGGGAACAAAAACCAGCAAATTTTTGATCCACTGCTTTGGTCTGAGCAGTACGAAAGACCCCCCATTGAGGTTGTCATTAGATTGAAACGAAGCCAATACCGGCGAACAGGCCTCAACTTTTTTACGTAAACGATCTTTTACTTCAACGACCACGGCTCCAGCGGCATCTCTCCAAATAGGAAGGTCAACTTTGCTGTCCCCAACATAAATGAAACCCCGCTCACCAAACTCATGAACAAGGGCTTGCCCCTTGCACTTACCCTTAAGGTTGCTCGATCCATCGCTACAAAAAACTTGATCGAAGATCCCAAGGTGTTTCTGGACAGCGAGGGCAATTGATTGGTCGGCTGCTGTTGCCAGAACGATTTTATGACCAGCAGCCTTTCTCAACTTCAACCAGTCTAGAAGAGACTCATTCCAAGGTAAGTTTTCTATATCTATTTTTTGTGCGTTGGAAAGTTTGGATTTAAATACCGCTTTCCCCTTTGAAATCCAGCCAAGACAATCGAATAGCTTAAATGGTTTGTGGGCCAAAAACGCGAGAAAGCTCTCGTATAGAGTATCAGTGGCTACAAGCGTACCGTCTAAATCCACGCATATGGGCAAAATTTCTAATTTTGATTCTATTTTCGAGTCACGCTTCATTTATGAAGTCTGGATAAAATGATTTAATCGTTAATTTACCCAAAAATTTTTTCAACTTTTTAAAAAAAATATAATTAGTCACAAAATTTTCGATTAATCGAGCTATCGTTTTCATTCAAGTTACCCATTACTCGGTCGACACGAAACAATGAAAAAAGCTTCAAGAAAAAATATGATAGGCACCGAGAAACACCAAAACATATGTTCGCCGTGAGGGTTGCTACTACCTCCAAAAATCTGTATTTTAATGATTAGGGCTAGCAACAAAAAAATGAAGATATCGCTAGGCCAACGGCGAGACTCGGCATCATACTTGAATCATGGAAACCTATCTCTCATGGTGGGTGTTTCCCTGTCGACCCTAGCGGGACTACTTGTCTGGCAAAGCTTCTCAGGCTTACTTGAAGGGCCGTTTTTCCGAATAGAAAATTTTGACAAGTGGTTTGATTCGGACGTCTTTCGGGTGATCTCTTCGATGTTAAGCACTGAGACAAAAGGCAGTCGATCGAACCTTCATCCCGTCTTCCCTATTTTATCGTATGCACTAACGGCGCTCGTCAACTTCGTTATCAGAGACCCTGTCGTCGCAATACAAAGCCTGATGTCTTTCAACGCATTTTTTGCGACTATGCTTCTGTGGAGGCTCCTGAATTGGTTAAGATTGGATTTGGCCGACATTTTTTTGTGTCTATCGCTTTTCATCGCTTCAGCCTCCTTCGTATTTTGGTTCCCAATAGCCGAGAGCTTTCCTATTGGAGCTACTTCCATGTTACTTAGTCTCCAACTCTTAACCCTTTCGCCAGCCCGTGAAGCTCGATCTCTTCTTCTTGATGTATTGCTATGCTCGGCAAGCTTAGCGATAACGATCTCCAATTGGATCGTTGGACTCACTGCAATCGCCTTACGGTGTGATTTTCACAAGCGAATTTTCAGCCTTCTTAAAACCTCGCCTCGTGATTACCTCCAAAGAAACAGGGAGGCTCTCTACTACCCCATCAAAGTAATACTGCTGTCAGGGCTGGCAGTATCCATCCTGTCAATCATCCAAGATTTCGCATTCGAACACTCGGTGTCGTTTCTTCGAGTGGATCAATTGGATCAATTGATAAAGGAAAAATGGTTTATCGATTTCAGAGGGATTATACATTTAGCTACTCGGATTATCGAACTTATTCTAAATCCAATGGTAGTTGGCGAAATCGTCTCACACAGTTATCCCACATCTTTTGATCAATCCGGCTGGGTTTTCGATGAAGTGTTTTCGCCCAAATGGAGACCGGTGCGCGATATGCAAATTCTCTCTGCGAACAGTCTGTCGATAAAGTCGATGTCCCATTTCATCGGCGTTTCGACATGGCTGTTGCTACTAGCTATTTCTGCGAAAAATATATTACAAGCCCCTAGATTAAACCCCATCATCTGGACGTCCATAATCACGTTAGCATCTTTCTTCGCCTTACACGCTCTCTATGGGCATCATCTATTCTTGTACTCAGCCCATTTCGTATTTTTCTACATAATCATTTCTTCTACAGCATTCCAATGCAAAAGAAAGTGGATTCCTCGCACTCTGATGTTCTTATTGATCCTTTCCGGGGGCTACCATAATTACACCTCGTTCGAACTCGCCAACACGATTCTTCTAGAAATAAGCGGTTCGCCAATGTGATACGGAATCTTAATACTACAGAGAATTAAAAGAAGTAGTCGAGCGATAAAGGGCACATTTCTGTGCTCGATTGATCGCTCCTCGCCTCTTAAATCCTCTTTGATGAAAGGTTTTCGGGCAGCGATCCAATCAACTAGATTTATCGTTGCCCAGTGCTCATTGCCCCGACCCATGATACGCTCATTCAATGACAGTCGGTCTAGAACGAAAAACAAACCAGCCTATAATCAAAACGCAGAATGCCTTCCGCAGTATTCTAGGCAGGGACTCCACTTCCTTGCCCGAAAAGGCTCTTTATCCAAACTGGATTCCCTGGGGAGATTAAAAAGGACCAAGTAATATGCATATAAGTTAGTGCCAAGAAGCACTGGTAAGAAACGCTGAACAAAAACTGTACGTTCCAAACTGCAGCGAATAAAACCATTACCAAGAAGACGGATATGCCTAACCCATTCCAAACAGCACCCTCAATCCAAAAGGTTCTGCGATTTGAATCGCTCAACATCCCCTGTTTTACAAGAGGTAAAAGTCCATAAAATCCAAAATGGTACAAGATAATCACTTTCCAATCGATCGGATACCAGACTGCAAGAACAGCCAGTGCAGGACCTATTAGAGCCCAACTGTGATTGTTCAAAAATCCAATTATTCTGGCACGCTCAGCGAATTCGCTTCTATTGAGCATAAGGAAGGCCGCTGAGCTCGCCAATGCTGTGATAAATAGCATCGCATCGCAGACGAAGCCTAAACCTAGCTGAGCTCTCGTAGCAGAAAGATAACCGGAAAAAATACAGAGGACCAATAGCCCTTTACTCCAAGATCCATGCCTAGAGCCCGCTTCGTTGTCGAAATAAGTTTCGGAGAGAGCATGGTGTAGTCCAAAATAAAATATCAGTGCATACACATCCCAGCCATAGGTGATAGCCAGCATCCCTAAGGGAACCGCAATCAAAATAGTAAGCTTCGCCGGCGTCCGCTCCATAGCTGCCTTTATACCTCTTCGAGAGTATTTTAACCCCAGTAGACCGTGAGGATATCCTGTTCCTAAAATGATGGCCTCGAAGACAAGTCCCCCTCCAACGACGCGATGTAACAGCAAGCAACCGACAAGCACAGCTAAACTAAATGAAAGCCTTCTTCTATTCATATTATTTTCAATATTCGATTTAGTAGCATATCGAAGTTAATGTAAATTTACAGTCCCTGACCAACTGTTTAAAAAATACTACGACAAATCAATTTGAGAGTTTAAATACTAATCTCATTTTGTCGATGTCCTGCGATGATGGGATTCAACACCTTAGCTTTCTGGGCAGCCTTTGGGCTTTTCTTCGTTCTCTACTGGACGGCTCTGAATAAGCCTGGACGGTCGCGAATCCGCAACCTTTCCATCCTCGTAGCAAGCTACGCATTTTACGCCAGCTGGGACTGGAGGGCCTTATCTATAATTTTTATAAGCTCTATGGTGAGTTTTTGGAGTGCGATAATGATGGGTAGGTCCGCACCCAATAAAAAGTGGTGGCTCTGCCTAAGTGCGGCTACCAACCTAGGCTTTTTGGCAGCATTCAAGTACTTCGACTTTTTCATCGAATCTGCCGAGCTCATGCTATCTGTGTTTCTAGGCGAAACCAGCTTTGCCCGCACAGGCTGGATCCTACCTGTAGGGCTTAGTTTCTACACATTTCAAACCCTAGGCTACTCGATTGACGTTTACCGTGGTCGATTTCAGCCAGTGAAGGACCCTATCCTATTTCTCAGTTTCGTCGCATTTTTTCCTCAACTGATCGCAGGACCAATCGAAAGGGCTAAAGCACTTATCCCCCAATTCCAGGAAATTAAACCATTCGACCGTGCTGCCACGAAAGATGCTATTCTACTAATTTTATGGGGGCTTTTCAAAAAGATCGTCATAGCAGACCGACTGGCCGTCTTCGTCGACACAGCCTACGCAAACCCTGCCTTACTTACAGCGGAGACAACTTGTCTCACCATATTCTTCTTTGCTATACAACTTTACTGCGACTTCTCAGGATACTGCGATATCGCAATCGGTCTCGCCCGCTTGATGGGGTTCAGACTATCTAGAAATTTCAAACGACCCCTCTTAGCTGCATCCTTTAGTGATTTATGGAAACGATGGCACATCACAATCCACGCATGGTTTCGCGACTATCTATTCTGCCACCTGAAACGAGACAAAGCTCGTTTCTGGGTGTTTACGAATATCCTAATCATTTTTGGCATCTCCGGACTCTGGCACGGAGCTTCGTGGAATTTCATCGGCTGGGGCTTGGTCAATGGCCTTTTTCTAGTCACCTTACAGGGGATCGTATGCGAGCCGCTACTGCGGCAAAAATCTAAAATAACGAGACTCGCAAGCACTGTAATCGGTTCTATTTTCATCTATACCTCTCTCGTTTTATTCAGAGGCCAAGATTTGGGCCAATCCATCGAAATTCTCGGGAAACTCACTGAATGGTCTCTCCCTTGGGACTTCATAGGCAACGCGAAGAGACATCTCTCCCCCTTCGGTCTCAATGGCTGGGAACTTCTTTTCACCGGGCTTTTCGTCATCGCCCTATTCGCAATTGAAATCCTGCAAGAAGTGAATCACCCAATAACCTTCAGTTTTAGATACCACAAAGGACTCCAGCGCTGGTCTGCAGCGATCCTCCTGTTTCTAACGATTACATTCTTTGGCTTCTATGACGACCGAACCTCTGCACACCGGATGGAGCTGTTTGAAACCGAAGCATTTTTCGAAATGGACGAAATGGACGAATTGGAAGAAGCCTTTATTTACGAGCGATTTTAAGATCAATGGAAAAGAAATATGGCATGAAGCTATTCTTCGCAGAAATATCAGTCGGTTTATTTGCCCTGGTAATAATCATAACGGCCTGCGAACGATCAGGAGCATTCGACTTTCACCTACGACATCATTCCGGGAAACACCGATGGGGCGAATTCTATGAATTGGCAGCAGACAACGGAATCGATGCCTTAGTTATCGGGAACTCTAAAGCCTTCTCTAGCGTTGATTGCGAACTGTTAAGCGAGCGTCTAGGCCAAAGTTTTTTTGCCATTGGCCACGGCAGCGGGACCGCCGCAACTGCTTACTGGAGCGTTCGTCACGCTCTCAACTATGCTAGCCCTTCTATTATTCTGCTGGAGACCAAGTGCTTCGGTTATTCCTCGAAGATGCACAAATACGAGGCTGCCATTCAAAGCAAAATAGATTTAGGTTTCAGGAAAAAAGACCTATCCACTATGAAAGCAACTTTAGACTTGCATGGACCTACCTCTCTTCCATCCGCCGTCTTCCCCAACGTTCTCGGATATCCCGAAAGACTCGAAATGGATCCGATCGAAACAATTATGAATATCGGGAAATGGGGTGAAGCGACCGAAGAATGGGGCACTCAGCGAGGCTTCCACAACAACTTTACAGAGGGCATAGACGATGAACTGCTAGCTCGCTACAAGGCTGGGGAATCTGGACGTGACTATGGAAGCGCTTTGCCCAGCGCAGAAGACCTAGAATACATGGATCGCCTCTTGTCTCTATGCCGAAAAAAGGGTATCCAATTATTTTTTTTCGAGACCCCTTATTACCAGGCCGACCAAAAAAATTTAATTGAGCGCCAAAGCAAACTGACCGCATTTTTCGCGGATCGTAACCAAGACTGGATGACTTTTTGGCAGGACGAAGAATTGACGACAAACCCAGCATTTTACCAAAACAGGCTATACAACCAGCATTTAACTCAAGATGGATCTAAGGTATTTACTCAAAAACTCGCTACTTTAATTGAAGATAAAAAGCTGTTTACCAACAGATTACAACTCACCTCTCAAAAGTCGTTTCTAAAAAGGAATAATTAAGAGGGCCTTTTCTATTCCTGCTTACTAGTTGATAGGAAAGCACTATCGTTATGCCTAAATTGTTGTCCATAAGATGATTAATTGGTGGAGGTGGCGGGAGTCGAACCCGCGTCCCTTGAGCCTTCACGAAAGGCGTCTACATGTTTGTTCTCGTTTTTAATCTCGCCGATCTAGCCGCGACGAAACCGCGCTGCTTGGATAAGCCAGCCCGCTGATGAAGTACGGATTGGGTGCAACAGACAGCCGCCCAAACTATGCTCGCTAGTCGTCGCCCCCTCAATTTAGCGAGTATCAAAAGAGGGGACGTAGCTGCCATTATGCAGCTAGAGGCATGTCTTCATGTGTGCCATTTATGTGTGTGATGGATATTTTTGCGAGGCCAACCATCATCCTCGACATGCAGCCAGACGCTCCAACAAAAGGTCGAATCCGGAACACCCCCCAATTAAGGTTTAAGGCTTAGTTTAAAAAATTGGATCAGGCAGAAAAATTAGAATTCTCCTTTGCCTTATGGATTCAATCTGTCGAATGCCGTAACAGCAACTGTGACAAATCAAAGAACAGGAATGACTTATCGGTAGCGTAACCGAAGAAATCAAGTTGAATTAGTCAATGGGGTTCGGGTAAAGTTCTAAGATGGCATTTTCTTCCTCATTGCTTTTGGCCGCGAATGTGAATGAGTGGTTTACTGGGATTTGGGCAGATTATTTGGCTCCTCGCTGGGATTCATTTTCGCAAGTCTTTGTAGGGGAGGATCTTCTTATCCAATTGGGTGCTATCGCAGGGGCTGTTATTCTCTCATTTGCTGTTGCTCTTGGTCTTCGACCGCTGTTCAAAAAGATTACTGAAGCGATCGAGGAGCGCGATGATTGGATCGAGGGGGTCATTGATTGGATCAGCGACAATCTTTTGCGCCTATTGCTAGTGGCGCTTTTATGGTCGGTTTCGCTCTATCTAGATTCGAACACAATAGAGCCTTCCGTTGACGCGGCGGTCTTGAGCGACTCGGCCGAAACGGCTTCTGTAACGGTGGAGGATGAGGTAGGTGCAATCGAATCGCAAGCAGTTGCTGTCGCCAGCAAGTCAACTGCGGTAAGTAAAAACTACCTGCTTGTGCGAGCAGCTGCGAGCATCGCTACCCTGATGCTTGTGTCGGGAGCGTTGCCGCGAGCGATCAAGCAGCAGGTTTACTTCAGGACGCTGTTTTTCGTTTTAGCCATGGTGCTGATCTTGAATTTACTAGGCATTTGGAGTGTGATTAGAGAAGGGCTTGACGGTATCGCGCTATTCCCGATTTCCGGCTCTGGTGTAACGCGGGTTACCTTGCTAACCTTAGCAAAGGGAGTCGTTGCGATTTCACTACTGATACCGTTTACTAGCTGGCTTATAAGGACATCCGAGTCGCGGGTTACGCGGATGGAGAAGGTCTCGCCTGCCTTGCAGGTATTGACGATTAAAGTGCTGAAGGTTTTGATCGCGGCAGGAGCGATCATGTTTGCGATCAGTTCCGTTGGAGTGGACCTCTCCGCCTTCGCGGTCCTCGGAGGAGCAATTGGTCTAGGGTTGGGTTTTGGCTTCCAGAAGGTCGTGTCCAACTTGATCAGTGGGGTGATACTTCTGGGAGACAAGTCGATCAAACCAGGCGATGTGATCGAAGTAGACAACACGTATGGATGGATCAATACACTGGGTGCACGCTACACTTCGGTGATTACTCGGGACGGCACCGAACATCTGATACCCAACGAAATGATGATCACTGAAAAAGTGGTCAACTGGTCATTCAGCGATCAAAAGGTGCGGGTCAGGATTCCGTTTGGCGTGTCCTACACTTCAGATATTCACAAAGCCATGGAACTGGCGCTGCAGGCGGCAGGCGAGGACGTCAGAATTTTGAAAGATCCGGTCCCTGCGGTTCGACTGACTGGATTTGGTGACAATTCGGTTGATTTTGAAATGAGAGGCTGGATTGTCGACCCTACTGACGGAGTTGGAAATATAACAAGCTCGTTTTACTTGAGAATATGGGATCTGTTTAAGGAAAACGGTATCGAATTTCCGTATCCACAGCGCGATGTACACCTTAAAGAGCTCCCAACCGTAGAGGTGAATCTGAAGAGGAGCGAGTAAGTTGAGTAAATCGAACTAGGGAAGCAAATTGCTGACCATGGCTTTCTCTTCACTCAGTTCGGCTTCAGTCGCTTTGATCTTCCGACTGCTGAATTCGTTGATCTCTAGGTTCTCTATAATGCTGAGGTTTTGCCCGTCGCTTTTCATAGGGTAGGAATAGATTAGTCCATTTTCGATTCCATATTCACCATTCGAGCGCACGGCCACGCTGAAGCAGTCGTCGGAAACGGTTGGAGTTGTAATGGATCGTACAGTGTCGATCGCAGCATTTGCCGCTGAGGCTGCCGAGGATAGACCGCGAGCCTTAATGACGGCTGCTCCACGTTGTTGGACAGTTGGAATGAATTCTTGAGCAAACCAGGCTTCGTCTGTGATAACCTCGGGAACGGGTTTCCCATCTATCGTCGCGTCAAAGTAATTAGGATACATTGTCGAAGAATGGTTGCCCCAAATGGCCAGATTCTTGACCGCAGCGACATCTAATCCTGCTTTCAACGCCAATTGGGATTTGGCTCGATTCTCGTCGAGGCGAGTCATGGCGAACCATCGGTCTTTGGGTATGTCTGGGGCGTTGTTCATCGCAATGAGGCAGTTAGTATTACAAGGGTTGCCCACCACGAGTGTCCGAATATCCGAAGCGGCGTTTTCCTGGATGGCCTTCCCCTGGCTGGTAAAGATCTGGCCGTTGATTCCCAGGAGATCTTTGCGTTCCATTCCGTCTTTGCGTGGTACACTGCCGACTAGAAGGGCCCAGCTCGCTTGGTCAAAACCTTCACTTAAGTCGCAGGTGGGTACAATTCCTCTCAGTAAGGGAAAGGCGCAGTCTTGAAGTTCCATGACAACTCCCTCCAGAGCTTTCATTCCTGGCTCGATTTCGATGAGCCGGAGAACGACGGGCTGATCCGGTCCGAGGAGATGACCTGACGCGATGCGAAAGAGCAGTGAATATCCGATTTGCCCGGCGGCGCCGGTGACTGCGACATGAATGGGTGGTTTCATAGGAGATTTTTATCTAGGGACTCGAGGAAGTTAAAGCGACCAAAAAAGTAGCGGATTCAAGTTGGTTTTAAGAATCCCAATTATCGCGATAAATTTGGCGGATGTGAAACTGCGGAAGTTGAAAGCGCAGATCCAGATCCTAAGCCGTGGCGAATCGAGACGCCAGGTTTTCGTAGGCCTTGAGGACGGAGGCTTCTGTCGTTGTCCAGTCAATACATCCATCGGTGATCGATACGCCGTACTCGAGGGCGTCGACCGGGGCTGGGAACTTTTGGTTTCCCGCCCCAAGATTGCTTTCCATCATGGCTCCGATGATGGAGTCGTTTCCGGATTTAATTTGTCCTATAATCGAATCGAGTACTTCTGGCTGTTTTTCTGGCTGCTTGCTGCTGTTGCCATGGCTGCAGTCGATCATAATCGCTTTTTCCAAGCCCGCCTTTGCAAGGTCGGCTGCCGTTTTGGCCACGCTGTCGGCGTTGTAGTTCGGGCCAGAGCTTCCGCCTCGGAGAACCACGTGGCAATTTTGGTTACCTGCGGTGGTAACGGCAGAGGCCTGTCCCTCCTGGTTTATGCCGAGAAAGGTTTGGACTCCTCGAGCCGCCTTTATGGCATTAATTGCGACTTGGCAGGTTCCGTCCATCCCGTTCTTGAATCCGACTGGCATGGATAGACCCGATGCCATTTGACGATGCGTCTGAGATTCTGTGGTTCGAGCGCCGATGGCTGCCCAGGAGACGAGGTCGGCGATGTACTGGGGTGTGATAGGGTCAAGAAGTTCGGTGGCTGTAGGAACACCAAGGTCGATGATATCCCTCAGAAAATTGCGCGCGACACGAAGGCCCTTGTTGATATTCGCGGTCTCGTCGAGATCGGGATCCATGATAAGGCCTTTCCATCCTAGCGAGGTGCGGGGTTTTTCGAAGTAAACCCGCATGACCAGGCAGATTCGGTCCTTCACTTGTTCGCTGAGAGCGGCGAGTCTTCGTCCGTACTCAAGCCCTGCCCCAGCATCATGAATAGAACACGGGCCTATCACTAGAAGGAAACGCCGATCATCGCCAAAAATGATGCGGTGGATATCCTGGCGGGATTGGGTTATGAACTCCGATTGAGACTCAGTTCGAGAGATCTCTTCGAGGAGTTCGTGGGGAGCAGGGAGCGCATCAGTGCGTGTGACGTTTATATCGGAGGTTTGCTTCACGGCGGTGATAGTTGGGAGAGGCCGGATTGAATTTCAATTGCGAATTCGAAAAATATCTCTGTTTGGGCCTATTGAGAGGGCAAAACTAAGGCGGGTAGCCTACCCCTAAGCTACCCGCCATCTCGTTTTCTTAGTTACCCCAAAATCCCGCTGAGCGGGAAAGTGTTTGTTATTGACCGAACGAGATAGAGAACATCAGGTGTCTGTCAACCAATATTCGGCGATTATTTAAAAAACATATTCAAAGCCTTGATAGATGGAAACTTCGAGAGTGCATTTTTATCTCCCAAAGGGCGTGTTTTTCGTGGAGGGAGAGGATGCCGCCCCTTTTTTGCAGGGTCAGTTCTCGCAAGATATCAGAACGGCCGATGGTTTTAGGGCGTATGGACTGTGGCTTAACCGCAAAGGCAAAATCCTAGCGGACAGCTTTATGCTCAGGATTTCTGAATCACGCTTTTTGGTGGTCAGCTATTTCGGTGAAACAGAAGTTCTACGGGATAATTTAGAGAATCGGATTATAATGGACGAGGTCGAGACTCGATCTACTGAGTCAGGCTGGTTTGGGGTATCTGTTTGGGGCGAAGCGATTGAAAGGGTACTGGAGCTAGCAAAATTGGAACGGCCTAGTGGGGATGGGTTTTCGTCATGCGACGGTGTATACGCATTTTGGGGACGAAGAGGAGAGGAAACCAATTTGGAAATCCTGTTTGGCAATGAAGCCGATCGCAAAAGTATGGAAAGCAGCCTCTCGGAAATAGGTATTCAACTCATAAGCGCCAAGAGTGTGAGAATTCTCGCTTTGCGAGAAAAATGCTTTCAAGTTGGTTTAGATATTCAGGACTCAGACCTTCCTCAAGAGGTTGGGCTTGCCGATGTCGCTGTTTCGTATACAAAAGGTTGTTACATTGGTCAAGAGGTGATGGCCCGCTTAAAATCGATGGGCCGTTCGCGCCGGACCCTTGAATGTGTCTCCGCACCGAAAATGCTAGAGGGAAACGGCCCATGGGAATTGCGAGGAACGGACGGATCTCGTGCGGGAGAATTAAGAAGCGTGGTCTGCGATGGAGCTGAAATTATAGGTGTGGCGATGCTCAAGCGTGCCTTGTCTGAAGAAAAAACGTTTGAGGTAGCCGGGCAATCCGCAGTTGCGATATGTCAAGCTATGCAAGGGACAGACGATTGAATTCCGAACAAGAGCTGGTTCAGATAAAGACGCTTTTGAGCAGACTAGGTGCGAGTGACGTCGCATCGGATGTAATGGCTAGGCAGTTGGTCAAAAGAGCGGATCAATGGGTAGAGGAGCGAGGAATCAACCGGGTTGAGGCGATGCGTCAACTACTGGAGCTTGTCGTTACAGGTCGGTCTGGAGGGCTTCCGGCTAGTTTTGAAGCGCCATCGGAGGATAATTAGGAACAATCCGATGATTTTTGAATGAATACGAACAATTCGTTTGACGAGCTTGCTTAAGCTCATTCGATTCACCCGGTTTTCTATCTGGAAACACTTTTATAATCTCAAATAACAATTACATTCCCATATGAATAAATCCGAACTTGTCTCAGAAATTCAGGCAAACCTTGGCGGCGCTTCTAAAGCGGACGCAGAAAACGCATTGAGTGCCGTATTGGCCTCGGTTAAAACAGCGATCAAAAAGGCAGGTAAGACTGTCAAGGTGAGTGACAAAGATGCGAAGCCAGCGGTTGCAATCCAGCTCGTTGGATTTGGAACATTTTCTGTAACTCGGCGCAACGCGCGTTCGGGAATCAATCCTCTCACGAAGGCTCCTTTGAAGATCAAAGCCAGCAAGGCGATCAAGTTCAAGCCAGGCGCTGGACTTAAGGGCGCACTCTAGTTTCTCGATTTAAGTTAATTTTTTTGTCCCGCAGCTTTCCGCCTGCGGGATTTTTGTTTTTAATTTCGAGCCATGCCATTGGTGGAAAGACTGAAATTCCGTTTTACGAAAAACTATGACGCTGTTCCGGACGTCATAGCTGCGGCGCCGGGGCGGGTTGAGTTCATAGGCAATCACACAGATTACAACAATGGACCTGTAATTGGAGCAGCGATTGACCGTTATGTCTTTGTGGCGCTTAGAAGGATTGAAGAATCCGTATTTCGGTTCTCGAGTGGGGATTCGTCTTATGTCGCTGTTGAAGATCCCACTCAAAAGCTTAAGGGCAAAAGGTCATGGATCAATTATCCTCTGGGCGTATATGATAGTTTGATACGGCGGGGACTGAAGCCTTCGGGGGGATTTGAGCTAGTGGTTGATTCCGATGTTCCAATGGGTGCAGGATTGAGCAGTAGCGCAGCTTTGGAGTTGGCAGTGTGCCAAGCGTTGTGCACGGTCTACGGGCTGGGGCTTAGTCGAGAGGAAATGGCGCTTGCGAGTCGAGAGGCGGAAAACGAATTTGTGGGAATGCCTTGCGGGATACTGGATCAAGGTGTTTCGGCTATGGGGACATCAGGTTCCTTGGTCTACATCGACTGTAGAGACATGCGCTTTTCAACTATACCGCTGGGGAAAAATTACAGTATCTGGATATTTAACACCCACAAGAAGCACTCGCTTGTGGAATCCATGTATTCTGAAAGGCACAATGAGTGTTTTCAAGCGGTAGACGGTTTAAACGGAGTAGGACTGAGAATTCAATATTTGGCGGATATTTCTCCTGCCGACTTCCAGAGCGCCAAGAGTCGTTTGTTGGGAACGTTGTCTAACAGAGCAGAGCACATCGTATCTGAAATTGAACGGGTGAATCGGGTTAAGCATCTGCTTGAAGGCGGGAGGGTCTCAGAGGCGGGACAGCTCCTGTTTGAATCGCATGCCAGTTCAAGGGATCTTTTTGAAAACAGTGTGGAAGAACTCGACTATCTCGTCGAGATCTTGAAATCGCTACCGAACGTCATAGGAGCTCGGTTGACTGGGGGTGGATTTGGTGGAGCTGTTATGGCTCTAACCGAAGATGCTTTTTCGCCTGACTACGCGGAGTCTGTGGCATCAGCCTATCGCGGCAGGTTTGGACAGCCGCCTGAAGTGATTCAGTGTCGACTTTCTGATGGAGTCCGCGTCGTAGAACGTATAGAGTCTACGGATACTATTGAGCCAGCTCTTGGATAAGCGCTAGGTAATCGTCGACCTGTGTCTCGAATACAATGGCGTACAGGAGAGCGCCTGAAGCGAGCATGGGGCCGAAAGGCATTTCTCGCCCAATAAGGTCCTCGCCTTCCCCTGATTCCTTTGGCCTTAAAGCGGGAACGACCGCCTTGGCAATCGTCCAGCCTAGCACTCCAACGGTACCTATGACGGCCCCGCCAAAGAGCGCGAACAATGCCCCTTGCCAGCCCAAAAAGGCGCCGATACCCCCAAGTAGTTTGACGTCCCCAAATCCCATCGCTTCTTTGCGAAGGACCTTTTCGGCAACGAGGGCGATCCAAAGAATTAGGCCGGAGCCGATCATTAATCCGACGAGAGCCTCGAAAATGCCTTTGACCGAAGCGTAAGCGAAAGTCGGATCACTAATTCCGTGCAACGAGGGTATGATCCCCGATAGAATCACGCCGATTATGCCCGTCCCGATTGAAAATCGGTCTGGGATTTCCATATGGTCGAAGTCTATGAAAGTCGCGCAGATTAGGAGCCCTACCAGTACCATGAGGCACAGAGCCTTCGCGTGGGGCTGTTGTTGCCAAGCAGCGAGAAACAGGCAGGCGGTCAGAAGTTCGACAAAAGGATAACGGAAACTGTAGCTAGCTTTACAGCAACGGGCTTTTCCGCGAAGGATGAACCAGCTAAGGATGGGAATATTGTCGAACCACTTAATCGGCTGGCCGCACGAGCAGATTGAGCCGGGGAAGATGATCGACTTTTCTGCTGGTATGCGATAGATGCATACATTGAGAAAACTTCCTATCAGGGCTCCGAATATGAAAATCACGGAGGAGAAAAAGACGGGAAATCCCTGATCGATGTATTGCAGCTCGGGTAGCATGTGTTTTGGACTCTTAGTCGAAGTACGCTCGCGACAGCAAAGCTGCGTTGGCTGCTTGGTTCATTGTTTCCGCATTGACGTTTTTCCCTGACCAAATTTCGAGGGAGCGAGCTCCTTGATACACCAGCATGGATAGCCCGTTGGCCGCACGCCCTCCTTTTGATAGGATGAGCTCCATAAATTGGGTGGTTCGCGGATTATAGATCATATCGAATAGAGTGAGAGGATGCTGTACGCACTCTTCGGGCAGCGGCAGAGGATCGTCAGAGTTGAGACCAAGAGAGGTTGCATTGACAATTATTGTGCTGGAGGGCAGCGAAAGTTTTGAATCGTTCGGTGAACAATTACTCAGGGGAATCGAAAATCGTTCGGCAATAGGGCTTAAGGTTTGGATCAGATTTTTGAGACGATCTTGGTTGCGGTTGACGATTTTAAGGGATTGGCATTTGCGACGCAAGGCTTCGACTGCAGCCGCTCGCCCGGCTCCTCCGGCTCCTAAAATGACAATATCCTTACCTTCAAGGCTGGTCTCAAGGTCTCTTCTAATTCCCTCCGAAAGGCCATAGCCGTCCGTGTTGAATCCTTCATAACCGTCGTCTAGGCGTCTCAACGTATTGACCGCCCCTATTTCGAGTGCGGCGGAGTCTACCTTTTGTAGAGCGCCTAAGGCGATTTCCTTGTGTGGGACAGTTAAATTGAGACCGAAAAACCCCTTTTCGTGAAACATAGGAAGAGCCTGGATCAAGTCCTCGGGTGGTACTTCGAAACGAAAGTAACGCCAATTAGAGAAGCGGTCATTGGGCTGGGAAATCTCCTTAATGGCAGCGTTGTGCATTGCGGGACTTATTGAGTGCCGCACGGGATGCCCTAGAACTGCGAGGCTGACTCCGTCGAACCCCCAGCTTTTCAGATCCTTTAGGGTGTATGTTTCCTCGGAATTGAAGGTTTCCATGGGCGAAAAATGGAATTCGAAAGTACCGGGATGGGCGAGGAAATTATCACTCGATGGCGATTCACCCCTCTTGGGCGTACGGCAGGGAAATTTAGAGCTGCTTCTCGTATGCGTCTTTAAACTCCTTCAGCATATCTGAGAATAAAGCTGCCATCGACCCCTTTCCCGATTCCGTGTAATGGAAAACAAGATTTCTACAAATGCGGGAGAGCGTTTCGTGTGTGGTGGCAGGAGCGAGATAGCTTAGATTGGGGACGATATTACTAGATTCGATCCGCTTGAGCATATGCCCCGCTGTCAGGAATTTGCCGTGTTCGAATGGATCTATGTAGAAAGGAGCTGTTTCTTCGAAGCAGCCAACGACGAAATGTCCAGGAGCATTGATGGGAACGATTTCCAGCCCAAGTCTCTCAGCTATAATAAGATAGAGAACTGAGAGGGTTATGGGGAGGCCTTTTTTAGACTGAAGGACCGCATTGATAAAGCTGTTGTCTGGATCAGTGTACTGCTCCGAGTTGCCCCTAAAGCCCGCCTCGTGAAAGAGGACACGATTGATGACGGCACATTGGTCTCGGGGGGAGGCCGGCTTTATTATGAGCTCTTTGCAGCGACTCGCATATGAGTCCAGTTGATTGCAGATGCCTCCTATCTCGAGATTGGGGTAGGCGACCCGGCTAATCATCATCCAGCCAGTTTCGAGCTCGTAGTTCCCTGAATGTATGAACTGTCGAAGTTCTTGGGCGAGATCGACGGATCGAAGCTCAGAAAGGTAAGCTCCAGCGTGCCAGCCTAGCAGCCGATTGCTGCTCTTGGCGGCTTCGTTCAGAATTTCCAGGCCGTAGGACCCCATTGAATTTAGAATTCTGAGAAGCTCTTCTCTTACGGCGGGACTCGGATCATCCAGTAGACTCAAAAGGGCAACTTTTTCTTTGGCCGTCATCGCATGGTCTCGCACGTTCGTAAGGTGCGGCACTATTCCGTGAATCGCAATAGTAGAAGATCGTTTAGACGAAAAATTGGGGGACATGATCGCAGTAGCCTGTATTCGCTTGCAGCGTACTTTGGCTGGGCGAGAGATGAGCCCTTTAATGGTTTCTGACCTTGAGATGGCGTAGTGAACGGTGATTCGTGCCAAGCGGGGATTGAATTGCTAGAGATCTGTAAATAAAAATCTAGTAGCTTACCAGTAGGGTACTGCACCTGGAGGGAAGTAGTCTGATTCCTCTAAGGGAGTTTTACTAGATCATTTTGGGCAAGATATAGCCATTTTCATAAAATTTTAAGCAATTGATAATCAAAAGGTTATAGTATTTAAAATTGATTGATTATGATTTGGCAATTTATCGAATAAAGGTTGTATTTGGGGAACCGATTAGAGCATCAAGGCACATAAAGTGTCTAGTTGAATGGAAACAATTTTTCCTGGGTATGGAACCGCTCTATCCGCTGAATATCATAGAACGTACCTTTCCGCATCTTCGCGAACAGCGAGAGAAGGCGGAAAAGGAACTGCGTCTGAACCCTAAAGTCGAGGAGACATTCGAGCGTTCAATCTATGAGAGGACGTTCGATAATGAGAACCTGTATTTTTTTGATATTCATTACGAAGGTAGAAGCACGGGGAAGCATCTAAGCACCTTCGCGTGACGTAATCAACTCCTGTCGTTTGATGACGGCATCCCTAATTAGCTGAATCAGCTCGGCGGTTTGAAAGGGCTTTGTTATGATTCCATTGATTGCCCTATCGCCGATCCGCTCTTTAATCTCCTCGCTCAGACATCCGCTTATCATGAACACGACGAGATCGGAATTAAATGTGAGTATTTGGTCCAACAAGTCCTCTCCTCGAGAGTTCTCTAGATTTAGGTCAAGGAGGATTCCGTTAATAGTGCCGTTGTCTTCCTCAAGAGCACTGATCGCTTCGTTTGATGTTCCAACGCATATCGAGTTGATTCCTACCGAACTTAATATCAGATTCAACAGCGTCCGTAGACCCTCGTCATCGTCTATTACGAGAAAGGTACCTAAACTCGAGTCGCCCATTAGTAAAAGTGATGTTTAAAAAGACCTTAAATAATTGCAATGGGAAACCGCAAAAATGTCTTCACTTGCTCACTACGAAGAGCACAGGCTTTCTTTTTCAAGATGTGGGAATCGCAAATTAATAACCGATCGCATCTTTGACGCTTTGGGGGAAATCCCGTTTGGAGATTTTGGCTTTGCTATTAGGTCCTCGTGAGCCTTTCAGTGTTGATGTGGCTTCCGCCAGAATCAGGTCATTTATAGGAATCTCAATATTAGGACTCATCGTGGCTGCAGTTCTGTTTTGGCAGTTTCGACACGAACTGGGCGAAGTTGATGTTCAGGCGGGAATCGACTGGATTACCGATTTCGGCCCGATTCCATTCTTCGCGGCGATGGCCGTTCTGCCGAGTTTCTGGGCCCCCGTATCACCGTTGCTTTTATTGGCGGGAGCCGTATATGAGATGCCGGTAGCGATTGGTGGTTCCGCAGCGGCCCTAGCCATTAATATGGCACTGTCATGGCTTTTGGCGGGAAAGTTTTTCAGACCCCCGTTTGAGAGACTCGTACATAGATTTGGGTACAGTGTTCCCGAGCTAAAAAGAGAAAGCATGTTTACGGTAGCGGTTTTGTTGAGAATCACTCCAGGAATGCCCTTTTCATTGCAGAATTATTTGCTCGGCTTGGCTCGCATGCCCTTTCTTTGGTATATGGGTGTATCGTTGCCTCTTACTCTAATCCTATCCCTCAGCATCGTTATTTTTGGGGACGCCATTCTAAAGGGGAACACAGCGTTGATTTTATTGGCGATCAGTTTGTTTGTGGCGTTGAGTTTGGGGGTGCGTTTTCTGCGGGCTCGGTTAAAAGCTAAATTGATCACCGGGGGGTCATCGTGAGCGATTCCTTCCTAGCGCAGTTTGGCGAAGAGGAAACGTGTACTGTTTCGGAATACACGCGCCGAATAAAGCGATTGCTCGAAGGTTCCGTGGGGCCTGAATGGATCAAGGGCGAGGTATCCAACTTTAGGAGGCAGGCCAGCGGGCACCTCTACTTTTCTCTCAAGGACGAAGGAGCTCAGCTTCCGGTCGTCATGTTTCGCGGAAATGCCTCCGGGCTCGATTTCGATTTCGATAACGGTGTAGAGATCGTGGTGTATGGAGAATTGAGTGTTTACGAGCCTCACGGACGCTACCAATTAATCGCCCGCTCGGCGATCGCCTCGGGTCAAGGGAGATTGCACAGAGAGTTTGAGCGGCTGAAGAAGAAGCTGTTTGAAGAAGGGCTCTTTGACAAGGAGCACAAGAAGCCACTCCCCCTTGCCCCCCGAAGAGTGGCGTTCATCACTTCTCCTAGCGGAGCGGCGATTCAGGATTTTATCCGCATTCTCAAGAGGCGGGGCTGGTCTGGCCGGTTGACAGTGGTCCCCGCCAAGGTCCAGGGGCTAGATGCATCCAACTCTCTTCAAGACGCGCTTTCCTTAGTCCTAAAAGTGGGTGGATTCGATCTGATCGTTCTGGGTCGTGGGGGTGGAAGTTTGGAGGACATGTGGTGCTTCAATGACGAAATGCTCGCTAGGGCCCTTTCAATTTCTCCGATTCCTACGATCTCGGCAGTCGGGCACGAGATCGACTTTTCCTTAACGGATTTTGTCTCTGATGTCCGAGCGGAAACTCCATCAGCGGCAGCGGAGCTGATTAGTAGCGCCTATATTGACGTTGTTAGTCGAATCGAGTACGCTCGGGATACGATCGTGGATCAGGCAGAAGACGGAATCGCATTGAGTCGGCGAAATTTAGGGGATTGGGCGACGAGATTGAAGGCCGCTTCTCCACAGCGCAGTCTTGAGACCGCAGCGTTGCGGATAGATGAATTGAGTAGTCGATTGTTGTCTGTATTGACCCGAGAACTTTCCCGAGCCAAAGGCGAGCTCAATCAATCGAAACTCGCCTTTGGCAGACTCCGGCCGGATCGTGTTGCGAGTGAATACCGACTACGAATAAACGAATTAGCAAAGCGAATACTCGATCGTATGGAGCGTAAGCTCGCACTTGCCAGACATGGTCTGATCGAGACGAGCGGGAAGTTTCAATCACTGAGCCCGAAAGCTACATTGAAACGTGGATACGCCATTCTGTCAGAAGAGGATGGCAAGACTATTTCTTCAGTAGCTCGTCTCTCAAAGTCCAAGCGACTGCTGGCTACGTTGTCGGATGGAGAAACGTGGCTGCGAGTAAATAAATCGGGTAACCCTTAAGCTAAGCTGAGTTCAGGCGGCCCAACTGGGAAATCTGAAATTTCGTCGAGAACACTTGTCGCGAGGACGACATTCTCAGCTTTTATAATTAGACGGGTCGCAGAATCGTTGCGATCGACCGATGCGTAAAAGTAATCTATATTTATATTTGCCTGAGCCAAGGCGCTGGTGATCTTTGCGACTTGCCCCTTTTTATCGTCCAGTCTAACTGAAATAACCCGCTCGCACTCCACGTCCAAGCCGTTGGAAATCAAAACGCTTTTGGCTTCTTCCACTTGGTCCGTGAGGAATCTGAAGTAGCCGCGATAGACCCCGCCAGCGACTGACATTGCATTGGCGTTAACGCCATTTGATGAGAGCAAATCGCTGATACGGGCGATTTCTCCCGGGGCGTTAGCAATTTCTACTGAAAGCTGTTGCTCAATATTCTGGTACACGAGACTAAATATGGATTGTCGAAATGGGTGATTTGTTCCCTCCAAACCCTTGGGATGAAGGGTTAGAGAAAATGAAAACCGGACTCCAAAGAGACCGGTCCAAAAACTAATTCCTGTTTGCTAGCGACTAGTCAAGTCGAGATTAGATAGGTTTCTGAGACTTCAGAAAATATCTGGAAACCCGTTCATGGGCGATATTTCGTTTCAGATTGGGTCGAGCAAAAAGGTAGTCCTCCGTTTCGGCGGATTGAGACAATACTCGCAAGGGAGGATTGTACTGAAATACTTGTATTGGTCTTGGGGATTTTTTCATCGGGGGTTTCGGGGTATTCACTCTGTGATGAGAGTTCGCATTAGGAGTTTACAGACTGTCTGGCTAATAAGTTTAAATTTATGAAATCTATCGTAGTAATTGTTGCGAACAAGGGTGAGGGGGTTCGCTCCCTGCGACGGAGTTATTTTTTTAACTGGGTAAATGAATTGGAGGGAATAAATCGAATGAAATTTTGCAGTCTCGTTTTAATTTTCGTTTTTTCACTATTTTTTTTGAGTTGCCAGTCTACTTCCAGCCAATCGCGTTATCCGATCAATTCTAGTGGAATGGCGAAGCAACTCGACGGCGGAACAATCGTTGATCTAAGAGAAGTCGTAATCGATGGCACATCTTCTGGGCTTGGCGCCTATGGAGGAGCGATTGGAGGAAGCGTGGCCGGTGGAGCGATCGGAGCAGAAGCCAGTGGAACCAGTTTAGGAGCTGCCGTTGGTGCGGCGGGCGGAATGATCGTAGGTGGTGTGGTAGGACCGAAAATAAAGAAGGCCTTAACCTCCAAAAGAGCTCAAGAGCTTACGATTCAAATGGATGAGGGGGTAACGATCATAGTCGTGCAGGAGATTAGGGAGCCGCGATTCAACATTGGCGATCCGGTGAGGGTCGATTCCAACCTAGCAGGGGCAGCACGTGTATTTCATGCGGATGACAATCCACACATTGATCCTGACACGGGAGCCTATTTGCCAGATGACTTTGAAAGTCTCTAGCACCAAGGAGAGGGTTGATTAAATATTGAATTGGAGTAGGATGTAAAAATTGGTTTTTGTGAATCCGCAATCCACTTTGGATCGAACAAGTCGTCATTGGAAGGGATAGAAACATGGAATTAAAAACAAAAGGAATCACCGGAGCGTTCAGTACCATCATTTTTACCCTCTTGTGTGGGTGCGCTTCGGGTGGTGGATACGAAACTGTCCCGCGATCCTCAGCGGGCACAACCCAAACGATTGACCAAGGAACAGTAGTTGCTACTCGGGACGTTAGGATCGAAGGGGAGAGCTCTCAGCTAGGACTTTATGGCGGAGGTATTATGGGAAGTGCCGTTGGATCGACCGTTGGGAGCGGGGATGGGCAAGTGCTGGCCAGTGCCGGAGGGGCGGTTGTTGGCGCGGTTGTTGGAAAGCAGGTCGAGAAAGCGATGACCTCCAAAATCGCTCAGGAAATCACTATAGAGATGGACGATGGGAGCACGGTAGTGGTCGTGCAAGAGTTGCGAGAGCCTAGTTTCAATGCCGGCGAGCGAGTGAGTGTTTTAGAAGCGCGTGGTGGATACGCTCGAGTGAGGCACGAAGACTATACGGCTTCACAATTTTAGCAGGTTATATATCCCACGGAATTTATTTGGGAGGAGAAGAAAAGGGGAGGCGGTTATCTGCCTCCTCTTTTTATTTTGCCTATTTGCATATGAGGGCTCTTGATGACTTTGTTCCAGTGCAGTCCGAATCTTCAGACTCGGGTAATTCTACCCAAAGTATTTCTGCCGTGGGAAGCGGATGATTCCCGGGATATCCTCGTGGAGCCGAACGGAGCCTACACAGGGATTACGGCGACGCTGCAGATATCAATTGTCCCCGATGGGGTTCTGTTTTTACGTTTCCAGATTGTGGAGACGCCTCAGTCTTAATAAATATAGGAGGCGGCTTTACGCCGTGATTTCAAGGAGGTTGATCGCGGAATAAAGCCGCTCCTACGGATTCCCAAGCGAACTTTCCAAATAGGAGACGCTTTCATCTAAACCGCCGGGGCGGTTGCGTTGCAGCCATTGTTCGCGGTAGGCTTTGATTAGCGATTGGAGTTCGGTATCTAGATGGGTCTGTCCAGAGTAGGTTTCATCCAATTCCTGGAGCCCCTTGTTAATTCCGAAACAAAGTAGTTGGCAGGAGAGGATCAACTCCTCCTTTGCTAGCTTGGCGTTTTCGGAGGGGGCGTTTGAGCCCCTTAAATGAATGAGCAATTTCGAAAGTCCGGTTTGGCAATCTTCCAGTTCCTCTTGATTTGTTTTACCGAGGTTGAACTGGAATTTTTCTCCACTGGTAAAGAGGAGATCGTTTAGGAGGGTACGGTTGATTGGCTGATAGGAGAAGCCGTTTATTAGGTTACTTAGCGAGAAGATCGCTTTGGCAAAGTCCAAAGAATTATCTTCAAAGAAAACCGTATTGATAGCCTGGATATCGTCAAACTCCGATTCGGAACTCATGTTCCAAGACAGCGTTGCAGCCCATACGATTGCGGGATAGCTGACGGGAGGAAAGTGGTGATGGCCAAAGTCGCCCCAATTCGTGAGAAGGGTCCCTCGGGCTCCAAAGCCAATAGCCTGTGCGGTCGCTGCTTTGACATTTGCGATGGCGTTTCTATGACGCCCGCCTATCGTATTCCAAGCGGAGGTGCCTGGCGCGACATAAAAGGGAATGCCGGAATCTTGGAAGGAAGCGCATTGCTCTTCGAAAGGGTGATCGGCCTCGTACCCCCAAATGACGCCGATCGCATCTTTGGGTAGCTCCTTAGCCAGATCGCGCGATTCTAGGATAATATCTCCCCAGAATTGCATCTTTTTGTCTCGGGCCGTTACTTGTTTGTGGATAGAAAGAAGGTGGTCGAGGTAGACGTGATGCTTCCCCTTGGCCTTCACGATATCGCGGCTCCAGCCCTGGCCGAGTTCCCAGGGTTCGTCGCCACCGATGTTGAATAAGTTGCTGCGGAAATTTGGAAGAAGCTCGTCGTACAATTCGGACACGAAATCGAGAGATGCTTGGTCTGGCTTGAGGGTGCCGCCCCATGGAAGATGACCTGATATGGGGTGCTCATAGCCTTCAGGGCACTCGGCTAGGTGTTTGTAATTATCATGGCGCAGCCAGCGATCCATATGTCCAAACGAGTTTTGATTGGGAACGAGTTCAATGAATCGATTGTAGCAATAAGTATCCAGCGCTTGGGTTTCTTCACCCGTTAAAGGAGACGCGTTCCCCCAAACGTTTTGGTGATTCTGGTAGGCGAAGGTGTGCTCCGTGTAGAATTGCAGTTGATTGAATTTGAGAGAAGCGAGCGTGTCGATTAGCTGGAAAAGGGACTCTTGGGTTGGCACCTTGCATCGGCTGATATCCAGCATGTATCCGCGGACTTCGAGGTCGGGTTCATCTTCAATTTGAATACAGGGAAGAAGTCGACCTTTGATTTGGATGATTTGGCTAAGAGTGGTCAGCCCTCGGTAGAATCCGGAATCGGTTCCAGCCTCTATTTCTACTCCCTCACGTCTTATGGAAAGAGAGTAAGACTCTTCTGCTGGTTTGACCGTGGTTTTTTTTAACCGAACTGAGGTGGAATTACTTTTGGTCGATTCGAGCTCGATCGAAGGAAAGGTCTCCAGAGTGGATTGAAGCCGCGGGCCTATTTCGAAATCACTTGAAAGTGCAATCGGCTCGGGGAGTTCGAAAGTCCCATTTAGAGGGATTATTTTTTTGGGAACCGGGATAAGCTGCATCACTAGCTGATTGAGTCGACCGCGATAGTGTCGATTAGGTCGGGCAGCTGGGAGATTGATTCAATTTGATAGAAGTTGTCATGTTCATGTGGAGTCGACTCCACTCGCTCGTGCTCCCAGGTAATTCTATAGGGGATATGGATTCCGTGTCCTCCCAAGTTCAATACGGGAAGAATATCAGATTTGAGGGAATTGCCGATCATGACGAACTGTTTGATGGGTACCCGACTTCGTTCCAGCACACGGGCGTAGGACTCCACTGTCTTGTCTGAAACAACCTCTACGTGGTCGAAATAGGCAGCTAGCCCAGATTTGGCAATTTTCCGTTCCTGGTCCCGGAGGTCACCCTTGGTCACAAGGATGAGCCGAAATTTTGAACTGAGGTTTCTCAGTACTTTTTCCACATCGTCGAATAGCTCAACGGGATGAGAAAGCATGTGACGGCAGTGATCGATAATGCGCTGGATCTCTTCGGATTTGATTTCCCCTTTGGTCAAGTGGATGGCGGTCTCTATGCAGGAAAGCGTGAATCCCTTTATACCGTATCCAAAAAGCTCGAGATTACGCATCTCAGTTTCGTAGAGCACCTTCTCAACGGTTTCAGCGTCATGATAATCGGAGAGAAGCTGGCAGTATTTGTTATGATGGTCCTCGAAAAGATTCTCATTGTGCCAAAGCGTGTCGTCAGCATCGAATCCAATCGTTGTTATCGGCCATTTCATAATCGGTAGAACACTTCCCATCAAGAATCTGGAATCAGCTTTGAGTCAATCCAGTTGCCTCAAGACCTGCTTGAAAGTCAGGCCAAAGGGAGGCTTCGATCTCTATACCCTCTTGTGAAAAGGGATGAACAAGCGATATGCTGCTAGCGTGCAAAAAGAGCCGAACGAATCCATACTGCTCTTTAAAAGCGAGATTTCGCCGCGTGTCGCCGTGTTTGGTGTCGCCAATGATGGGGCAGTCGATGTGGGAAAGGTGCCTTCGTAGTTGATGGCGACGACCCGTCTTGGGATCAAGCTCCACCCAAGCATAGCGGGTTTTAGGGTAGCGCTCTGTAGGGATGGGGTGCTCGACAGTAGCTCGAGTGCGATAGAGTGTTTTCGCCTCTTGGGCGGGGTCGCTTTTCGCTTTCGGCCCTCGGTCGAGCATCTTTCGTAAGGGGTGATCAACCACTCCACTTTCAGCAGGATGACCGCGGACGATTGCGTGATAGGTTTTGTTGATTTGACCCATTTCGAATGCCTTCTGCCCTTTGGATAAAGCGGACTCGTTTAGTGCGAAGAGAAGGGCGCCGGAGGTCGGCTTGTCTAGCCGGTGGACGGGAAAAACGTGTTGCCCGATTTGGTCGCGAAGGAGCTGTACCGCGAATTGTGTCTCCTGCGAATCGATGGCGGTCCGGTGGACAAGCAGTCCAGGTGGTTTGTTGATTGCGATGTATTCCTCGTCTTGATAGACGATGGAAAGAGAAGAATCATAATCGGAAATCATTTCGCTTGTTGGGATCCTAGAGAGAGCGCTGCCGATTGGAATCCGAATATACTAATCAGCGAAAGAATGTGACCCAGAAGCTTTCTTGATTGGAAATACCCCTCAGATAGCGATCGGGAAAAAGGCTTATGTTTTCAACCCGCTTATCATACGCTCTAGCTGCTGAACAATAGATATCCCACATTGATGCTTCCTCAAGAAGTGCGAAACTTGAGAAAAGGGCCGCCTCCGTTGACGGGGCCTTCGGCAGTTCGGCTGCGTTTGAGTTCGTAGGTCATCGTGATGGGAAAGTCGGTCCTGACTCCGCCTCCGCTATTGGGAGCGTTTAAATAGAACCGTTCGCCTAGCGGCAATTTTTCAATAATATCGCCACCTGATGTCTTCAATAGAGTGTCGGCATCTATTTCTCTGGGAAAGCTGGCGGTGATGCTGCCTCCCGATGTTTTAGCTTCCAAGGGACCGTTGACTCCTGTGGCGTTGATACTGCCACCTGAGGTTTTAAGTTTTGAATTGCCCGCTATGGAATCGACTTTGATCGGACCTCCGGAGGTGGAAAGGTTTGCCCCGCTCCTTAGGTCGGATGCCGCTATGGATCCCCCGCTTGTATGAGCGTTCACGGGCCCGCCAATATCGGCTAGTTTCATGTGTCCACCGGAGGTGCGAGCAGCGACTTCTCCCTCTACCCCGTCAATTTCAATATTTCCGCCAGAAGTGTGGAGCTCCACATTAATGCCTTTGGGGACGGACAACGTGGCATTGAAGTGTACGCTGGGCTTGCTTCTAAACAAACTCCAGAAGGCCCAATTATTATCGTACTTAAATTCTATATACAAGATACTATCAAGATCGTCGATGGTTTGCTCGATCTTTGATTCTATCGAGTCCGCCTCTTTCTCGGAAGCGTTACGGAATACTTTTTCGATCAGGACGTGTGCATTAGAGCGCTGGTCTCCGGTAAGATTGATGAATCCGCCTTGGACGCAGGCTTCTACTTTTGCGACACCGTCGAGGTTGATGGACTGATCTATTGGCCGGACGATTTTGGGTACGCCAAATGCCGATACGGACAGTATGGCTGCGATTGTGAAAAGGAAAAATTTGGGGAACTTCATAGACTTAGCTAGGTTGTACTCTTGTATACACGCACCGAGGGTTGCGGGTTGCAGATATTTTGGATAATTGCAAGGGTTGGACTAAGGTCAGGGCTCGACGGACGAGGGAGCTGGGTAGGAGGATCGTATTGATGTGGCGTTTCGGGGCGTCACGCCCTATCAACGGGGTGCAATTTTATTCGTAGGGCCCGTGCTTGAGCTGTGCCTTGAGGTTGGGTGTTGTGAAATGCATACGCGGCGCGGCACGAGGGCCAGCCCTACATTACGAGACCTGTTCTAAGGTTCCCCTTGGACTTTAAGCGACTCCAAGGCACCTTCTACGATTTTCCCCGCGAGGATCTTGCCCGAGTCGATTCGAGTCCATTCGTAGAGTGTACCGCTCTTGTTTTTCTTGATCGTTTTCCAGAGGGTCTTGTCTTCGCGTTTCCAAAGCTCGTAATCATTGTGGCCATTCTCGTCGCAGGAATAGATACGGGTATAGCCCTTGTATTGCCGAGGCCGACCCAATACGCGGGACTTGCCAGCAGTAAGCTGTCTGCTTTTGAGATTTAACGAGTCCATGACTATAAAACTGTAGGGGAGGCTCCGGAGATCGATTTCCATCACTTTCGAAAACTGGGCCCAGTGCGCCTCTGTGAAAGCAACGATGGGCGGTTTAGCGAAAAAGTGGCACCAGTGGATCGTATTTGCCTCCTCTTTCATGGGGCAAGGGAGATCGCAAATACAGGGGGCGATAGGATTGAAGTATGGGAGTAACTCCTCTCGCTGTTCTAGTAAGAGGCGGCTGCTGTCGTAGCTTCCAGGCTCGACCCAAAAGACCTGTTGAGATTGTGAGAAAAGACGATTCAGGGACTCTCGATCAGTCAATGACAGTTCGTTGAGTACATGGCTTGCCAGGCAAAGGGTGTCCGCTAAGTTAATGCTTGAGAGGTCATTGGAGAAAGTGACCTTAAGATTTGGATACTTTTCTTGAAGCGTTTTCTGGGCGAATGAGGTCGCAGCTATCGAATGGTCCCATAAGATTACCTCCGTTACTTTATCTGTTCCAAATGCCTCGAGGATTCTGAGCGTCGCGATTCCCGTTCCGCAACCCCAGTCAAGAATCTGAGACGATTGCAACTGCCAGTCCAGTTGCTTGGCTTGAGAGATTGCGGCATCCCATTTCCATCCGATTCGAGAAGCAAAGTACTGGTGGTACTGGACAAGGTCGTTTGCGGATTCCCAATAGAGACCAACGCTGCCACTTTCGTTGAGAAAACGATTTCTCAGTCGATGTAAGATTTCCCAGTCTGGAGCCACTAATTCCATTTAAAGGGATTCGTTAGGAAAGAAGCCATCGGTCGCAACATGAAAAGTCCATGGATGGGGCAATTGGAATCCAAGCCTTGAGACTTTGCAGTTGGGCCGATCCAATCGAGTGGGGCTAGGTTCAGATTTTCGCGATCAGACTTGTCATGCTAGTGTTACGTCTGTGGAGTCTGGACTGATTGAATGAAAACGATTTGGAGAGTTTCTGGCTACTTGTTCCGCTACAAGGCGATGTTTTGGATGACCATTGGGCTGGCCATTACAAGTACGCTATTTGTAATGGTGATCCCCTTGGTCACGCGTTATGTGATCAACGAAGTATTGCCTGAGAAAGAGATGGGTAATTTATGGTTGGCCATTTGCGCCATAGCAGGCTGCTTTTTCATGCGCGAGCTTTTCAATTCATTTCGTATACGCTTAAACAATACACTGGAGCAAAAGGTTCTCATTGATATCCGGAAAGACTTGCATGACAAATTGATGGAATTGCCCATCGGCTATTTCGATAGTCGCAAGTCGGGAGACATTGCCTCGCGAGTGATAGAGGACGTGGAATCGGTCGAACGGGTAATCCTCGATGGAACGGAGCAAGGGAGTACGGCTATATTGACCGTTCTTGGAGTGGCTAGCATCATGTTTTACTTCGAGCCGACTTTAGCGACACTGATGATCTTGCCCATCCCCATAATGTTGGTCATGCAGCACTTTCATTTTCGCGCTCAAGGCAAGAATTGGCGCAAGGTGAGGGCTGCAGCGGGTGAGCTTAATTCGCTTTTGATTGAAGACATACAGGGCAATCGCTTGATCAATTCCTTTGCCCTTAAGAACCAGGAGAAAAAGCGATTTCAAGAACGTCTCTCAGAGCTCAAAAAACGCACGCTTATATCGATGTATCGCTGGTCAATCCACGGCCCCATAACGAATTTCGTAGTCAGCTTGGGAACGGTAGCAGTGGTGGGATACGGGGGCTATTTGTTTGCAACAGAACCCGAACGTTTCGGTACAGGGGATCTTTTAATGTTCTTCCAGCTGGGGGGCATGCTTTACATGCCTTTGTCTCAATTAAATGGGCTTAATAATCTGCTAGCCACGGGAAAAGCCTCCAGCGAGCGGGTATTCGAGATGCTCGACTATCCCGTAGAAATCACAAATCCGGATACTCCGAAACCTTTTCCAGATGGGCTCCTTGAAGTAGCGTTCAGCTCGGTCAACTTTGCTTACAGCGGCCGAGAAGAATTGCTGACGGATTTCTCTCTGAATCTGGAGAAAGGGAAAGTGACCGCACTGGTGGGTCACACGGGAGCCGGGAAGTCGACCGTGGCCAATTTGATGCAGCGATACTACGATGTTACGACTGGGGCGGTGACGTTTAACGGCATCGATGTTAGGGAGATGGATCTAGTCGATCTGCGGATGCATATTGGGGTGGTCGCCCAGGATCCGTTTCTGTTCGATGGAACCGTTCGGGACAACCTATTGCTGGCGAAGCAGGAAGCTACGGACGCGGATTTGATTGAATCCCTTAAGGGTGCGAGTGCATGGGAATTCGTTTCCAATCTTCCCGATCAAATGGATACACGCATTGGAGAACGCGGAATTCGACTCAGTATGGGAGAGAAGCAGCGTCTTACAATCGCAAGGGTTGTATTGAGGAATCCACCACTTGTAATTCTTGATGAAGCGACATCAAGTGTGGATACCATTACCGAAGCAAAGATCCAGCAGGCGGTTGGCAATCTAGTGAAAGAGCGAACAACTCTGGTCATTGCCCACCGGCTCTCAACTGTGCGGCAAGCTGATCAGATCGTAGTTTTGGAGAAGGGTCGCATTATCGAAAAAGGTTCTCACGATGAGCTCATTGGCGGGGAGGGACACTACGCCCGGCTCTGGCAGACCCAAACCGATCTTATTGCGGAAGACGCTTTCAAGAACTGCTAGTAATCAATTATTACCTATGCCTAAAATAGCGCTCATCGGTCCTGGAGCAATTGGAGGAACCCTCGCGGGATGGCTGGAAACGAAAGCAGATAACGACCTTGTTATTTGCTCCCGTAATTCCTTTAAAGTGCTCGTGGTCGATTCTCCTTTTGGATCGTTAGCCTCGTCTCCAAGAGTTATAACGGATCCTTCACTCGCCGGTCCTGTAGACTGGATTTTAATTTGCACTAAAACCTACCAAATAGAGGACGCTGCAGATTGGATTTTACCGCTTAGTCATGCGGATACTCACATCGCTGTGATTCAAAACGGTGTGGAGCACCTAGCGAATTTGAGTCCTTATGTTTCGGCTGATCGCATTGTACCGGTTATCATAGATTGTCCTGCAGAGCGAAGCGAGCCCGGCAAGATCCTGCAAAGAGGATCCGTATTGATGACGGTACCAAATACGTCGTGGTCATCCACCTTTGCTTCGCTGTTTCCTGCTGAAGGTTTTGCGACTAGGTTGACCGATGATTGGAATACAGCCGCATGGAGAAAGCTCTGCATTAACAGTGGTGGAGCGGTCTCTGCTTTATTGAATCAACCAGCAAATGTGGTTCAAGAAGGAAGTGCAGCGAACATAATGAAAAATTTGATACGTGAATGTATCGCGGTCGCTCGAGCAGAAGGAGCGCAGGTCGAAGATTCAATCGTCGAGAAGATCATTGCTGGTCAGGCTTCGGCGACCGAAGGAGCGATGAATTCCATACACGCGGATTTAGTTTATAAACGGCCCATGGAGTGGGACGCTCGAAATGGTGTGATTGTTAGACTCGGAAAGAAGCATGGTGTAGCGACTCCTTTCAACGAGATGGCAGTATTTCTTCTGAAGGCTCTAGAAGCGAGTTATGCCAGATCCTAGTTTCAAACTGTTGTTTCCGAATGCGAGTTTAATCGGTACCAGATGACGGAACGCATACCTATTTTAAATTGATGGAAGCATGTGGCAATTCTGGATAGATACGGGTGGCACATTTACTGACTGTTTAGCCCTTTCGCCTGTCCGAAAGGAGCATAGAGTAAAGGTTCTATCTAGCTCAGAGATTCGAGTTCGAGTGGTTGAGGTGTTGGGCCCGAACCGGTTTCGATTGGAGATTCCTTTCGATACAGTAGACGACTTTTTTGTTGGATACAGACTGCAGGTTTGCGGACTAGGCACGGTTACTGGCCAAATTGTAACCTGGTCGAGCGAGGATTGCCTGTTAGAGTTGGATGTCAAAATTCCCGCTATAGAGCAGGGAGCTCTTTGCGCGATTCAATCATTAGAAGAACCTCCTATTCTTGGGATGAGATTGATTACGCAGACGCTCCTAGGAGAGGCTTTGCCCCTCCTCGAGCTCCGATTGGCAACTACACGAGGCACCAATGCGTTGCTGGAGGGAAAAGGAGCAAGGGCCGCGTTTTTCGTCACTAGAGGCTTCAGGGACCTACTTCGAATCGGCAACCAGCAGAGACCAGACCTCTTTGAGCTTGGAATTAAAAAGCGAGAGCCGTTGCATTCATTAGTATTCGAAGTCAGCGAGCGCCTGGATGCAAAGGGCAGCATTATAGAGTCGCTGTGTGAAGAGGAGGTGCGAAGGTTTGCCGTTCGTTGCCGGGAGGAGGGGATTGAATCTGTAGCGGTCGCCCTGTTGCATAGCTACCGAAATTCAGATCACGAAAAGCGAATCGGTGAGATCCTTAGAATGGAAGGGATTAATCATGTATCCCTTTCGCATGAGCTTTCGGCAAAGATCAAAATTTTACAGCGAGCTGAAACATCGATGGTGGATGCGTATCTCGCGCCGATAATGGACACCTACTTGGACGCAGTTCAATCTGTGTTGTCAGAAAGAAATCTGAGGATCATGACCAGTGCAGGTGGACTTGTTTCACGAACCTACTATCGTCCAAAAGATAGTTTGTTGAGCGGCCCAGCGGGAGGAGTAGTCGGGTCGTCAAGCGTCGGAAAGCGGGCCGGGATCGAACGGGGAATAGCGTTCGACATGGGGGGAACGAGCACCGATGTATCCCGTTTCGAAGGACGACTTGACTACCAGTTTGAACAGGTGATCGGGGGAGCAAAAGTATTCGCCCCATCCTTGCGGATTAAAACAGTGGCGGCGGGAGGAGGTTCGTGCTGCTGGTTTGATGGATCTGCCTTGAGAGTTGGGCCTGAAAGCGCAGGTGCTTGGCCAGGACCCGCCTGTTATGGAGCCGGTGGCGGGCTTACTTTAACGGATGTAAATCTTCTTTTGGGGCGAATAGATGCGTCCGAATTTGGGATACCGATTTTTCCAGAAGCAGCATCGGAGGCTGTGGATAGATTGGTAGACGAAGTTCAGGCACGTTCAGAGATGCCAGTAGCTGATTCAGACCTCCTGCAAGGATTGCTCGACATTGCTAATGAGCATATGGCTGATGCGATAAGGAGCATTTCGATTAGAGAAGGGTACGATCCGTCGGAGTATGCTTTGGTTGCATTTGGTGGGGCAGGTGGACTGCATGCTTGCGCAATAGCCGATATTCTAGAGATGGATTCGGTGCTTTTCCCTTTGGACGCTGGATTATTGAGTTCTTATGGTTTGCAGCAAGCGAGTGCGGAGACGTTCAAAGAGCGCCAGATCCTTCGTCCGCTAAAAGATTGCAAAGATGAGATAGAAGAGTGGAAGTGCTTGCTAAAGGAGTCCGCTTACGAAGCCCTTGTTTTGGATGGAGAGCTTCGAGAGAATTTAGAGATTAGAGCTAGCCAAGTTGAGATCCGGTTCCTTGGCCAGGAGTCTGGACTATTGATTGACCTTGTCTCAGTCGAAAGTTTGGAGACGGACTTTAAATATATCTTCGAGGCCCAGTATGGATTCATACCGGAACAAACGATAGAAGTTGTTTCGATCAAGGTCTCTGTTGGCGTTCGAGACAGAGTTGGAGAAAAAGAGGTGTTTGAGGCTGAAGAGGAATCTGAGATAAAAGCTGAGGGCAGATGTAATAGAGGTTCCCTAACTCCCGGAACTCGAGTTGTCGGGCCCTTAGTGGTACAAGATCGTTTTAGCACGGTATATGTTGACGCGGGTTGGGAGGCGATTGTGGGAAGTCGAGGCAGCCTAAAGTTGAGTAGAGATGAAGGTGCAGCGATTGAGAAAAAATCTAATGTGGAATTTGTGGAACTCGAACTCTATACCAACCGTTTCCTCTCTTTGGTGGAAGAGATGGGAAACTTACTCGAGCGTTCTGCATTTTCCACGAATGTAAAAGAGCGAAAGGATTTTAGCTGTGCTTTATTGGACTCGAATGGCTCTTTAATTGCCAATGCTCCGCACATCCCGGTGCATTTGGGCGCGCTTGGTGTTTGCGTGAGAAACGTTTCTAGAGTTCTCGATTTAAAAACTGGGGACGTAGCGATAACGAACCACCCTGGGTTTGGGGGATCGCACCTACCTGACCTTACTTTGATTGCTCCGGTCTTCACAGAAGAGGATCAATTGATTGGGTATGTGGCTAATCGGGCCCATCATGCTGAGCTAGGGGGAATTAGCCCCGGTTCGATGCCTCCAAATGCTAAGTCTCTTGAGGAGGAGGGGGTTGTATTTGAACCTGCTTTCTTAATTAGAGATGGTAAAGTCGATTGGTTGAGTATCGAAAGAACTCTGACCAGTTGCGCGTATCCAACTCGCCGATTAAGGGAAAACCTCTCGGATCTTGCGGCCCAGTTAGCATCTATTCGATTTGGGGAATCGGAATTAAGAAAAATGGTGGGTTACTATGAATCGGATACGATCCGCCATTATATGGCCTCTCTGAAAAAGCGTGCTGCGGGGGCGTTGCGAAGTGCCTTTGCGGGTTTAACGTTTGAAGAGCAAGCCGCAGAGGAGTATCTGGATAACGATGCCCAGATTGCAGTTAGAATCTGTCAAATAGAAGACAAATTGGTTATAGACTATGCCGGAAGCGCGGAAGAGCAGGTGACAAGTTATAATGCAACTCCTGCGATTGTAAAGAGCGCAACCCTGTATGCGCTACGCTTGTTGGCTAATCAGCCTATTCCTTTGAACGAAGGTTTTATGGATGTTGTGAACATAAATATTCCCGAAGGGATGTTAAGTCCGCGTTTTGACCAAGATCCTGCTTCTTGTCCTCCGGTCGTAGCGGGCAATGTGGAGGTGAGTCAACGCATTGTGGATACATTAATAAAAGCGTTTGGATTGGCAGCGTGTAGTCAAGGTACCATGAACAATCTCATATTTGGCAATCATCACTTTAGCTACTATGAGACTATTGCGGGGGGAGAGGGCGCGACATCCACTGGGCCGGGTGCAGATGGAGTCCATACGCATATGACTAACACGGGGATTACGGACCCGGAGATTCTTGAGTTTAGATTTCCCGTAACGCTAGAAGTGTTTGAGATTAGAGAGAATTCTGGAGGTGGTGGAAGGTACAAAGGAGGCGAGGGTTTACGAAGGCGAATTCGCTTTAGTGAGCCAGTAGTCGTTTCGCTTTTGACCCAGCACCGTATGTATCCACCCTTTGGATTAAAAGGAGGGGGTGTGGGTGCGTTGGGGAGTCAGTGCCAGATTGCTCTTAGTGGTAAAAAAAGGTCTATTGAAGGTAATGGCTCCTTTCCCTTCGAGGCAGGTGAAGCCATTGAAATACTGACTCCAGGAGGCGGAGGATGGGGATCGAAGACGGGCTAAGCATCAGCGCTTTCCAAAAAGCGATTTGAGGCTTTCCAGGTCAGAACTGGTTGGTCGGTCGATGGCACGGTTAGGTTTTGTTGAAGTGGTCGCAGAATTGCTTGGTTTAGACGGGTCTTCCTCAGGGGCCTGCCTCAGTTTTTGCAGAATTCGTTTTTCCGAAACAGGGAAAGCGGTTCCGAGGGATTGGGCAAAAAGTGACAATGCGTATTCCTCGATCGACCATGCGATGTCGCTGTATTGAGAAGATCCTACCTTGGAGGCCGCTAGTTGGTTTCGCAATCTATCTATTTCCCCTTGGCGGGCGGCGTCTCTTTCGGGATCCCGTATTCGGGATTGTAGACGCACAAGTAACGACTGTAGATAAATGGGTAGGCGATTGAGGGCCCAATGAGGGGTTTTTTCAAGGAAGTCGGTTGGAAGAAGTCGATCAATTTCACGATCCAAATCGGTGGGAAGATCTTTCCTGACCTTTAGTTCTTGACGAGTACTTAGGATCTCTTGCAACAGATCAATCAGCTTGTATACGAGACCTCGAGATTGGGATTTCGCGGATTCAATTTTATTCTGAATATCAGCGACAGAGATGGTATTTATATTGTGGGTGCATAGGTGCTTCTTGATATGCGAGTATGCCTGTTCCTTGAGCTTGTCGAGAGGGGCGAATGCGATAGCGGTGGGTCCTAGTTTGGAAAAGTCTTTTAAATCTTCGCGAGTCCAGGCAAGTTCTCTTCGCAGTTCATGTTTAATGAGCTGTTCTATCCCTAATGAATTTGCAGTCTTAGATTCCTCAAATGACTTCAGTAGGGTGAGCTTTATGACATCACCTTGTTGACGCAAAGTGGGATAGGCAAATAGTGGTAGGCCATTGATTTCGCCTATCTTCCTTTTTTCTGGTTGTGATTCCAGATCGTCAACTGATTCGATGGTACGAGACCATTTTCTTAGAGCGGCCTCCCAAAGTGAGTTGTTTCTGTTCGAATTATGATGAGTCGTAGATGATTCGCGAGATCTGATTTTCTCTCGAATGGATTTGGCTGAACGATCTTCCAGGACCGTGTTGCCTTTGCTGTCGTGTACTCGAATTCGCACTCGTAGATGTTCCGGAATACCATCTTCCTTCCAATCGCTATAATACGTTTCGATACCGTATGAAGATCTAAGATGGGAAGACAGGCACTCGCACAGACTTTGCTCATTCGGCACTAGATTCCTAGAAATGTCTTTTGCGGTTTCCGCTAATGGTTGCAACTTTCTCCTCAGATCCTTGGGAAGTCCTTTCAATAGATAGTGAACTTTGGATTCTAAATGACCAGGAACGAGCCAGTCGAGCAGTGGACTGTTTAGGCTATCAGCTTTGGAGTAGGGGATATTGAGTGTAACACCGTCACCTTTTTTGCCCGGCTTGTAGTTATACTCTATTGGCAAAGCAGTGTTCTCAAACTCAACGGATTCGGGGAAAGCAGACAGGTCGATCGTGTCTTCAGTTCGTAGAGTCAAATCGGACTCCGTCATCTCAAGACGGTTCGAACCGTTGATCTTTAGGTAGCCATTGAGATCGCCAATCGAAGCTATATTTTTTAACCGGCTCGAATAGAATTGGAATGCTGCTTCTTCGATACCAATCCAGCTCTGCATTTTAGCGATGGTTTGGGCGTTCTGCATCCGGTTCTTCAATTTTCGATTCACTTCGAGAAAACTGAGGTTCCGAGATATCTCAACATCTTCGTTCAACAAACCTTCACGGATAAAGATCTCTGTTGCTTTAGTGGGATCCACCTTGAGGTAGGATACCGTTTTGCGCTGCAATTCCAAACCATGGATACGAATACTCTCCCGACATACGACTCTTCCTTTGTCGGTCTCAAAGCTGGGCTGGCTATAGCTGTACTTGAGAATATGCTCGCCCATGAGCACGAGCCAGGTCGGATCGATCACCGCGACCGTGCGTGCGTAGAGGCGATTGGTTTCCACGATTTCCCCAGCAAGAATCCACTCTGGTGAGGATACCCTTCCTTCGATTACTTGTTTTTGCTTTTTCGATTTCGCGAATTGGGCCTTTTTGTTAAACAGTCCCGAGCCAGGAAAGATCATGATTTTCCTGTCACCTGTAGATCGATAGAAGTTGGGTTCATCTTTGCGGGCAGGATTTGCGAGGAGACCGGCCGCTAGGCAGTGATGAATGGAGCGATACTCACTGCCGCCATACTCCCTCAATCGTTGTTTCTCATTTTCGTCTTTGTAGTGGGTCGATTGGGATTTGCTTTTATCGGTACGATCAAATTCCCGAATCGCCTGGGCGAGTTGGTCTTTGACATCTCTCCACTCTCGAATTCGCAAATAGGAAATATAGTGCGATCTGCAAAACTTGCGAAGCTTACTCTGTGATATTCTATCGGAGCCTGATTGGAGAGCCTCCCAAATATTGAGAAGCGTCAGAAAGTCTGATTGCTTGTGGATAAATTCGCTTTGAGCGATTCTAGCCTGCTCTTCTTTCCCGAGGGGCCGTTCCCGGGGATCGGGGATTGTGAGCGCAGATGCGATGATAAGAATTTGCTCAAGCACTCCCTCCTTTTCTGCCTGTAGCAACATGCGACCCGCTGTGGGGTCGATTGGAAGCTTTGCCAGCTTGCTTCCCAATTTAGTAAGTCTGTACTCGGAGTCAATGGCACCCAATTCTTCGAGTAGGGCAAAACCGGACCGAATGGCAGCGATGCTCGGAGGATCGATGAAGGGGAATGACTCGATTTCCCCAAGTCGAGAGGCCATCATCTTCAGGATCACCTCGGCCAGATTCGATCTTTGGATCTCTGGAGTTGAAAACTCGGACCGTTTTAAGAAGTCAGTTTCTGAATACAGCCGGATACAGATCCCGTCTTGAACGCGTCCACAACGTCCTGCTCGCTGGTTGGCACTGCTTTGCGAGACCTTTTCAATCGGCAGTCGTTTGGTCCGGGCTCGTGGGTTGTAGCGACTGATCCGAGCTAGTCCGGTATCTATGACAAAACGAATACCCGGAATGGTTAGCGACGTTTCGGCGATATTGGTCGCCAGAACGATTTTCCGACGGGATAGTTGGGCGAATATCTGTTGCTGGTCGGCATTGGAGAGCCGTCCAAAGCAGGGAAGAACTGAACAGAGATTTCCCAACCGTCCCTCTAAGCGTTTCTTCGTCTCCCTAATATCCTTCTCGGTCGGGAGGAATGCGAGGATATCGCCGTGGCCGAATTCCTCTATGATTCGATCAACCGATTCTGTAATTCCGTTGAGGAAGGTGTATTCTTCCTCATCATCCAGAAGCTCTTCCAAGGGAGCATATATGATATCGACGGGATAAACTCTACCAGAGACTTCAATGATCGGGGCGTTTTCGAAGCTCTGAGAAAACTTGTCGGTATCGATCGTCGCGGAAGTAATAATCACTTTGAGGTCCGGACGTTTCATTCGTAGTTGATTGAGATGCCCAAGTAGAAAATCGATATTGAGGCTTCGTTCATGAGCTTCGTCGATGATGATGGTATCGTATTCACGCATAAGCGGATCTGACTGAATCTCTGCCAGCAGCATACCATCGGTCATAAACTTGATTCGAGTTTGAGGACTTGTTGTGTCGGCGAATCGAATTTTACACCCAACCTCCTTTCCGTATTCGACATTCAATTCTTCTGAAACGCGTTTGGCGATTGATAGGGCAGCGACGCGGCGCGGTTGAGTACACGCAATCCGTTTGGTTCGACCTCTACCCGCATCGATACACATCTTAGGAATCTGCGTTGTCTTGCCGGAACCAGTTTCACCCGATAGAATAATCGCTGGGTATTTCTGAATCGCGGCAATAATGTCATCCCGTCTCTTGGAGATGGGCAGATCTTGTGGATAGAGGATCTTGCTGGGATTCCAGGAAGCTCGTTTCGCTATTTTACGCCTTGGTTGCCGCCTTTCTTCCATTTTCCTATCTTTTACGAACGCGGTTGAAAATCTTCACAGCCTGAATCCAGTCTTCGTCGTTCGGATACGAAAGGCTGCACCAGATGATATTGAAGTTAGAGTCGACTATTGAAAGCATGGGAGTGCCTGATGGGGCTTTTTCCAGAATAGTGGAGTGGCTCTTCAAGAAACCGCTTTTGAGAAACGCACTCGCAACGGTTCGCTTGGCGTACCTACTTCCAGGCCATGCGAAGTCAAGGAGCCAAGGTCTAGATTCCAGGCTACTCACTAATGAGGCACATCTTAATGCGTCATTGAGGTCTTCTTGCGAGCGAGAAGTGATGAGGAAGATTGGCCATTCATTGATGGTTAAGTATTCACCATCGAGTGTCTTGCAGGTGAATTCTTGTGCGCCTGTCTCTTTGGCGAAAAGACCAAGCATTAGCGCGAAAAGTATTCCGAACTTCGATCTCATGGTTGCGGGGTTTTAGCTTGGGTTGAAAAGCTGGCTATTGTAAATCCGAGAGATTCCAGTTTTGCGGATACATTTCCGGAATTAATATTCGAGCCTCCAATGCGCGCCTTCCCCGAATTGAGGCCCGCGCTAATGGGTAGGGCACTATCAATCAATGCCAGAGGAAGGGGAATAGAGCCTGTTAAATAGATGTAGAATGGAGTGACGATGAGGGTGGTTAGCAGGGTGCTCATGTATACCCCTCCGGGCGGATTGGCCAACAGGTCGTCGGGAGCGGACGCGCTTATTAACCCGGCCAGAAGGAAGCCGACAAACAAAGAAACGGCAATGTCGCCAGGAAGGGTCATCAGTCCGTTGCGCAGGCTTTCTGTCCATGTGGGTTTCGCACTTTCGGTTCCGGATGAACGAGGGGCTGCCACTTCGTTTTTCTTGCTGAAGAGCTCAAAAATAAGTCTTACCCCGATCCCGGAAATGAAGGCGATGACTACACGGTACAACGCGAAAACTTGTCCGAGCATACCGTAAGTCGCTAAGATGCTGTCGATTCCCATTTGGGGAGGAGCGGTTAGAAAAGAGGTCACCGCTCCCTTGCTCGGCCCCTTTTCACGAAGGCTAGCGGTCACCGGGATGACACCGTAAGAGGAGAGAGGTATGGGCACTCCGAAGATGGAAGCCAGGACGATGGACTTAAATCCGGTCTGGCCTAGATGTTGTTCAATCCATTGCTGACGAATCCACTTCTGCAATAGGCCGGTTATCAAAAAGCCCAACAGTAAGTAGGGGCCCATTTCGGCAATTAGGCTCCAGGTTTCGATCAAGTAAGTCCGGATCGGATTCATGAGTTCGGAAAAACATGTTGCTCCGGATCGATCTTGTCGAGGGATCAACTTGTCTCTTGAGAAGGAGCTTAGTTGGCTTTGGCGCCGTCCCGAATTGAAACCGGAATTCGGACTCTAGCAATCAGACCACTGGGAGAGGCGGGTACCATATCCAAATGGCCACCCTTGAGGGCCAATTGAGTACGGATCTGAAAAAGGCCGATTTTGTTTAGGGGCGCTTTGACGCTCTTAAGTTTCTCGTCGAGACCGACCCCGTCGTCCTCGATCTGAAGCACCCATTCATCTTCGTCTCTAAACAGAGTGATGATACAGAGGTTCGCTTTTGAGTGGTTAACGACGTTGGTGATGAGCTCGCGAAGTATTTCGAAAAGGAGGTCTTTCTTCTGTTCGAGTTCGATGGACTGTTGATCCGCGATGGATATGCTTACGTCGATACCATGCTCCTTTCGCGTCATGGCTACCATGCGCTTAGCGGCGCCGACAAAGCCCTCTTTCGCTGGATTGGGAGGATTGAAATCCGCAACGGACTCCTGGGCGAAGTCGAAGGGTAGTGATTCCTGTTTGGGAGCTGCGGCCTTTTTTCGAGCGACCGACATCAATATCTCTTGATAGGCCGCCTTTTTATCGATCGAGAGGGATTGATCCTGCTTGGAAGTGTCGGGGCTTGATTTTGCGGGTTTCTTGCTTTTTAACTTCTTTGGTCTAGGGCTGTTGTCTGATTTTTCGGCTACGATCGGTGGAACTGGCTCGCTCGCTTGGTTCTCGGGGATTTCTGTATCTGGTACTGAAAACGGAGCTTGGGGTTGAGACGGCATCGTAGGGCCCCCGCTGTGAGCAATCTCGTCGGCTAGGGCCTGTAATTTCTGGTCTGCTTTTTGCAGGGCTTTCTCCCTAGCCTGAAATGCCTCCTGGATTGCTGTGTTTGCTTCGGCGAGACGCTCGTACAATTCGTTCGTCTTCGGAGTTTCGCGAATGACACCGATTATGGCGGTCTCGCCGAAGGCATTCCCTTTCCAAATTTTGCCTCGCAGTTCCAGTCCTAGAAGAGGCATCTCGTCGCCATTGACCCGAAAATGGCTGGAGACGTTATCGTTCTTTAGCGGAAACCGATCGAGACTCTCGGAAACGGCTGAGCGGTCTTCCGGAAAAACTTGCCCGACGATTTCGTCCAGGCTCCTCTCTGCTGGGCTAGGAGGGAAGCGGAGCATCGCTAGAGCGATTGAATCCAGAACAAACTTATCCTGTTTTGGATAGTAGGTCCAAGCACCCATCAGCCCCGTTTCGAGAGTCAGGTTTAGACGGGACTCGAGTATGGATCTCTCGGAGGCGAGGGTGTGGCGCGCGATGGTGGAACGAATCGCTTGCTCAACCAATGAAGGAGAAAGGTCTTCCTTGCACAGTAACTCATCTATCCCGCTCGGGCGGACAAATTCAGGATTGTTTAGATTGCGGCGGTCGGTGAGTCCGAGAATAGGATTGTCGAAACCGGCAATGCGAAGTCGATCAACCTCGCTTTCAGGCTGCTCAAGTGAGTCGCAGTCCAGGAATAGCAAATCAAACCCGCAGGCTCTTATCATGTTCCTGGCATCCTCAATGGAAGTACAGCGTTGGAGTTTGTACTCGTTGAGCCGAGACCGTTTCAAATCAGCCCTCAGGGTTGCCGCATCGTCTTCATCGCTTATGATCGCTAGCAAAAATAGAGTCCCGCGAATTCCCCTGATCACGGGTGGAGATGCCTTCGCTCTGTCTTTGCTAAATGGAGACTCCGATAGGGACATTATTTTGAAGAAGGAGGGAACGGAATCAGTTTCAGAATGTGCATTATTCGTCTCTCTGCGTTTAATCCAAACGTAAGTAAAAGCCGAAAAGCTATTCACACGTTATTTACGGAGCAAGGTTTGTTCTGTTTCTAAACCAATGGTTGTAGGAATTCCCGTATGAAGTAGTTAATGGTGTCTTACATGCTTTGATAGGGGAGTTGTTTGTGGGATAGAATCAAAGAATGGAAAAAACGCCGATTTTAGGTTTTTTTCGTGGTGGATAGCGAATCAAAGTCAAAAATTCTACGTCAATGGCCCGAAGATCGGGTCGATAAATGACTAAAGGACCCATTTTTAACCGATTATTTCGCGGATTTGTCACCTACTGATTGACTGTGTAAAATCATGCGACTAGAGCTCGCTAACAAATGTCATCAGAGGCTTCTGGAACCCCATCTCCCACAGAGGAACGAATTCAAGACGCAGTCATAAGGCTGGCCGGTAACTCGCAGGATGGCATCCAATCGATTGGCGGTTTTCTCGCTCGATTGGCGGGCCGTAGCGCACAGGAGGTCATGACCTACATGACGATTCCTGCCACCATCTCGGGTGGGCCATCCATTTTTCAGGTACGAATGGGATCTGGCGAAGTGCTCTCGGCTGGCGACGAGGCAGATTTCCTTGTGGCTTTCTATCAGCATAGCTACGAAAATCATATTTCCCATCTTAAGGATGGAGGCGTCCTGCTGTACGACTCTGACCACGTTGAGCCAGACGAAAATGATACCCGGTTTCTCAAGGTGGGAGTGCCGATTGCCGCTTTGACTGTAGAGGCTTTGGGTGGTTCTACCCGTGAGAAGGGGAAAAATATTTTTACCCTCGGTCTCCTGTCCCGGATTTTCCAGTTGGACATCGAGAAATTAAGAGGAATTTTCGTGGAGCGGTTCGGAGGCAAGTCGGAAGACATCCTTCGCAATGCAAATCTGGCTTTTGATGCCGGCTATTCCTATCCGATCGACAACGTACTCGATCGCTACTACGCTTTCCATACCCCGGACGAAACGGGAGAGCCGCAAGTCACGATGGACGGAAATACTGCAATCGTGCTTGGTCTTTTAGCAGGTGGAGTACGCTGCGGCGCTGGCTATCCGATCACTCCTTGGTCCACGATCATGGAAATGCTACGCTCGCAATTGCCCAAGTATGGAGGAGTCTTCGTGCAGGCAGAGGACGAGCTTGCTGCGGTTTCCATGGCGATCGGTTTTTCTTACGGAGGGCGGCTTGCGGTCACTGGCAGTTCTGGTCCGGGGATTTCGTTAAAGCTCGAGGCCTTGGGTTGGGCCGGCATGGCTGAAATTCCGCTGGTGGTCATCAATGTTCAGCGAGGTGGTCCTAGCACCGGTTTGCCCACTAACGTAGAGCAAAGCGATTTGCTTCAAGCGATCTACGGTAGCCATGGGGATTGCCCTAGGGTGGTATTGGCTGCCCAGAATGTTGAAGATTGTTTTTATACGGCACTGGAAGCCTGCAAAATCGCGCGAGAGTACAGTGTCCCGGTCTTTGTGTTGTCTGACATGTCGATGGCATCTCGTATTGAGGCCTTTGATGAGCCGGACCTTGATAATATCGTCACTGAGCCTGTCTTGGACACGGGGGATCGCGCTGAGGGGTATAAGCCGTATGATCTAGACCGGATCACGAGGCATGCCCCTCCAGGCACTTGGATCGAAGGGGGTAAATTTCCACAGGTGACCGGATTGGAGCACGACGAGACGGGACATCCTTCCGCGAATCCTGAAATGCACGTCAAGATGATGGCCAAACGTCGCGACAAGTTAAAGACGCTGGCTAGCTCCCTGCCTCCATCGGAAGTCTTTGGCGACCAGGAAGGTGAAACCCTTGTCGTTGGTTGGGGAAGTACTTGGGGACCGATCCGCGAGACCGTGATCCGCGAGCGCAGTAGCGGGAAATCTATGGGTCACCTGCATATCAGGCATGTGAACCCGCTGCCCAACGACGTGGACGAGATCTTTAGTCGGTACGAAAACGTGGTAGTGGTGGAGATGAATGATGAGGGCCTTTACGGTTTTGGTCAGCTCGCAACACTGCTTCGCTCCAAGACCTGCAATCCGTCTATACGAAGCATGGCCAAGACGGATGGACTTACTTTTAAAATTCGGGAGATCATTAAGGGTATCCAGGAGCGGATCCAGTAATTCGCGATCTTTCGACTTTCTGAATCGTTAAACAATTACCCAAAAAACTAAATAAAATGAGTGCACCATCCGCCCCCAAGCCCGTAGAACGCGGAACGATTACCAAAAAAGGAATTGCGGCAGACCATCCGACTTGGTGCCCAGGCTGTGGCGATTTCGCTGTTCTTGCGGCATTTTTCAAAACGCTTGAGAAACTGCAGTTTCCACAGGAAAAGATCGTCACGTTAGCCGGAATTGGCTGTTCCTCACGGTTTCCTTACTTCGTAAATACGCACGGAGGGCATTTCATCCATGGAAGAGCGCTACCTTTTGCTACCGGTGTCAGTCTTGGTCGGGACGACCTTCATGTATTTGTGTTCGGAGGGGATGGAGACGGTTTTTCGATTGGTGGGAATCACCTTGACCATGCCGGGCGAAAGAATATCCGGCTTACTTATGTGATCATGGACAATTTCGTCTATGGACTGACTAAGAAGCAGACCTCTCCGACGTCTCCTCAGGGCTTTCGCTCGAAAACGGATCCGACTGGAGCGATCGACCGCCCCACGAACCCGATGCGCAAGTTGCTCTCTAGCGGAGCTACTTTTGTAGCCCGCACGCACGCTTCTCAGATCAAGCACATGATGGAAATGTATGAGCGTGCGATTTCGCATGACGGATTTTCAGTTGTCGAATGCCTGAGTGAGTGTGTGGAGTTTTACAAGGGCGCTTTCGATGCCGCAATACCCCGTAAAGGAGGGGCATTCGAAGTGATTGATGAAGAAAAGCATAATGTAACCGATATGTCTGCTGCACTCACTTTGGCCGAGGAAGCTTGGCCAGGCAAATTTGGGGTGTATTACCACAAACCTGAACCCACCAAGAATGAGCTCGAGAAAGGTTTGATCGATAAAGCTCGAGCGAAGACTAAGGGCACGAGTGATGTGGATCTTCTCAAGCAGACCTTCGCCGCGCTTAAGTAGGGCACCTCGTTAGGGTTCGAAAAGATTTTCCATAGAGAAAGCCCGGCGATCAGACGGGGCTTTCGTATTTAACCAACCAACTAAGAAAGTTGAGAGCATGTGGTGCGTAGGCACGGCGGATTCTCAAGGTTTCTGGCTGGTATTCCAGTATCATAACTTTATCCAATCGGTTGTATTACGGATCGTCTCAACCCGATTCTGTAGCATTTTTGGCGAGGCTGAGCAGAAGACGTGGCAAGTGGATAGGTGCCATTACTGATTGAATACGTATAGGGATGAATTTCCGCGTTCTGCGATTGTATGGTTTCACGGGGAATTCAACCTGAGTGGTCGCTCGAATCGAAAAATGGTTGAGTATTCAGAGAAAGTTTACCCGGAAACCGATGCCCATGCTAATAACTTGCCAGAGTTCGGATACCCCACGCTATCGTGGCGGATCCGAACCCTTAAATGCCCTTGAGCAAGCAGGGATTTCTTGCAATAGTGCATGCGTGCTCCATCTTTTTACGTTGTGTGTATGAACTCGGATTAACCTCTATTTAGAAGCAAAATGAACCATCCAAAATACATTCGGGCAAGTAGTTTGATCTGTCTTCTTCTGGTTTTGTTCTTTGGTTTTGCCGATCCTGTTTTTGGTCAGGCTGCGGTTGAGGGGAAAGAAAAGTCAGGCCAGAGTTCCGATGGCAGGCTCGAAGTGATTTTGGAGAATTCGACGCAAGAAGAGACTAAAAAGCAAAAACGGAAAAGCCAGGTCTCATTGGAAGAACTGCCGCCTGAGGAACGGAGGCGCATGGAAATGCAAATGATGGGGGTGGACTTTCATAGTAAAGGCGGAGTGGGGTACCGAAAGAGCTGGGAGTTTAGATCGGGTGTGACGAAGTTGTATCCACCGTATTATGACGGCTGGGAAGATGGGAGAGAGATGAAGGGGCTCTACGAGGATTACGCGTGGAAAGGCGAGCCAGGATACACGCTATCAAGAATTATATTCAACGATCGCTTTATCCAGCAAACGGGATCGGAATTTGTGAATTTTTTCTCTTTGTTTTGGATACCCGAAGCTTATGCATTTTCGCTGTTCAATCCGCGTAGCTTCGAGAAAGTCAAAAACACGATTCGCGAGCGAATTATTGAAGCAAGGAAAGAATATGCGGAACGCGAAAAGTTCGATTCGTTTGAAGACTACATTGCCTTCAAGTTTGGAAACGATTTCGAAATGGAGGGTTTCGTTGATGGTTATTGGATCGAGGCCAATGACGGTCCAGAACACCTCACCTATTTCTACACCTCTGAATTCGTAGGCTCCAGGCGGAAGAAAAAAGAGGCCTACAAGAATCCTTTGATCGCCACCGCGACTTACATGATCGTGAGGAACAAGATGGTGAAAATGGATGTGGTGAGGGAATACGTAGGTCGAGATGACATTCCGATTCTATTAGAATTTACCTCCAAACTTCACGCGGACATGAAAGTCGTAAATCGCTATGGAAAATCGGATTGAAGTTTGAACGCCACGATCCTTAGGCATTGAGTTAATTGAGGCGATGGTATTGAAGGATTCGGTAATGAGTCTAAACCGCTACGAACAGATCCTAATGAACTATTTGGAGTGCCATTCTGAAGAAAAGCGGTTCTGGGAAGCAAGAGTGACTGAAATCTCTCGCCGTGGAGGAAGGCGGGAATCTAGGGCTCTTGAGTTAAACGGGATTTTATGGGAATATTTTGAAGAGCGAGCACGCTTTGAGTCTCCATTTAGGGAAGTTCTGATTCACGAAGGTGACCGAAAGATCAGCATGCTTAACTTGTCGGAATATCTTCTCCGAATGTGGGCTCCGCCTCCGCAAAAGAAAAGGGGTCTCTGTTAGGATGGGCCGCTCCGAGAGCGGTCGGTTTTTCGTTTCGCTTCAAGTTTTTCTTCCCGCCAAGTCGCTCTCTCTTTTGGCGTCATGCCGATGTGCTTGCGAGAAAGTTTCTTGCTGATTTCAACTTGCTTTTGGCGCTGCGCGGCTCGTTCGCGCTGTTCGTTACTGAGAGATTCGTGACAGTAGGGACAGCTAACGCCTTCGACGTAGTGTTCAGACTCCTTGTCTACCTCGGAAATCGCGTGGCGGCAGGCATGGCACATGTCGTACTCGCCCGGCTCTAGATTGTGATCAACGGTTACGCGATTGTCGAAGACGAAGCAGTCACCCTCCCAAAGACTCTCAGAAGCGTCGACTTTCTCGAGATAGTTCAGGATCCCACCGTCGAGGTGGTACACTTTCTTAAAACCTTTTTTGAGCAAAAGCGATGTAGACTTCTCGCACCGAATGCCTCCGGTGCAGAACATGGCGATCGGCTTGTCTTTTTTTTCTGCGAGCTCCTTGTCGACGTACTCAGGAAAGTCACGGAAGCTTTTTGTTTCCGGATTCTGGGCTCCTTTGAAGGTGCCAATCTCGACCTCGTAGTCATTGCGGGTATCAATCAATGTGACATCGGGATCTGAGATAAGATCGTTCCAGTCCTCGGGCCTCACGTATTCCCCCACCTGGTCCCCCGGGCTGATGTCTGGTCTGCCTAAGCGTACGATCTCTCTCTTCAGGCGGACTTTCATTCGGTAGAAAGGGAGCTCCGTTGCTTTGGAGTATTTCACCTTCAAGGGGCCGATCACGGGGTCGGACTGGAGGGAATTCAATACCGCATCAATACCCATTTGAGGGCCTGATATCGTTGCGTTGATCCCCTCGTGGGCTAGCAGAATTGTACCTTTGACCCCGTTCCTCTCGCACAGATTGCATAGAGGAATTCGGCGCTGTTCGAAGTCAGGCAGCTGAACGAATTTATAGAATGCAACAATAACGACTGTGTCAGCTTCCATGGATCTAGATTTAATTGAGAACGCGAAATGCGTGTATCAATCAAGAAGTAAACTGTCGAAGTGACCGGTAGGCACTAGTGTTAGTGAAGAAGGATTGACCGCTTCTCGGCCTTTAGGCAAAGAAACTCGCAATGACAGCCCCCACGAGCAAAGAAAAAGCAGCTCTGCGAAATATGGCTCAGAAATTGAAGCCGGCAATCCATATTGGAAAAAAGGGGATTACACCCGCCTTGCTGGCCGAATTTACCAAAGCTCTCAAATTGGATCAGCTCGTAAAAGTGGCGTTCAAGGCAAACCGGGACGAGATTTCTTCATTCGTTGGAGAGCTGGAGTCGAAAACGGATTCCCACTGCGTAGGTGGGGTGGGGAAGCGCCGGAGTTTTTACAAAGTCAAAGAGTAGGTGGAAACCCGGGAGGCTTCATTTAGAATATTCACATCGGGAGTACTCGTTCGATTGATTAGGGATGGCGAACTGATTGGCAGAGGGAAATTTGCGGTTGGATTTTCGAATGCCTGATTTGAAAAAGCTTCGGTCGGAGCTCGAGGCGGAAGTAGGGGAACGTTCACAGGCGGTATGGGCGTGAACGCCCTCAAGGTCGAAATGGGATAAGAATACGTGGGGCTGAAGTCATTTATCTCCTGAGGTGAAACGCTTTGTGCAAGGCGTACAGGCGCTACCAAAACATTTGTGGTTTGGTTGAACGCTCTCAGAAAACCAGATCTGGGAAGAAGAGCGATCACGCGAGTTCTAATCGTTTTGGCATTCCGAGCAAGAGTGTAAAGAAATATTCCTTACAGTATTTCAAGAGCCATCAGCGTCTTGTCGTCTTGAGCAGACCCACCTTGGGAATGAGCGTCGACGACGGAAAGGGCATTTTCGGGGACGGCTTCTATTCCTTCCTGCCAGATTTCAGGAAGTCTTTTCGAGAATCCATTGATTCCTAGCATCTCTCCTGATTGGTTTTCTACCTCGTAGATACCGTCTGTTATGAAAACGATTCGGTCTTTGGCCCCCAGTTGGATCAATCGTTCATCGTAGACATCATCAGGATTGATGCCGAGCGGCACGCCTTCCGAACAGATCTCTTCTGGTCCATGTAATCCGTTTCTAGAAAGAAATGCGGGGCAATGCCCGGCACTCGCGAGCTTTAGCCGATAGTCATCATAGGAGTAATAGGCGACTTGGGCAGTGATGAACATGTTCAAGTGCCCGAGCTCTTCATAGATTTGCTTGTTAGTTTGGGACAAAAGCCAACCCGGGGTTTCCGCCAAGTTTAGCCGCGAGCGGATCGCCGTCCTGAAAATGGTAGCCAGCAATGCTGCGGGAACGCCTTTTCCCATCACGTCGGCGATGACAAGAAGTAGTCCGCGTCCCTTTATTTCAATGGCGTCTATGTAGTCACCGCCTACAGCCAAAGCTGTAACACATTTGCCAGTTAAACGAAAGTGTTCGTTGCTCGGAAATTTCGACGGTAGAAGGGACTGTTGGATTTCCGCTGCGATCTCTAGTTCTGTTTTTGAGCGAGCGTGCTCCTTTTTTTGATTAATGGTAGATGCGTTTTCGATTGCAATAGCTAGAAATCTAGAAATTGCACGGGTGAGTCTTGCAATCCTAGTCTCGAGCTGAATCGCATCCTGTTTCGGCATTTGTAAAGAGATTATACCTACGAATTCGTCTTGGTATGAAATTGGGACCAGTAGAGCGCTGTCGGACACTGAATAGAGAGGATCCGATCTAGCGAATTGGGTGCAGTCTACGATGATCTGTTCACGATGGGTGCGGAGAGCTTGAACGATCGAGATAGAGTGGTTACTTGTCAGCTCGAAGCGTTGTTCTTTGTGATCGAGTGGATTTATCAGGTGCCCTTTTTGCAAGACCCAGACTGCAGCATGAGGGATGTTAAAGACAGATTGGAGTCTGGCGAGACTGCTTGAAACCGTCTCAGCTAGCCAGGGCTCCCGACTAAGATCTTCGGCGAATCCTTGCAGGGCATCAAGTTCACTGTAGCTTTGACTGAGATCGTTTGTGGTGCTTTGCAGGGTTTCATATAGCTCTTGAATCTTAGCGATAGGGCTTTTCGGACGATGCAAAGTTTTCATGAGAACCAACTTGTGCCCATACTGCGTTTTATAGTGAACCGCGGAATCGAAAATCGATTCAATGAGAAAGCACCCTCGACCCGATTCACTCAGAGGGTCGTCTGGAAGCCTAGCGGCCTTTGGTAGATGTTTAAAGTTTCCGGGGTCTTCGATTTCGATAGTTAGTTGCTCCTCCTCCCATTGCCACATGACCTTTACGGACTTAGGGCGAAATCCTCGACAGCCATGTTCAATCGCATTGTTTAACGCCTCGCAGAAACCTAGTTCGATGGCTGGCCAAATAGTGGTGTCGATCAAACGTAGTTCGCAGAATTCCCTAAGATGTTCTGCTACGCTGGATACGAAGCTCAATTCTCCCGGAACTTCGCAGTATGAGATATTTTGGTGTTTTAGCTCCTCCATGGTTCATACGGATCGTTTGAACGCGAGTCGCCAAAAATTGTTCCGAATAAGGTTGATGATATTCTTGTCTCTGCCGAGAGCTTGATACGAAGCGTGCACCCACTCATTGGGATCGTCTGCACTATGGCAATCGTGGAGGTCGGACAACGAGAGAAAGCCAGGGGAAACTTCTTTAAGCCTTTGTTCCAATTCCTGGTCCTCTTTGATTCTCCATTCTATAGGCCGGGGAAGAATGCCGATCAAACGCATCCGTCCCTTGAACACTTCCTTTAGCCAATGCCAACGACGAGTGAGAAGGCACCCGTTGTTCCCTGTTTTAAGAGCAAGGGTGCCACCTTTCCCGTCATGAGCCTCAATTGTGGTCCAGTCGATTTGGGAAAGAGCAACGACGGGAGCGGCGAGTGTAAAAAGCAGGATCGCGAAAAGGCGCTCGATCAGGGGGGCGTTACGAATGCGGCTGCCTAGGTCGCTCAGAATGAATGCGTCCGAAATATTTACGCGACAACCTCTTTTAATATCAATTAGCAGCCCACCATCGGCTGCGACCTGATCAAGTTCGGTGTTGCGCCCCACCATGGTCCCCGGGAGTAAAACGGTATCTCGGACGATAGCATTGTCGTCGACTATGGTATTTTCCCCGATGCAAGCGTTGGGTCCGATGACGGCTTGCGAGCCAATATCGCATTTACCTTGAATCCAAAAAGGAGGCATCAATTTGGCACTCGGATGGATTCGAGTTTGAGGGCCCACCCATCCTCCAGGACAAACGGATGTTTCGATGCGAAGCTCGTACTCCTCAATGTGTTTTACCCAATTCTTGTTTAGTTTTAGCCAATGTCGTAAGAGGTCGGAAGTTGTCGCGAGGCTTGTCTGGACTTTATTTTCACGAGGCAGTCCAATAACGGGAATAGCGTCATTCGGCGCTTTTTCATCCGACTGAATAGGAATTACGGTTACGGTGCGTGACCAATAGGCTCCTCCATTTAGGTAGTCTCTAACAACCGTCGGTCGATCAGAAACATATACCTCGATATTTTCGATATTCTCGTCGACGGACCGATCCATCCAATGGGCGATAAATGGCTGGTTCCCAACCGGCCAGAGGCAAAAGGGTTGTGGGTTTTTCCAAAGATCGTCCAGTTCCCCCCAATCCGGAATTAGTAGTTTCCATTTTTGCTTCATTTCTCGATAGGGAGTCGTCTAGTAAGCGCCTTTGCCGAGGAGTACGGCTGGAATGGTCAAAAAGAGTAGTTTGATATCGAGCCAGATGCTGCTAGACTGGATGTATTCGATGTCGAGCCGAACCTGATTTTCAAAATCGAGATCCGCTCTTCCACCGACTTGCCAAAAACAGGTTAGACCCGGTTTTGCCAGAAGGCGTTTGCGTGCTTCCAAAGTGTAGTCTGCGACCTCGGCTGGGACAACTGGACGAGGTCCCACGATCGACATATCGCCAAGAAACACGTTCCAGAACTGGGGGAGCTCATCGACCGAATACTTTCGGATAAAACGCCCGATCCGCGTAATTCTTGGATCGCCTTTCAGTTTTATCTCAATGGTATCTTTCGCCTCTTGTTGTTCGATCATTCGCTTGGCCACCTTTTCGGCGTCCGGCACCATGGACCTGAATTTCCAGATCATGAATGACTGCCCTTTGAGTCCGATTCGTTGTTGAGTGAAGAATACTGGCCCTTTGTCTTCCAGTTTTATAAGGGCAGCCGTGACGCCGAAAATGGGAGAAAGGGCCACTAGAGCGAAACCAGAAATCAGGATATCGAAAATCCGTTTGAGGGTGATTGTCGCTCCGATTACAAAAGCCCAAGTAAAGCGTTTCAGTCTAGCTCTCGTTTTTAGACCTACCTTGCCGGAGACGGTGGCGGCTTTGGCCCAATATTCGGCAAGCTCTGTGTCTGATTCATTTGGGATTTTTTGCATTTTTGGCGAGTCTTCTTCGTAGATCGGCCAAAAACATTGATTCAAAAGCGGTATCTTCTTCTGAGTTCCAGATAAAATCAGCGTGTTGCAGGGAGGGTTCGACGTGCTCATGGTGCATCGGAAGGGTTTGCTGGCTCCAACTCGCGCGAATTTGGTCCGCAGTATAGCCCCTTTCCTTAGTATCTCTTTTCAGTCTTCGCTCAAGGCGGGTCTCTGAATCTACATTGATGTAGAGTTTGAAATGCAGGAGGTTGCGTATCTCTGGCCAGCATAGAACGAACAGTCCTTCCAATATGATGAGCGGACTAGGGACGAGAATATTGCCAGAGAGCAGCCGACGAAAGTTGATATAAGAGTAGTCAGGCGCCTCCACCTCGATACCTTGGTTGAGACAATTGAGGTGGTGATGAAGTAGTGTGTGTTCGACCGAGTTAGGGTGGTCGAAATTGGTTTTCTTGGCCTGTTCTAGGCTAATGCCTGAGAGATCACGGTAGTACCAATCTTGTTCGATAACAGTCGATTCCTCGGGAAACGCAGATTGAATACGACGGGCAAATCGTGACTTCCCAGAGCCACTGCCGCCTGAAATACCGATTATGATAGGCACTCTATACACTCTTTTTCTCTTATTTTCTCTCGTTGCGATTCAAGGCTCGTGGCCAAAATGTCGTAAGAAAGAAGAAGCTGAGCCGGCCATTAGGCGGCGAGCAACGAACAATCCCAAATTCCTACAAACATGAGTACAGTAATTGATGGTCATCTGGACAACGGCATTTTGCGTGTCAAATTAGATGTAAATCGTTTGGATGCCTTTGCCGCTCGCGATTTCAAGAAGCAAGTCGACCTAATTTGGTCAAAGGACGTTAAACAGGTTGAATTGGATTTCAAGCAGGTTGGTTTCATCGACAGCTCTGGAGTGGGGGCGTTGCTAGGAGTTTACAAGCGGCTCACGAACGCAGATGGGCAGGTTTGCCTGACGAGTGTCCAAGCGCCGGTCCAATCTGTCATAGAGCTACTACGCTTGCATCGAATTTTTAAAATAGAAAATTGAGAAGGCGTAATCGCCGCTACTGGGCGGTCGCTATCGTATTCACTTGATCGATGTCAGGCTTCAATTGGAGCACTGTTTTTCGGTTGCACTCGCTCTTCTTTGAGAGCGTCTGCTCGTTCTTAACGAGCGATTTCAATTATAGTTTCGAGAGGGAGAGTTCTCGGGGCGATTTTTTGGAAGGATTGGGTAAAAGCACCCAAAAGAGCTCTCGTCCGAGGCAGGGCTGCCGATAAGCTAAGTGGCTCAACTTATTATTGCTGCACGCTATGAATCCCACTGGTTTGTTCAAAGACATATTCCTCAAATCTCCCTATGCTCAGATTATTTCGAGCAATGGTCTCATCCAGATGGCGAATCGAACGGCAGTAGAGTTATTGGTTCGCAGTTCAGATGTCGATTCTCTCAAGGACACTCCGATGGAGGCCTACTTTAGAAATTGGGAGAAAGCCCTTCAGGAAAACGAAGGTACCACGTCGTTGACCTTGGCTTCGCCCACTGAAAAAGGCCCATATGCGTGTGAAGCCCTAGCGTCAAAAATGGGTGAAGGTGAAGTTTTGTGGAATCTGCGTCCGATTGGATCTGGAATTGAATCAAGCGGTGCCGACCGGGAGTCGGCTCTAAAGGTGGCTCTTGATCGATCGACAGACGGGATCGTCTGCTTATCGCAAGACCTATCTAGTGAAGATCAGACATCAAATTGGCTTGTCCGTTTCGCTAATCGCGCTTCCCGCGAGCTTATTGGAATCGAACGCTCAAATATTGTGGGCAGAGCATTAAGGGAAGTGTCTTCAGTTTACGACGTTCTCAAAATTGACGAGCTCATCTCGAATATTAAGAATACTCAAAAGCCGGCAAGTAAAGAGCTCGCATTTGAGTTACAAGGCGAGTTGAAAACGGTTGTTCTTTCGGCCCAGAAAACGGATCGTTCTGAGTACATTTTAGTTGTTGAAGACGTCACCAAGGCGCGGCGGGTCGAGCAGGAGCTGGAAAGCAGTTCCAATGAGTTGGAGCGTTTGAGTGACCAAGTACCTGGGGTCTACTTTCATTTGAAGATTAACCAAGACGGTGATCCGTCCTTCCCGTTTATCAGCGAGAAGATTAAAGACCTTCTAGGAGTCGAAGCGCAAGATGTAATGAAGGATGCCTCTATCGCCATGGGGGCCGTATTCATCGAGGACTTGGAGCGGGTATATGAAAGCTTGGCAGTATCTTCGAAGAATCTTAATCCGCTCTATTTAGAATATCGAGTTAACGGTCCTAATGGAAAGCAGAAATGGGTATCAACTAAAGCGATACCGGAAAAGCGTGGTGACGAGACGATTATATGGTACGGAATTTTTGAGGACGTTACCTTAAGGAAAGAATCCGAAGAGCGCCTTAGAATGGTATCTGCTGCCGTTGACGTCTCTAGCGACTTCATCCTGATGATGTCGACCGAAGGAAACGGCATCTACCATAACAACTCCTTCACCAGCGTTCTTGGATATGACTCAGTCGACCAGTTGAACAATTCCGGTGGAGCAGTGGCTCTATTTGAAGATCAAGGCCTGTTTGAGAAAATCCTACAAGAGACTCAGGAATATGGTCATTGGCAGGGAGATGTGCAGATGGCTACGGAGTCAAGTAGAGTGCTTGATGTCTACTTTAGAACAGTTGCCGTGCGCGATGACAAAGGACGGATTACCGCAATCGTTGCCACTGGTACTGATGTCACTCACAACAAACGGCGCCAGAATTTGTTGAAGCGCTACAACTCCGTATTGAAAGCACAATCCGAGGCATCGACGGATGGAATTCTGGTAGTAAATGAACGAGGTATCGTATCGAACTACAACAAGCGTTTTCACGAAATCTGGTCGCTTTCTCCAAGTGTTATGGACGCGGGAGACCCTGCGAAAATCTGGGAGACCGCATCGGAACTGATGCCTGAACCTCAAGCGTTCTTGGATAAGGCGAATTCAATTTCTGCGAGTGAAACCGAGACAGTAAAAGATCTGCTCGAGTTGAACGACGGAAGAATTTTTGAGCAAGCTTCCTTCCCGATATGCTCACCTCTAGGTGAATCGTATGGAAGGGTTTGGTTCTTTCATGAGATAACGGAGCAGAAACGTTCTGAAGAGCAGCTAAGGGCCGCAATGCGGCAGGCAGAAGAGGCGAACGAGGCTAAGAGTTATTTTCTCGCCAACATGAGCCATGAAATTCGGACTCCGATGAATGGCATCATCGGTATGACCGGCTTGGTAAGTGACACGGACCTTGATCGCGAGCAGCGCGAATGCGTGGATACAATCCGTGCCAGTAGCGAGGCGTTGCTTGTCGTTATAAATGACATTCTAGACTTTTCGAAGATCGAATCCGGAAAACTCGAGATCGAGAGTACCCTCTTTGACCTTCGCGATTGTGTAGAGGAGGCAGTTGATACTCTCGCCTTACAGGCGACCGAAAAAGGTTTGGACATCGCATATGTGATCGACAAGTCGATGGAAACTACGCTGCTCGGAGACCCTACGCGTTTACGGCAAGTTGTGATGAACCTGATTGGCAATGCGGTAAAGTTTACGGGAAAAGGGGGCGTTTGTGTTCGAGTTTCCCTTGTGGAAAAGAGCGATGATCGTTTGAAGGCCCAGTTCTCAATACGTGATACGGGAATTGGTATTCCTGCGGATAGAGTAGATACACTCTTCGATTCGTTTAGTCAGGTGGATGCCTCAACTACTAGAAAGTATGGTGGCACCGGTCTTGGTTTGTCGATCAGCAAGAACCTGGCCGAGTTAATGGGTGGATCGATGTGGGTGGAGAGCGCAGTAGAGGAGGGGTCGACGTTCCACTTCACGGTTGAGTTCCGCAAATCTGCTATTGAATCGCTTCCTGCAGGAACGAAGACTGTGGGCGAATTTGAGGGAAAGAATGCTTTGATTGTTGAGCACAACGCATTCAGTCGAGAGTCCTTGAGGAGCCAGGTTGAACACCTTGGATTAGAATCGATTGGTCTGGAGTCGTTGGCTGATCTTGAGAATATTGAAGTTGAGTCTTCGAATCTGCTTCTGGCTTATGTGGAATCGGGTATCGATGGATTAGATACGAATGAATTAGTTGAAAGCGTTCGAAAAGGCACAGGGAATTCGAATTTGCCTGTAGTGATATCTGGTCCGTTGGGGAGTCTTCATGCTGGCAGCGGTGTGTCTGGCAAGGTGTTGTCACAATTAAAGCCTTGTAAGCTTGCGAATACGAAACGCAATCTCATGGATTCCGTAGGGTTAGCGGAGGAGACGGTAAAAAAGACCGAGAAAACTTCTGAGAAACTAGGAGAGAGAATGCCGATTTCTATCTTGCTTGCTGAGGATAATATCGTAAACCAGAAGGTTGCAACTAGGTTGTTTAAGAAAATTGGTTACAAGATTGAAATGGCGAATAACGGCCTTGAAGCGATAAAGGCTCTTGAGCAGAGTTCTTATGACCTTGTATTCATGGATATTCAAATGCCGGAAATGGACGGTCTTGAAGCTACGAGGCAAATAATCGCCAAGTGGGGTGATGCGAGACCGAGAATTGTTGCGCTGACCGCAAACGCTATGCGAGAAGATAAAGAGAAGTGCTACGAAGCTGGGATGGACGACTACCTGACCAAGCCGTTTAAGCCCATTGAGCTAGAAGAAGCCATTGAGAGTACTTACGAACGTCTAGAATCAAAGGGCGGGTCAACTCCAACCTCTTAACGGTCAAAAGCGGATTCCCTTGTACGATTACCCGATTCATTTGCTCAGAGTAATCTAGGCATTTGGCTTGCTCACGCAGATTCAATCTGTGTCATCCGAGCTAGTCATTACTAAATGCTAGATTCTAGTCCAAAAGGAGAGTCAGATTGCTACAAGCGAGCGAAGCGTTCGCTCGGTTTAATTCTGGAAAAGGGAGAAGAACTGAAATTTGATCACGTGGTGGAGCCAGAAGTAACCATAGTAATCGCTTCGCGTAACCCAGCTCCATTCCTATTTCGTTGCCTAGAGGCGCTTTGCCTTTCGGAATCCGTCCGGATGGAGGTTGTAGTAGTCGTTGAGTCGAGCCCTCGTGAGTTGATTGCCCTTTTGCTCGATCGATTAAAGACCGTTGTGAAGGTGCGTTGTCCGGAAATCGTAAGCTACTCTGACGCTTGGAATCAGGGCGCGAATGTAGCGCGAAGTGCAAATATCATTTTTTTGAAGGACGACGTGTGCGTAAGGAAGGATGCGATTTGCGCGACACTGAACGCCTTGAATAATGATGGCGGGGTGGGAGCCGTTGGAGCCATGTTGCTGGACGGAGATGGAGTCCTCATTGAGTCGGGATCGCTTTTGAATTCCAGTGGAATTTGCCGATCAGTAGGAAGAGGCTGGAATCCGGACGACTATCGTGTGCAGTACAAAAGAGATGTAGCGTTTTGCTCAGGAGCCTACTTGGGAATTACAAAAGAGACTTTTCAGTCGATCGGAGGATTCGATGAGTCTTTCTTGGATGAGTACTACGAAGACGTTGACCTATGCTTGAGGCTCAATCGTGCTGGGAAGAGGACCGTTTACGATCCTTGCAGTGTAGCGACCAGAAATCTGGAGTACCGAGACTCTTGGGAAAAGGCCGCTAAATTGATGGCGGCAAATAGAAATAGGCTTTTGTTGATTCGCGAGTTAGAGCTCGCTAGTTTCCCCTCTCAAAGTGATTTCGAATTAGATACGGTTCATGAGTGTGCGAGAGGGCAGCGGATACTTTGGGTTGAAGACGCTCCTCCTTTCGCCCACATGGGAGCAGGGTTTCCCAGGACGAAGGAAATGCTGCGGACTCTGATTGAACTGGGGCATTCCGTAACTCTGCTTCCCACTTTTATTACGACGAGCGACTTTATGGATGTGTACAAAGATACACCTCGAGAAGTTGAAGTGGCCTTAGGAGTTGGGGCGGAAGGTTTCGATGAATTTTGGCAGAGAAAATGGAAAGAGTATGATACTGTCATCATTTCGCGACCCAATAATCTTAATTCTATTGGTCGCATAATTGAAGATACAAAAAGCAAAAGACCAGACTTGCGTTTGATATACGACGCCGAGGCTATTTTCGCTAACCGAGAGATAAACGAGGCGCTATACAATGGGGAACCGTTTTCCGAGTCGGAAGAGAGACAACTGCTAAAAGCGGAATTGAAGCTGGCGGTGATTGCGGATGTAATACTATCGATATCCGAGCACGAACGAAAGCAATTTGCTTCACTGGGATTCTCCAAGGTGATCATGCTTAGGCATCACTCGACAATTGAGCCAGCGGTTAGGTCATTTGCAGAGAGAGAAGGGATACTTTTTGTGGGGGCGGTTCACTCGGATTCGGCCCCAAACGCGATAGGTTTGATTGACTTTATTGAAAATTCCCTCCCGCTAATTCGAGCAAAACTGGGGCAGGACATAAAGCTGTATTGCGCCGGCAGATACCATTCAGATGAATTGATGAAGTATGCCTCGGATTCAGAAGTCTTTTTAGGATTCGTGGAAGACCTCAGTGAGTGGTATGAAAAATGCCGAGTGTTCATTGCACCCGCTCGGTTTGCGGCGGGTATACCTCTAAAGATCATTGAAGCCGCTTCGAAGGGTATCCCCGTTGTGGCGACTACTCTTGCAAGGAGCCAGCTTGGATGGACCGAAGAGGAGTTAATCTCGGCACATACCGCAGGGGCCTTCGCGGATGCTTGTGTTCGTGTTTATTCGGAAGAACCCTTGTGGCACCAGCTAAGAATGGGAGCATTGGCCAAAATACGGCAGGGCTACAGCCGAGAACACATCGTCGAAGCGCTGCGTTGCGCCCTGGAGTATTAGGCGAAGTCAGTCCAGTTCCTTGACGTATTCGATTGGTAGTCGAGCCTTCTCGGCAACCTCAGGAATCAGCTCATCCCCGCAGTAGAAAGGCATCTCGTTTTTAACATGAGCGGCGGAGTTGGCGAAATGCAATAGGGTAACGTAGCAAAACTCATTTGAAGCAAAAGCTGCGGGTTCATGATGCCATGTTGTGGCTCTAACGATATTTTCCGGGAGTCCCCACATTGTGAAGAGTAAACCTCCGATGGCAGCATGGTCGCAACCGAATATGGCTTGCTCCAAATGCCACAATGGCCGGTTGTTCTCGATGGATCTCCCCATTAGGTCAGCATATTCTTCTTGTTTGTTTGCCAAGAGAACTAATTTTCCAAGGTCATGGAGAAGAGTGATACTGGAAAGCGCTTGAGTCTGCTTCACGTTCACCCCAAACTTTCCCATCTGCAGTCCGCTGTGACTGGTCTCGATGCAATGCTTCAACACCGCGTTGGCGATCTCTTGCAGCCCAGGAGAAAGACTTAGCTGCTTTTTCGCTAACTCAGTAATTGCGAGATTACGAACGAAGTCCATGCCCAGCATCTGGAGGGCTTCCTCAATGGTTTCCACTCGGCCACCAGCTCCGAGAAAAGCGGTGTTGGCAACTTGAAGAATGGTAGCAACTACTGTCGGATGCTGCCGTATCACAGGAGCGAAATCATCTATTCCACAATTGGGATCATCGGAGGTTTTAAGAAGCTGCTGCATTGGCTCCGTGTTGACGTGGAGCTGTTTTGTGTCCCGAACGATTTCAATAACCTCTTTGCGTCGAATTCTCAACTGAGTGTTAAAGACATGCTTGATCTCGGTTACGAGGTCCTCTGGTGAGATGGGTCTCTCGATATAGAGGTGGGCCAGACCCGTCCCTTTCTTTAACGATTCTTTGTCAGACTGGTCGTGAACTAGAAACCTAAGCGAATTTGGGTATTCCCGTTTAACGTTTGATAGAAGTATGTCGCCAGAGGTCTTGGGAAGGTCTAGGCTGGTGAGTACGATATCTGCTTGATCCGCAGCTAGGGAAGCGGCTGCTTCTTCTCCATCCTGTAGGGTACGCAGTTGCCATCCTTCCTGGATGATCGATGGAGCGTTGCTAATCGAATCGAGGAAAGAAGGGTCTTTATCAGCAATCAGTATCTTGATTGCTCTCTTTGCCTCCGAACTCATTTGACTGTATCTGTGGGCGATACGGGAAGCCATTTTTGGGAAGCCTCCTCAGTTTTTATAACGTGTGCCTCGGTGAGAAAGAGAGCAGAAAAGGCGAATCCAATGGGGGGAAGGCACCCTTCAAGCGACTTTCACTGATTTTTCACAGCTCGCACTGGCTTTGGGAGCATGATCCCCATCGGCCCGTGTACTGCCAAATTTTACCTTCTGAGACGTTCAAAAATCCATAGGGATATCTCCTGTCCGAGTTGTCTTTTGCTTAGTGTCCCTAGTTCGACCGACCCTTCAGGAGTTACGAAGTGAGCAGTATTATCGTCCTGACCGAAAACGGAACCACCTGAGACGTTGTTAGCGACAATCAAGTCGCAGCCTTTGATATCTAGCTTCGCTTGAGCGTTGTCTATCAGTTCTTCTGTTTCTGCAGCGAATCCGACGACCACTGCGGGACGATCAGTAGGCCCCAGTTTACCTACCGAACGGACGATGTCTGGGTTCTCGGCAAACTTGATATTCAATCCTTCGGACTTTTTGATTTTTCGATCGGAAGGATTGACGACCTTAAAGTCACACACTGCGGCACATCCAACGAAAATGTCTGCGGGCAGGGCTTTGTGGACCGATTCATGCATTTCTTCGGCTGATACGACCTCGAGAACCTCCAGATTTGGGTGGCTTGCCGGACCGATACTGTTCTTGCCCAAAACCAGAGTTACCTTCGCACCTGACTGGGCAAGAGCAATTGCGATGGCATTACCCTGCTTGCCGGAAGAAAAGTTGCTAATGTGTCGCACGCTATCAATGCGTTCGATCGTGCCTCCAGACGTGACGATGGCGCGTCTCCCTTCGAGAGTTGATGCAAGCCGGAAATGGTCGTCGATCACTTCCATTATCGAACCCGGCTCAGCCATCTTACCCATACCGATTTCTCCACAGGCCAACATGTCAGCTTGTGGAGGAATGACTGTGGCTCCATCGGATTTCGCAATTTCAAGATTGCGTTGAAAAGCAGGGTTTTCCCACATTTCCACATTCATGCTAGGGGCGAGAATGACTGGCTTATTCTTCGCCAGTATTAGGGTGGAAGCGAGATCGTCTCCTTCGCCTCGTACCATTTTTGAAATGAAGTTAGCGGTTGCCGGAGCCACGACAATCAAATCCGCTCGACGGGAAAGTTCGATGTGGCTCATTTCGTAGGCTTGGGAATCCCACATTTCGACGTGTGCTTTTTTTCCGGTGAGGGTTTCGACGGAAAGGGGAGTTACAAATTGCTTTCCTCCCTCGGTCAACACGCCCTCAACCGAGGCACCGGCCTTTGTGAGCAGACGAATGAGGTCGAGCGATTTGTATGCCGCGATGCTGCCTGTCAGTATCAATAGAATGCGTTTTCGCTCAAGCATGACTTAAAACATAGAAAGGTCGATGTTCGTTGAAAAGATCTAGAGAGCAAGCCCTGAGAGTTATCCGTTGAACACAAAAGGAAAAGGCTAGTTTTGAAACTCGAACTCGAGCTGTTTTGATTGGCTCGCTTGATGGGTCGCGAGCCTAACGCCAATTCCGATAAGCCTCACAGGCAAAGCCTTACGGCCGAAGGCTTCTCGTAACAGGGTTTGGGCAGAAGACTCGTTGATCGCAAGACCCACTCGCTCGACGGTCGTTTTGGAAAAGTCGGAGAACTTCAGCTTTAAAAAAAGCTTCGCGATCTTCCGATCCACTTTGATTCGGAACAAGTCCTCTTCGAGTTCCAATAAGAGAGACTGAACCTTTTCCGCGCAAGCCTCGAGCGATTCGAGATTGGCCGAGAAAGTCCTTTCAACGCTAATGGATTTACGAATACGGTGGGAGACGATGGGACGATGGTCGATCCCTCGACACAAGTCGTAAAGCTCACCGCCGAATTTACCGAATAAATGTGTAAGCTCTAAAGAGCTGTAGGACTGAAGATCACCGCATGTCCGTATGTTTTTTGCTAGTAGCTTTTCTTCTGCCTTCTTTCCGATTCCCCAGATCTTAGATACAGGGAGACTCGACATGAATTCGGATATTTCGTCCGCAGCGAGATGGAACAGGCCATTGGGCTTCTTCCAGTCGCTAGCGATTTTAGCGAGCATTTTGTTGGGAGCGACTCCTGCGGAAGCCGACAGTCCAGTGACGCGTCTTATCTGTCTTCGGATATCGTTGGCGATTGAAACCGCGTTTCGTTCATCGCTCGATACGTCTAGGTAGGCTTCGTCGAGCGAAAGGGGCTCTACTAGATTGGTGTATTGATTGAGAATGGATCTAATGCGTTTGGACTCGAATCTATATACCTCGAATCTTACTGGTAAAATAACGAGGTGGGGGCATTTTCGTACTGCGATAAAATTTGGCATTGCCGAGTGGATACCAAATTTTCGAGCTTCATAGTTGCATGTAGTCAGTACCCCTCTCGAACTTTTGCTACCCACGGCGATAGGCTCTCGCCTCAAGGACGGATTGTCTCGAGCCTCGATTGCTGCGTAGAAACAGTCCATATCCACATGTATTATCTGCCGCTCCATCTCCTTCCTCTTGAATGTGCAAATATCATTTCCAAGTGTAGCGACTCCAGCTTTTCTATGGACAAGCGGAAGTGACAATGCTTGATGGGGGCAAGATGGCAGAACCGCTTTCAAAAGCCAAGCTTTCGGTCTTTCGAAAGTTACACAGCAAGAAAAACAGGGAGATCGAAAACCGATTCATTATTGAAGGGTGGCACTTGCTGGAGGAGGCCATCAAATCCGGTGTGCATCTTAACGCGGTGGTATATGATGGATCCCGAAAGTTGAGTGATGAGGACCGAGTGGTTCTGGCTAAAGCCACTCAGCATTCAGATAAGGTCTACTTGGCAAGCGAATCACAGCTGAAGGCTCTGGGAGAAACGAAGACAAACTCGGGAGTGATTGGGATTGCCGATCGCTTACATTATGATTGGGGAAGCGTTGAAGCCTCTCTCAGGACAAAAATTGAGGGTTGTTTGGTAGTCTTGGATGCGGTTAGCGACCCGGGAAATTGCGGTGCGATTGTTCGAGGGTGTGATTGGTTTGGGGCTGATGCGGTTCTCATGGGGAAGGGGTGTCCGGAAAAGGAAAACGGAAAACTCGTAAGAGCCACGATGGGTGGTCTCTTTCATTTGCCCATCTTGCCGATTGAAAATTTAGCAGATACCGTGGGTTCTTTAAAAAGTGAAGGATTTCAAGTTGTTGCGGGTGAAATCGGGGCGAGCGAGTCCCT